>NZ_JBIUCI010000005.1:0-696846 GCF_044593635.1 Streptomyces sp. NPDC051913 | reverse complement strand
CCTGCCGGTGGGGGCGTCGCTTGATCGGCGCCCTGCTGCTGGTCGGTCTTCCTGGGCTTGGCCCGCGTCGGTCGGGCCCTGCTTGATCGATGCCCTGCCGCCGATCGGCCCTCCTGGCTTCGGCTGCGCCTGTCGGGTCTTCCGGTGTGCGGCGCGGGATGCCCGAGGGGTCGGCCGGGGGTCCGGGGGTTGCCCCCGGGTCGGCTGCGCTGAGTCGTCAGGTCACACAGGGCCCCGTATGCCGATGCCGGCTGCGGGGCCTCGTCGTGTGCCCGGGAGTGAACGGTGGAAAACAGAAGGCGCCCTGGCGGCGGTCCCCCCACGGGCCGACGTCCAGGGCGCCTTCCCATGTCCCGGTGCGGATTCCCCCCACGGGATCCGGCCGGGCGTCTGTGAGAAAACAGCGCCTGAATCGCTGTGTTGAGCAGAACGAGCAAAACTCGTCGTACTCCTACTTGTGTGTACTGCGGTGTGCGATCTGCCGGGACAGCGCACGGTCGGGCGGGCCGCTCAAAGCTTCCCGACGTACGTGTCCCGGCAACGCATCTCTGAGGAAGTCCCCCAAGACATCCCCAGATGCCAGGATGCGCCCCCCAAGACGCGGCCTGACATCGCCAACTTAGACCTTCGAACCCCTTCGATGGTTACGTTCACATCACTGTGATCTGCGTCTCTTGCATTTGTCCGTTTGATACGCAAGGGAACCGATACGCCGATCGGGGCCCAAGCGTAAGGATGATGCGCGAGCCTTGTGAAGAGCTTATGTGAGCCGCGCGCCGGACTCCAGAGGGTCCCCCCTAACGGAATGAGCGCAATCGCAGGCTGTTCGTCACGACGAAGACCGAGGAGAACGCCATGGCGGCACCGGCGATCATCGGGTTCAACAGCCCCGCGGCGGCCAGCGGCAGCGCGGCCACGTTGTAGCCGAAGGCCCACACCAGGTTCCCCTTGATCGTGGTCAGCGTCCGCCGCGACAGCCGGATGGCATCCGCGGCCACCCGCAGATCCCCGCGCACCAGCGTCAGATCCCCCGCCTCGATCGCCGCGTCCGTCCCGGTCCCCATCGCCAGCCCCAGGTCGGCCACGGCGAGCGCGGCGGCGTCGTTGACCCCGTCGCCGACCATGGCGACGACCCGCCCCTCGCCCTGGAGCCGCCGTACGGCCTCCACCTTGTCCTCGGGCAGCACCTCCGCCACGACCCGCGAGATCCCGACCCGCTCGGCCACCGCCTCGGCGACCGTCCGGTTGTCCCCGGTCAGCAGCACCGGCGTGAGCCCGAGGGCCCGCAGTTCCCGCACCGCCTCGGCGCTGGTCTCCTTCACCGCGTCCGCGACGGCCAGGACGCCGCGTGCCGCCCCGTCCCAGCCGACCACGACGGCCGTACGGCCGCCCCTCTCGGCCTCGTCCCTGGCTCGGGCCAACTCCTCCGGCAGCGTGTCGAAGAGGCGCCCCACGGCCACGTCATGGCCCTCCACGCGTCCGCGCACACCCCGCCCGGGCACGTTCTCGAACGCCTCGACCGCCGGCAGCGCCCCCACCCGCTCCTGTGCACCGGCGGCGACCGCCCGGGCGACGGGATGCTCGGAGGCGTGCTCCACGGCGCCCGCGAGCCGCAGCACCTGCCTCGCGTCGGCGCCCTGGACGACGTGGACCTCGTGGAGGGTCATACGGCCGGTGGTCACCGTGCCCGTCTTGTCGAGGACGACGGTGTCGACGCGGCGGGTCGATTCGAGGACCTCGGGGCCCTTGATGAGGATGCCGAGCTGGGCGCCGCGGCCCGTGCCGACCATCAGCGCGGTCGGGGTGGCGAGACCCAGCGCGCACGGGCAGGCGATGATCAGGACGGCGACGGCCGCGGTGAACGCGGCGGCCGGGTCGCCGGTCGCGCCGAGCCGGCCACCGAGCGTGGCCACGGCGATCGCGATGACCGCCGGGACGAAGACGGCCGAGATCCGGTCGGCGAGCCGCTGCACCTCGGCCTTGCCGTTCTGCGCCTCCTCGACCAGCCGCGCCATCCGCGCGAGCTGGGTGTCGGCGCCCACGCGCGTGGCCTCGACGACCAGCCGCCCGCCCGCGTTCACGGTCGCGCCCGCGACCGCGTCCCCGACCGTGACGTCCACCGGCACCGACTCTCCGGTCAGCATCGACGCGTCGACGGCGGAGACACCCTCGACGACCGTGCCGTCGGTGGCGAACTTCTCCCCGGGGCGGACGACGAAACGGTCGCCGACCGAGAGACGGGAGACGGGGACGCGGACCTCGTGGCCGTCCCGCAGTACCGCCACGTCCTTGGCGCCCAGCTCCATCAGGGCCCGAAGGGCCGCCCCCGCGCGGCGCTTGGAGCGGGCCTCCAGATAGCGGCCGAGCAGGATGAACGTGGTGACACCGGCCGCGACTTCGAGATAGATGGTCGTGCTCGCGTCCACGCGCGCGACGGTGAACGTGAACTCGTCCTTCATGCCGGCCGTGCCCGCGTCCCCGAGGAACAGCGCCCACAGCGACCAGCCGTACGCCGCCAGCGTGCCCAGCGAGACGAGGGTGTCCATGGTGGCGGCGCCGTGCCGGAGGTTGGTCCAGGCGGCGCGGTGGAAGGGCAGCCCGCCCCAGACGACCACCGGGGAGGCGAGGGTGAGGGCCAGCCACTGCCAGTTGTCGAACTGGAGGGCCGGGACCATCGACAGGAGGACGACGGGGACGGCGAGGAGGGCGGAGACGACGAGCCGCTGACGCAGGGACGCCGACTCCGGGTCCTCGTCCGGGGCGGTCTCTTCCGCCGGAGGCGCCGGCTCCTCGGCCGTGTACCCCGTCCGCACCACCGTCGCGATCAGATCCGCGACCTCGACGCCCTCGGCGTAGGTGACCTTCGCCTTCTCCGTCGCGTAGTTGACGGTGGCGGTCACGCCGTCCATCCGGTTGAGCTTCTTCTCCACGCGGGCGGCGCAGGAGGCGCAGGTCATGCCGCCGATGACGAGTTCGACCTCGGCGGGCGGGCCTATCGGGGCGGTGGTGCCGGACATGTTCCGTACTCCAGGAGGTACTGGTTACGCCTTGCCGACGAGCTCGAAGCCGGCCTCGTCGACCGCCGCGCGCACGGCTTCCTCGTCGAGTGCGGCGGTGGAGACGACGGTGACCTCACCGGTGGAGGCGACGGCCTTCACGGAGCTGACGCCGGGGAGTTCGGAGATCTCGCCGGAGACCGAGCCCTCGCAGTGGCCGCAGCTCATGCCGCTCACCTTGTAGACGGTGGTGACCTGGGTGTCGCTCTGGGCGGTCATCTCGTTCTCCTCTTCGAGGCGTGTGGGTTCTACGGGACCCGCGGTGGCGTCCACATGCTTCACACTATACCCCTAGGGGGTATTTCTCCAAGGGGGGTCGCGACGGACGACGGTGAGTGACGTACGACCAAACCGCTTGTACGTCAGCAGAGCGGATTCTTCGGAACTTTATGGTAGATACCGATCATGTCGCAGGCCGGGACGCTCATCCTGATCATGTCCATCGCGGTGCTCGCACCCCTGCTGGCGTACGGGGTCAGCCGCTGGCTGCCGGTGCCGCTCGTCATCTTCGAGATCCTGCTGGGCGTCCTGGCCGGCCCGGACGTACTGGGCTGGGCCGGCGACGGGCAGGTCATCGACACCCTGTCCGACCTGGGCCTGGCGATGCTGATCTTCCTCGCCGGTTACGAGATCGAGTTCGACAAGGTCCGCGGCGACACCCTCAAGCGCGCACTGTGGGCATGGCTGACCGCGCTCGTCGTCGGACTGGCGCTGGCCTTCGCCCTCACCGGACTGTCCAAGGGTGTCTACATCGGTACGGCCCTCACCAGCACGGCCCTCGGCACGGTCCTGCCGGTGCTGCGTGACGCGGGGGATCTGCACTCGCGGTTCGGCTCGGTGCTGACGGCGTTCGGCGCGGTCGGCGAGTTCGGGCCGATCATCGCCATCGCGCTGCTGCTGAGCGGGCGTGCACCGGGCCGGTCGACGGCGGTCCTGGCGGCGTTCGCGCTGCTGACGGCCGCCGCGGTGTGGTGGGCGATGCGCCCGCGCCCGCCGTGGTTCCCCCGGGTGATCGCGAAGACCCTGCACAGCAGCGGCCAGTTCGCCGTAAGGCTGGTCGTCCTGCTCCTCGCGGTGATGCTCGGCATCTCCCAGGCGCTCGGCCTCGACACCCTGCTCGGCGCCTTCGCCGCCGGGATGCTCACCCGGCTGCTGCTGCACGGGGCGGCGCCGGAGAGCGCGGGGCCCGTCCTGGAGAAGGTCGAGGCGATGGGGTTCGGCTTCCTGGTGCCGGTGTTCTACGTCGTCACCGGCATCGAGTTCGACCTCGACGCCCTGCTGTCCGGCGGCCGGGCGCTGCTCCTCCTGCCGGTCTTCCTGCTGCTGTTCGTCCTGGTCCGCGGCCTGCCCGTGTACGCGCTGGCCCCGCCGGATCTCGTACGACGGGACCGGCGCGCCCTGACCCTCTTCGCGTCCACCGCGCTTCCCCTGGTCGTCGCCATCACCACGATCGGTGTCGACGACGACGTCCTGAAGACGGACGAGGCGGCGGCACTGGTCGGCGCCGCGATGCTGTCGGTACTGCTGTTCCCGCTGGCCGGGCTGCGGCTGCGCGGCGAGCGGAGGGTGGTCGAGGAGCCGCTCGGAGGTTCGGAGTCGTGGTGAAGCCGGGTCAGGATGGAGGGGCCAGACCTTCACGGCGATGGGAGCGCACATGCGGGCAGTGGTCTTCGAGCGGTACGGCGAGCCGGCCGAGGTGCGGGAGGTGCCCGACCCCGGACCGGCCCCGCACGGGGTCGTGGTCCGGGTGTCGGCCACCGGTCTGTGCCGCAGCGACTGGCACGGCTGGCAGGGCCACGACCCCGACATCACGCTCCCGCACGTGCCCGGCCATGAACTCGCCGGTGTCGTCGAGGCGGTCGGCGACCGGGTCACCGCCTGGCGCCCCGGCGACCGCGTCACCGTGCCCTTCGTGTGCGCCTGCGGAACGTGTGCCGCCTGCGCGGCCGGCGACCACCAGATCTGCGAGCGGCAGACCCAGCCAGGCTTCACACACTGGGGTTCCTTCGCGCAGTACGTGGCCCTCGACCACGCCGACGTGAACCTGGTCGCCGTCCCCGAGGAACTGTCCTTCGCCACCGCGGCCGCCCTGGGCTGCCGGTTCGCCACCGCGTTCCGGGCGGTCGTGCAGCAGGGGCGGGTCGCGGCGGGGGAGTGGGTCGCGGTGCACGGCTGCGGTGGGGTGGGCCTGTCGGCGGTGATGATCGCGGCGGCGGCCGGAGCGCGGGTGGTGGCGGTGGACGTGTCGCCCCAAGCCCTGGAGCTGGCACGGAAGTTCGGCGCGACGGAGGTGGTGAACGCTTCGGTGGCCGATGACACGGCAGCGGCGGTACGCGAACTCACCGGCGGCGGCGCCCACTTGTCGCTCGACGCCCTGGGCTCCCCGCTCACCTGCGCGGCCTCCGTCAACTCCCTCCGCCGCCGCGGCCGGCACCTCCAGGTCGGGCTGCTCCCCTCGATGGACGGCACGACCCCCGTCCCGATGGCCCGCGTGATCGCCCTGGAGCTGGAGATCCTGGGCAGCCACGGCATGGCCGCGCACACCTACCCGGGCATGCTGGCCCTGGTCCGGGCAGGAGTACTGCGACCGGACCTGCTGGTCACCTCCACGATCAACCTGAACGCGACACCGGCCGCGTTGGCGGCGATGGGAAGGGCACCGGGGGCGGGGGTCACGGTCATCGAGCCGTGGGGCTGAGGGCCGCCCACTCCTGTTCCAGTACGGCCATGAGCACCCAGTCGACCCACCGCCCGTCCCGCAGATCCGCCTCGCGCCGGACGCCTTCCCGCACGAAACCGGCCTTCTCGTAGGCGCGCAGGGCCCGGGCGTCCCACTCGTACAGCACCACCTCGCCGACGAGTTCGCCGGTGGCGCGGTCGGTGACGGCGAGGTCGAGGCGGTCCGGCTGGGCGGACCGGGAGCCGTACCAGGAACGCAGGTGCTCCAAGGTGAACTCGGTGCCCGGCCCGCCGGTGAAGCGGACGACCTCGGGGTCGCGGATGACGGAGAAGCTCGTCCACGGCTCCCCACCGGCCGGGCTCCGGGTCGGCAACCGTGTTTCTCCTCAGTAGTCCTCTCGCCTGCCTCGGTTGCCGGGGCGGGCGGCGACCCAGGCCCGCACCGTGTCCGCGTACCAGAAGGGCTTGCCGCCCTCCACGTGGTCGGGTGGGGGCAGCAGCCCGTGTTTGCGGTACGACCGCACGGTGTCCGGCTGCACCTTGATGTGCGCGGCGATCTCCTTGTACGACCAGAGCCTTCGGTCGGTCATGAGGGGTGCACCTCCCTGCGCGCGCCGCGGCGGCGGCCGGGAACGGCCGTCGGGGGTACCGGGCGCTGCGCTGGCGTCACAAAGCCTGTGCCCCGTCAACGACGGAGAGTGAGCGCAGGTCAGGCCCTGTGCACCGCGTGTGACGCAAGACCCGCGTATACGCGACATGTGTGACACACAAGGGGTGTTCGTGACACGAGTGCAGCAAAGGCGCACGCGGGCGCGTGGGCGCGGCGCGTTGACAGGGCGGCGCGGGAGGGTTCCCACAGGTGGGGCCGGACCCGCTGCGCCGGGCCCGGCTCCACCAGCTCCCCCGCCTCCCCGGTGGCCACTGGGGGCGCACAACGGCCGGGAGCCACAGACTGCATTCAGCCAACCCCGGGGGTCTTGGAAAAATCCGCACTCCCCCTCGATCCGGGCGCCGCGAGCACCAGACTCGTCGCCTCGCCGCTGATCCGGTCACCCGCGGCCGGACCGTGCGCCCCGCGCCGGGCGAGCGTGAACTCCCGTGGCGTGCACCCGGTCATCGCCTTGAACTCCCCGCTGAGATGGGCCTGGTCGTAGAACCCGCACAGCGCCGCCGTCTCCGCCTGCCCCCGCCCCGCGGCCAGCAGCCGCCGCGCTCGCTGCAACCGCAGCACCCGCCCCGCCGCCTTCGGCCCGAGGCCGATCTGCTCCCGGAACCGGCTCTCCAGCTGCCGCACACTCCAGCCGACGTCCTCGGCGAGTCGCGGCACGGGGATCACCCCACCCGTCCGCACCAACTCCGCCCACGCCCGCACCACGCGGGCCGACGGAGCCGTACCGTCCCGCGACCACCGCGCCAACACGTCGTCCAGCAGCCCGAACCGGGCCTCCCAGGTCGGCAAGGCGTCGAGCGCGGCGGCGAGTTCGTCGACCCTGCCGGGCAGCGCATGCGGCAACTCATCAGGATCCACGGTCCGGTTGACCAGCTCGTACTGCGGTGTCCCGAACAACGAGAAGGCGGCCCAGGGAGCGAGCAACACCTCGATCCCCGAAAGCCGCCCGTCGTGCTCCCCGATGGCAGGAGTGGTGGTGGGCCCGCAGTACACGGACACGAGCGTGTCCGGCACCCGCCCGCCCCGACTGATCCGCACCGCCTCCCCGAACCCCAACAGCAGAGTGGCCGCCCCGATGGGCGCCTCAAGCCGCCGCCGAGGCCGAGAGAGCGCCATCCGGACCCCGCGATACGAAAGAACGCCGGGGCGGAGCCGGGCATGAGGCAGGGCAAGGGCAACTTCCCAGGAACCCCAGGCCCCATGGCCGGACCGAGAACGCACGGCACTTGTCATCAAGCCATGCTGCAACGCCTCAAGGGGCGCGGGGAACTGCGCGACCAGCCCCCGCTCACCCGCAGCGAAGAGCTAAGCCCCGCAGGACCTCAAAAACGCCCGAGTCCGCTGAGCGATGGGCAACGGCTTGTCCGGCTCGCACGGATACATGTCCTGCTCCACGATCGCGAACAGATCCACGTCCAACTTCTGCGCCGCCTCCAAGACAGGCCCCAACGCCGGTACACCCGACGGCGGTTCACACATCACACCCTGCGCCACCGCGGGCCCGAACGGCGTCCCCTTGGCCCGTACGTCGGCGAGGATCTCGGGATCGACCTGCTTCAGATGCAGGTACCCGATCCGGGACCCGTACGTCTCGATCAGCTTCACGCTGTCCCCGCCGCAGTACGCGTAGTGCCCCGTGTCCAGGCACAGCGACACCAGCGACGAGTCCGTCCCGTCCAGGAAGCGCGTGACGTTGTCCTCGCTGTCGATGTGCGTGTCGGCGTGCGGATGGACGACGATCCGGAGCCCGTACTCCTCCCGCACCCGCTCCCCGAGCCGCTCGGTGAGCGAGGTGAGGTTGCGCCACTGCTCAGGCGTCAGCGTGTCCGACTCCAGCACCTCGCCGGTCTTGTCGTCCCGCCAGAAGGACGGGATGACGACGAGGTGCTTCGCGCCCATGGCCTGCGCCAGCACCGCGTTGTCGGCGACATGCGCCCAGGTCTTCTCCCAGACGGACTCGCCGTGGTGCAGCCCGGTGAAGACCGTGCCGGCCGACACCTTCAGCCCGCGCCGGCCCACCTCCTCGGTGAGCACGGTGGGATCGGTCGGCAGATACCCGTAAGGGCCAAGCTCGATCCACTCGTAACCGGAGTCCGCGACCTCGTCGAGGAAGCGCTGCCAGGGGACCTGCTGGGGGTCGTCGGGGAACCACACACCCCAGGAGTCGGGAGCCGACCCGATGCGGATGCGGGACAGTGAGGAAGAGGGTGACAACGACGTCATGCCGGTCAGCTTCCGCGTGAGCGGTAAGCGCTGTCAAGAGCTGGTCCGAATGTCTGGACAAAACATTGACAGGGCTCCGTCCGGGGGACTAGAAAGCCGTGGAGAGCCGATACGAAGCCCGGGGCGGGACGCGATGGTCCGACCGGCATGAAGGGAACTCGATGGCGTACGACCTGATCACCATGGGGCGGATCGGAGTGGACCTCTATCCGCTGCAGACGGGCGTCCCACTGCCGCAGGTGTCGTCCTTCGGCAAGTTCCTCGGCGGCTCGGCGACGAACGTCGCGGTCGCCGCGGCCCGGCTGGGACGGCGGACCGCGGTGATCACCCGCACCGGCGACGACCCCTTCGGCACCTACCTCCACGAGGCACTGAAGGACTTCGGCGTGGACGACCGCTGGGTCACCCCGGTACCCGGCCTGCCCACCCCGGTCGTCTTCTGCGAGATCTTCCCGCCGGACGACTTCCCGCTGTACTTCTACCGGCAGCCCAAGGCCCCCGACCTGGAGATCGACGCCCACGAGCTCGACCTCGACGCCATCCGCGAGGCCCGCGTCTTCTGGGTCACCGGCACCGGCCTGAGCGAGGAGCCCAGCCGTACGGCGACCCTCGCGGCCCTCGCCCACCGGGCCAAGGCCGGCCTCACGGTCTTCGACCTCGACTGGCGCCCCATGTTCTGGAAAGACCCGGACGCGGCCCGCCCCTTCTACGCCGAGGCCCTCAAGCACACCACCGTCGCCGTCGGGAACCTCGACGAGGTCGAGGTCGCCACGGGCGTCCGCGAGCCCCGCGCCGCCGCCGAGGCGCTCCTTGACGCCGGGGTCGAGATCGCCGTCGTCAAGCAGGGCCCCAAGGGCGTCCTGGCCGTCGACCGGAACGGGAACTCCGCCGAGGTCCCGCCCCTGCCGGTCGACGTCCTCAACGGGCTCGGCGCCGGAGACGCCTTCGGCGGCTCCCTCTGCCACGGCCTGCTCGAAGGCTGGGACCTGGAGAAGATCATGCGGCACGCCAACGCGGCCGGCGCGATCGTCGCCTCCCGCCTGGAGTGCAGCTCCGCCATGCCGACACCGGCCGAGATCGAGTCCGCGATCGCGGCGGGAGCTGTCAAGTGAGCGTCGACATCACCGAACTCGTCCGCCTGCGCGCCGAACGCCCCGAGGCGATCGCCGAGGCCGCGGACCGCCGCACCCGCAGGTCCCTGCTGAACGACAGCGGCCGTCTGATGATCGTCGCCGCCGACCACCCCGCCCGGGGAGCGCTCGGTGTCGGCGGCAACAGCATGGCCATGGCCAACCGCGCCGACCTGCTCGAACGTCTCTGCCTGGCGCTCTCCCGCCCCGGCGTCGACGGCGTCCTCGCGACCGCTGACATCCTCGACGACCTGCTGCTGCTCGGCGCGCTCGACGGCAAGGTCGTCATGGGCTCGATGAACCGCGGCGGCCTCCAGGGCGCCCGCTTCGAACTCGACGACCGCTTCACCGGCCACCGCGCCGAGGACATCGAGCGGCTCGGCTTCGACGCCGGCAAACTGCTTCTCCGTATCGACTACGACGACCCGGGCTCCCTCACCACCATGGAGTCCACCGCCCGCGCCATCGACGACATGGCCGCGCGCCGACTCCCGATCTTCGTCGAGCCGTTCATCAGCAGCCGGACGGACGCGGGCAAGGTCAGGAACGACCTCTCCGCCGAGGCCGTCACCCGCTCCATCGCCATCGCCTCGGGCCTGGGTGGCAGTTCGGCCTACACCTGGCTGAAGGTGCCGGTCACCGAGAACCCCGACGACATGGCCGAGGTCATGGCCACCTCCACGCTCCCCGCGGTCCTGCTGGGCGGCGAGGTCGGTGACGACCAGGACGGGGCGTACGAGAAGTGGCGGGGCGCGCTCCAACTGCCCACCGTGCGCGGACTCGTGGTCGGCCGTTCGCTGCTCTACCCGGCGGACGGGGACGTGGCCGCCGCCGTGGACACCGCCGTCGGACTGCTGTGAGGGCCGCATGAGTAACGATCTCTACATCCCCAAGGGTTCCTCCACCAACTCCCTGTACACAGTGGACATCGACCCGAAGCGGGCCGGTTGGACGCACTCCAGTCTGCGGATCGTCGCGCTGGAACCCGGTGGCACGCACAGCTTCACCACCGGCGACAGCGAGTGGATCGTGCTTCCGCTGGAAGGCGGATGTACCGTACAAACAGAAGAAAACGAATTCCAACTCCTGGGCAGGGAAAGCGTGTTCGCGTCGGTCTCCGACTTCGCGTACGTGCCCCGCGACGCCCGGGCAACGATCGCCTCCGGCGCGGGAGGCCGCTTCGCCCTGGCAGGAGCGAAGTGCGAGCGACGACTCCCCGCCCGCTACGGCCCCGCGCCGGAGGTCCCCACCGAGGAACGCGGCAGCGGCAACCGGCTGCGCCACGTCCGCAACTTCGCCTCCGCCGACGCCTTCGACTGCGACAAGCTGATCGCCGTCGAGGTCATCACCCCCGGCGGCAACTGGTCCTCGTACCCGCCCCACAAGCACGACGAGCACCGGCCGGGCGTGGAAGCGGAGCTGGAGGAGATCTACTACTTCGAGATCGACGGCCCGAACGGTTTCGGCTATCAGCGCGTATCCCCTTCCCGTGAGGGCGGATCGGACGTCCTCACGGAGGTCCGCTCCGGTGACGCCGTCCTCGTCCCCGACGGATGGCACGGCCCGTCGATCGCCCAGCCCGACCACGACATGTACTACCTGAACGTCATGGCGGGCCCGGGGGAGACACGGGAGTGGCGGATCTGCTTCCACCCGGACCACACGGAGGGTTACCGATGACTCCGACCACGACCCGGCTGACCGTCGCCCAGGCGCTCGTCCGCTTCCTCGCCGCCCAGTACACCGAACGCGACGGTGTACGGCAGCGGTTGATCTCCGCGACCTGGGGCATCTTCGGCCACGGAAACGTCGCCGGGCTCGGCCAGGCGCTCGTCGAGTACGCCGACGACATGCCGTACCACCAGGGCCGCAACGAGCAGTCGATGGTGCACGCGGCCGTCGGCTACGCCCGCCAGTCCAACCGTCTCTCCACCCACGCCGTCACGACCTCCATCGGCCCCGGCGCCACCAACCTGGTCACCGGCGCCGCGCTCGCCACGATCAACCACCTCCCGGTCCTGCTGCTGCCCGGCGACATCTTCGCCACCCGCCCCGCCGACCCGGTCCTCCAGCAGCTGGAGGTCCCCTACGCGGGCGACCTCAGCGTCAACGACTGTCTGCGCCCGGTGTCGAGGTTCTTCGACCGGGTGACCCGCCCGGAGGCCCTGATCCCGGCCGCCCTCCAGGCCATGCGGGTCCTCACCGACCCCGTCGAGACCGGCGCGGTCACCCTCGCCCTCCCGCAGGACGTCCAGGCCGAGGCGTACGACTGGCCCGACGAGTTCTTCGCCGAGCGCACCTGGGTCGTACGACGTCCGGGCGCCGATCCCACCGAACTCGCCGAGGCGGTCCGGGCGATCAGGTCGGCCCGACGCCCGCTGATCGTCGCGGGCGGCGGAGTCCACCACAGCCGCGCCGAGGAGGCCCTCGCCGAGTTCGCCGAGGCCACCGGCGTCCCCGTCGCCTCCACCCAGGCAGGCAAGGGCTCGCTGCGTCACGACCACCCCCAGGACGTCGGCGGCGTCGGCCACACCGGCACCGCCACCGCCAACGAACTCGCCCGCCAGGCCGACCTGGTGATCGGTGTCGGCACCCGCTACACCGACTTCACCACCGCCTCCGGGACATTGTTCGAGGCGCCCGGAGTCCGCTTCCTCAACCTCAACATCGCGCCCTTCGACGGCCACAAGCTCGGGGGACAGCCCCTGGTCGCGGACGCCCGCAGCGGCCTCGCGGAGCTGACCGAGGCCCTGGGCATGCACGGGCACAAGGTCGCCGACGCGTACGTCACCGAGTACACCGAGGACAAGCAGCGCTGGGAGCACCGCGTCGACGCCTGCTACGAGGCCGACGAGATAGACGTGCGCCCCACCCAGCCGCAGGTCCTCGGCGCCCTGGACGCGCTGGTGGACGAGAGCGACATCATCATCAACGCGGCCGGTTCCCTCCCCGGCGACCTGCACAAACTGTGGCGGGCGCGGTCCCGGGACCAGTACCACCTGGAGTACGGCTACTCCTGCATGGGCTACGAGATCCCGGCCGCGATCGGCGTGAAGATGGCCGCCCCCGAGCGCAATGTCTGGGCGCTCGTCGGCGACGGGACCTACCTCATGATGCCGACCGAGATCGTGACCGCCGTCCAGGAGGGCGTCGCGATCAAGATGCTGCTCATCCAGAACCACGGGTACGCCTCGATCGGCGGCCTGTCGGAGTCGGTGGGCGGCGAGCGGTTCGGCACCGCGTACCGGTACCAGTCGGACGACGGTACCTACACCGGGGCCCCGCTCCCGGTGGACCTGGCCGCCAACGCGGCCAGTCTGGGCATGCGCGTGCTGCGCGCGAAGACCGTGGGTGACCTGCGCGAGGCCCTCGCGCAGGCACGCGCGGCGGACACTCCCACATGTGTCTACGTCGAGACCGAAACGGCAGACACAGTGTCGGGCGCGCCTCCGGCGCAAGCCTGGTGGGATGTACCTGTGGCCGAGACCGCGACCCGACCGTCCGCGGTGAAGGCACGAGAGCTGTACGACCGGCACGTCTCTACCCGACGCCGCCATCTGTGAAGGAGCAACTGGGCATGACGAAGATCGTCAACCACTGGATCGGCGGCAAGACCGTCGAAGGCGCGTCGGGCAACTACGGGCCGGTCACCGACCCCGCCACCGGCGCGGTCACCACCAAGGTCGCGTTCGCCTCCGTCGACGAGGTCGACTCCGCGGTCGCCGCCGCCAAGGACGCGTTCGCCACCTGGGGCACCTCGTCCCTCGCCAAGCGGACCACCATCCTCTTCAAGTTCCGGGCGCTCCTGGAGGCGAACCGGGACGCGATCGCCGAGCTGATCACCGCCGAGCACGGCAAGGTGCACAGCGACGCGCTGGGCGAGGTCGCGCGCGGCCTGGAGATCGTCGACCTGGCGTGTGGCATCACCGTGCAGCTGAAGGGCGAACTGTCGACCGAGGTCGCCAGCCGCGTGGACGTCGCCTCGATCCGCCAGCCGCTCGGTGTCGTCGCCGGCATCACGCCGTTCAACTTCCCGGCGATGGTCCCGATGTGGATGTTCCCGATCGCCATCGCGACCGGCAACACCTTCGTGCTGAAGCCGTCCGAGAAGGACCCGTCGGCCTCCCTCAAGATCGCCGAGCTGCTGGCCGAGGCCGGTCTGCCCGACGGCGTCTTCAACGTCGTCCACGGCGACAAGGTGGCCGTCGACCGCCTGCTCGAGCACCCGGACGTCAAGGCCGTCTCCTTCGTCGGCTCGACCCCGATCGCCCGCTACATCCACACCACGGCCTCGGCGAACGGCAAGCGCGTCCAGGCCCTCGGCGGCGCCAAGAACCACATGCTGGTCCTCCCGGACGCCGACCTCGACGCGGCGGCGGACGCGGCCGTCTCGGCGGCCTACGGCTCCGCGGGCGAGCGCTGCATGGCCATCTCGGCCGTCGTCGCCGTCGGCTCGATCGGCGACGAGCTGGTGGACAAGATCCGCGAGCGCGCCGAGAAGATCAAGATCGGCCCCGGCAACGACCCGACCTCGGAGATGGGCCCGCTCATCACCAAGGTCCACCGCGACAAGGTGGCGTCCTACGTCACCGGCGCCGCGGCCGAGGGCTGCGAGGTCGTCCTGGACGGCTCCGGCTACACGGTCGAGGGCTTCGAGGACGGCCACTGGATCGGCATCTCGCTCCTCGACAAGGTGCCGACCACCGCGAAGGCCTACCAGGACGAGATCTTCGGCCCCGTCCTGACCGTCCTGCGCGTCGACACGTACGAGGAGGGCCTGGCCCTCATCAACGCCTCGCCCTTCGGCAACGGCACCGCGATCTTCACCCGGGACGGCGGCGCCGCCCGCCGCTTCCAGCTGGAGGTCGAGGCAGGCATGGTCGGCGTGAACGTCCCGATCCCGGTCCCCGTCGGCTACCACAGCTTCGGTGGCTGGAAGGACTCGCTCTTCGGCGACCACCACATCTACGGCAACGACGGCACCCACTTCTACACCCGCGGCAAGGTCGTCACGACCCGCTGGCCCGACCCGGCCGACGCCCCGGCGGGCGTGGACCTGGGCTTCCCGCGCAACCACTGAGCGAGTGAGCACCGAGCCCGGGCACCTGAAGGCAGGTGCCCGGGCTCGGTCATGCCTACTGCTGCTCCTGCATGTCCTTGATCGCCTGGGTCATGTCGGCGGTCTCCGCGGCCGGGGGAGCCTTGACCTCAGCGGTCTTGCCGAACTTCTCGAAGTCCATGGTGACCTTCATGGCCCCCATCTCCTGCTTGAGCCGGACCGGCAGATCATCGGCCCCGACCCAGACCTCCATGGAGATCGAGGTCATGCCGCCGGTCGCCGAGCCCGCGAGGGTGTTCTCGTCGCCGAGGGCCTCCGCGAACTTGCCCAGCTGGTCCTTGCCGAGCACTGCCCGGTAGTGGGTCGTGCTCCGTCCGTTGAGGGTCTCCTTGCCGAGGTTCTCGACGTCCTTGGCGTACTTGAGGCCCTTCATGGACGCCGACGGGCTGCCGTTGCTGCCGCTGAGGGCCTGGGCGCCGGACTCGCCGAAGACGGCGGAGCCGTCGATCTTCATCCACTCCTTGCCCTCCAGCGGGCCGGAGGGCTGCGGGTCCACGTCGTAGTAGTAGGCGCCGTCCACGAACAGGACACGGACGGACGGGTCGTCGGTCAGCGTCTGCATCTGGGCGGCCTTGGTGTCCATCTCGACGTCGTAGGCGAATCCGTCGCCCCACGAGTACGTGCCGTCCATGGCGATCGGGGTGCCGGTGCCTATGTCGGTCGACATCTTCACCTGGGCCGACCCGAGCTCCTCGGTCCGGTCCGTGGCCCGGGCGAGCGCCGCCATGATCGCGTCGGTCTTGTCGACCGCCTCGGCCGCCTGCTTCACGGAGTCGGCGCCACAGGCCGACGTGGCCACGAGTGCCGCCGCCGTGAACCCCACCCAGGCAGCCGTGTGCTTCACCTTCATCTGTCCCCACCCCACGCTGTGCAATCTGTGCGTCAACTGTGACTGGTGATGCTAGCGGGAGCCACTGACTTGTTCGCATTCCGGACGCACTAACGATTTTTTGACGCCCGAGCTGCGATTCCCGTACAGCCGCAAAAAGCGGAATAGCTTGACTCGAATTGACGTAAAGGCGAGTTGGGGCGACTTCGATCTACGGATTCCGTAGGCAAACACCTATTGACGTGCTGGTTTCGTCAGGGTTCGATGCAGCGCAATCCACTGCACGCCGACGTCGATGGGAACCGCCGTATGACCGACACGCTCCGCCCTGTCGACACCACCGCGCTCCCCGACGCCCCGGAGGCCGGGCAGCGGAAGCTCAAGCGTTCGATCGGGGTCGTCGGCGGAACCCTCCTCACGCTCTCCTGCGTGACACCCGCCTCCACGCTCTTCGTGGTCGTCCCCGACCTCTTCGGCTCCCTCGGCACCGCGACCGCCCTCACGATCGCGATCGGCTCCCTGCTCTGTATCGCCGTGGCGTTCTGCTACTCCGAGCTCGGCACCCTCATCCCGAGCGCGGGCGGCGAGTACGCGATGGTCTCGACGATGGCGGGCCGCCTCGCGGGCTGGCTGGTCTTCGTCCTGTCCCTCCTGGTCGTGATGATCGTGCCGCCGGTGATCGCGATGGGCACGGCCGACTACCTGGCCCCCGTGATCCACCTGGACCCGTCCCTCGCGGGTGCCGGAGTGATGCTCCTGGCCACCCTCGCCGGCCTCCTCGACCTGCGCGCCAACGCCTGGATCACCGGTGTCTTCCTGGTCCTGGAGGTCATCGCGGCGGCGGTCGTCGCGGTCCTGGGCTTCGCCCACGCCGAGCGCGGCGCCGGCAGCCTGGTGTCGATGCAGGTGGCGGGGTCGGGAGGCGGCACGGACACGGTGACGGCCATGCTGGTGGTCTCCGGTCTGGCGATCGCCCTGTTCGTCACCCAGGGCTTCTCCACGGCCGTCTACCTCTCCGAGGAACTGGAGAACCCGCGCCGCAACGTCGCCCGCACGGTCCTCGCCACCCTCGCCATCTCCTCGGTGATCATCCTGGTCCCGGTGGTGGCGATCACCATGGGCGCGAGCGACCTGTCGGAACTGACCGGCGGCGACATCAGCGGCATGGTCACGGCCTGGTCCAACTCGGCGGTCGGCACCTTCGTCAGCCTCTGCGTCGCCCTCGCGATCATCAACGCGGGCATCGTCATGGTCATCCAGAACTCCCGTGTCCTGTTCGCCTCGGCCCGCGACAAGGCCTGGCCCCAGCCGGTCAACAACGTCTTCTCCAAGCTCGGCCGCTTCGGCTCCCCGTGGGTCGCCACCCTCGCGGTCGGCATCCCCGGCGCGGCCCTCTGCTTCGTCAACCTGGACACCCTGTACGGCGTGACCGGCGTCTCGGTCACGGGCATGTACCTGCTGGTGGCGGTGGCGGCCCTGCTGGCCCGCAGGGGCAGCCACCGGCACACGCCGGCCTGGCGGATGCCCCTGTGGCCCGCGGTGCCCGTCCTGCTGATCGGAGTCCTGGCGTACATCCTCAGCCAGCAGGAGACGCAGTACCTCCTGTGGACGGGCGGCATCACGGCGGCGGCGACCCTCTACTGGGCCCTCTATCTGCGCCCGCGCAGGGACACCCGCTGGCTGGTGGAGATCCCCGAGGACGAACTCGCCTAGGGCCTGTCCGGCGGATCAGGTCGCAGGAAAGCGCGGCATCTCATTGACGCCGGTGAGCGGGGCCTGGGGCGTCCAGCTGCAAGGCGGAGGAGGGCGGCGACGCGGAGCGTCGGCAACCGACGACAACGCCGCGGCTGGGCGTCCCAGGCCCCGCGTCTGCGACCTGATCCGCCGGACAGGCCCTAGACCGGGCCGCCGGCGTTCTCAGTCGCCCACCGACACCATCAACGCCCGCAGCCTCTCCACGTACAGCCGCATGTTCTTGTAGGCGACGTCCGTGTCCGGGTACCGGCAGGCGAACCACACCCCGTCGGGCAGCCGGTTCAGCCACACGCACACCTGGTCCCCGTACGACACCCGGATCAGCCCGTACGCCGACAGCGCGTCCCACCGCTCGGCCCCCGGCAGGGCGCGCGCGTCGGTGAACGACACGATGGAGTACAGGTCGGGCGAGGTGGGCCGGAAGTCGGTGCCCAGCAGGCGCAGCATGCGGGCGAGCGGCATCCGGGACAGCGGCCGGGCGGCCTGCAACTGCGCCCGTACGGCCGGCAGGGCGCTCGGGAAGTCGGCGGGCACCGGCACCTCGATGGGTGCCCCGCCGACGTACCACCCGACGGAGTCGGACCACTGGGACTTCACCCGGGTGTGGAAGGGCACCACCGTCCGGTAGACGGACGCGCCCCCGATCTCCCCGGCGATCAGCGCGGTGGCGGCGAGGACCCCGACCAGGCTCCCGCCGTACGGCCGGCAGTACGCCTCGAAGGCTGCCGCCTCCCCGGGACCCACGAGCATCTCGCACATCATCTTCTGCTCGGGCAGCGGACCACCTGGCTCCACCCCCAGGTCCAGGGGGAAGTTCGGCAGCGTCCCGTCGCACCGCCGGATGAACTCCCGCCAGCGCCCGACCGCCTCGTGGTCGGCGTCGATCCGGTCCGCGTCGGCCCGCTCGATCCGGCAGAAGTCGATGTAACTGCTCACCGGCGCCCCGTCGGCCACGCCCCCGCCCGCGTACAGCTCATGGATCTCCGACGGGATCCGGTAGATCGAGTACGCGTCGACGTTGCTGTGGTCGAACGCCATGTACACACTCGTCGAGTCGTCCCGTACGACCGCCGCGTAGATCAGGTTCGGCCAGCGCAGCGCGTCCGCGGTGACGTCGAAGCGGTCCTGGAGGTGCCGGACCAGCGCGGTCGCGTCCGTGAACTCCCCGGCCTCCTCCCGGCGCAGGGACACGTCCCGCGCGTCCAGCGTGAACCGCCGCAGCGCGTCCCCGTCCGTCCGGAACCCGCTGCGCAGCGTCTCGTGCCGCAGCGTCCACGCGCGCAGGGCGCCCTCCAGGGCGTCGAGGTCGACCGGCCCCGGGAGGTCGAAGGCGGCACCGAGCCAGGTCGGGACGAAGAGACCGTCCTCGCGCACGGTCCGGGCGGTCCTGATGTGCGACTCCTGGATGTACGCCGGTGGCCGGGTGTCCTCCGGCAGCCCCCGCGCCGCCGCCACGGTCGCCGGACTGAGCGTCCACTCGACGAGCCGTCCGGGCCGGATCTCACAGCGCTGGATGTCGGTGATACGCACGAGGGCGTCTCCATTCGCAAAGGGGCGGACCCTCAAGCGAAGACGGCGCTTGCCGCGGACACGCCCACTTTCGCGGCTTTTCAATGCATCGGGTGGTACCTCGAACACTGTTCCTCGTCCATCGAAGTACTTCGAGCGCGGTATGCGCGAGGACCGGCGTACGCCCGTAGGAGGTCGGCGGGTTCGGTCTGTGGTCGATAACTCCCCGACAGCTTCAGCCCGTACCGTTGAAGCATGGATCTTCGACTGCGAGGGCTGCCGCGGCGGCCCCGGCGACTGCTGGCCGCCGGGGCCGCCGTCGTCGTACTCGCGGGGGCCGGTACCTGGACGGCGGTCGCCGACGACGACCCGTCCCCGGTACGCGCGACCGACCAGGTCATGGCGGTGAACGGCGTCCGCATAGACACCTCGTACTTCACGTCCGGCACCTCGGGACGCCGCCCCGCCGTCCTGCTGGGCCACGGCTTCGGCGGCTCCAAGGACGACGTACGCCAACAGGCCGAGGACCTGGCCCGGGACGGCTACGCGGTCCTCACCTGGTCGGCGAGAGGCTTCGGCAGGTCGACGGGCAAGGTGGGTCTCAACGACCCCGACGCCGAGGTCGCCGACGTCTCGAAGCTGATCGACTGGCTGGCGAAGCAGCCCCAGGTCCAGCTCGACAAGGCGGGCGACCCGCGGGTGGGCATGGCCGGCGGCTCCTACGGCGGAGCCATCGCCCTCCTCACCGCGGGCCATGACGACCGCGTCGACGCCATCGCCCCCGCGATCACCTACTGGAACCTCTCGGACGCCCTCTTCCCGAACGGCGTCTTCAAGAAGCTCTGGGCCGGCATCTTCGTGAACACGGGCGGCGGCTGCGACCAGTTCGAACCACAGCTCTGCCAGATGTACGACCGCGTCGCGGAGTCCGGCACCCCGGACGCCCAGGCCGAGCGGATGCTCACCGAACGCTCCCCCTCCGCGGTCGGCGACAAGATCGACGTCCCCACCCTCCTCCTCCAGGGCCAGACCGACTCCCTCTTCACCCTGGACCAGTCCGACGCCGCCGCGAAGGCGATCAAGGCCAACGGCGCCCCCGTGGACGTCGACTGGATCGCGGGCGGCCACGACGGCGGCGACATGGAGACGAGCCGCGTCCAGGCCCGCGTCGAATCCTGGTTCGACCGCTACCTCAAGAACGAGAAGTCCACGGACACCGGCCCCGCCTTCCGCGTCACCCGCACCGGCGGCGTCGACTCCACCGACGGCGCCGCCCAGCTGCGCGGCGCGAGCTCCGACACCTACCCCGGCCTGCACAGCGGCGACCGCCGGATCGCCCTGACCGGCCGCCAGGAACAGCAGGTCACCAACCCGGCCGGGGCCAACCCGCCCGGCGTCTCCGCCCTCCCCGGCCTCGGCGGCGCGGGCGGCCTCTCCCAGCTCTCCTCCCTCGGCGTCGGCGTCTCCCTCGACTTCCCGGGCCAGTACGCCCGCTTCGACTCCGCGCCCGTCACCGACGACCTCCGCATCACCGGCGCCCCGACGGCCACGGTCCACGTGAAGTCCACGTCCGACGACGCCGTCCTGTTCGCCAAGCTGTACGACGTCGGCGCCGACGGCACCCAACAGGTGCTGCCGTCCCAGCTGGTGACCCCCCTGCGCATCGAGGACGCCAAGTCCGGCAAGGACGTCACGGTCACCCTGCCGGCGATCGACCACCACATCGAGAAGGGCCACCGCCTGCGCCTGGTCCTCGCCTCCACGGACCTCGGCTACGCCTCACCGGCGGCCCCGGCGACGTACACCGTCTCCCTCAAGGGCGACCTGACGGTCCCGACCGCCCCCGGCGTGAAGACCGCCGCCGCCCCGCTGCCCTCCTGGGTGTGGTGGCTGCCCCTCGCGGGCGCGGCCTTCGCCCTCGCCCTCCTCCTCACGGCCCGCCGCCGCACCGCCACCCCCGCCCCGGACCCGGAGCTGTCCGACGTCCCGCTCCAGATCACGGACCTGAGCAAGAAGTACCCCGGCAGCGACCGCTACAGCGTCCGCGACCTCTCCTTCCGCGTCGAGAAGGGCCAGGTCCTGGGCCTCCTCGGCCCGAACGGGGCCGGCAAGACCACGTCCCTGCGCATGCTGATGGGCCTGATCAAGCCGGACGACGGCGAGATCCGCGTCTTCGGCCACGCCATCCGCCCGGGCGCCCCGGTCCTCTCCCGGGTCGGCGCCTTCGTCGAGGGCGCCGGCTTCCTGCCGCACCTCTCCGGCCGGGAGAACCTGGAGCTGTACTGGGCGGCGACCGGCCGCCCGCCCGAGGACGCCCACCTGGACGAGGCGCTGGAGATCGCCGGCCTCGGCGACGCCCTCGCCCGCGCGGTCCGCACCTACTCCCAGGGGATGCGCCAGCGCCTCGCCATCGCCCAGGCCATGCTCGGCCTCCCCGACCTCCTCATCCTCGACGAACCCACCAACGGCCTCGACCCGCCCCAGATCCGCGAGATGCGCGAGGTGATGATCCGCTACGCGGCAGCCGGCCGCACGGTCATCGTCTCCAGCCACCTCCTGGCGGAGGTCGAACAGACCTGCACCCACCTGGTGGTGATGGACCGCGGCCAACTGGTCCAGGCGGGCCCGGTAAGCGAGATCATCGGCGCAGGCGACACGTTGATGATCGGCCTGGCAGCAGACATCACGGACCCCCTCCTGGAAAAGGTGGAGGCCCTACCCCAGATCGCTTCGGCGACAAGAACAGAGGCCGGCCTCTTGGTACGCCTGGCGGTAACGCCGCAAAGGGGCGTGGGGAACCGCGCGACCAGCCCCAACGAACCCGCAGACGAACAACAACCAGCCGCCGCCCTACTCGTAGACCTGGTCCGCCTAGAGGTACCGGTCGCCTCCCTGACCCCCCACCGCCGCCTGGAGGACGCCTTCCTCACCCTGATCGGAGGCTCCGCATGACCACGCTCACCGAGACCGCCTCCGGCTACCAGCCCCGCCACACCCTCCCCCTCCGCGTAGAACTGATCCGCCAGCTCAAACGCCGCCGCACGATGGTGATGTTCGGCATCCTCGCCGCGCTCCCGTTCGTGCTGCTGATCGCGTTCGCGATCGGCGGCGAGCCCGGCGGCCGCAACAACACCGTCTCCCTGATGGACACGGCGACGGCGTCCGGCGCCAACTTCGCCGCCGTCAACCTGTTCGTGTCGGCGGGCTTCCTGCTCGTCATCCCGGTGGCCCTGTTCTGCGGCGACACGGTCGCGTCGGAGGCCGGCTGGTCCTCCCTGCGCTATCTCCTCGCGGCCCCCGTACCCCGGGCCCGCCTCCTCTGGTCCAAGCTCGTCGTCGGCCTCGGCCTCAGCCTGGCCGCGATGATCCTGCTGCCGCTCGTGGCGGTGGCCGTCGGTACGGCCGCCTACGGCTGGGGCCCGCTGGAGATCCCGACGGGCGGCTCCCTCGCACCGGGCACCGCGGCCGGACGCCTCGTGATCGTCGTGGCGTTCATCTTCGTCTCCCAACTGGTCACCGCGGGACTGGCGTTCTGGCTCTCGACTCGCACCGACGCCCCGCTCGGCGCGGTCGGCGGCGCGGTGGGCCTCACGATCGTCGGCAACGTCCTGGACGCCGTCACCGCCCTCGGCGACTGGCGCGACTTCCTGCCCGCGCACTGGCAGTTCGCGTGGGCGGACGCCGTACAGCCCAGCATGGAGTGGTCCGGCATGATCCAGGGGACCGCGGTCTCGGTAACGTACGCCCTCGTGCTGTTCGCGCTGGCCTTCCGCGGTTTCGCCCGCAAGGACGTGGTGTCCTAGGTCAACGGAAGATCACCTACCGGTCTCGACATCCCGCCTTCGTGCCCTCTTCGAGACGCTTCCGCAACGCTCCGTAGCGCACGTTCCGGCCCCCTGGCCCGTCACAGTCACAGAAGTCGACGTCAACGGACCAAGGGGGCACGGAAGATGGAGCAGTATCGAATACGACGCCTGCGCGCGGCGTTGCTCGCGGTGACCGCGGTGAGCGGCCTGCTGCTGACCGGGTGCAGCGGATCGGACGACAGCGGCAGCAAGGCGTCGGACGGTTCCCGCAGCGGCGGATACGCCCCCGCGCCCGAGGGCGAACAGAAGGGCACCCCGGACGGCTCGGAGGAGGACTCCCGAGAGGTCGCTCCTTCCCCCGACTACCTCTCCACCTTCGCCCTGGACGTCGACACCGCCTCCTACGGCTACGCCCGCCGCACCCTCGCCGACGGCCGGCTGCCCGACCCCTCGACGGTCCGGCCCGAGGAGTTCGTCAACAGCTTCCGCCAGGACTACGACCGCCCCGACGGCAACGGTTTCACGGTCACCGTCGACGGCGCCCGCACCACCGAGGACGACTGGTCCCTGGTCCGCGTCGGCCTCGCCACCCGCACCGCCGAGGACACCGACGAACGCCCGCCCGCCGCCCTCACCTTCGTCATCGACGTCTCCGGATCCATGGACGAGCCCGGCCGCCTCGACCTCGCCAAGGAATCCCTGGACACGATGACGGACCAGCTCCGGGACGACGACTCGGTCGCCCTGGTCACCTTCAGCGACGAGGCCGAGAAGGTCCTGCCGATGACCCGGCTCGACGGCAACCGCGGTGAGGTCCACGACGCCATCGACAGCCTGGAACCCCAGGACTCCACCAACCTCGGCGCGGGCGTCGAGACCGGCTACGAGACCGCCGAGGACGGCCTGCGCGACGGGGCCACCAACCGTGTCGTCCTCATCTCCGACGCCCTCGCCAACACCGGCGACACCGACGCGGACACCATCCTCGAACGCGTCTCCGGCGAACGCCGCGAGCACGGCATCACCCTCTTCGGTGTCGGCGTCGGCAGCGACTACGGCGACGAACTGATGGAACAGCTCGCCGACCGGGGGGACGGCCACACCGCCTACGTCTCCGACGAGGAGGACGCCCGCAAGGTCTTCGTCGAGCAACTCCCGCAGAACGTCGACCTGACCGCCCGCGACGCCAAGGCCCAGGTTGCCTTCGACCCAGAGACGGTCAAGGAGTTCCGCCTGGTCGGCTACGACGACCGCCAGGTCGCCGACGACGACTTCCGTGACGACAGCGTCGACGGCGGCGAGATCGGCCCCGGCCACACCGTCACCGCCCTCTACGCCGTCCGCACGAGGGAGGGCGCCGACGGCCACCTCGCGACGGCGAGTGTCCGCTGGCTCGACCCCGAGACCCGCGATCCCCACGAGGAATCGGGCCAGTTGGAGACCGAGGCGCTGGACTCCTCGGTCCACCGGGCGAGTTCCCGCTTCCAGGTCACCACCCTGGCCGCCTACTTCGCCGACACCCTGCGCGCCACGAACGGCGACCGCACCTCCCTGCCCGGCTGCCCCTCCCTGTCCGAACTGAGCGACCAGGCGCAGGACTTGGCCCACAGCACCGAAGACGAGGACGTGACACAACTGGCTGACGCGATCAGTGACGCCCGCCGCCTCCGCGACTGACTCGCACACCCGTCCAAGTGCCGCACGCCCCATTGACCTTTCCTTACGCGTGAGTAAGTTGACGTCCCAGTCAGCGCCGACCGGGGAGCCGTCATGGGCGTACGCAAGGATCTGAAGCGGGCGAGACAACGCACCGACCTGGCGGTCCGCACCAGGGTCGAGACCGTCAGGGACGAGCACGGAGTGATCCGCGAGGCCCGTACCGCACCCCTCGCGCCGACCGCCCCGACCGGCAGCACCGCCGACATCCCGTACACCAACGCGGCCGAGGCCCCCGACGCCGTGGTCCTGCGCCGCAGGCAAGGCACCACCTGGCAGCCCGTCACGGCCGCCGCGTTCGCCTCCGAAGTCACCGCCGTGGCCAAGGGGTTGATCGCGGCGGGCCTCGAACCGGGCGGCCGGGTCGCGGTGATGTCCCGCACCCGCTACGAGTGGACGGTCCTGGACTTCGCGATCTGGGCGGCCGGCGGCCAGAGCGTCCCGATCTACGCCACCTCCTCGGCGGAGCAGGTGGAGTGGATCGTCCGCGACTCGGGCGCCCGCTTCGTCGTCACGGAGACCGCGGAGAACGCCGACACGGTGACCACCGGCTCCGCCCGCCACCAGGACCCGCCGCACATCTGGCAGTTGGAGCCCCAGGGCCTCGCCGAACTGAAGGAGCTCGGCCGTGACCTCCCCGACGAGGAGGTCACCAAACGCCGCACGAGCCTGACCCCCGCCACCGTCGCGACGATCTGCTACACCTCCGGCACCACCGGCAAACCGAAGGGCTGCGTCCTCACCCACGCCAACCTGTACGCCGAGGCCGCCAACACCGTCGAACTGCTCCACCCCATCTTCAAGGAGGTCACCCGCCAGACCGCCTCCACCCTCCTCTTCCTCCCCCTCGCCCACATCCTCGGCCGCACCCTCCAGATCGCCTGTCTGATGGGCCGCATCGAGATCGGCCACTGTCCGAGCATCAAGCCCGACGAACTCCGGCCCGCGCTCAAGGAGTTCCGCCCGACCTTCCTCGTCGGCGTCCCCTACCTCTTCGAGAAGATCCACGACACCGGCCGGGCCACCGCCGAGAAGCTCGGCCGCGCCGCCTCCTTCGACCGCGCCCACCGCATCGGCGTCCGCTTCGGCGAGCGGTACCTGGAGAAGTTCCTCGGCCGCGGCAAGGGCCCAGGACCCGGCCTCTACGCAGCCTGGGCCCTGTACGACCTCCTGGTCTACCGCCGGGTCCGCAAGGAACTCGGCGGCCGCATGCGCTACGCCATCAGCGGCGGCTCCCCGCTGGACCGCGACCTCAACCTGTTCTTCTACGCGGCCGGGATCATCGTCTACGAGGGCTACGGCCTGACCGAGACCAGCGCCGCCGCCACCATCGTCCCGCCCCTCGCACCCCGCCCCGGCACGGTCGGCGTCCCGGTCCCCGGCACCGCCGTGCGCATCGCCGACGACGGCGAGGTGCTCGTCAAGGGCGGCATCGTCTTCGGCGCGTACTGGAACAACCCGGCCGCCACCGACGCCGCCCTGACCGACGACTGGTTCGCCACCGGCGACCTCGGCTCCCTGGACGCGGACGGCTACCTCACCATCACCGGCCGCAAGAAGGACATCCTCGTCACCTCCGGCGGCAAGAACGTCTCCCCGGCCGTCCTGGAGGACCGGCTGCGCAGTCGCTCACCGGTCGGCCAATGCCTCGTCGTCGGCGACAACCGCCCCTTCGTCGCCGCCCTGATCACCCTCGACCCGGAGGCCGTCGCCCACTGGCTGGCGGTCCGCGGACGCCCCGCCGACACCCCGCTGTCCGGGCTCGTGACCGACCCCGCGCTGCGCGCCGCCGTCCAGAAGGCGGTGGACCACGCCAACGGGGCCGTCTCCCGCGCCGAGTCGATCCGCGCCTTCACCCTGGTCGAGGGCGAGTTCACCGAGGACAACGGCCTGCTCACCCCGTCCCTGAAGGTCAAGCGGCACGCGGTCCTCGCCGCCTACGCCGACGAGATCGAGGCGATCTACCGCAAGCAGAAGTAGCCGCACACGCCGGAACAGCCGAACGGCGGGCCACCGGAGGAACCGGTGACCCGCCGTGGCGGGAGATCCGAGGATCAGCCGTTGCCCTGGCCGTTGCCGGAGAGGGCCGAGATGTCGTCCAGGATGTGCGACAGCGGCTCGTCACCCTTGGCCTGGGTGGAGTTCTCGACACACTGCTGGTTCTGCGGCGCCGACAGGATCGGCACGTCCTGGAGCACACCGACGGCGGCGACGCCGACGAGGCCCTGGAGGTTCAGCTTCGCCGGCAGGCCGACACACGGCTTGTTCAGCGAACCCTGGACCAGCGAGAGCTGCGGGCTCATGTCGCCGAAGGTCGCCGAGTTGCCGAACTCCTGCGAGGCGCCGTTGCCACTGGCGGACGTGGTGCCGTCGTCGCCGATGGCCATGGCGGGCGAGCCGGCACCGACGACGGTGGCGGCGATAGCCGCGGTTGCCCACAGCTTCTTCATGTTCATTCCCTTCGAAAAGCGGACTCCGGTGAGGAGCTGCGTGATCATCAACGGCGGGACCCCGGCCGGGGTTGCGCTCTTTGCCCCGATTGGCCCAGCGCGCACGCGGGCCGCCCGGGCGCCCCTGCCGCGCGCTCACCCGCAGGTGAACCGGCTGCCGCGCACCGGGGCGTAGCCCATCAGGCTGGGCGGGTCCTTGGGCTTGGGATCGGCGTCGGCCTTCATCAGCGGCCGGTCGGCGCGCAGCTTCGCGAACATCGCGTCCGCCCGCTTGCGGTCCCAGGCCAGCGTCGATCCGATGTCGGGCCTGGTCTCGTTGAATCCGGCGATCGGCACGGTCGTGAACTCCAGGGCCCGCGCCGGCACCTTGTCCAGCGCCGCCGCCAACTGCACCAGCTCGCCCGCGTCGAAGCCCTGCTCGACCTGCCCTGACCCGACCAAGGTGTTCACCACGCGCGCCATGCCCACCGGATCGGTCAGCGCCTTCTTCGCCCTGAGCCCGCTCAGGGCGTTCACCAGGAACCGCTGCTGGCGCTGGATCCGTCCGAGGTCGGCACTGCGGTCGACGTGCCGGGAGCGCACGTACTGCAGCGCCCGCCCCCCGGTCAGCCGGTGCTTGCCGGGCTTGAGGTTCAGCTTGGTGGCCGAGTCCTTCAGCGTCCGCGGCGTGCACACCCGCACCCCGTCGACGTCGTTCACGGCGTCGATGAAGCGCCGGAAGTCCACCTGGAGATACCGGTCGACCGGTACCCCGGTCATCGACTCGACCGTGGCGATGGTGAGTGCGGGACCGCCCTCGGCGTAGGCGCCGTTGATCTTCGCGGGATGCGTCCCGCGTTCCTCGCCGCTGGACTCGTCGCGGTACGGCGGGATGTCCGCGTAGGAGTCGCGGGGCATGCTCACCACGCTGACCCGGTCCCGGCGTGCGGAGACGTGGATCAGCATCAGGACGTCGGTGCAGTTGCAGGCGATGCCGCCGGCGTGGAACTTGCGCTTCTCGGCGGCCGTGATGGTGTCCCGGCCGTCCGTGCCCATCAGCACGATGTTCAGGGGGCGGGGAGCCTGCCGCTCGGGGAAGGGCGAGGCGCCGAGCAGGGTCGAGGCGGCAGCGAGGACGAGTACGGGGATGGCCAGGGAAGAAAGGGTTCTCTTCGTCGTCACGCGACGCACGCTAGAACAGCGGGCCGCCGGGAGACCGGCGGCCCGCTGATGGGGGCTCAGATTGCAGCCCCAGGGCTCAGCGAACGGAGCCCCTGAGGACGGCTCAGTGGTTGCCCGTGCCGTTGCCCGCCAGGACGGAGATGTCGTCCAGGATGTGCGACAGCGGCTCGTCGCCCTTGGCCTGGGTGGAGTTCTCGACACACTGCTGGTTCTGCGGGGCCGACAGGATCGGCACGTCCTGCAGAACGCCGACGGCGGCGAGGCCGAGGATCCCCTGGAGGTTCGCCTTGGCCGGCAGGCCGATGCAGGGCTTGTTGAGCGAGCCCTGGATGAGCGCCATCTGCGGGCTCATGTTGCCGTACGTGGCCGAGTTGCCGAACGACTGGTGTGCACCGTTGCCGCTGGCGGAGGTGGTGCCGTCGTTCCCGATGGCCATGGCGGGGGAGGCGACACCGACGACGGAAGCGGCGACCGCGGCGGTAGCCAGAACCTTCTTGATCACTTGCTAGTCCCTTCTGAGGAAACCCCGTCCACCGGAGCGCACTGGTCAACTCCCCGGACTCCGCTTGGTTCCTGGCATTCACTCCGATGGCCCACAAAGGCGTCCTGGGGGGCGGAGTTCGGGGGCGCCGGGACCTTTCCGTGAATTCGCCGTGCGTACGCGGCCCGATCGAGTGAAGCCTCGAAACCATTCCCCGTGCAGCGGGTTGATGCGGAAGCAGAGCATGCGTCGTGGTGATGCACGCCAGGAAAGGAAACCCAAATGCTGAAGAAGGCAATGGCCGCTGCGGCGGTCGCCGCCTCCGTCGTCGGTGCGGCCTCCCCGGCCATGGCCATCGGGAACGACGGCACCACCTCGGCGAGCGGCAACGAGGCCGGCTCGAAGTTCGGGAACTCGATCACCAAGGGCGACATGAGCCCGCAGGCCACGCTGGTGCAGGGCACCGCCAACAAGCTCTGTGTCGGCCTGCCGGCCAAGGCGAACGCCCAGGCCATCCTCGGTATCATCGCCGCCGTCGGGGTGGCCCAGGACGTGCCGGTCCTGTCGGCCGCGCAGAACCAGCAGTGCGCCGAGAACGCGACCCAGGCCAAGGGTGACGAGCCGGTCTCGCACATCCTGGACGACATCTCCCTCCTGGCGGGCAACGGAACGGGCAACCACTGATCCGTCGGCTCGACGGAGCTCGGATCTGAACGGCTCGGGCCGCCTGTTTCCCCGCGGGCTGCCCGAGCCTTTTCCGCCACCCAGGCGAAGCGTTTCTCCTCATATGGGGGACCGGTGTCAATTCTGTGAAGGCGTTCGAGTGAATTACCAGACGCCACACGTTCCGTAGTTTCTTCGGCTGTCTATCCCTCGTTTACAGCCTGCAGGTCACGTCATTGGGGCATGACCGCAGAGAAGGGATAGCTCATGAAGAAGACCGCTGCTGTCGTCGCGGGCGCGATCATGGCCCTGGGTATGGCCGCCCCCGCATTCGCCGACGCGGGTGCCGAGGGCGCCGCTGTCGGTTCGCCGGGCGTTCTCTCGGGCAACGTGGTCCAGGTCCCGATCCACGTGCCGATCAACGTGTGCGGCAACTCGATCGACGTCATCGGCCTGCTGAACCCCGCGTTCGGCAACACCTGCATCAACGACTGACGTCGTAACGCATCGGCCGCTCCGGCCGTGTGACAGCCGGCCTTGGACTGCTTCCTCGCCGTCCAGGGTCGGCTTTTCCCACTTCTTCAAGCAGGAAGACAACGAGATTGCGACAGACCCTGAGTAGGGGAATGGTCGCGGCCGCCGCCGCGACAAGCATTCTGTCCCTGTGCGGCAGCAGTCCCGCCCTCGCCGACTCGGACGCGAGCGGGACGACCAAGGACTCGCCCGGTGTCCTGTCCGGCAACAACGTCCAGGTCCCGGTCGACGCGCCGGTGAACGCGTGCGGCAACTCGATCGACGCCGTGGCACTGCTGAACCCCGCGTTCGGCAACTCCTGCGCCAACGACTCGGGTTCACCCCGGGGCGGGTCGTACGGCGAACCGTACGGCGGCGGCGACTCCGGTCACGGCTCCGAGCACGGCACGTCCGGCTCCGGCTCCTCGACGCACGGCCACACCGCGGGCTCACCCGGTGTGGGCTCCGGCAACAACGCCGGTGTGCCGGTCGACGTGCCGGTGAACGCGTGCGGGAACACCGCGGACGTGATCAGCGGGCTCAACCCCGCGTTCGGCAACGACTGCGACAGCGGTGGTTACGGCGACGAGCACACCGCGCCGCCGTACGGCGGGGAGGACACGCCCACGCCCACCCCGCCCAACGGTGGCGGCCACCCGTCGCCGACACCGTCGCCGCCCTCGACGCCGTCGCCGACCCCGCCGAACGGTGGCGACCACCCGTGGACGCCCACGCCCACGCCGCCCACCAACGGGGAGCAGCCCACGCCCCCCGGGCCGCACGGTCCGCCGCCTCAGCTCGCCGACACCGGCAGCAGCAGCGAGGCCCTGCTCGCCGCGTCCGGTGCCAGCGCCGCGCTCATCGCGGCCGGGGCCGTCCTGTACCGCCGAGGCCGAGCCGCGTCCCGCCGCTGACGCGCCGGGTGCCGGACCCCCCGTCCGGCACCCGCGCCAGGCACCCGCAGCCGCTCCCTCGGCCTCACCGTCGTGCCGTCTCCGATGCCCCGTGGCGGGTCGGGGCCGGGACCAGGGCGGGGCCCGTGCGCAGGCGGCGCTGGACGCCTCGTACCAGGGCGTTCGCCGTGTAGGTCGCGCCGTGGACGAAGCGCATCGCCGGGCCGAAGCCGGAGGCGGTGGTGAGGCCGGCCAGGAACAGGCCGGGGTGGGAGGGCGACTCGAAGTCCCGGCCGACCTCCGGAGTGCCGTCGGCGCCCGTCGCCAGGGCCGTGCGCAGATCGGCGGAGAGGAGGGCGAGGCGGTCGGCCGTCGGCTTGAAACCCGTCGCGGCGACGACGTGTTCCGTTTCCAGGGTGCCCAGGGATCCGGTGCCGTCGGTGACGTCCATCCGCAGCCCGCCCGGCACCGCACGCGCCGCCGCCACCTCGTGGCCCAGCAGCACCTCCACGGCCGGCTCCACCCGGTCCCGCACCCACCAGGCGCCGGCCGGACCCAGTGCCGTCGCCGCGATCCTCGCCCGCGTCGGCTCCGGGAGCCGGTGGAAGAGGCCGGGGCGCTCGGCGTAGAACCAGTTGCGCCAGCCGCAGCCCAGGCCGCTGAGCGGGGAGCGGACCGACCGCCACCACGGGCGCTCCCAGGGCGGGGGCACGTCGTTCCAGCGCAGCTCACCGGCGCGGGCCAGCACCCGTACCCGCGTGCCCTGTTCGGAGAGCAGCGCGGCCGTCTCCAGCGCCGCCTGACCACCGCCGACGACCGTGACGTCCCGGCCCCGGAAGCGGTCCAGGTCGCCGTGGTGGCTGCTGTGTGTCACGAGGGACGCGTCCAGGCCGGTGAGGGCCGTCGGGATCGCCACGAACGGCATGACCCCGACGGCGAGTGCGACCGTACGGGCGGACAGCACCTCCCCGTCGTCGGTGACCGCCTCGAAGCCGCCGGCGGACCGGACGACCCGGGTGACCATGCGCTCGTCCACCTCGGGCCCGGCGTTGCGGGCGAACCACAGGCCGTACTCGGCGAACACCTCCACCGGGATCGGCTCCCCGTGCCGGACGGTCATGCCCCGCTCGGCGCAGTAGGAGTCCAGGCGCCAGCGGCGCCCGGGGTCGGAGAGGTTGGACGCCCACGGCTCCGACTTCAGGAACATCCCGCGGGGCATGTGGTCGCGCCAGGACGCCATGGGCCGCCCGAAGACGCCCACCCGCAGCCCGGCGGCCACGGCGTGGGACGCGATGGACAGGCCGTACGGGCCCGCGCCCACCACCAGCAGGTCGTACATCAGTGACTGCTCGCTTTCTCGTCGTCCGACAGGTCGCTCAGCTCCGGCGCGGATCCCTGGCGCACCACCCGCGCGCGTGCCAGGTCGACGGGTGGGGTGCACAGCCTGCGCAACCGTTCCAGGACGCGCCGGGACACGTGCCGGGCCCACAAGGCCCACATCGTCCAGCCGGGCCGCCGGTCGTCCGGGGCGCACCAGGCCAGCTCCCGGCCGTGGGCCGCCGGGCGCAGCGCGGTCAACGGGGCGTAGTTCTCCACCACGAACTCCCGCCCGACCCGCGGCACCCCGTCCGGCAGCGGACGGTGCGTCAGGTCCAGGTGCAGCGCGCGTACGACGTCCAGGCCCGCGGAGTCGCAGAACAGCCGGAACTGGGCGCCGGGGCGCGGGTTGAAGTCCAGGAGGTGCGGAACGCCCCCGGCGCCGTGGCGGAAGTCGAGGTCGAAGATGCCGCGGTAGCCCAGCTCACCGGTGATCCGCTCGGCGAGCGCCTGCACCGTCGCGTCCGGCGTCCACCGCCCCACCGCCGTCAACCCGGCGCCGCGCGGCCAGGACGCGAGCTTCACCCCGGCACCGCCGCCGCGGACGGCGCCCGCGCGGCCGGCGTATCCGTGGCAGAAGCGGTCGCCGTCGGGGCCGGGCGGCAGGAACGCCTGGAGCAGCAGCCGGCTGCCCGCCTCCGCGGAACGCAGGTACAGCTCCCGCGCCTCGTGCGCGGAGCGCAGCAGGACCGTGCTGCGCAGCCCGCTCCCGGCCGGCAGCAGCCAGGGCCTGCTCCACTTCGCCACCACCGGCAGCCCGAGGTGCCAGGCGGCGCTCGCGGCGTCGGCGGGGCTGTCCGGGATCAGGGTGAGCGGGTGCGGTACGTCCACGGACGCGCACAGCGCGGCCAGTTCCGCCTTGTCGGCGACCCGTTCGGCCAGCGGGCCCGGTGTCGCCGGCAGCAGATAGGAGGGCGCCAGCTCCGCGCGCAGCGCGCTCACCGCGACCGCGCTCGCGTCGTCCATCGGGATCAGTACCGCGGGGCGGGAGATCCGGGCGGCGACCCGGCGCAGGGCCACGGCGATGTCGGCCGCGGGCGCGCCCGGTGGCGGCGGGGGATGGATCTGTCGTACAAAACGCGATCGGGCCACCGGACTTCCGGCGGAATCCGCGATCACATGCACCTCCACTCCGGCCCGGCCGAGCGAGCGCACGGCTCCCAGCGTTCCGTGGTGAAAGGGATTCGGGTCGATCCGCAGCAGAACGGCGGGGACGCGGGTGTCGAACAGCGACACGGATTCCATTCCTTCGGTTGTTTCACCCGTGCGGGCGATCGGGCCACCCGAAAGCCGCAAGCTCGGTGGCGTAGTTCATATTCGTATGACTGAGTGTCAGGTATCGCGTTTCACCTGTCCCCACAGCGCGAGTGTGAGAAAGGAGCAGGCATGGACTCACAGCAGCGAAAGGCCCGGACCGGTCGGCTGGCGTTCATCGCGGTGGCAGTCGCCGCGTCCGCCGCCCTGGCCGCCGGGCCCGGATTCGCCGCGGGGGTGGTACGGGCCACCGATCCGCCCGCTCCCACACCCGCGGTGCCCGCGGTGCCCACGGAGCCCGCGGTCCCGGCGGCGCCCTCGACGCCGCAGACCCCGGCGCCGGTCACCGATCCCGAGCCCCGGCCGGCCGCGGAGGCGCCCGCGTTCGGCGCCTACCTCGACTACGGTCCGCGCGGCGTGGCCCGTATGGCCGAGCTCAGCCGCTGGCTGGGGGGCGCGGAACTGCGCGTCGGCCACACCTATCTGCCCGGTGACCGCTGGAGCAACATCGAGGGTGCCCCCGGCTTCCTCAACGTGTGGGCGGACTGGCGCAACCAGAAGAACGACCGGATGTTGGTCCTCAACGTCCCCATGCTGGAGCGCAACGAGGACCACGTCTCCGACGCCGAGGTGCGGCTGCTGCTGCGCCGGGGCGCGGCGGGGCAGTTCGACGGTCACTTCCGCCGCCTCGCCGAGCGCCTGGTCGAGCTCGGGGTGCCGGACACGGTGCTCGTGCTCGGCTGGGAAATGAACGGCATCACGTACACCCATCGCTGCGGGCCGGACCCGGAGGCCTGGAAGAAGTACTGGAACAGGATCGTCACCACCATGCGTTCGGTGCCGGGCCAGAAATTCCGCTTCGATTTCACGCCCAGCCGCGGCCGGGACTCCATTGCCTGGACGAAGTGCTATCCGGGCGACGACACGGTCGACGTCATCGGCATGGACTCGTACGACCAGCCGGAAGGACTCTCGTTCGACGAACAGGTGAAGGAGCCCTACGGACTTCAGGAGCACGTGGATTTCGCCAAAGCCCACGGCAAGGCAATTTCCTATCCTGAATGGGGACTCTTCCGCAACGGAGACAACGCCGAGTACATGCGGCGCATGCTCGCGTGGATGGACGAGCACAAGCCGCTGTACAACACGCTGACGGACTACTGCCCGCACGGCGTGTGGCAGTGCGAGGACAACCCGAAGGCGTCCGACGTCTACCGGTCGATTCTCTTCGGCCGCACCCCGGACGAGCCGACGACGGAACCGACGCCGGTCGACCCCACGCCCGAGCCGACGCCCGACCCCACCCCGACCAACCCGCCCAACTGTTCGCCGATGGATCTGGGCGAGTGGGTGGAGTACTGGATCGGCGGGAAGCTGTGCATGCGCTTCGACTGGTGGTCGCGCAGCCGGTGACGGACGCGGGCCCCGGTGGCGGCGGGTCGGTCACGATCCGCCGCCACCGCCGCGTGCGCGCCACTTGCGCAACGCCTCCTTGCCGTGCCGCCGGGCCGCGACGTCGCACAGCGCCGCCGCCAGCAGCGGGGCGGTGTGCCGCCGGGCCAGCAGCAGCCGCTGGTTGGCGACCGGTTCGGGCTTCCAGTGGTGCTTGTACGGCTCGTTGCCGCGCAGCAGGCTCAGCGTGCCGCGCGCGTGCCCGGTGCACGCGTCCAGCAGCATCACCGCCACGTCCGCCTTGCGTTCCCGCAGACAGGGATGGGCGCCGTACAGATAGCCGCCCGCCAGGCGCCGCGACAGCAGCGTCAGATCGACGGCCACCACGTCGTCGTCTAGCCGGAACTCGGTGACGACCGCGTCCCCGGAGTGCACCATCGGCGCGACCGAGCGCACCAGGTGGTCGCGGAACCGGGGCCGCAGATGCTCGCTGGTCACCTTGCGGCCCTGCCACTGGAGTTGATGCAGTTCCAGCAGCCGGCGCAGCGCCTTGTCGACCTCGTCCGGTTCGACCACATGCCGTTCGACGCCGAGCGAGGTCAGCTTGCGCAGCTTGGCGCGCACCCGCTGCTGGGCCTTGGCGGACGGCAGCCGGTCCACCAGTTCCGCCATGGGTACGGCGGGCAGCTCCAGGCACAGCGAGTCGCCGACCCGGCGCCGGGGGCCCGGCCAGTGGTCGTACAGCCGTTCGGCCGCGCCCCCCGGGCGCACCTCGCGCAGGTCGACCAGCGCGGTGCGGGCCGCCCGGGCGAGCCCGTCGGTCAGCGCGGCCACCGCCTCCTCGCCGCGCTCGTCGTCCAGCAGGACGTCCCCGTAGTCGGAGATCGCCCCGCCGAGCGGCACCAGCGAGGGCACCGGGCTTCCCACCCGCATCAGGGGCGCGGCGGCCACCAGGTCGTCGTGGTCGCGGACGACGAGGACCCGCAGCCGGCCGCGACGCCCGTAGGAGAGCCACCAGGAGTGCAGCCAGGCGTGGCTCTGGAACGGGGTCGCGGCGGAGCAGCGGCGGTACAGACGGGCCCAGTCGGGGGCGAGGGCGGCGAAGACGGTGTCGTCGGTGACGAGTTCCGTCGTGTACGTCACAGCTGGCCGTGGGCGTCGGCGGCGACGGCCGGACCGGGCACGGAGGCGGGGCGTCCGCCCGGCTCCCCGGTGGTCCGGCGCGGCCGCACCAGCAGCACCAGGCCGCCGAGGAGTCCGCCCGCGCTCGCGCCGACCAGTCCGGTCAGGGCGGCGGAGGCCGAGGAGGGCTCGATGGGCTTGGTGGCACGGGCGAACTGCTGGAGCTCGACGTTGGTGGTCGACTCGGTGTTGTCGGCGTGCCGGGTCAGGGCGCGGGCGACCGCGTTGGCCATGTCGGCGGCGAGGTCCGGGCGGGCCGAGGTCGCCGTGATCGCCACCATCGGGGCGTCCGGCGAAGTCGCCGTCTGCACGCTGGACTTGAGCGTCTTCACGGGCACACCCGCCCACACCTGGGCGTCCCCGAGCACCGCCAGCTGGGTGGCGACCCGGCCGTAGGCCTGCGCGAAACCGAGCGCGGAGGCCGGGTCGGACTTCTCGGTGGGGACGACGATGACATAGCTGGTGGCCGTGTACGACGGGGTCTTGGCCAGCCCGTACCCGCCGCCGAGCAGGCCGCCGGCGACGGCGCCGGCGGCGAGCAGGGACCAGGCGGGGAGCGCCTTGGCGCGGGTGAGGGCCGCCGGGCGGCGCGGTCCGGTGGGGTTCTCGGTCATGAGGAACTGACTCCCTGGGATGACGGTGACGACGAGGACGCGTCCGCGTAGACGCCCATCAACCGGGCGGCGCTGCGGGTGATGCAGTAGTGGTGGGCGGCGTCGGGGGCGGTCCGCGGACGCGGCCCCTCGGCGCGGGCCGCGGCGAGGGCGCGGGCGAACTCGTCGGCGCCGCCGCGGACTTGACGGGCGAGGGCGGCCGACTCGGGGGGCAGGTCCTCGATCGCGGGGCAGGAGGCGTAGCGCACCGGCAGCCCGGACGCGAGCGCCTCGACGACCGCGAGGCCGAACGCCTCCTCCGGTGAGGGCGAGGCGAGCACGTCCATCGCCCAGGTGAGGGAGGGCAGGTCCGGGCCGGGTGAACCGTCGGCCACATAGGGCCGTTCGCCGGTGAACAGGACGCGGTCGGCGACCCCCGCCTCCTGCGCGGTGCGCCGCAGGACGCTCTCGTCCGGGCCGCCGCCGACCAACAACAGCCAGCAGTCCGCGGGGAGTTGGGCGAGCGCGTGGATGAGGGTGCCGAACCGCTTGCCCGCCGTGAGGCGTCCGATGCCGCCGACGACGTACGCGTCCTCGGGCAGCCCGAGGCGGCGGCGGGTGTGGAGGCGCTGGAGGGGGTCGAAGCGGAAGCGGGTCAGGTCGATGCCGTTGGGGACGACCTCGATGCGGGGAGCCGGTACGCCCCAGTTCCGCAGGCGCTGGGCGACCGTGGGGGAGACGGCGACCGTGGCGCGGCCCAGGCGCTCGCTGGCCAGGTAGAGGCCGCGGACCCCGGCGGTGAGGCGGCGGCCCTCCATCTGGGAGTCGCCCAGGGAGTGTTCGGTGGCGACGACCGCGCGGACCCCGGCGAGCCGGGCGGCGAGCCGGCCGTAGACGCAGGCCCGGTACAGATGGGTGTGGACGAGGTCGTAGCCGCCGGAGCGGATCAGCCGCACCAGCCGGGGCAGCGCGGCCAGGTCGCGGTTGCCGGCCATCCCGAGGTGCGTCACCGGCACCCCGTCGGCGATCAGGCCGTCGGCCACCGCGCCCGGGTTGGTGAGCGTGACGACCTCGCAGTCGACCGGCAAGTGTCCGATCAGCAGCCGCAGTTGCTGCTCGGCACCGCCGACGCCGAGGCCGGTGATGACATGGAGGACCTTCACCTCAGATCCCCTCCACGGGGCGGCGCCGCAGCCGGTGCAGCCGGTGTTTGAGGAAGAGGCGGACGGCGGTGTCGTTCTGCCCGACATGGACGCGGGGCAGGGCGAGGGGGCTGTCGAACGGGCCGGGGTCGATGGCGCAGGCGTACCGGTATCCGGCGTCCCGTACGGCGTCGACGGCGCGCTGGTCGAGGGTGCCGTAGGGGTAGCAGAACCCGTCGACCGCCGCGCCGGTGATCTCCTCCAGCGCGGCCCGGCTCTCGACGACCTCGGACTTCAGCTGGAGGTCGTCGGCGCCGGTGAGGTCGACGTGGGTGAGGCCGTGCGAGCCGATCTCGACGCCGGCCCGGGCCGCCCGGCGGATGCCGTCGGCGGTGAGCAGCGGCTTGCGCGGGCCCAGCGGGTCCCAGGCGTTGTCGCCGCCGAGCCGGCCGGGCAGGACGAACAGGGTGGCGCCGAAGCCGTGCCGCCGCAGGACGGGCAGGGCGTCGGCGAGGAAGTCGGCGTACCCGTCGTCGAAGGTCAGCCCGACCAGGCCCGTGCGGTCCTGGGCGGCCAGCAGGTCGGCCACGGACACGCCCCGCAGACCGCGGCGGCCGAGCCAGGTCAGCTGCCGGTCGAGGCGGTCCGGGGTGACCGTGATGCGGTACGGGTCGTCGGTGCAGTCGCCGACCGAGTGGTACATCGCGATCCACGGAACGGTGCGCGGTCCGACGGGAGCGGCGGAATCAACGGGTGCGGCCATGGGTGAGCCTCCGCGTGAGGGTGCGTACGGATCGGAGTGCGGGTACGACGCCCTGGGCGTCCAGCGCCCAGGCGAGCAGGACGAACACGGCGACCACGGTGGTGCCGCCCGCGGCGAGCCCGGGGACGGCAGCGGGCACCTGTTCGGCGACGAACGTCCCGGCGATGGTCGCGACCACCGCGGCCCGCACCGGCTTGCTCAGCTCGCCCAGGACGCTCCGGACGCGGATCGGCACACTGCGCGGCCCCATCCCGGCGAGCAGCACCACGGCCGTCACGGTGATGCCGGAGGCGTTGGCGGCGGCGATGCCGAGCACACCCCAGCTGCCCACGGTCCAGGCGCCGATCCAGGACGTGGCGACGATGCCGGTGGCCATCGCGGCGACCGGGTACCAGCTGGGCCGGCCGGCGGAGAAGTACGACCGCACGAGCGCGCCGGTCAGGGTCTGACCGAGCAGCCCGAGGGCGTAGACCCGCATGACGTCCGCCGTCGCGGAGGTGTCCCGGGCGGTGAACGCGCCCCGCTGGAAGAGGAGTTCGACGATCTGCGGGGCGCAGGAGATCACCACGGCCGCACCGAGCAGCAGCATGCAGCAGGTCAGCGCCAGGTCCCGCTCCACCCGGTCGCGGGCCCGCTCGACGTCCCCGTCGGCGAGCGCCCGCGCGACCACCGGGAAGGTGACCGTGCACAGCATCATCGACAGCGTCATCGGGATCTGGGCGACCTTCTGCGCGTAGTTCAGGTGCGAGATGGCCCCGGCGTCGAGCGTGGAGGCGAGGAAGCGCTCGATGAGGGTCTGCGACTGCCGGCACAGGGCGAAGAGCAGGACGGAGGCGACGAGGGCGCCGGTGACGGCCCGCTCGGAGACCCCGGTGGACGGCTGCTCGACGGCGGGGGCGCCGGCCTTGCGGCGCAACTGCCTGATGAACGAGGGCAGTTGAACCAGCGCCATCAACCCGCCACCGACGGCCACCCCGATCGCCGCCGACCGCACGCCCCAGTGGCCGCCCAGCACGAACATCGCCGTGATGATGCCGGTGTTGTACGCCACGTAGATCGCGGCCGGCGCGAGGAACCTGCGGTGGGCCCGCAGCGCCGCGCTGCCGTACCCGGCGAGACCGAAGCCGAGCACGCACAGGGCGGTGAGGCGGGTGCAGTCGACGGCGAGGGCCGGGTCGGGCAGACCGGGCGCGAGGGCCTCGACGAGGTAGGGGGCGGTGCCGGCGATGAGCGCGGACACGGCGACGAAGGCGAGCGAGAGGCGCGGCAGCGTGCTGCCGACCAGCGCGCGCACGGGGTCGCCGGGAGCGCCCTGGGCCCGCCGGGCCAGCGCCAGGCTGAACGCCGGGACCAGCGCGAAGGCCAGGCCGTCCTCGATGAGCAGCGTCGAGGCGAACTCCGGGATCGTCCACGCGACCAGGAAGGCGTCCGTCTCGCTCCCCGCCCCGAACAGCCGCGCCAGCGCCTGGTCCCGGACGAGCCCGAGCAGGGCGCCGGCCGCGGTGAGGACGGCCGTGATCAGGGCGGCCCTGGCGAGGAAGCCGCGGGAGGCGGGGGCGACGTCGGGGGTGTCGGCCGGTGCGGCGGCCCGTGCCGCGGGGACGGCCACCGGACCGGCGTCGGTGTCGGCCCGGGACGGCCGGGAGCGCGTCACCCTCATCGCGCGGCGGCCTCCTCGGCGCGGACGGGTACCGCGAGCGGCACCGTCGCGGGTTCCCGCAGGCCGCTCCCGGCCAGCCCCCACCACGCCGCCAGCCCGAAGCAGACGGCCGTCAGCACGGTGGAAGGCCCGCCGATGTCGGCGTACACGAAGTCGGTCAACTGCCACACCAACAGCCCGCAGGCGACGAGCCCACAGTCGAGCCCGCGCGTGAGGACGGCTCCGCCGCCCAGGGTCGCGTGACCGGAGACGGCCCCGGCGCCCAACCGCCGTACCCGCACCAGACCCCGCAGCCCGCACACCAGCAGCGCCAGCCAGCCCCCGGCCAGCGCGAGCAGCCCGATCAGGCCCTGTTCGGCGAGGATCAGGAGGTACATGTTGTGCGGGGACAGCAGCGGCTGCTTGCGGAAGGCCGTGCCCGCGCCCTCCGTGTCGCTGCCTGCGGACAGCGCGAGTGAGGCGTGGGCGTCCCGGTGTTCGGGGAAACCCTTCAACCCGACGCCGGTCAGCGGCTGTTCGCGCCACATGTCCACCGACGCCGCCCACATGGTGTACCGGTCGGTGACGGACTGGTCGGGCGCGTCGGTGACCTGCGTGATGCTGTTGACGCGCTCCTGGAGCATCGCCGAGCCGACGCCGAAGCCGCCGACGAGGATCACCCCGAGCGCGGCCACCACGGCGCCCACCCGCAGCGCCCGCCGCAGCCCGGCGAGCATCAGTTGCACCGAGCAGGTCACCGCGGTCGCGATCCACGCCCCGCGGCTGAAGGACAGGGCCAGCGGGACGAGCAGCGCCAGCGCACAGCACGCGGCAACCGTCCGCTGCCGTACGGCGGTTGTGCCCAGCGCGAGGCCCACCGCGCAGATCAGCCCGAAGCAGACGACGGTCGCCATCCCCATCACGTCCTGCGCCCCGAAGGTGCCGACGGCGCGGATCTCCTGGCCCTGGTAGGAGGCGCCGGTCCCGGTCAGGAACTGGTGCACGCCGATCGCCCCCTGCCACAGGGCGAGGCCGACGAAGGACCAGGCGAGGACGCGGAAGTCGCCGCGGTCCCGGATCAGGAGCAGGACCGCGGCGGGGACGAGGACGAAGATCTGGAGGTAGCGGCCCATGCCGGTGATCCCGGCGCCCGGCGTCGCGGCGCCCATGGCGGCGATCGCCAGCCCGAGCACCGGCAGGCCCAGGATCACGGCGGCGGTACGGGACAGGGGGCGCCGCCGGTCCCGTACGAGACGGATCCCGCAGTACAGCACCATCAGCGCGGAGACCGCGTCGGCCGGACCCGCGCCGCCCTCGCCGCCCGGTCCGAGCGGCAGCCCCAGCAGCGCGATCACCACGATGGCCGGGAGCACCGGCAGTACCCGAGGCAGCCTCATCGTCAGCTCCCCGTCGGACGGACGAGCGCGGCGGCGGTGCGGGCGAGGATGCAGATGTCCTGCCACAGCGACCAGTTGTCGATGTACGCGTTGTCGAAGCGGGCCCGGTCCTCGATGGAGGTGTCGCCGCGCAGGCCGTGGATCTGGGCGAGACCGGTGATGCCGGTCTGCATCCGGTGACGGGCCGCGTAGCCGGGATACATCTGGCTGAACTGGCCGACGAAGTAGGGCCGTTCGGGTCTCGGGCCGACCAGGCTCATGTCGCCCCAGAAGACGTTCCACAGCTGGAGCAGCTCGTCCAGGGAGGTGCGTCGCAGGAAGCGGCAGAACCAGGACATCTGGCGTTCGTTCGCCACGCTCCAGCGGGTCGCCGACTCGTGCTCGTCGACCGGGCGGTGGGTGCGGAACTTCAGCAGCGTGAAGGGGCGCCCGTCCTTGCCGATGCGTTCCTGGCGGAAGACGACACCGGGCCCGTCGGTCAGCCGCAGCACCACCGCGCACACCAGCAGCAAGGGGCTGACCAGCAGCAGCAGCGTCCCCGCGACCAGCACGTCGAGGAGCCGCTTGCCGAAGCTGCCGGGCCGCCGACCGCCCATGTCGAGACGCCGGCAGGCGTACCCGGCGAGCTGGTCGCGGGAGGCGTACGACGGGGCGTCCGCGTCGACCTCCCACACCGCGCAGCCCGACTCGGCGAGCGCCCGCAGCAGCGGCCCCTGCCCGGTCCGCACGGAGGGATGGACGACGAGGACGTCCCGGACGCCGTTCTGGATGAGCGCCCGTTCCACCTCCCCGCCGGTGGTCAGCACGGGCAGGCCGTCGCTGCCGTCGGGCTGCTCGGCCACCACGCCCACCGGCCGTACCCCGCAGCGCGGGTGGCGCAGCAGGCCGGCGGCCACGCGCTGCGCGGTCGCCGCCGGGCCGAGGACGAGGGCCGCGCGCGGCCGGCCGCGCAGGACCGTGCGGCGCCGCCAGTGCACGGTGCCGCGGGTCGCGCAGGCCGCGACCGTCTGGAGCAGGAAGCCGGCGGCGAGGGCGCGGGCGTCCAGGGCGTGCTGCGGGGCGTACGCGGCGACGAGCGCGCCGAGCGCCAGCCAGCCGACCGCGATCCGGCCGCAGACGGCGGGCAGTTCGTCGAGGACGCCCGGCACCGCGCGCGGCAGCTGCGGGCGCAGCAGCATCGACGCGGCGACCAGAAGGGCCGCGAGCAGCGGCTGGTGCGCGGTGCCGGTGAGGGCGAGGGCGCCCAGCAGGGCGGCGGCCAGGTCCGCGGCGAGCAGCGGCACGGGGGAGGCGGGCCGGGGCTGCGGGCGGCGGTGCGGGAACCGGAAGCCGCCGGTGACACCGCGCGAGGCGAGGACCGAGACGGGCGAGAAGCCGGGGTCGCGTGGCTGCCCGCCGGGCGAGGGGAGGGTGCTTTCCGCGGTCACGAGTGGATCGACTCCCTGTACTCGGAGGGCATGACGCGGCCTGTCGTACCGAGCAGTTCGCGGTACAGGTCCGCCACCGCCTCGGTGGTGTGCCGCACGTCGTGCGTGGCCAGCACGTGCCGACGCCCCTGGTGGCCGAGCGACTCGCACAGCAGGGGATCGAGCAGCAGCTCGGCGACGGCGGCGGCGAGCGGCGCGGGACGCTCCGGCGGGACGAGGCAGTGCGGTGCGAGCTGCGGTGGCAGGCTCTCCCGGGCCCCGTCCACGTCGCTCAGCACCACCGGTCGCCCGCACGCCATCGCCTCCAGCGGGGCGAGCGCCATGCCCTCCCAGCGCGAGGGCAGGACGACCAGATCGGCGGCCTGGTACCAGGGGGCGGTGTCGGGGACGTCCCCGACGAACAGCACCGAATCCGGTGCCAGGGACCGCAGTCGGTCCCGGTCGGGGCCGTCACCGACCAACGCGAGCCGGGCCCGCGGCACCCGCCCGAGCACTGCCTCCCACGCCTTCAGCAGGACGTCCTGGCCCTTCTGCCGGCACAGCCGCCCCACGCACACGACGAGCGGGGCGGCGGGGTCGACATCGGGCAGGAGGGAAGCTCGTACGGTGCCCACGGCTGCCGGGTGGAAGCGGGCGGGGTCGATGCCGTTGGGAACGACACTCCAGGGGGCGGCGATCCCGGCGCGTACGCCGGTCGTGCGCTCCGCCTCGCTCACGCACACCACCCGGGAGGCCCAGCGCGCCCCCCACCGCTCCCACTTCAGGGCGAGCGCCGCGGTGGTCCCGCCGACCGCCTCGAACGACCAGGCGTGCGGCTGGAACACGGTCGGGATCCGTCCGCGCACCGCGAGCCGACCGGCGAGACCGGCCTTCGCACTGTGCACGTGCACCAGTTCGGGCCGTACCTCTTCGATCACCCGTGCGAGCCGCCGGACCTCGCCCGGGAGCGACGGTCCCGGGGACCGTGTCGCGGACCAGTGCCGTACCTCGGCGCCCAGCGCCCGCAGCCCGTCGGCGAAGGCCCCGCCCGGACAGGCCACCGTGACCCGCGTCCCGGCCGTGAGCTGGGCCCGGACCAGGTCCGTCACGACCCGGGCGACCCCGCCGTCCACAGGCTGCGTCACATGCAGGACCCGCGGCCGAGGGTCGGTTGCTGACTGGTGCATTGCGCGGTTTCCTCGCTCACGGACGGCACTCGGGACGGGCGGGAACGCGCCTCAACTCTGGGCGTCGACGGCGACGAAGAGCGCGCCGGCCCACGCCGCGTCCCGCTGGGAAACGAGCCGGAAGGCCAGCTGGTCACCACCGCGTCGCAGAGCCGTGCCGAGATCGAACACATCGGAGTCGTAGCCGAGCGTGTTCACGTACGACGGGACCCGCGCCGCCGGCCGCTCGCCGGGCTCGCTGATCGTCGAATTCAGTACGTCCGAACGGGGGTTGGCGGCGTCGGTCAGCGCGACGGGGGCCCGGCGATCGGCCGAGAGGGTGAGGGTGTCGCCCGTACGGCCGCGGTCGCCGTCGTAGGCGACCAGACCCACCCGGCCGGAGGCGCCCTTGGGGAAGCGCAGTCCGCGCGGGCCGAGATCCCGGCCCGTCCCGAGCGTGTCGAAGCCGTCCCACAGGGCGAGGTGCCGCAGCGGCTCCGCCGCCTTCTCGTACGCCACCACGAGCGTCCAGCCGCCCCACGCGCCGGCCGTCGACCTCCCCATCGCCACATTGACCTGCGCGACGGTGTACAGCCCCGAACCGCTCTCCCGCACCAGCTTGGTGACGTCCGCCGAGGCCTGGAAGGCGTCCGCGCCCCGGGCCGTCCGATGGCCCACCAGGGTGTCGGCGAGGACCTCCTTGTACTGGCCGCCGGGCTCGGCGATCAGCACCCGCCCGTTGTCCTTCGGCGGCTTCTGCTCGCCGACCCGGAGGTTGCCGCCCCAGTACAGGCGCGCGTACGTGGCCCGGGCGCCCTCGGGCAGCCGGACCTCGGCGCGGGAGGAGTTGTAGGTGTTGGGGTCGGTGTCGACGTCGACGTAGAACATGTCGAAGTCGCCGTTGACCGCCGCGCCGCCCTCGCGGACGGCCGGGCAGGAGGGCTGGGCCGCGGTCGCCCGGCAGCTGATCGAGGCGTTCGCCGCGCGGACGATGCCGCCGTGCTGGAGGGCCCGGTACCGCTGCGCGAACGGGATCCGCCCGGCCTCGGGGGAGGGCGGTGCGGTGGCCAGGGCGCCGCCGGGTACCCAGAGCGTGGCGAGGGTGAGGGCTCCCACCGTCGCTCGGCGCAGCAGCGGACGCAGGGATTGGCGCATGACCGGGGTTGCCCTTCCGGGAGGTTGCGGGGAGGGGTGGGACACCCGGGTCGTGATGCCAGGGCGTCAAATGAGTGCGATTTGCTGGCTATAGGGGTGCGTCGTGGGGTCCGCAACTCTAGCTGCTATGCGTATTAATCCTGCGAAAGCGGACAAGTGTGTCGGAATGGTGAAGCAGGGCCTCTCGCGAGATCACCCCATTGGCGGCGCAACTCCCGCGCGTGCCGCGCGTTGACACAGCGCCGGGCATCCGCCCGGGTGTTTGTGTCAACCCAAGGAGCACCTCTCCATGTCGCGTATCGCGAAGGGCCTGGTCCTTACCTCCGCTGCTGTCGCGGCCGTCGCCGGCGGTGCCGGCATCGCCGCCGCCGACGCCGGCGCGCAGGGCGCGGCCGCCCACTCCCCGGGCGTCCTGTCGGGCAACGTCGTCCAGGTTCCGGTCCACGTTCCGGTCAACGTCTGCGGCAACACCGTGAACGTCATCGGTCTGCTGAACCCCGCCTTCGGCAACACCTGCGTCAACGACTGACGTCGGCTCGCAGCCCTTGGCCGGCCGTCCTCCTGTGGTTCCCCCGCAGGAGGGCGGCCGGTTCGCGTTGCCCCGAATGGGGGGACCGGGCGGCGACACGGTCGACGGGGCTTGACAGGCCGTCTCACCAGGGAGGACGCCCGAAGCGGACGATCACCGCACGCGTTCATTCGGTTGCAGGCCGTGGTGAGCGCTTTCACGGTGGGCACAGGATCCGTCCCCACCGAAAAGGAAATCTCCATGCCCGCACGTCGTATCGCGTCCACGGCCCTCAGCGCCACGCTCCTCATCGGCATCGCGGCTCCGGCCGCCGTGGCGGTCGACAACCAGTCGAAGGCCGAGCGCATCGAGGCGGCGGCCAAGGCACCCCTCCCCGGCGTCGACGGTCTGCTCACCCAGCTCAAGGCCCTCGGCGACCTCGGCGGCCTGCTCACCCCGGTCACCGACGTACTGAACACCGTGCTCAAGGCCGACGACGGCCAGATCACGCCCGAACAGGCGACCCAGCTCCTCGACGGCGTGAAGGCGGCCATCGCCAAGATCACGGCCGCCGCCCCGGTCCCGGTGCCGGAGACCCCCGTGACGCCGACGACCCCGCCGGCCACCGCCGCCGCCCCGACCACCCCGCCGGCCGCGACCGCCCCGGTCACCGGGCTGCTGCCGCTGCCCGCGACCAAGAGCGGCGACGACTCCAAGGCGCCGTCCGCGGACGCCGTCGGCGACGCGCTCACCGCCCTTCAGCAGGCGGTCAGCGATCTGCTCGCGGCGGCCACCGGCGGCGACCCCACCAAGGTGGTCCCGGCCGCGACAGCGGTGGTCGGCAAGCTCCTCAACGCCATCCTCGCGCTGCTGCTCGGCGGCGGACTGCCGCTGCCGCTCCCGGTGCCCCTGCCGGTGGACACCGGCGCCGCGACCGGCGCGGTCGGCGGCGCCACCGACACCGTGGGCGGCCTGCTGCCCACCTCCTGACCGCCGCCTCAGCCGTGGTGCGGGCCCGCCGGCCCGTGCCACGGCTGTTTTGTTTTCCTATTGTTTTTTCTTTGGTCTTTCGGGTTGCAGAAAATTTCTGCGTACGGGGTTTCCGGGCCGTAGAACAATCGTTAGGCACGGCGTCGGAATTCTCTCTGAAAGGAACACGATGAAGTCCCTGAAGGCTGCCGCTGTTGTTGCCGGTTCCGTGGCCCTCGCGAGCGCCGCCGCGCCCGCGTTCGCCTACAGCACCGCCGACGTCACGCCCACCAGCCTCACCGGCGCCGTGAACACGCTCACCAGCGGTCAGCTCGCCCCGGCCGACGTGATGCCGCTTCAGCACCAGTCGAACGCGCTCGACACCGAGAACAAGGACTCCGTGCTCAACACCGTGAAGGGCGCGACCGCCACGCTGAACTCCAGCGGGCTGCTCGGCGGACTGCCCGTGGGCGGCTGAGGTGTTCCGCGCCTGACCGTGCCTGTCGCACAGGGGCCGATTCCGCGTCGTACGGAATCGGCCCTTTGTTTTTCCCGGGGTTTTCTCGGTGTGTTTTTTCACGGCGTGTTCGAGAAAACATCCCTCGATCGTGTGGACCGTGTGCGGGGTGTCGCCCGGTCGGGTGAGAACGGACCGGAACCCATTCGGACCCGTCGATATGGTCGCGCGGTGACCTCAACCTCAAGCCAGACCCGCCCCTTCAACGCCGCCGACCTCGGCACGCTCGTCGTCATGGCCTGGAGCGGCGAGGCCCCCGACGGCGACATGCCCTACCTCCTCGCCTACACCCTCGGGGACGCCGCGGCCGGACCGGAGGCCTCCACGGCCGCCGTGGAAGCGCTGCTGGAGAACAACGGCCTGCCCGTCGGCGGTGACCTCGTCGACGGCAACGCCCGCCCGAGCCTGCCGGTCAGCCTGCTCGTCGAGTCCGGCACGGCCGTCGTCAACATGCCCGGCTTCAACGCCCAGTGCACCCCGCCGCCGGAGTGGCTGGAGGCGGTCGCCGAACGCGGCTTCGCCTACTTCGTGTTCACCACCCGCCCCTGGGCCGAGGCCCAGCCGGGCAAGCCCGTGGAGCCGGAGGCCCTCGCCGCCTTCGCCGGCGCCGACGAGACGCTGAACGCCGCCGCGCACGTCGTCCTGCCCGCCCGCAGCCTGCGCGGCTGACCGTGCGCACCGCAGGGGGCAGCCGCGGGTTCGCCGTCCTGCTGGTGCTCACCGGGGCCGCCGGGCTGCTGGCCTCCTGGGTCATCACCCTCGACAAGTTCAAGCTGCTGGAGGACCCGGACTTCACGCCCGGATGCAGTCTGAACCCCGTGGTGTCCTGCGGCAGCGTCATGCGGAGCGACCAGGCCGCCGCCTTCGGGTTCCCCAACCCGATGCTGGGCCTGGTCGCCTACGCCGTCGTGATCTGTGTCGGGGTCGGCCTGCTGGCCGGGGCGCGCTTTCCCGGCTGGTACTGGCTCGGCTTCCTCGCGGGCTGCCTCTTCGGCATCGGGTTCGTGTCGTGGTTGCAGTTCCAGTCGCTGTACCGGATCAACGCCCTGTGCCTGTGGTGCTGTCTGGCGTGGGCCGCCACGATCCTGCTGTTCTGGTACGTCGTCTCGTTCGTCGTACGGCAGCAATTCCTGCCCGCGCCGACCTGGTTGCGGGCCTTCCTCGATGAGTTCACCTGGGTACTGCCGGTGTTGCACCTCGGGATCGTCGGGATGCTGATCCTGACCCGATGGTGGGACTTCTGGACAAGCTGACCAACAGGCCGTCGTACTACTGCGGCAGTCGGGGGAATCTTGCGCTGATGGCCGCCTCGGCATCGTTGTGCGGTACGGACGTTGAGCCCACCGAATCCTGAAAGGGACCGTACCTGACATGAAGTCGACCACCCGAGGAACCCTTGCCGCCGTCATCACGGGCGTCGCTGCCGCGGTGGGCGCCACCGCGACCCCCGCCGCGGCGGTGGACACGGTCCCCGTCCCGGTGCCGCTGGACGGCGTCGAGAAGTCCCTCAACGTGGAGCTGCCCAAGATCGGCGGCGAGATCCCGCTGCCGATGCCCGGCGCCCCCGAAGGCCCGCGCTATGTCGAGGGGCGGCTCATCCCCGAGCGCGTGATCCCGCAGCTCCCGGTCACCGGCGGGCTGCCCGGCGCGGGTCTGCACGCACCCCTGCCGCACCTCCTCGGCGACGACTTCGACCACGTCGGCGTCGGCGCCCCGGCCTCCGACCTGCGCACCCTCGCCCCGGGCCTGACCCTCGACGCCCCGCTGACGGCGCCGAACGCAGACAACTTCGGCCTGCCCGAGCCCAAGCTGCCGCAGGTGGGCGTGCTCACGCCGGTCCTTCAGACGGTGCCGGGCGCGAACCTGGTGACGGGACCCGGCCTGTAGCGGCGGCGCGGCACCCTCAACCCCGCAGACCGGCGCGGAAATCCACCCTCCCCGGGAGCCCGTACGGCTCCGTCCGGACCACCGGACGGTGACCGTGCGGGCTCCTTCGCGGTTACCGCTACGGATCAACCCAACCGGGAGGAGCACAGGATGGTCGTCAGTGTCGGTGGAGTGGCCGGGGGCGTGGCGAGCGGCGTGGCCGTGGGGGCCGATCCCGTGGCGGGCGGTCAGGCCAGACCCGGCCCGGTACCGGACGCCGTACGGGGCGCCGTACGCGGTGGCGGCCGACGGGACGTCCTGCGCGGGCTGTTCGCCGCGGCCGGGGCGCTGGCGCTCGCGCCGCTCGTCGCCGCCTCCCGGCCGCCGCACAGCGCGGACAACCCCGGCGAGATCGCCTTCGACGAGACCTACCGAGGCCGCCACATCCGCGGCATCAAGACCTCGGCGGGCCGCACCTTCGGCGCCGACTCGTGGCACGTCACCGTCGACGGCCGCCAGCTGGAACTCATGCGCCGCGCCGACGGCACCTGGCTGAGCATGGTCGACCACTACCGGTCGTACGACACCCCGCTCGAAGCCGCTCGCGCCGCCGTCGACGAACTGGGCCCGGGGCAGCAGCTGCGCGAGACGCACATGGGGCACACGGGGGGCCTGGATGACACATGGGGTATGGGCGGTATGAGTGATATGGGGGGACGTCATGGTGTACGTCCGTAAGGACGCGAGCACGCTCACGAGCGCGGAGAAGCGGCGCTTCGTGAAGGCGATGCTGGAGATCAAACGGCGTGGTGAGTACGACGAGTTCGTCCGGACGCACATCGACTACTACGTCACCGACGGCGAGGGCGGACTCCGTACGGCTCACATGGCGCCCTCGTTCCTGCCCTGGCACCGGCGGTTCCTGCTGGACCTGGAGCGGGCGCTGCGCCGGGTCGACGCGTCGGTGACCGTGCCGTACTGGGACTGGACCAAGGACCGCAGGGCCGGCGCGACGCCCTGGACCAAGGACCTGCTCGGCGGCACCGGACGGCGCGCGGACCGGCAGGTGACGACCGGACCGTTCGCCTACGCGTCGGGCAACTGGACGCTCAAGGAGGGCGTCACCGACGGGGAGTTCCTCACCCGCGACCTCGGACGCGTCCGCGACCCGATCGAGCTGCCCACCAAGGCCGAGCTGGAGTCGGCGCTCGCCGACCCGGTCTACGACGTCTCGCCCTGGGACTCGACGTCGGCGAAGGGGTTCCGCAACCGGCTGGAGGGCTGGGGGAGCGGACGCGGCTCCGTCGCCTGGCGCAATCACAACCGGGTGCACCGCTGGGTCGGCGGTGCCATGGTCGGTGGCGCGTCCGTCAACGACCCGGTCTTCTGGATGCACCACGCCTTCGTCGACCTGCAGTGGTACCGCTGGCAGCTTCGGCACCGCGGCGCCCGCTATCTGCCCGCGAAGCCGGCCGCGCCGGGCAGCGCGCAGTACCGGCGGATCGTGGCGCGGCACGAGAAGCTGCCGCCGTGGGGCGTGACGCCGGACTCGCTGGAGGACGTCAGCGGGATCTACCGGTACGCGTGACGCCTTCCCGAGGCGGGCAGGGGAAGAGCCCCGGCGCTCGGAGTGCCGGGGCTCTTCGGGACTGACGGGAGGTCAGTCGCCGTAGCCGTAGCCGCCCTTGTCGTCGATACCGTCGCTGATGTTGGCGCACGTGTTGCCGAACGCCGGGTTCAGCAGACCGATCAGGTTGGCGGTGTTGCCGCACACGTTGACCGGAACGTGGACCGGGACCTGGACGAGGTTGCCGGACAGGACGCCGGGCGAGCCGACGGCCTCACCCTGGGCGCCCGCGTCCGCCATGGCCAGACCGGCGCCGCCGAGCGCCATGGCGCCGGCGCCGAGGGCGACTCCGGCAGCCTTCGCGATGCGAGACATCACGTTCTCCTTTTGGATCGATGACCGCGCGGCGGCAGGACGCGCCACCGCACTTCCCCTTCAACGCCGCCGCTCACGGCTGGTAACGGCGATCATGTGCGGATCACCCTTTTTGAAGAGGGGGACACAGGGCGGGGGTGGAAAATCGCTCAGCCGGGGTGTGGGGATGCCACTAGCCTCTCCGGGCATGGATACCGACCGACTCATCCGTTTGTTCACCGACGAGTACCGGGTGCGGGTCTTCGCCGCGGTCGCCCTGGGGGCCGGAACTCCGGAGGAGGTCGCCCGGGCGGCCGGGGTGCCCGCGAAGGAGACGGCCCTGGCACTGCTGAAGCTGCGGGAGCAGGGGGTGGTGACGGCCGAGGACGGAAGTGGTCTCGCCGTCGCCTACGACCTGTTCCGGCGGGAGGCGCGCGCGAGCCGGGAGGGGGCGGCGCAGGACGCCGGGAACCCCGGGTCGGGAGACGCCGACACCGACCTGGTCCTGCGGAACTTCGTCCGGGACGGGCGGCGGCTGGTGCGGCTGCCCGCGCAGTGGAGCCGTAAGAAGCTGGTGCTGAGGTACATCGCCGAGCAGACCTTCGAGCCGGGCGTCGAGTACCCGGAACGGACGGTCGACGAGAAGCTGCGCGGCTGGTGCGAGGACGGCGACATCGACCATGTGACGCTGCGGCGCTATCTGGTCGACCTGGAGCATCTGCGGCGGAGCGCGGGGATCTACCGGCGGGTGGCCTGAACACCTCGGTGCGACGAGGCCTCGTACGACGAGGAAGGGCGCCCCCGGCAGGACTCGAACCTGCGGCCAAGCGCTTAGAAGGCGCCTGCTGCATCCATGGCCCACTTGGTCTGACCTGCTGCTTTCCAGGTGCCTGACGTGATGTCAGTCGTTTTGTGGGACGTATGTGGGATCAGGTGACTCGTGGGAGTCGTGGGACGCCAGCGCCCCAGTGGCTCGGTCGGTAGCCTTTCACACCCTCTTCACGCGCTCGAAGGCTACTATGGAAACAATCGCACCCCTCGCTGGCGTTCTCGATCTTCGAGCCGAGGAGGGGAAGGTGTCGGGGCTGAAGCTGTTCCACACGACGAATAGCGGTGTGAGCGAGGTCACTCCGCGTCTTGCTGGCATCGAGGCGGATGTACAGAGCCTCATCGAGGCACATATGGAGACGCTGCTGGGCGTCCGCTTTCTGGCGAGCGAGTACGTCATCGACTGTGTTGACGGCGGGCGGATCGACTCACTAGGAGTCGACGAGAATTTCGCACCGGTGGTCGTTGAGTACAAGCGCGGCACTGATCCGGGGGTGATTCACCAGGGTCTCTATTACATGGCGTGGCTCATGGCCCACAAGGACGCCTTCCGGAACCTGGTCCGCGACCGATTCGGGGCGTCGGCCGCGTCCCAGATCCTGTGGAGCGCACCCCGTCTGATCTGTGTCGCCGGCGACTTCACCCGCTACGACGCGCACGCCGTGCGTGAGCACCGGCGCTCGATCGACCTGGTCCGCTACCGGTACTTCGGCACCGACCACATCGGCCTTGAGACCGTGGCCTCCGTCACCGGACATTCGGCCATGGGGAGGCGGGGCCGCCGCCGCGTGGCCGGGGCGAGGTCCGCCCGTGTGCAGGGCGGCGTCCTGGCGGAGCTGGCCGGAGCGGTCGACGAGGTGTTGCTCGGCCTCGGGGATGGCATCACCCGGGTCCAGCGCAAGCAGTACGCGGCGTACCAGCGGCTGCGGAACTTCGCCTGCGTCTGCCCGCCGCAGCAGACCAAGCTCCTCGTCTACCTCAAGGCCGACCCGAAGGCGGTCGACATCGTCCCCGGTTTCACCCGGGACGTGACGGGGCTCGGCCACCACGGCACTGGTGACCTGGAGGTGCAGCTGCGTACGGAGCGGGATCTGGAGCGGGCCCAGGACCTGTTCCGCCTCAGCTATGCCGCGGCGTAGCGGCTTCATGACGGGAAAGACAGCAACGTCAGGTATTCGGTTGTGAGTCGTCGTTGTTGGTTTCCCTTCACAGTGGCGGCAATGGACGTGGCGGTGGACTACTAATGGTGCGGCGGAGTCCCGGTTTCGGTAACCGGGACTCCGCCGCTATATTGTCTTGCTCATCCTCAGGGCCGCTGAGATTGACAAAGGTAGGTGCCGATCCTCATGGCATTCGTACTGGCGTAACCAGAGTGGAGGCGAGTGCCTGGGTGTTGATGGCGATGAAATCGGCCAACTGCGGTGGCATCAGATTCAGTTCGCCGAGGGCGTCGGGGGTGAACGGGACCCGGACGACCTCGTAGTCGCCTCGTTCCGGGTTGCTGAATTCCGTGCCAGTCCGCGCGGCCAGGTCCATGGTCAGTAGACGGGCGGCGAAGATGTACTGGACGCCGATGCCGCCGTCGAGCTTGTCGGTGATCAAGTAGACGAGTTCAGTGCGGCCCACTGTGCCACCGAGTTCCTCGAACACCTCGCGGTGTAGGGCCGCTTCGATGGTGTCGTCGTCGGCTTCCACGCCGCCGCCGACCGTCACCCAGTATGGTTCCCGGCCCGGCTTGGTGCGCTTGATCAGCACAAGTTCGTCACCGTCGAGGAGGATGGCGCGGGCGCTGCGCCTTACGACGTCGGACATGGCTTGGGTTCCTTCTGGTTGCAGTGCGGCTAACACCGGGTCGGAGTGCCGCTATGCGGCGACAGGATCTCCCACCCGGTGGCCCCAGCATGAAGCAGACCGCGACCAAGGCGTGGCGTATGCGTGCGGATCATTGCTCCAACGGCTGAGGCCCCTCAAGTGTCCGAGACGGCGTGTCAGTTCGTGCCGGCACGCAGCCATGGGGCGAGGGCTGCTCGTGTTGCGTGGCCAGCGTGGTTCGTGCTGTGAAAAGACGAGGCGGAGAGTACGGCTTCTGCGTCAGACTGGCACGTCCCCTACGCAGAGCGTATCGCTCCCACGACGTCGAGATTGTTTGGAGAACTTCGCTTGACTGAGTCCGACCAGCCAGTGGCCAGGTGGAAGAGCGAACCGATGACGACGCGACTCATCGCAGCCGTACTCGTTACGGATCCGGACAGCGGCAGACTCCTCATTCTGCGCCGGAGCAGCCACCTAGATTTCGCGCCCGGCGAGTGGGATGTCCCCAGCGGCAAGGGCGAGCCCAGCGAACCGATCACCGCGACCGCGGTACGCGAACTGAAGGAGGAGACGGGCGTCGTGGTCGCCGAGGCAGACCTGCGCCTCGTCCACGTCGTCCATGGTTCCTGGGGCGCGGAGGCCCCAGGAATGTTCATGGCCCTGATCTTCCATACCGACCGGTGGAGCGGTACGCCCCACAATGCGGAACCGGACAAGCACGACACCATCGCCTGGGTGCCTTCGAACGACCTTCCGCAACCCTTTACGCACACCACTCTGGTCGCCGTGCAGCGGTACCTGGACGGGGGTCCGATCCTTTCGTTCGACGGCTGGCCAGGGGCGGGATGATGGTCAGTGAGGGCGGCTGCAGTGGGTGCGCTGCCCGGCGTTGTGAAGCTCAGCAATGAGTCGCGCAGCTTCCTTCCTGGCCTGCTCCAGCCGGGGATCCTCGGAGTGCGCGTGTGGCCCTGCGACCTTCGCGCAGAAGAACAGCGCCATCAGCAGGCCGGACCTGCTCTCCAGGTCCGACCGACGCTCGCTCCACACACGCTCCGCCAAGGCCGGGACGGCGAGGGAATTGCCCCAGAGCGTTGCCGCGTCCAGCCCGCGTGGCGCCATACCCCAGTCCTCCCAGTCGATCATGCAGAAGGCCGGGCCGGTCACGTTCGCCCACGTCAGGTCGGCATGGGCCGGCCGCCACTCCTCGACCGTGGTTTCGGTCACCTCGGGAAAGACCTCCCCGAGGGTTGCCGTCAACAGCTCCTGCGTGATGGTTTCGGTGTCCGGCGTGGCGACATGGGGTGCGGACTGAGTAGCGAGCGCGTCCAAGGAAGCGTTCAGAGCGGACCACCATGCATCCGGGAGACGAGCGTCTTCGGTCACGAGGGCGGCTTGCCCTACAGGAGCGGCGTTGACCAATTCCATCTCGTCTGCCCGCCATATCACTGGTTCACCCGGCTCGCGCCATGCCAACCCTGCGTACCACGAGGGCATGACGACCCCGCTCAGGACAGCAGCGGATTCAGGGCCGTTCCATCCCTGGGCCCCGATCCGGTCGAATCCCCGCCGTTCGACGCGTACCCAGCTATCGCGGTCCGTCTTACAAGTCATCTCAATTGGCGAGTCGGCGGTAGCAGATGAGGGTGCAGGCGATGCTGGTGAAGGCCAGGAAGTGGGTGGCTTTGCGTTCGTAGCGGCGGTGCAGGCGTCGGCATCCGGCGAGCCAGGCCATGGTGCGTTCGATGGTCCAGCGGTGCCGGCCGAGCCGCTGGCTGGAGTCGGTTCCCTTGCGGGCGATGCGGGGTGTGATGCCGCGGGCTCGTAACCAACGCCGCAGGTGGTTGTAGTCGTAGCCCTTGTCACCGTGGAGCTTGCCGGGTCTGCGTCGCCGTCGGCCGCGACGGGACCGGATCGGCGGTATGCCTTGCACCAGCGGGATGAGGGCCTGGCTGTCGTGAACGTTGGCGCCCGAGATGCCGACGGACAGGGGCAGACCGGTCCGCTCGGTGATCAAATGGATTTTCGAGCCGTACTTGCCCCGGTCGACAGGATTCGGGCCTGTCAGTCCCCCCTTTTCAGGGCCCGCATGTTCACGGAGTCGATCGCGCAGCGAGACCAGTCCAGCGCGCCGCGAGCGCCGAGCTCGTCGAGGACCAAGCGGTGAAGCTTCGCCCACACCCTGGCCTTCGACCACTCCGCGAACCGCCGATGGGCTGTCGCACCAGAAGGTCCGAACGAGGAGGACGGCAACTGCTGCCACGTGCACCCCGAAGTCGCGACGAACACGATCGCCGCCAGCACCTCCCGATCGCCGTGCCGGCGCCGGCCACCTCCCTGCGGACGCGTTGGCGCCTCCGGCACCACCCGCTGGAACAACTCCCACAGCTCATCCGGCACCAGCCGCTCAACGATCCCCACCTCGGCAGGCTATCGAACAATCCAAATGAGATGGACTGTTAGCCCCGACCGTACGGCGCTTGCGTACCACCGTCTCCCGATTGAGACGCACCTGCAGCGACCGCTCCACACGGTCCAGCACTCCATCGAGTGATTCCCTGCGGAGATCAACAGCACGAGGCGCGGGCAGCATCATGCAGGGGACCGTAGCAACCACGCAGGGCCGGTTCCCGAGGTATTCGGGCACCTCGTTCTGTCCGGCGGCGCCGAGGGCTGACGCTCTCCGGGTGGCCGGGCTGCACGCACCTGCCCATGCACTCGCGCCCTTCCGGGCAAGAGATCAGGACACCAGGTGGGTTGGTGAATGCCTCGCCGAGCGGGTCTGAACGCCACAATGGGCAACATGATCAGCCCACCTGTGCGGGAAGCCGCTCGCGTCATCGCTCTCGACGATGCCCAGCGGGTCCTGCTGCTGCGCCACCACGGCGAGGGCGAAAGTTACTGGGCCACCCCTGGGGGCGCCCTGGAGGCAGGGGAAGATCATGCTGCCGCCGTGCTCCGCGAACTCCACGAAGAACTCGGCGTCGATGAAAAGAACGTCGCCCTGGGCACGCAGCTGGCCCAGCGCAGCCAGGACCAAACCATCGGCGGACAGGCAGTCCGGCAGGTTGAGCAGTACTTCCTAGCCCACCTTGAGCCCGCGGATGCTGATTCTGCCCGAGCTACTCAGCCCGACAACATCCAGGCCCACCGCTGGTGGACGTTGCAAGAACTGCGGGAGACCGCAGAGACGATCTATCCCGTCGGCCTCCTCGACCTGATTACTGGGGTACTCGCCAACGGCGTGCCCAGGCGCCCCATCACCCTGCGCTGAAGCGATCGCACACATCTTCGGAGATGGAGCCACCCTGTGCGGCAGCCCTGCCCTCCTGCCGACTGCAGGGGTAACCCGAGCGGACCTCTCGGCATCGTCGCCCGGACGACTGCCACGCCCGTGGCCATCACGAAGAGCAGGGGCGCCCGAGGTCAGCTGGGAGGCGCGACTCGCGTAAGCCGGGTCACCGGATCGGGCGTCACGTAAGGTTCGGTGCTGTCGCATGCTGGCCTGTCCGTGGAATCAGGGGACACCGATGACACAGCAGCTTTGGAGCAGCCAGAGGCATCGGACGGCGATCGGCCGAGTTGGCCTCTCACTGCCGGCTCGTCGCGCAGTCGGCGACCTCCAGCTGGTACCCGACACGGGAGTGCTTGACTACGGGTGCGGACGCGGCGGCGATGTACGGGCACTGCAGCACCTCGGCCTCGATGCCGCGGGATGGGACCCTGTCCATTTCCCGGACGGGCGGCGTGGGCCGGCCGAGGTCGTCCTTCTCACCTATGTCCTGAACGTCATTGAGAATCCCACCGAACGACGCGAGACGCTCCTACGGGCCTGGGACCTCACCAAATCCGTGCTGGTGGTGTCCGCGCGGTTGAGGTGGGAGCGCAACCAGATCAAAGGCGCGGAGTACGGCGACGGCATTCTCACGCAGCGCCGCACCTTCCAGCGCCTCTACGCCGCTGGCGAGCTGCGCGACTACGTCGAGGAGGCCACCGGCGTCCGCTGCGTGTCGGCGGCGCCCGGCATCGTTTACGCGTTCAAGGACGATGTGGCCCGCCTGAGTTATCTCGCCCGCCAGGTGGCTCCTGACGGGGGGTGGCTGGCGTCCGAGGACACCGCCTCGGCGATCAGTTCAGTCGTCGCTCATTTCGAACAGCGCGGCAGGATGCCTCAGCTGGAGGAAATGCCGCAACCCATCATCAGCCTCCTTGGCCACCTGCGCCCCGCTGAACTCAAGCGCCTTGCCGAACAGGAGGCCGACCCCGCGAAGGTAGAACGAAGCGCCGAGCGCGGAGCCCTCGACACACTGCAGTTCCTCGCGCTGGAGCTGTTTCACGGCCGAGGCCCGGTGAGTAGTCTGCCCCTGCCGGTTCAACTGGACATCCGTGCCTTCTTCCCGTCGTACACCGAGGCGTGCCACCGAGCGGATCGGCTGCTGTTCAAACTGCGCGACGACGCCTACGTCCGCCGTGCGATGAACGGATCGATCGCCGGCAAGTTCACCGCGACCGCCCTGTACGTGCACCGCCGCGCACTCCACCGGATCCCGGCCGTGCTGCGCCTGTACGAGCAGTGCGCGAGCATTGCCGCTGGCCGTCCTGGCGAGTGGTCCGTCGTCAAGCTCCGCCACCAGGGCCGCGGCGTCAGCTGGCTCGACTACCCCGAGTTCGACACGGATCCCCACCCGCGAATCGCCGCCTCGTACGCCGTCGACCTGAAGACCCTCAAGTCCTCCTTCACCTCGTACGCGGACTCCACCAACCGTCCCCTGCTGCACCGAAAGCACGAGTTTCTTGCCGAGGATGATCCCGACGCACCCAAGTACCGGCGGCTCACCGAAGCCGAAGTCCGTGCCGGTCTTTACGAGAGCCCGCACCTGATCGGCACGGAAGAGGGATGGGAGCGCGAACTCGTTCGCTGCGAGCGGGAGTTGCGAGGCCACAGGCTCGTACGGCGCACCACCAGCACCTGAGCCTCGCCCCGGCTCTCGGCACCGCAGTGATTGTCAGTGCCGTGTGCCACGCTCCACCCATGACCACCACCCGGCTGGAGGGCTCCTGCCTGCCCTCATACCGAACGCTGTCCACCCTCGCGCTGTCCGAGCCCGAGGACCATGTCCGTGAGCTCACCGACTGGGTGGAGCATGCCTCCGCCGTCACAGGAGTCCCCGGGGCGCAGAACGGCTGGGACACGGCCTACAAGTGGCTGCGTCTCGCCCAGGGCCTGCGCACGGTGACGTTCGACATGTCCTACGACGACGGCGGCATGTGCTCAGCGGGCCTCGACTTCGACGCCGTCTGGACCGAGATGATGGAGGAGTGGCAGCAGCACCAGGTCCGTCTCGGCTACCTGCGCGCAGCACTCGAAGGATTCGTCCGGCTGCTGCACCCGGACACCACGGAGCCCGGCCTCGCCGTCGAGGCCGCTGAGCAGCGGCTGCAACAACACCCTGACACATGGCCTGTGCACTCGCATGCGGTCGCCAACCATCTGCGGATGCATGCCCCGGACGGCGTGCCGGGCGCTGGCACGCCGGTGGCGGCAGCGGTGACTCAGGCGATTGCCCTGCACGAGATGGCGGTCCGGGGCCATGCGCCCATCCCCGAGCCGGGCAGCGACGCGGACGGGAAGGTCTTTCCCACGGGGCGCACCGAGGTCTGCACGGTCAAGGAAGCCTCCACGGTGCTGCTGTTGGGGATGCAGCTGCTGATGGCGGCAGCGGTGAAGGAAGACCGTGTCGCCGTCTTCGACGACAAGTACCTTCTCGACGGCATGTGGATTCCCGACTCCGCAGGCGGCAACCGATGGGTGGACGAAGAAATGCCCTACGGCGAATACCTCGCCGTCCTCCACCTCCAGCCCGGCGAGCCGCCTGAGCTCTGATTCCGGCATCTGCAGTGCCCTGTGGTGGCCACGCCGGCATCCCAGGGGCAAACGATGGGTGGGGCCGACGCCATGGCTTCGGGCCCCACCCATCGTGGCTTGCTCGGTACGTATCAGGTCATGCACCAGCCGGAGTCGCACGCTCCCTCATCCTCATCGACGTCACCTTCCCCCGGGCTCTCATCGGGGATGGCCTGTTTGAGCGGGACGCCGTACCTCGTGAGATAAACGTCATCCCGGCCGAGCGCGGCCCGTCGGCGGTTGATCGTCTCCTCGAGTTGGACGGACCGAGCGAACAGCTCGGGCTCGTGCCTGCGCTGGTGACGCCAGGCGTCGACGGTTCGGAAGGGGCAGAAGAAGCAGGAGCTCTTGGGGGGTACTGGCAGGCCGGCCTCGGTGATGATGCGCTCGCAGTCGTCTCGGCGCAGCCCGAGGTCGAGGAGGGGGTACTCGATGACCTCGTGGGCTTCCCTCCGCCGACGGTTGGCGCGATGGATTTCGTCGAGCGAAATGCCGATGCCGACCGCCGCCGGCGCCTTCGCGGTGGCGCCATGCTCTCGAAGCCACCGCCCGACCACCTTGATCTTGAAGTCTGCGGTGCAGTTGCGGCGGCCAGGGGCGCCGTTGGCCATACGGACCGGGATGGGGATCGACCGGGTATCTGGCCGGTTCAGCCGCTGCATGAGAGTTTCCGTGGCCCCGTCACGGCGGCGTCGCTTGAGCTCGTGGATGTCCAGGCCCGCACGCTCGGCATAAGGGATGGCGATCTCGCCAACGTACGCGAGGGTCGCAGGATGCTCGCTGTCGTCCCCGACATTGGCGAAGAGGAAGGTGGAGAAGTCGATCTCGCGCTGGGCGGCCAGCACCAGCAGCGCGGTCGACTGGACCCCGCCTCCGTAGGAGATGACTCTCATCGGGCATTCACTTGACTGGTGACCGGCCAGGCCGAGGTCGGCTTGTGGTCCCGTTTTCGTCGGGTTGTCGTGGTGGGCTCCGGGGGTGCGTGACAAGATCGGCATGTGAGAGACAGTATGGATTGAAGGGTGGGGTATCAAGTGTTTCTCTCACAGCTGTCGGCGAACACTGCCTAGAGGCGATATCGCGTCCTGGGTTCCGTCCCAGTCAGGACGGGAAAGGCCGGCTAAGGTCGCGGCTCGATGACCACAGAGTGTCCCTCTGCCAGGACTGCTGCCAGGAACTCGACCGCTGCCGCCTGGTCGGCACCGGTGAACGTTCGCGCTGTGGGCGGGGCCTTGTGCGGCGGCTGCGGGAGGGGCGCTCTTTGCCTGCGGCCACGTGGTTTCTGCGGGGCGCGGTGACCTGTACGTAGCAGCTCGACCTCGGCCGGGAGGATGATGCGCTGCCGCTGTTGCGCATCATCCAGGATGGTCTCCAGCAGCCAGAGAGGGGAGCCGGACAGGGTCAGGTCAGCCTCGGCGATCTGTCGCCGGTTACGCCATCGGGAGATCGCCTGCGCGTCCCTCGCGAGGATGCGGGCGACCTCCTGGATGCCGAGGACGACGGGCAAGTCCTGCTTGTCCTGGACCTCGTAGCCGCGGGGGATGCTGGTCTTGTAGGAGGTCAGCTGGTCTTGCGCCACGTGGCGGTCGCCGGCGCCGTTGAGCCGCATTACCGTCGCCAGTAGCCAGTACGGGTTGCCGGACGCGACCAGGTCAGGTGCGGCGAGGGCGCCCTCCGTCCGCCATTTCTGCGATGTCTGGCGCTCCACTTGATAGAGGGAGGCGATTTCGGCATGGCCCAGCAGGAACGGGACCCGCACCTGTGCCATGAGGGGGCCTTCCCATCACCTTCGTCTCCGGGGGGTGGCGATGAGCGGGGGAGTTGCTCCGCCGCTCTACGCCGTGCACGCAGATCTTAGGTGTGCTCCCGTCCTGGCCGCAGCTCCCACGAGCCCACCTCGGTGTAATAGCGGCCGAAGTGCTGCAGCCAGGCCGCGAGGGTCTCCGTCGTCCTCCGCGCCTGGTCTTCCGGGTCTCCTGTCCGTTCCACGATGGCCTCCTGGAGCTCGATGTTGCTGAGGCGCTCGCCGACGAGCAGCTTGTGGAGTTCTGGGATGGCGTGCAGCCGAGCCTCGACCGCCGTGTTGAAGTCGTGCTCCGCCAAACCTGCCGGGACATCGAGCATGGCAAGGTCCTGGATGATGCCGGCCTCAACCGGGGAGGTGAATCGTGTTCGCCCGCTGTAGAGCGCGAACACGTTCTCCGGGCGTCTCGTTTCCGGGTACCAAAGGGGGGCGGGTTCGCTCTCGGCCGGAGGCGGGATGCGTTCCTCCTTCAGAAGTTCTGCCTGCTTCCGGACAAGGGCGGCCACCAAGGGTGTGGCAGCTGTCGAGCGGGACTCGATCAAGCTGAGGACGCGCTGCACTTCGGGGTGCGTGAGGGGTACATCCAGCAAGAGCTCCACGTTGGCGTTGGGGACTCGGCCGGTGGCCTTGCCGGTCAGGTTCGCGGATCCGACCAGGCATCGGTCGTCGGCGACGTAGATCTTGGCATGCAGCGACGGGCAGAGAGTGATCTGTACGCGTTCGTCCCGCTCCGCCGCCTCGATGATCTCGGGGTCGGAGACTCCGGCGGCTACTTCCGCCGGAGTCCAGCGCGTGACGCATTCGATCGTCTCCACCGAGGACGGCACCGAGGCGAGGGTCTCCTTGAAGACGGTCTTCTTGATGAAGGGCGCCACAAGGGTCACTCGCGTGGTGGCACCCTTCATCAGGTCGGCTATCTGCTGCCAGACGTGGTCCGGCTGCGTCACTCGTCATCGCTCCCGTCTTCGATGAAGTCGCGGGCGTAGCGGCCCCAGTCACGCCGGGCGTCCGAGATCCTGGCGCGGTCCCGCTTGTTGGGGATCTCGTCCTCCATGCGGGCCCAGGAGAAGACGAGCAGCTTGAAGGTGTCGGAGGCGCGGGCGAGACGTTGGCGGAGTTCGGTCTCGCTCGCGTCTTCGGGCACGTCTTCAAGGACGGTCATCAGCTCGCTGTGCAGCGGGTGTTCGGTGTTGAAGATCACCTGCAGCATGCCGGCCATGAGGTCGATGTTGAAGAACGCCGTGGAGTCCTGCGGGCTGGAAATCCAGCGAACACGCCAGTCTTTCTCCAGTGCCTCGTCGACCATGGACTGGGCGGTGTCCTTGTCGAGGTGATGCCGCTCGGTGAGCGCCGCGAACTGCTCCTGGCGCTTGTCTTTCTCGGTGGCCTCCTCTGCCAGGCGGTCGGTCGTTCCCGTATGACCGTCCTCCTGCCGGCGCTTCACCGCGTCCGTGGCCTTGGACGTGACGACGTCGTCGTGGCGCTTCTTGCCTCCCCGGTTGCCCAGCGTCTGCTGCCTCAGCTTCCGCCGCATTGCGGGCAGGAGGTTCTTCTCCAGGTAGACCGCGAGATCGATCAGGGGCAGACGCGGGTCGCCGAACTCGGCGATGCGGTCCTTGAACGCCTTGGGCGTCTCGTCCCCCTCGGCCTCGGCCGTCCAGTCGAAGTGGGCGAGAGACGAGAAGACCGTGGCGGTCTGCTTGTTGTTCGTGACGCCGAAGATGTCGTCGAGCTCCGGGGGGAATTCCACCTCGACGCCCCACCAGCGCTCGACGGGGTCGTACCCGATGGCCCACTTGGAATCGAGGTCAAGTTCGCGCCCCTGCCGGACCAGGGAAATCCCGATGTTGCGACGAGCATGCTGACCCCACGGGTGGAAACCGGGGTTCCCGTTGGGGTTCGCGTTGTCGGGCCACGGGTGACCTTCGATGTCGGCGCGGCGGGCCTCGGGCCGGGCGATGGATGCCCGCACCTTCACGTTGTGCTTCGTCCCCTCGACCGTGATCGGGAAGTAGGCGACCCCGGGTTCCTTCTCGTTGCCCATGTCGAAGGGCTCGAACATGGGCTTGTTCCCGAACGGGGGCGGCGTCCCCGTTGAGTCCATGAGGTACAGGGGGTCGTTGGGCTCGGCGAAGTATGCTCCGTTGTCTCCTTCGAGGACCTTTGCTTCGCGGACCGGCGCCATCTTGATCTCCACCCTGCCGTCGTGGAGGTAGTGCCGGTACACACGGCCGATCAGCTCGGCAGTGTTGCGCAGGGTGGCGCCGGCGCCGTGCCATTTGACCCGGTCGAGGTCTGACCAGACCACGAGGGTGCCGGTGGTGCCCAGGGGCGCTTCGCTGAGGTCGCTCCAGTACTCCGGCACGGGGTGGTGTACGGGGCTGGGGACGTCGTCGAGTCCGCCGTTGATCTCCTCAAGGTCGAGGTAGGTGTACATGGCGTTCGGGGACCCATTGGTCCAGGACCAGACCTCGACCTTGGTGCACTGGGACATGCTGGAGTTGGGCAGCCCCATGCCGAAGCGTCCGATGCGGTTGCGGTCGCCCCCGAGGCCGTCGCCGTACTTCAGGGCGCGCCGCAGGCGTTCGGCGTCCATGCCCTTGCCGTTGTCAAGGACAGCTATGGTGTCCACCCGGTGCCTGGTCTGGGTGGCGCCCTGCACTGGGCTCTCGCAGGCGAAGACCTGTACCAGTGTGGCTTCCGCGTCGATGCTGTTGTCGATCAGCTCGGCGAGCGCGTAGGCGGTGTTCTTGTAGCCGCTGTCGCGCATGGCCTTGACGGTCAGCGAAGGGCTGACGATCCGGTATTTGCTTCCCTCGCCGGTCACGCGGTCTCCCATACGTCTTCCCAGTTGGTGAATGCCTCGGCCACGTCTCCGAACCCGGGCAGCTCCGGGTCGACGACGGTGACGATCTCGCAGGTGGCGGTTCCGCCGGCCTTGGGCCCGCGGATGACCCGGCCGACCATCTGGCTGTACAGGACCAGCGACTTGGTCGGTCGGGCAATGATGGCAGCACTGGCTGCCGGGGCATCGAAGCCTGTGGTCAGGACCCCGAAGTTGCACAGAATCATGGGGCGTCGGCCGGCGCCCTTGAAGCGTCTGATGGCGTCGTTGCGGTGCCGGGGGGTGGACTCGCCGGTGACGAAGTCAGCGTCGAGGCCGAGGGCCGACAGGACGGCGGCGATCAGGCGGCAGTGGTCAACGGAGGCCGCGAATACCAGGATCCTGCGGTGCTGGCGTTCCAGTAGCTCCAGCACGGTCTGGACGACCTTGAGGTTCCACTGCTCGTCGCTGGCCAGCGACGCGATGATGTCCGACGGGATGTCGAAGGACTTCGCGAGCAGTTGCTGATCGCGCGCGGACAGCTGCAGGCCGGCTTCAGAGGCGACGGTCCTCATGATGGGCTTGGCCAGGTAGCCCTGTTCGATGAGGGCAGTGACCGGGTTGCTGTATCCGTCGATCTGCAGCATGACCTTCTGGCGGGCGAAGAAGTCCGACAGTCGCTCATCTTGCGTGACGTCCGCCCAGGTCCGGCCAGGTGTGGCCGTCAGGCCCAGCAAGCTGGCATCGGGGCGGATGGTGAGGGCGTCCACCACTCGCTGGTAGGTCGGCGCGATGATCTGATGAGCCTCGTCGAAGACTGTGAGAGTGCTGCGCGATGCGAGTTTGCGGAGAAGCTCCGGATCGCTCTTGTCCGCGGAGACGGCCTTCTCCAGCCCCAGGACGACAAGGCCGTCTGTCAGCGCCTGCACATCGGTGGGCGCCTCGCCCCACATCCGGACGACCGTAATCGGACGGTCGCCGAGCTTGGACCATGCGCGCTCGAACTCCGCAGCCGCCTGTTCCAGCAGTTCCTGCCCACGCGCCAGCCAGACCACGAGGGTGGGCTCGTGCTGCCGCAGATGGTCAGCGATCAGGTTCATTCCGGTGCGGGTCTTGCCCACGCCTGTCGGTAGGTGAAGGACAACCCGCCGCGGTCCGTCGTACAGCAACTCCTTCACGCGTGCGGCTGCGCGCCGTTGGTGGGGGAACAGCCCGTACTCCGGTTCGGCGTCTTGCCGAAAGAGCGGGGGCAGCGCAGGCGCCCTGTCGACGCTGAAGCCGAAGAACTCGAGCAATTGCCGCTGCTGCTCACTCGCCCACTTCAGACCGTTCAGGTAGAGAAGGGCATCGGTGCCTGCGCCGTCCGCTCCAAGACGTTGGGCAAGCTCTGTCTGCTTGTCGGCGGGCAGGAGCCGCAGCAGCTCCTCGCGGTCCGTCTGATCGGACACGAGCTTCTCGGCGTCCACCGCCACGGCGGCGACTGCTCGGAGCCGCTCATCGCCGGCGCTTCCGCCGTCGATGAGGTCGAGCAGAGCGCACATGTGCTTGCCGAGCCGCTCGCGGATGTACGGCATGGGAGCGCTGTCCAGCACGGCTTGGAAGGACAGGCCGGGCGACCACGCTGTCATCGATTCACCACCCCTGCGGGACAGGGGGGATTTCCCCTCGATGTCTGAATGACCGTCAACTTGCGGATCCCCCGCCTCAGTTCTGTGCATGCAGAGCTGCCCGCAACTCTGAGTCGCCCCAGGGTTACAGTGCCTGATCACCATAAACCCACGCACTGACACTCGGGTCTCAGCGCTTGATATTCGCAGCTCAGAGATGTTGATGAGGGTGCGGCAGGCTCCGCCGAGGTTCTCGTACGGCCTCTGCGTCGATGCCCTTTCCCGATATGGGTTGCAGGCACTCAAGCAATAGGGAACATTAGTTCGAGTTGCAGTTTGCGTTCCGGGTTGAGTGTCGGTTTCGCTGACTGATCGATCTCGATCGTTACGATCGCGACTCACTCCTGGTGGTGCCCCCGGTGCGCACGTCCGGGTTCCACCAGGAGTAGATTGTCTGCGGTGCTGAGCGAGACGAGGTGGGGCATGACGGATGGGGTAGATAGGCTGGTTTCGGCGTATCTCGACTACAACGCGACGGCGCCAATTCGGCCTGAGGCGTTGGCGGCCGTGGTGGAAGCCCTGCAGGCCGTCGGTAACGCGTCGAGTGTGCATCACCCCGGCCGGGACGCCGCCCATCGTGTAGACGTCGCTCGCCGACACCTCGCTGACCTGCTGAACTGCTCGCCCGGGGAGATCATCTTCACGTCGGGGGCAACCGAAGCGAACAATCTCGCGCTGCGCGCGGCTCACCGCCGCGAGGCCCGGATCGTGACGAGTGGTGCAGAGCACCCCGCGGTGCTGGAGACAGCCCGGGATCTGGCCCAAAGTGAGCCGGGATCACTGACCGTCTTGCCGATGCGGGCGGACGGCCTGGTGGAAACCGTGGCCCTGGAGGAAGAGCTCGGCCGGGGCGACGTCGGTCTCGTCTCCCTGATGGCGGCCAATAATGAAACCGGGGTTCTCACCGACCTCACGCCGGTGGTCAAGGCGGCGCATGCCGCAGGCGCGCTGGTCCACACGGATGCCACACAGATGATCGGCCGGCTGCCCCTAGACCTTTCCGAAGTGGACGTCGATCTTCTGTCGCTGTCAGCCCACAAGTTCGGCGGCCCTCAAGGCGTTGGCGCACTGTTCGTCCGCCGCGGCACACCGCTGCCGTTCAAGCCACTGATCACCGGTGGCGGGCAGGAAAAGGGGTGGAGGGCCGGCACCCTCAACGTGCCCGGGATCGCCGGCGCCGGAGCTGCCGCAGCGGCCGTCAGCCGTGACCTTGCCGATGACGTCGCCCGCGTGACCCAACTGCGCGATCAGCTCGAGCACATGGTGACTACGGCTGTGGGCGGATGCCGCATCAACGGGCAACAAGCCCCCCGCCTGCCCGGTGTGGCGAGCATCACCTTCGCGGGTGCCCCCGCCGACGCAGTCATGGCCGCCATGCCGCACATAGCCGCATCCGACGGAAGCGCCTGCGCCTCGGGAGCCCCAACTCCCAGCCACGTCCTACTCGCCATGGGGCTGAGCCGGGAGGAAGCAGATTGCACTGTGCGCTTCTCCCTCGGCTACGCCACCACCGCAGACGAGACCGCCGCAGCCGCCGAGGCGGTGGTGCGTGCGGTCCACCAGGTGCGCGCCGCCATGGCAGCGACAGCCGGCGCGGCTGCTCACTGACTCCAGCAGTTCCCTTTATCTCTTCTTGCATTGAGAGGCCCTTCGTATGGCAGACAGCAGGCTCGCGGAAGCCGCACATTCCAGCTTCGCGCGCCATGAGACCTTCGCCCCCCGCTTCGGCTGGCTGCATAAGGCGTACATGCAGGTCAAGGACAATCCGGCTGCTTTCCTTGCCGAAGATGCCCCGGTCCTGCTCGGCGTGGGTAAGAACATGGTCCATGCCATGCGGTACTGGTCAAAGGCGTTCAAGCTCACCCGTGAGCACGCCGACCCGGCGGGTAAGACGAAGGCCCAGTACGCGTCCCCGACTTGGGAAGCGCGATGGCTGCTCGACGAGAAGGATGGCGCCGATCCCTACCTTGAGGAACCTGGCAGCCTGTGGCTGTTGCACTGGTGGCTCGTATCGTCGCGGCCGGGCGCCAAATGCTGGGCCCCCGCGTGGTACACGGCGTTTCACCTTGCCCCGTTCTCGCGCTTCACCGTCGCGGACATGACGCAAGTCGTGACGCGGCATGTCAACTTCTCCTTCAGCGATGGACCGGTGGAGGCGTCCATCACCCGGGATGTCGAGTGCCTGACCAAGATGTACGCGCGCACGCCGGTCGAACAAAGCGGTTCCCGCGCCACCTATGAAGACCTCTTGGCCTGCCCTTTCCGTGAGCTGGACTTGCTGACCTCCGTGGGCACCAGGGGCAAGCAGGAGTGGCAGTTCACCACTGGCACGCGCACCTCTCTCCCCGCCCACGTTCTGGTCTACGCCTGCCTCGACTACGCCGCCCGCGACACCGAGGGTTCCGGCTCGATCTCCCTGGCGCGGCTTGCCAACGAGCCCGGAGCGCCTGGCCGCGCCTTCCGGGTCCGCGAGCCTGAGATCGTCGCCGCCCTGGACAAGGTCGCCGCGGGTCGTCCGGAACTCAACCGGGTGGACGCCGTCGGCCAGCGGACCATGTCCTTCTCCAGCGATCCGATGGCGCTCGCCTGGGACATCCTCGACGAGCAGTACGACCACGTCACCCGGCGCCCCGGCTTCCCCACCCGGAACGAATGGAGCGCGCAGTACCCGCAGTTGGCCGAAGCAGAAAAGGCCGAGAAGGCCGAGAAGGCTGAACGCAAGCCCCAGGACCACCAGCAGCAGTTCACGACTCAGGAGAACGCGTGACCACCGCAGCTCCCACGCGGACCTCCCGCATCCCGCAGGACGAGGCAACCCCTCAGTTCCCGGCCGGAATCGAACTGGTCGGCACCCAGATGCGGTCGACCAACCTCGAACGCGACGTCGAGGACGAACTGCACGGACCGTATGTCGGCGCGAAGGCAGTTGACGTACTGGAGCGCATCGCCAACGCTGTCAGCGACCTGCGGCGTCCCCGAGCCTGGTCCTTCACCGGACCCTACGGCTCCGGGAAGTCCACACTGGCTAACCTGATCGACGCGCTACTCGGCCGTGACGAGGACCGCCGCGACGAGGCTCACCGGATCCTTGCGGACACCAGCCCAGCCCTCGCCGAGCGTCTCGCCACAGCTCGGGCTGAGCGGACGGGAACCGGGTTCCTCGGAGCCGTGGCTACCGCGCGGCGGGAACCACTGGTCGCCACCGTGACCCGTGCACTGGACACCGCGGCAAGGCGCCGCTGGGGCAAGCGCATCCCGAAGAACGTCGTTGCAGCACTCGCGGCCTGCGAAGACCCGACGACGACCGGGCCGAAGACGAAGCAGGTCATGGCCGCCATCAAGGCCCTGACCGACAATCAGCAGCCTCTCTTGCTGATCATCGACGAATTCGGCAAGACCCTGGAGCACCTTGCCGGACACAACGAATTCTCCGGCGCAGAGAACGATCTCTTCCTCCTGCAGGAGCTCGCCGAGCACAGCGCCGGGCCCAACGGCCTGCCCGTCTTCCTGGTCACCCTGCAGCACCTGTCGTTCATGGACTACGCGTCACGTTCCAGTGAGCTCAAGATCCGCGAATGGGCAAAGATCCAGGGCCGCTTCGAAGACGTCACCTTCGTTCCGCATCACGGCGACTCCCTGCAGCTCCTGCGCCGGCGCCTGAACCACGCCGCCGTCGACGCAGCGGGCCAGGACCTCATCCGCGCCTCGGCCCAGGCATCAGCCCTCGCGTGGAAGAACCACGGCCTGAACGTCCTTACCGAGCTTGCCAGCGACGACTTTGCCAACCTGTACCCGCTGCACCCTCTGACGGCCATCGCTGCGCCGATCCTGGCGGCGCAAATCGGCCAGCACGACCGCAGCCTGTCGGGCTTCCTCAACAGCGGAGAGCCCAACACCGTCCGCGACTCGCTGGCCGCACACTCTCAGCCGGATGCCGAACGCGCCAGCACCGTGCAGCTGCCACAGCTATACGACTACTTCCTCAACTCCGGCCGGACCTCTCTGCTCGCGGCCTCCAACGCCGGCCGCTGGATCGAAGTCGACGCACGCATCAAGGAAGCCAACGGACTGCCCGACGCCGACCAGGCACTGCTGAAGACCATCGGCGTTCTGAACCTCATCGACGCCGACGGCGCACTCAGCGCCACCAGCGAGATGATCCACCTCGCGCTCCACGACCCCACCGACCTGACCGACGCCAGCGCCTTCGCCGGCCTTGAGGAGCAGCTCGCCGACCTCGTCCGCCGCGGCTTCCTCGTCCACCGGGAATTCAGCGGTGAGTACCGCGTCTGGCAGGGCACAGACTTCGACATCGACGCCCGCTTGAAGGAGATCATCAGTCACCTAGACGATGCCTCCATCGTCCAGCGCCTGGGCGCACACCTCCCCAGCGCCGTGGTCGCCGGCCGCCACAGCCAGGTCACCGGGATGATGCGGGTGTTCCTCACCGCCGTCAGCGGCCCAGAGACCCGCGAAATCCAGGCGCCGGACGAGCTGAAGGACCCGGCCGACGGCCTCCTCGTCTTCCACCTCGGCCCCCGGGATCAGCTGCCTACCGTCAACTCGACACTGCCGGTGATCCTCGGAACAACCACCCACCCCGACGTGGTACTCAACTCCGCCACGCACCTCATCGCCCTGAAAGAGCTGCTCGAAGACAAGGAACTCGATCACGTCGCCCGGCGCGAGGTCACCGACCGCGCCGTCCAGGCGGAGGCCGAGCTGCGGGAGGTCATCCAGACGGCCTTCTACCCGCCGACCCAGGACGCCACCTGGGACCTGTGGAACGCTGGCTTGACCCCCGAGGCGTCCCCCGACAGCTCGAGCCTGCCAGCCCGCAGCCTCAGCGGCCTCGTCTCTCTCGCCTGCGAAAAAGTCTTCCCGCACACCCCGCACATTCGCAACGAGATGCTCGGACGGCACTCACTCACCAGCAACGCCGCCCGTGCCCGAAGCGATGTGCTGGACGCGATGCTCACCCGCTCCGGCGAGCAATACCTGGGCTTCGACGCGACGGCCGGAAGATACGGCCCAGAGCGAGCCATCTACAGCGGCGCGCTGGCCTACCTCGGCCTGCACCGCGCCAACGGCACCATCCAGGCAGAGAATTCCCCCAACAGCCTGCTGCCGTACGGCTTCTCCGCTCCAGGCGAGGGCCACGAGCACGCCCAGCCCGTCTGGGAGGCGCTGCAGAAGGCGCTGGACGCAGCAACCCGGCGTACCAGCCTCGACCAGATCATCCGGGTCCTGATGAGCCCGCCCTACGGGGTGAAGGCCGGTGTCTGGCCGCTGCTGGTCGTCACCGCCCTGGTGATCCGCCGACACGATGTCGCCCTCTTCGAAGAAGGCTCCTACCTGCCCCGGCTGACGCCGGACGTCGTCGACCGCATCCTCGCCGCCCCAGCCCGCTTCGACGTGAAATACACGCCGGTCGGACAGGGGCAGCGCGCCAGCGTAATCAAGAAGCTCCTGGTGTCTTTGAAGGTCGAACCGCCACGCTCACAGGCATTGCGTAACCCTGATCTGCTGTCCGTAGCCAGGGCGTTGCTCGAACGCGTCATGGTTTTGAACAGCTACGCTCGCAAGACCAAGCGCATCTCTCCGGATGCACTCGCCGTGCGCAACGCCCTGACAGACTCCCAGGATCCAGACGACCTGCTCTTCAGGGCTCTGCCCAAGGCGCTGGGCCTCGCCCCCGTCGAAGCAGGCACCCGCGCCAACGCGGCAGCCGCCACGGAGTATGCCGACCGGCTGACGGCAGCGGCAGACGAGATCACCGGAATCGAACGCACGCTGCGGGAAGAAGTGGTCGCGGTTCTCGCCGAAGAGTTCCGTCTGCCCACGACGCTTCCCGAGCTGCGGTCGACACTCGCGGCGCGGCTGAGCGGCTTCGCAACGGTGTCACTGAACCCGGAGCTGCGGGGCTTCGTCGACTTCGTGCTCAGCGAGAGCCTCGCTGACGAGGACTGGCTCGACCCGATCGTTGTCCGTCTCACCAACAAGGCACTCGGAGACTGGGATGACCGGGACGCAGGCATCTTCCCTCGCCTTGCACGCGAGATGTCCGCATCCCTCGACCGCGTCGCCCACCTCTACCAGGACAGCAGCGAGCCCCGCGAGCAGGAAGTAAATCTGGAGACGCGGCTGTTGACCTTGACGGACAAGACAGGGGCGGAACGACGGACGCTGATCTACGTGCCGGAACAGTCCCGCGGCCAGGCCGACCAGCTGGCGGCCGACGTACTGCAGCAGGCTGAGCAGGCCCTCGGACCCGACGGTGCACGGATCCTGCTCGCCGCTCTTGCGCAACGCGTTGCTGACGGGCCGGCTGTCACAGCAACTGACACGAAGGAGGGGGCATGACGGATCCAGTCACCGAGGAGAAGGTTCGCCACGTCCTGGGGATCTCAGGCGGCAAGGACTCGTCGGCGCTTGCCATCTACATGCGCGATCGCGTGCCGGAGATGGAGTACTTCTTCTGCGACACCGGTGCCGAACTGCCAGAGACGTACGAGTACCTCAACCGGCTGGAAGCGGCCCTCGGTAAGCCCATCGAGCGACTCAACGCCGACCGGGACTTCGATCACTGGATGGAGGTCTACCAGGGCACCCTGCCCAGCCCGCAGATGCGCTGGTGCACCAAGAACCTGAAGATCAAGCCGCTGGAGGAGTGGGTCGGAGACGACAAGGTCATCTCATACGTCGCGATCCGGGCCGACGAGAACCGCCTCGGCTACGTCAGCACCAAGCCGAACATCGATGCCGTCTTCCCCTTCCGCGAGGACGGTATCGACAAGGACGGCGTGATGCGCATCCTCGACGAGGCCGGCATTGGGCTCCCCGGTTACTACGAGTGGCGCACGCGTTCGGGCTGCTACTTCTGCTTCTTCCAGCGCAAGCACGAGTGGGTCGGTCTCAAGGAGCGCCACCCCGACCTGTACGACAAGGCTGTGGAGTACGAGGACAAGGTCCGGTTTCGCCACACGGCCATGAAGGGCCGCAACTACACCTGGTCACAGGGCGAGTCGCTCCCGGAGCTCATAGAGCGCAAGGACGAGATCGAGGCTAAGCATCAGGCGGCCCTGGACCGCGCGGCCAAGCGCGTTAAGCCGAACAGGCCCCTCCTGGAAGTCCTGTCCGACGCACTTGACTCCGACGATGACGAGGCCGGCTGCTCCGTCTGCCACCTCTAACACCTTCCCCTACGGCTACGGCCCGACCAACACCTCGTGTTGGTCGGGCCGTAGCCGCGTAATCGCACTGCCCAGCCCAGTAGCTGACGCTGGGACTCATGCGCAGAATTGCCCATATCGGGGCAAACGTTGTGTTGTAATGCACAGGCGTCGCCTTCAGGGAGCGGCAGTGCGCGGAAGGCGACGCCTGTGCCAGTACGCTATGGCGTCATGGATCTGCTGACGCCTGCCAGCCTTGACCTTCGCGAGAACTACGTTCACCAACTCCAACAGACCATAAATGCATACCTTCCGACGCACAAATTTGTCGGCGAGGCTCTGCAGAATGCCTTGGACGCTGTGAGGGAGGCAGGCGGCGGTCACCACGAAATCTCGATTGACCTTGACTTCGCATCTCAAGAGGTACGGATTCGAGACGACGGGCCCGGCTTCCCTAACGATCCGCGTCTGCTGTTCCTCGGGGGCGGCAGGAAAGTGGGACGCGGCCTTGCTGGTCTCGTCGGCGTCGGGCTCAAGGTGCTGCTGTTCAGTACCGAGCACTTTCAACTTCGCGCGAAGAATGATTCCGGTTCGCTGAAATTCGCCGTCCAGGATGCCTTTCTATTCTCGGCTGAATCCGCGGCTATCGATTTGGACCTTGACGAGTCACGCCTCTTCAAAGCGGACCCGGATCCGATCTCGGGTGGCACTGAACTTTTCTACCGATTTCCGAAGCTAGAGAACGGAAAGAGTGTACAGGTTCAATACTTGAGGGATGTGCGCGCTGACTGCCTTAAGCGAGAAAGTCTAGAACACGCATTCGGTGAAACGCTTCGTAATGCCTGCGATCAGGGAACGTTCCCTAACAGGTTCGCAGCGCTGATCGCCGTGCATCTGCTCCGGTACACCTACCTTGGTCTTACGGTCGTCCCTGAGGAACTCGCCGATACGACGGTTTCCATCACGATGAAGGGGTTCGACTCGGAAGAAAATGTCGGTGAACTTGCTCAGCTTGCAGACGGGCAGAAGGAATGCACCTTCCAGCTGACCCCTCATTACTTCAACGTGGACGAAGCTGTGAGTTGGGGCCCGCGGAATCGGCGTCGCCCGGTCCTTACTGATAGAGAGCTTGCTAATGGAGGCCGCGGGCTTGTTCGCACCGACCTGGGGTTCAATCGAACAACATACTCATCGCCGGATGAGTATGAGCTCCTGCTCACCAATGCGCGTGGTGAAATTTCTGGGGATGTGCAGGTGTACAGGGCGCGGCTCTGGCATCGGGTCAAGGGCATCAATCTGACCATCGGCCGGATCAAGGAGTTTGAAAGCTACCTGCCCGGCGGTGCCGCCCATACCTTCAGCGCCAATGGTGTTGTCACCAAACATGACGTTGAGTTCAACCGCGGCCAGAACCAGCAGTACGTTCGATGCTTCGACATCAATGTTGATGTGGAGGCTGAGCTCAACTACGGAAAAACACAGTTCACGGACATGCACCTCGTGGGGCTGCTGCGAAGATTTCTCAATGACGCGTACGCCACCACAATTCAATATGCGGCCGCTAACTTTGTCGGAAAGCTGCGCTCGGTAAGTGAGCCAACCGAAGATGCTTTCTTGACCCGCCCTGACCTCGTGAGCGGTCTAACGCAGAAAAAGATCCCGCGTGACGAGAACGATGTAATCGCCCTTACGTTTGAACTGGCGGGGCGCGGGCACTTCCAGGACTATCGCTGGTACGGCTTGTCGTCGAAAGACACGTACGATGCTCGGGCTGTTATTCGACGCTCCTCGGATTCGGAGTCAGTCCTTACAGACGCACCACATGAGGGAGCCCTTCGTGTGGTCGAATTCAAGTTGCGCGCGGGGAGTATCGCTAGGGACTTCAATCGCGAGGAGAAGGATCCGCGTCGCCTTGATCTGATCATCGCATATGAATTGGGGGAGTCTGCCCTTCCCGACCAGTATCAAATCCTTTCGCTTGAGAACAGTACGGTGGGCAATAATCCCGGTCGTGTGTTTCCTCACGTCACGCATGTCATCTATGACGCACTCAGCGGTGTTGAAGTGCAGGTGCTACTGCTGCGGCCCATGATTGCAAGTATCTTCGCGCCACCAGAGCCGGGGGTCTTGCCTGCCGAGGTTCAAGACGAATAAATAGATTCGGTCGCCTCTGCCAGGACAGATCCTCCCATCCGCAAGTAGACGCCGGTGAACTGCCCGACTCTCTTCCGTCAGGCATAAGGGTATCCGCATCGCCGGGCCCGATAGCCGGGTCATCGGTGGGCGCGCGGGCTGAGTGGTGCGGCTCGGGGTGGCGGGCCCGTCCTGCGGGGCAAGGACGTCGTGCGTGCTGGCGGCCTTTCGGCGGGCGGGGGCGTGGGTGCGGTGGCTCGATTCCAGCGGGCGCGCAGGGCGTTGAGGTCGGCGAGGGCGCGACGGCTGCCGGTGATGAGCTGATGGGGAGTGTTGGCGGGGTCGTCGGTGTAGGCGATGATCCGCGCGGCGACTGTCTGGGCGCGGGCGAGGAGAGCGCGTTTGACGATTTTCTCGCCCCAGTACTCGGGGGAACCAGCGGGCGTGGAGACCAGGGCCATCAGGTCTTTGGGGGTGAGGGAGGCGGTGAGCAGTCCGCGGTGTTGGGCCTCGCCGAGGACGGTGACCGGGTCGACCATGTCACTGCGGTGGACCAGCGCCGTGATGGACTGCCAGAGCGCGGCGTGCAGCGGCAGGAGGAACTCCGCCTCGGTCAGCCACCGCATCTGCTGGACCTCTGCCGGATAGGCGGTGGCGGTCGCCAGGAGGAGGCGTTCTTCGTCGAGGCCCTCCTCGTCGGCCTGCCGTGGGACATCCGCGGGGAGTGCCGTGCGGGGGAGGGAGCCGGGGTGTGGGGCGAACTGTTCGCTGAGGCCGTCCAGGACGCGGCCGATATCGTCGGCCAGGCCGAGCGTCGAGGCGGCCGGGTTGGGCAGGCCCGGGTCGGTGGCGGTGGACGCGAGGCGCTCGGCGTGCCCGCGCAGGACCCGACGGGCGTTGTCTGCGCGGATCATCCTGGCGTAGGCCGCAGAGTGCTTCGGCTGCGGGCAGAACTGGATGAGGCTGTGGAGGCAGGAGGCGCTCAGGCCGGGAGCGTGCGGACGAGCGTGGTCCAGTACGGCGTTGAGCCAGGCGGTGTCCTTTGCGTGGTCGGCGGGGTCGGGTGGCGGCAGCACGCGGATCGCGGTGAACAGCGCGGCATGGGTGTGGCTGTCGAAGTGTTGGGCGATCAGCGGCTCGGTGTCAGCCAGACGTGCAGGTTCGAGGAGGAGGGCGCCAAGCAGGGCCTGCTCGGCATAGTGGACCGGCCTCGGCGCTGGCGCGAGGTCGAGGTCGTTGTCCTCGTCGGGTTCGGGGGCGTGGGTCATCAGGCGGCGAGAGTGAAGTCGTCGGGGTTAAAGGGCTTGTTGAGGTTCGGGGCGAGCAAGTGCGCTGCCAGGCGCGGGGGGACAGCGTTGCCGATCTGCGAGAACGTTTGGCCTTTGTTGCCCTGCCACGGATAGTCGGCGGGGAAGCTCTGGAGCACGCCCGCTTCCTGTGCGGTGATCTTGATCGGGGCTGGCACTGGTCGGTGCTCGCCGTCCGGCATGCTGGTGGCGGTGTCGGCGACCCAGGTGCACTCGTTGGCCCGATGGCCGAAGAACAGCGTGCCCGCAGGCTCGTCGGCACGGCGCACGGTCGCGTTGGACTGGTTGTTGCTGCGCAGTGACCATGACCAGCGGTGCGCCTCGGAGGTGAACGTGGGGGCCGGAGCATCTGCTGGGCGGTTCTCGCGGGCACCGTGCCGTGCAGCCCAGCCGGAGCCCTCCCGGCGGGAGGCCAGGACGATCTCGGAGTCGGGATGCGGTGTCCAGGCGCCGCGGGCGCGGGCGTCGGTCAGGGTCTTACGCGAGCCGGAGGGAAAGGGCTCGGGTCCGCCTCCCGGTCCGCCGCCGGCACACACGGTGGGCACGGGCCGGTCAGTGGCGCCCCAGCCCAGGGCCTCGGCCATGGACACCCACCGGTCACGGCCGGGTCCGAACAGCGACTCCGGCTCGGCGGCCTTCGCGTGGGTGGGCGGCGGGGGCTGGGCGGTGCGAACGCGGGAAGCGAGCAAGATCGCTCGCTTCCGGGTCTGCGGGACGCCGTAGTCGGCGGCATTGAGGATGCCAGTCCAGACGGAGAATCCCCAGGCCCGCAGGATGGCCGCGTACTGCCGCCACAGCGGCAGGACGTCGGGGACTTCCTCCATGACCACCCACTCGGGCTCGCTCACCAGGTTCAGGGCGTGCAGATAGCGCATGGGTTCGGCCGCGAGGAGAGACCTTTCGTCCGCACACGAGCCGAGGAGCTGCTCGCGGGTGTCGCGTCCGGCGGCGAGGTCGGCGACGGCCTGGTGGACGAGCGGCTGGTCGACCAGACCAAGGCGCTTGCCCGCCATGCTCCATGCCTGACAGGGAGGGGAGGCGATCAGCCCGAGGATCCGGCCGGAGAAGATCCACGCCGGATAGCGGGCGACATCGGTCCGGATCGTCAACTGCCCGGCTCGGGCACGGGTTTTGCAGGCCCACTCGTCCCACTCAAGTCCGATGTCCCGCGCGCCGAGGACGGTGAGCGCGTGGCTCCAGCCGCCGGGCCCGGCGAACAGGTCGAGGATGATCCGCCTCAAGAAGTCAACCCGAAGTCGTCCCGCACCGGCTCGACTTCACCCCGGCAGGCCCAGGGAGAACTGCTGTCGACCACGCCGTACTCCATCTCCTCGACCGCGAGGGCCCGGTTGCCGCCGTGCAGCAGGCCGGAGAGTGCGTCGTGGTGGCGGGTGTATGCGGTGCCGAGGGCCAGCAGGCGTTCAGGGGCGCCGTAAGACGTCACCGGCGTGCTCCCTGTGCGACGGCGGCCTTGAGCGCAGTGGCCGCTGCGGTCGGCAGCGCGGCTCGGTGACGCGGCTGCGTCAGGGCTCGGTGCCCGTCCTCGGTGACGGTGATCTTCTGGCCGTGGTACAGCGAGGTGCTGGTGTCGGCGGTGATGAGTCTGCGTTTGGCCAGGGCCCGGAAGGTGGCGATGGAGACACGCGTGCCGTCGTCGGTGGCGACCCGGGTCACACCCAGCCCGCGGGTGGTGCTCTCATACAGACGGCCCCCGCCGTTCAGGGCGGTGAGGGCGTCGTACTGGGCCGGAGTCAGCGCGGGGCCCGTCGTCTGCTGTACGGCCGCCGGCACCCGCTCGCGCGCGGTGGTCAGGTCCTCGGTGATGCCGTGGGCGAGGTAGTGGCAGCCAATCGCGCACAGGTCGAGCTGGTGGACGGCATCGTCGAGGTGGCCGTTCATCTTCGGGATGGCCTCGGCGTGACGGACCGTGCGCACTGCCTCGTCGTCGGCCGGGTAGCCGGCGAACTGCGCGCCCTCGTACGGGTTGGCGAGCACGACGTGGGCCAGATCGGTGCCGGCGAGCGATGACGAGGACACGACCGAGGCCAGCAATTCCAGGCCGGCCCGGCTGCCGCCGATGTTCGTGTACGTGCTGTTGTCGAGTGCGGTCAGGCGCACCAGGGCGGTTGCCGTGAGGTCCTGCGCCTGGAGGAGCAGGGGGCTGATGTGGCGCAGCGCGTCCGTGCCGGGCGTGTAGGAGATGTCGCGCACGCGCGCCTTGAGGGCTTCGAAGTCGTATGCCAACTGCCTTAGTTGTCGGACTTGTTCGTTCAGGTCGAGTGGGGGCGTGGGCATGGGATGGCTCCTGTGCTGTTTCAACGGTTTCTGGTGGCGGCTGCCTGCCCGGCGGAGGGCAGGGGGCGGGGCGTGGCTCCGGGCGCGGTGCGCGGCCCGGCCGGAGGCGCGTCGATGACCGAGGCGAGGGCGGTGATGCCGGCCGAGGTGAGGCGTACGCGGTCCAGGGACGGGCCGCCGACGTAGGCGGCGGGCGCCGACCGGGCGGTTCTCTCGGCCAGGCCCTTCGTCTCCAGGGTGCGCAGGGTGCTCATCAGCACCTTGGGCTCGCGGGAGCGGGTGAATTCGCGGCCCAGAGAGCTGCTGGCCACGACGTGTCCGCAAGCGATCTCGGCCAGGGCCGTGCGGTGCATGGCGTTCAGCCGGTCGTCGGGGGCCGGTGCGGTGGCCCAGCGCCGCCGCCGGGTCTCGCCGGCCAGCGTCACGGCGCAGCCCACAGCGGCTTCCGGCGCCAGCGCGGTCAGCTCGCGAGCGGTTGCGACATTGAGGTCCACTGAGGCGTCGGCAAGGAAGGCGAGCTGTCTCAGTCGCATGACCGTTTCGGTCAACTCGACGCTCTCATAGAGCCGTTCGCCGTGGATCGCCTTGATGGCGGACTGGGTGTCGGTGGCCAGACGCTGCGCGGAGGAGGCGTGGGCATCCGGTGCGGGAGGGTCGGTGGCGACGAGGAGGAGGTCGAGCGCGTCGTTGTGCTGGGTGTACTGGTCGGCCAGGTGGAGGAGCCGTTCGACGGGCGTGGGCGGTGGCGGCACGTCGAAGAGCAGGGATTCGGTGGGCGGCTCGGTCATGAGCGACGCCGCACGGTCGGGCAGGGGTGGATGGGACTTGCTCCCGTCAGGTGGGGTAAGGCCGCGGACCTTGGGGGTGCTTAGGCGGCAGGGCCGAAGTCGCTCTGCTTCGGGGTGGCCTTGGCGATGGCGCGGGCGGTGATGCCCTTGGAGGCGCGGGCGGAGGCGGCGGACAGTTCGGCGGCGCCGGGCTCGAGATACCAGGGGCGCAGGTCGAGCATGGCCGCGCGCATGCCGGTGGCGAACGCGAGCGCGGTGCCCTTGGGCAGCGCGCGGATGGCGTCGGCGGCCAGGATGCGTTCCTGTCGCATGGACACGGAGGTGGACTTGCCGGATTCCGAGGTCGAGGTGGAGGTCGTCTCGACGTCGTGGTCGCCGATCAGCCGGGACAGCTTGTCGGCGAAGTCCGGGTCGTCGATACCCGAGCCGATGACCTTGATGGTGGAGGCGGACCACATGGCGTCCATGCCCGCGTCTCCCCACACTTTCTGGCCCTGCCGGTAGGACTGCAGGATGGTGATCGGGATGATGCCGCGCGAGCCCAAGTGGGAGTACAGGTCGGGAAGGTCGCTGATTTTGCAGACGTTCGCGGCCTCGTCGAGGACCGCGAGCATCGGTGGGTCGAGGCGCCCGCCGGCGCGCTCGGCCTGGGCGGTCGCGGCCCGCATCACGGAGTCAGCACACGCAGCGATGAGGGCCGAGGCTCCTCCTCCGCCGTCCTTTGACAGCAGATAGAGCGTGTCCTTCGAGGTGACGAACGGCCTCGGCGTGAACTCCGGCACGTCCTTCTGCGGGGTCACCCAGGCAGCGATCTCGCTGTTGAGCAGGGCGGCGGCGTACTGGCGGGCCGTCTCGTAGATGCCGTCGCGGGTTTCGGGCGGGCCCTCGACGGTGCCCTTGAGCTGGGCGGCAACCGCGGTGAACTTGTGGTCGCGCAGGATGTCGAGCGGGGTGCGGTCGGCGGGGAAGGCGAGCCAGGCCATCACGTCGGTGATCGGCCGATCGTCGAGCGCGGCGGCCAGGAAGAGCTGGGACAGGATGTTGCTGCCGGCCTTGGACCAGAAGTCCCCCTGTTGGGACGCGTCTACGCTCGCGGCAAGGAAGTGACCGGCGAGCCTGCCTGCCCCGTCGAGGGTCTTGGCGTCGGCCAGCGGGTTCCACCACATGGCCCGTTCGGCGTGGGCGATCTGCTGCGGGTCCATCGACCAGGTCCGGCCGACGGCCGCCCGCGCGTCGAGGGTCGCGGTGTAGGCGTCGCCCGCCGCCTTGTTGGACGTGAGCAGGACCGGGCCGGGCGCGTTGAGGATGGAGGGGATCGCCAACGAGGTGGTCTTGCCGGATCGGGGTGCCATGATCGCGACGGCGACATCCTCGTACCCCATGCGCACCTCATGCTTGGTGCCCTGGAGATTGCCGAGGAGGATGCCGGTGTCGGCCGCGGCGATGTGCTTGGCGTCTTTCAAACTCGGGCGCAGTGAACGCGCTTTGTCGGTGATGGCCTTGGCCATCAGCGGCTCGATGTCCTTCTGCTTGGCCATGCCGGCGACGCGCTTCTTGCGCCCGCTGCCGCCGCCTCGGTACCGCTTGTAGAGCACTGCGGCGGTGATGACGAGCGCGACGAGTGCGGCACCGGGCAGGATGCGTGTGCCGAACAGGAGGGACGTTTCGCTCAGGTTGGGCCACAGCTGGTCGGGGTGCAGCAGGGCCTGAACCGGCTGGTAGGGGGCGGTGTTGGAGGTGGTGGTCCAGGCGGTGAGATTGCCGCCGAGCCAGGCGAGGTTGGACAGGGGCACAGCGACGCCGATGGCGCCGAGGAGGACCTTGAACGCTATGTCGTAGCCGTCGGTGGGCGTGGAGTTGGGCTGGGGCAAGGGCTGTTCCAAGTACGGGGAAGGAGGAGGCCGGCCGCAACGGACTGGTCAGCGCGTGCGGCCTCGTGCCGGTCCGGGCGGCGTGGGGGCAACGTTGGCCACGTGGTGGTGTCGCTCGGTGAGGGCGCTGATGCGTCGCTCCAGGGCGAATGCGACGTCGGTCGCGGGGACGTGGCGGGTGTGCACGGTCATGCGGTCGCGGGCCCAGCCCGGGATGCGGCGAGGGTCACGCATGAGGGGCGCAGGGTCGGCGAGCGCCCGTGTCACGGCGGCGATCAGGTGCAGGGGCGTGGTGCCAGTGAACACGGCTCGCCAGATCGTCGGGTCTCGGATGGCGGCCGTCTCGATGTGCCACAGGTCGCTGCCGGGGTTGCCGAGCCGCTCGATGCGCGTGATGCCGTCGGGGGCTGCGAGCCCGCCGAAGTGCCGGGGCGGTTCCCATCCCGCGTCCTGCAACGTCGTGAAGGGGTCGGGCGAAGCGGTGGGCGCACCGGATGGGTCGGTGAGCGCGTCGGTGAAGGCGGCGATGATCTCGACGGGGGTGCGGGCCTGGAAGGTGGCCGCCCAGGCGGGATGATCCGCGGTTCGCGCCTGCCGGATGGTCCACCAGTCCTGATCATCCGGATCGCCGGGGGCCAGACGCAGTTGCGTGAGCTGGTCCGGGCTGGTGAGCAGGACGCGAGGGATGAGCGGGTCATGTCCGTAGCTCCAACCGGAGACCCGGTGCAGGGGCTGGGTGATCCAGCTGGGATCGCCGATGCCCGCGAGGTAGCGCGGGGAGATGAACGCCTGCTCGACGGCCTCGCTCGCGCCCGTCACCGCCGGCCCATGGACGGTGTGGCGGTGGCCGTGTGTACGGGCGCCGCCGTCGACAGGGTCCGCGCGGATGCCGGCGAGTGCCTCTGCGCCAGCGCGTTGACGGCGAAGAGTGCCTGGCCGTGGATGGCCCACTGGTCGAGGTAGGACCAGGCTTCCGCGCAGCTCTCGGCGAGCGGTTCCTCGTACGCCTTCGTACCGGGCCGCGCGCTCGCGGGCAGTGCGGCGCGTACCGCACGCCAGTCGTCGTGAACCGCATAGAGGCGTTGCGTGGCATCCCGAAGTTCTCGGACCTGCCATGCGTAGCGGCGGGTCCGGTCGGAAGGCGACAGCAGGGCGAGCTGCCGCTCGGCGACGTCCACGAGTTCGTCGGCGTGGTAGTACACCCGGCCGAACGCGGACAGGGTGTCGGCGTCGCGTTTCTGCTGACGCCGAGCATAGGCATCCTCATCGTGGGGCTGGAACGTCTCGGGGTCGGAGTGTTGGTCGGAGTAGTGGTCCCAGGCGGCGAGGATCTGCCGGCTGTGCCGTAGATAGAGGGCGAGCTGACTCAGATAGAGCCGGTGGGCAGGGCTGGCTGGTTCGAGTGAGATGGTCAAGAAGGGCCTTTGGGTGCGCAGTTGTGAGGGTCGGCGGGGTGAGGAGCGGCCGGAGCGGCCGGAGCCGCTCCTCACGGTCAGCGGCTGCGCGAGGCGGACGTGGCCGCCTCGATGGCGGGGCCAGTCGACGGCTGGGCCGTGGGTGCGGCACTGCGGCGGGCCTTGCGGGCGGCGGCCCGGCTGGTCTTCAGCCGCGCTTCGTGGGCGGCGGCGAGCTGCTCGCCTTGGGCGCCGCGTTCCACCTGCGTGACCAGATGGGGGCGGGGGACGTCGTAGCGGCCCCGGGAAACGGGAGCCGGATCGACCAGGGCGGCGGCGAAACCGGCGAGCAGGTGGCGAGGGGTGCGGTCGTCGAAGTGCGCCTGCCACAGCCGTTCGTGGCCGCCGAGCCCGGTGGGCAGCGCGACTTCGGCAGTCCAGGCGAAGTGATCGCTGGTCAGGTTGGCGCGCCGCTCCAGGGTGGTGATGCCGTCCGGATGGCGTGCTTGCTCGTTGCCTCGTTCGTCGCGCTCGTAGGTCCAGTGGGCTTTTCGCAGCGTTGACCAGATGTCCGGTTCGGCCTCGGGCGGCGTGCGCACGAGCGCGTCAGTGAACCCGGCGATGATCTCGACGGGTGTGTTGCCGCCGAAGGACGCGTGCCATCCACCCCACGGTGTCGACGCGATACGCCACCAGGGGCCGAAGGTGTTCGGTGTGGGTTCCAGGACGAACGAGTGCTGGTAGTCAGGGCTGACCAGGACGACATGGGGGAAATCGGGGTCGTCGAAGTTCTTCCACCCGGCGGCCCGCAGAGCCTGGGTGATATGGCGCGGGTCGCCGGGTCCGGCGAGGTGGCGGGGTGCGGTGTCGCACCACATGCGAGACCAGGGGGCGTGGGCCTGGCTGGGTATATACGGGCGGGTCACGGCTCGCCCGCCGAAGCGCGGAACTCGGAGGGGAGTATCGAGTCGAACGGCAGCCCGCCCAGGCGGTGGATGTCCCAGTGAAGGTCGTGGCAGTCAGTCACTTCGGGGGCGGCTGCGCGGAGTCTGGCGATGATGTGCCGGATCTCGACGGGCCACGGGCCCAGTGCGTGCATCTCGATGAGATGGGCGGTGTTGCGCAGAAGGGCGCCGAGGATCATGGGGACGCCCCACTCCTCGTTCAGCACCTTCGCCAGCAACGGCTGGGCGTCGGCGACGAGTATCGGGTCGCGCAGATACCAGGCGAGCCGGTCGAGAACGTCCAGGGCGTGGTCGATGTCGTCGGCGCTGGGCGGCACCGGGCGGGGGGTAGCGGGCGAGGACAGGTGGGGCTCCTGGGGCTGGGTCATCGGGTGGCCGACGCCTCGGTGGCCGAGGAGAAGTGAGCGGTCAGGCGCTGTACGTCCCAGTGCAGGACGTGCAGGTCGGTAGCCTCCTGGGCGGCCACCCGGAGCCCGGCAACGATCAGATGGATCTCGTCGCTCTCGGCCTTCGACTCCTGGGCGACGAGGCGTGCGGCGTTACGAAGGATGTCGCCGAGCAGGATGGGGACGCCGGTGTCCTCGTCGAGGAGTGCGGCGAGCACGGGCAGCACGTCGGCTGCGGACGGATCGGTGTGCAGGTAGTTCTGGACCTGGGCCAGGGTGGCGGTCGCCTGCGCGACGTCGTCGGCGCTGGGGATGGAGAGGTTGGGCATCAGTGTCCTTGGGCGAGGGGAAGGAGTGAGGGCGTACCGGAGCCGGGTCAGCGGTGCCGCTTGTGGCGAGCCGGTCCGGGGGGGTGGCGGGGCGGGCGAGGGCGCGTCCGTGCCGGTGCGCTGCGCTGCTTCGAGGCGCCGCAGATGCTGCAGGCGGTGTTGTTCCGGTGTGACGGGGCTGCGCCGGGAGTCGAGGAAGCCGAAGGCGTGATCTGGCGTCTGCCCCTCCGAACGCAGGAGCGGGGCGGGATCTGTGAGCGCCTCGATGAACCCGGCGAGTGCGGCTGGTGGAGCGGCCTCGTCGATGGAGGCCCTCCAGATCCACCGATGCCGCCTCTCGGAGAGCGGCACGGAGACCAGAACTACCCAACGTGATATGGGGGTTTCGGCGAGAGAGGTCTCACGAGACAAGAAGCCGGTCTCGTCCGGGGACAGAGCGATGCGCTCTCTGCCGGTCAACCGCACGGTCCAGCCTCGGCTGGCCGCGAGGCCCCACAACTCCGCCTCCTTGGGACGTGGCCCTGCGCTCGACAGACCGTCGACAAAGGCCGCGATGATCTCTACCGGCGTGTGGATGCCGAACTGGGACGACCACGCGTGGCCCTGGGCCGGGTGGATACGCCAGGAGGCCATGAGCTCGTCTTGCTCGGCTTCCAATGTGAGGTGCAGCAGGCGATCGGGGCTCTCCAGCAGGACGTGCGGATAGCCGGGCACCGAGTGGTTGGTCCACCCCGATGCGAGCAGATACTCGGTCACGTGCCGAGGGTCGCCCCCGCCGGCCAGGTGGCGCGGCGCCACCTCGTCCAGCCAGCGGATGACGTTGAAACCATGCAGAGTGGGTCCGTTGACCTTGGAGAAGAAGCGTTCGTGGCTCACCGCATCCGCCCGGCCTTGGCGTACGGGCGGGCCCCGGGGCCTTGAGGGCGTGCCCTGTTGCTGGCGAAGGTGTTGCTGGCCCAGGTGGCGGCGCGGGCCGCGGTGATCCGGGCCTGCTGCCATGCGCTGAGTTGCGAGGGCAGCACGGACACCGAGGTCGTGCGGATTCTCTGCGAGGGCGGGACGTGGCCGATGGGCCGCATCACCGGCTGCGGGTCGGCGAGCGCGGTGCTGAACGCCTGCACCAAGTGCATCGGCGTGGTCGGCGTGAACGTCGCCTCCCAGACCGTCCCGTGCTCGTTGCGGGCGCCGGCCCACCAGTGCGCTTGTCCGGGGGCGGACTGGTGGAAGCGGACGACGGCGTCGCCGTCCGGACTGCGGGCGGTGAAGTGCTGTCCGCGCTCGGTTTCCCAGCCCTGTGCCTCAAGCGGCGCCCACACGTTGGGGGCGTGTGCGGAGCGCGGCCGGGTCAGTGCGTCGGTCATGCCGGCCACGATCTCGACGGGGACTTGCCGGCCGAGTGTGGCGTGCCACGCCCCCTCCGTCCTGGTCTGCTTCCCGCTGATCGTCCAGCCGCCGGGCTGGGTGAATGGGTCGTACCCGATGCGCACGGACTTGTCGGGGCTGTCGAACACGACGGGCCCGCCGGGCTTGGACTTGTCCTTCCAGCCCGAGGCGCGCAGGTACTCGGTGACGAAGCGCAGGTCGCCGCCGCCGGCGAGGTGGCGCGGTTCGACGAGGTAGTGCTGCTGGGCCTGCTGACCGGTGGGGCCCCAGCCGGACCACTGCTTGTTCTTCTTCACCGGTGCCGCCTGACGACCATCGCCGATGCGACCGGCGCGGCGGTGGGCCCGCTGGAGCTGAGGGCGGGCGCGGCGACCTTCTTGATGGCGCCGGTGTGCTCAGTGAGGTCGACGCCCACGCTGTTGAGTTCGTTGGCGGCGCGGCCCAGCGCTAGCCAGACCTCGGGCGGCAGGATGCCGCGCTCGGAGTTGACCTTCGCGAAACGCGAGCCGGTGGAGACGAGTTCGGTGACCTCACCGAGGAGACCGGTGTCGTAGTCCAGGACGTTGGCGAGGATCTGGGCTGCCTCGCCTGGCGGCGCCAGGGCGAGGTGACGGCGGAGCTGGCCGATCTGGGCGGTGATGGCGTTGGCCAGCTGTATGGAGGGGAGATTCGAGTCGGGCATGGGCCTCCTGAACAGGCCGTTCGGGGCTGCTAGTTGTGGTGACGGATGCGGTAGCTCTCCACGAGGAGGGCGGCGTCGCGGCGGCGGGCTTCGTCGAGGGCCGCCTCGGGGCGTCCGCCGGCCAGCGGGTTGGTGCGCTCCCGGCTGCAGACGGTCACGGCGCGCAGGTAGCGGCGGAACAGGGCGGTGACCAGGCGAGGTTTGCGGACGGCGGTGATGGGCGGGGGTGTGCGGTCGGGGTTGTGAGTGACGGCGGGCTCCTAGGGAGGGTGGGGCCGGCCCCGATGGGCCGGGGCCGGCGAGGGTCGGGTGGTCAGCGCGTACGGCGTGCTTGCCCGGCGGGTGGCGGTGGCGCCGGGTGTGCTGCCTGTTCGGCGAGTGCGGCGCGATAGGCGGTGCCGCCGAAGAGACCCGTGTCAATGTCGATCCGGTATCCGGCACGGGCCAGCAGCGGCGCGGCCCGGTCGGCCAGGGTCTTCATGGTGATCTCGTCCATCTCGTCCGGGATCTGATGCCAGACGTCGCCCTCGACCTGGTGCCGGTCGAGGCCGAGGTCGTCGAGCAGGACCAGGAGATGTTCGGGGGCGTCGGCGCGGGTGTCGACGTAGATCGTTCCGTCGCGGTGGTAGAAGGTGACGTCGACGTCGTATTTGTCGGCGAGGCTCACCGTCGGTGTGCCCTCGCCGGACGCCCCGTCGCGGGCGCGGCGGCCACGGCGTGTGGCGGGGCCGGGGCGCTGTGGTTGCGCATGGCCGCTGCGGCGTCGGTGTAGGCAGCGGCGTCCCACACGTCATCGTCGATGCGGACCACATATCCGGCCTGGTGCAGCCAGGGCACCGCATGGGTGGCGAGCTGCTTCTTCGCGTCCTCGTCGAGGTGGGCGGGTGCTTCGTGCCAGATGTAGACGGGCCCGGGGGTGGGCAGGGTCCGGCGCTCGAAGCCGAGGTCGTCGAGGAGGGCGAGCAGCTGCTCGGGCGCGCCGGTCGGGGTATCGGCGTGCACGGTGTCGGTGAGGGGCTTGCGGTAGATCGTGACGTCGGTGCCTTCGTCATCGGCACGGGATCCCACGTGCGGTTACTCCTGTGCGGTTCGGGGCTATCGCCGTCGCGCGTACGGCACGGACGAGGTCGCGGGCGGCGCGACGGGGGTGGTGTCCAGGACGGGCCGGGCCGGCGGATGGCGCAGCACGGTGTCGATGCCCAGCGCGGACAGCCGTTCTCCGGCGGCTCGTACGGAGGCAGCCTGGCGGGCGGTGTCGTCGCCCGACAGGACTAGGACGGCTCGCGCTGTGTCGAGAACGAAGCCGTGGTCGGTGAGTACCTGGGTGATGTCGGCGCGGTCGGGTTGGTCGACCACGAGTGCATCGTTCGACCAGGTCATGACTAGGCGTTCGTCAGCGGAAGATTCCCGCGTGAGGTGTTCGGCGTTCTTGAAGACCTGGTGGGCCGCGACGTAGTAGCGGGGAAGGAGGTCGAAGGTGATGTTCTCGGCCGCGCTGAACGGGTCGGCGTCGACCGCGATTCCGTCGGGCTCGCGTACGCCACGGAATGCCTCGGCCGGTACGTCGTCGGGGGCCAGTGCGGCGATGAGGTATCCCTCGGCGTGGCCGGGCTGTTCTGTGACGAACAGGCGCGTTCCGTCGTGCCGTTGCAGCACGGCGCAGTGGTCCACTGGGTGCTTGGCCAGTGCTTCGGCGACCTCGTTCATGTCCCAGACCGCGTCGGTGAGGACGTGGTGGACGTTGAGGCCGCCACGGTCTGGGTGGTACGCGCTGGTCCAGGTGCCCGGCAGCTCGCAGGCGAGGACGGCGGCGAACGAGCCGAGGCTGGTGTCGGGGGTGGGGTCGTGCATGGGCTCCTCGAAAAGGGAAGGGGTGCGGGTCAGCGCCGCGGGTGTCCGGTGCGGGTGTGGCGGGCACGGCGACGGGGCTGGTGGTCAGGCGCGGCGGAGGCGTCGGGCAGGCGCAGACGGCGGAGGCTTCGCGTTCCTCCGGTCCGACCTCGGCGGTGCACGCGCGGCGCTGGGTATGGTCCTGGTGCCGGTCGGCGAGGTCGTTGCGCATGTGCGCGAGGTCCGACCACAGGACGCCGAGCCGGTGCTCGGCTAGGTATTGCAGCCGGTTCGCGGTGTGCGGATCTGCCGGTTGGCCGAGGTCTTGATAGAAGGCGGAGGTGGCCGCGAGCACCTCGCCGAGGGCGATGAGCACACCGTCGTGGGAGGCCGTCAGTTCGGTCAGGACGTCGGCGACCTCGTCGCTGCTGGTGGCGTCGCGGATCCGCTCGGCCAGGTGCGCGACGGAGGAGCCGAGCGGAAGGTAGTGCGGCTCGCGCCTGTCGGTGTCGAAGGCGTCTTCGGTGTCGACGCCGTACTTCACGGCACGCAGACGAGCGACGGCGCGGGTGGCGAGACGTTTCTCCTCAGTTTCGTCGAGGCCGACGGGCAGGCGGTGATAGGTCTCGTGGAGGCGGACGACGGGGACGAAGCCGCTGCGCTCAAGGATGCTGTGGGCTTCGGGATCCCCGCCGCGGGTGAGGACTTCCCCGGAGTGCACATCGCGCCTCAAGGTCAGGAAGCGATCGGCAAGGGCCAAGAAGGGTTCTTTCAGTCGGGTCAGCGGGAGAGCCGGGCGCCGGACGGGCCAGGTGCGACGAACTGAGTGGATGCACGGGGTGTTGGCCCGGCAAGGGGCGCTTGAGCGGGGGCTGGCAGGGCTGCCGCCAGAGACTCGAGACTCTCTTGGATGCCGTACAGGCGGCGGGCCACGATCTCCAGTTGGTGTGCGATGTCGGGGCCGTACGCATCCGGCAGGTCATCGAGGCGGTGGGCCGCGTGCTCGATGAGGCCACGAACCGTGGACAGCGGCCCGGTGCGTTCGGCGGCGAGCTGCCGCAGCAGTACACCGAATTGGGAAGCGGCATCGGCGGTGCCGGCTTCCAGTCGGCGCCCCGTGAACCGGACTTGCTGGACGGGCTGCTGCGAATCCGGTCCGGTACGGGGCGAGATGAGGCCCAGCTCTGCCTCGATGCGTCGGCTCTCCGCCGCCAGGAGCGCGAACAACCGGTGCGGCTGTGCGGTCCACGTGCCGTCGGCCCGGATGAGGTTGGCGATCAGATCGAGGCGGCCGGGCTGCGCCTGCACGGCGATCCAGCGGCAGCCGTGGTCGTCGCCAGGGTGTTGGATGTCGGCGGCGCGGGCGATCCGGTGGGCGATCTCAGTCCACTCGGGGCGGGTCAGATCCCGGTCGTCCGGGTGCAGGCGCACGTCCGCGTGCCAGATGGCTCGGCGGTCGCCGTGCCGACTGACTGGGACGGGGTGGCGCCAGTTGGGGTCGTCCAAGTGCTCGGCGAACTCGGCGGTCGTCCAGCTCTGCCCTTCGTCGAGGGGGGTGTGTACGTCGAGGTTGTTCCAGTGGGCGACCACCGTGTGGTGGGTCAGGCCCTCGCGGTCGCTGACCGGGCGGCCGAGGGCTTCGGCGAGCGCCTCGTCGGCGCTGAGGTCGCACGGTCCAATACGGATGATCATGGGGTGGGATCCGGGCGGTTGGGGATGAGGAGGGCCAGGTCGTGCGCCGTGGTGATCAGGGCGCGTTCACGTACCAGGTCGGCGTGGACTGCCAGTTCACCGGGCGGCAGTAGCTCCAGGGCGTGGTCGATGGCGGTGAGGGCCTCGGGGTACTGGCCCAGACTCCGCCGGGCCGAGGCCATGCGGAACAACGCGATCGGATCGTTCAGCCCGCCCTCGGGGAGCAGCCCCACCAGGGCGAGCAGCATGGGTGCTCGGCCGGGGAGGAAGGTGCCCAGCCACACGCCGTGCAGCAGGACGTGCAGGGTCTTGGGGTGGCCGGGTGCGGCCACGAGGACCCGGTGCAGGACGGCGAGGCCGTCGGAGCGGGACTGCCCCAACCGTGCGAAGCCGTACAGGGCTTCGCTGTACGGGTCCTCGTTCAGCACGCTCACCGGCACCTTGTTCATGAGTGACTCGATGTCGCGGCAGCGGAAGTCGTAGCGCAGGGTGCTGAGGTAGAGGTGCCGGTACGTCCGCCAGATCACCGGGTCCGGGCTGGCGTCGGTGACGTGCTCGGGGGTGAGCACGATCAGCGCGCTGTTGTCGGCGGCGCGGGCCTGCCAGGCGACGTCGGCGCACACTTCGGCCGACTCCTGCCAGGTCGCGTCTATCTCGCGCAGGGACTCGGCGAGCAGTGTCGGCCACTCGCTCCCGGTGATCGCCTCGATGGCTGCTGAAGCCGCACCCGTCAGGGCTGCGGCGCGCTGCGAGCCGAGTGCCTGGATCACTGGCCGCCCCTGGCGTCGGCGACGTGCACCACCTGGTTGAGGCGGTTGACCGAGTACCAGCCGCAGTCGACGTCCTCGTCGGCGTCGGCCAGGCGCGGGATGAGGTAAGTGCGCAGCGCCTGCTGGTAGATGAGGCAGTCCGGGCAGCGGCTGGAGAGGTGGACCAGGTAACGCGGGTGCGCGGTGATGTACGTGCGCTCGCCGCCGGCTGGGTCGTACAGGCGCCAGCCGTCCTCGTCGGTCGGGGTGTGCCACGAGGGGGTGACGACTTTGTAGGCGTCGCCCCACAGTTGCCTGCCGGAGGTGCCCTTGAGGATGACGACCTGGTCACCGGGCCGGAAGTGGGCGTGGGTGATGTCCCGGTCGGGGGTGACGATGTCACCGGGGGCATGCGGATGGCGGGATGCGGGCACAGCGGGGTTCCTTCCACGAGGTACGCGGGGAGGCGGTGGGAGGAACAAGGATCCGGACGATCCCCGGTTTCGGTAACCGGGGATCGTCGGGTATACGGCCCCGCGTCCTATCGGAACGGGTTCTCCGTCCCGATGTCGTCCGAGGCGGCGGCGTCGAGGAGTTCGGGCAGGTCAGAGCCCTCAGCGTCACGCTGGTCGATCCACCAGCCAGCGCGGGCGATGGTGCGTATCTTGTCTTCCAGGACGGCCCAGTCGGCCTCGTCCCAGGTGCCTTCGCTCACCAGGGCGCTGTAGGCGGCGGTGACGAGCTGGTGGCGGGAGCGCTCGCCCCAGGCGAGGGCCTTCTCGGGGCCTTCGAGCGGTGGCATGTCGAACTGCTCGGCCCACTGGCGGGCGGCCTGCTGCTCCTCGGCGCGTTTGGCGGCGAGCCAGGCTTCCTTGGATTCCGTGTCGGAGTCGCGGGCGGCCTTCCAGCAGTCGGTGCAGTCGCGGCCTTCGAGCCAGCGGGCGTATCCGGCGCGCCGGTCGGCCGGTCGGTTGGACAGGTTGTGCGTCACTTCGTGTCCACAGCTGTGGACGATTTTCCAGGTCGTACGTATTGCCACGTGGTTGTTTCTGCTTTCTGTCTTCTGCGTCGTCTCAGCGTGTCCTGCGGATGGCGTCTGTGGCCGCCGTGGCGATGGCGGCGGGAGCGCTGGAGGGCTGGGGCACGTGCAGCAGGGTGGTCCCCGGCAAGTGGTGGGACTTCGGGGTGAGGGTGAGTTGGAGTACGGCGCAGCCGGCGGTCGTGAGCTGTTTGATGCGGGTGACGGCTTGAGCGGTTTCGTCGCTGCCGTAGTGGGCGTCGGTGACGATCACGAGGAGGCGGCCGGCGCCGGGGCGGCTGAGTTCGAGGCCGTGGTTGAGTGCGTCGATGGCGTCGCCGAGGTTGTGGTGGCCGCCGTTGGCAGCGAACGTCGTCACGCGCTCTGGTGCTCGGTGGGTGGGTCGGGTCAGTGCGGTCAGGTGCTGGTCATAGGCGATGGTGGCGGTACGGGAGTCGGGGTCGGTCAGGGCTGCTGCGCGTGCCACGATCCAGGCAGCGGAGGCGACGGGCGCGCAGGCGGCACGCATGGAGCCGGAGACATCGACGGCGATACCCACACGCAGCGGTGGGGTGGGGGTGTTCCGGCGGCGGGTGTGGGTGAACGGTTCCGCGGTGGGGACCGACCCGGCCGCGCGCTGAGCGTCGCGGGCCAGGGCTGCGCGCATGTTGAGGCGGCCGGGCGGGGTGGGGCTGGTGGTCCGCTCCTCGGTCCGCTCGCGGTAGGCGGCGGCACGCAGTGCGCGGCTCAGGCGCGCGGCGGCACTCTGCTCGGCGGCGGTGGGCCTGCGGGTGCCGGTGACCGGGTTGCCGTAGGGCGCCGGTGAGCCGTCGGGGGTGACGGTGGTGCCACTGGCGTTGAAGACCGACTTGGCGGTGGCGGCGGCTTTGCGTCGCTGGCCGGCCCGCTGGGCGCGGTCCTGAGCCTGCGCCTTGGACTGCGCGGCCATGGCGTTGGTCGCTGCGGCCTGTGCCGCGAGGTCGGCGGCGTCGGTGGCTGCCGTGCTGTCCATGACGACCCCCACGGCGCCGGACAGCAGATCGGTGAGGTTGGCCGGCACGGGCAGGGCGGGAGCCGCGGCGTCCAGAGCGTCGCACCATTCTTGACCGTGCGCGAGCATGGTCGTGGCGTCGTGGTCGGTGCACCGGTGGGCTGCGGTCCAGATGCGGGTGAGGGCGGCCAGCAGGTCTGCGCCCAGCACCTTTTCGCACAGATCGGCGACGGCCCGGGTCTCGCCGGCGTCCAGGATGCCGACGTCACGGCGGCCCAGGATCAGGGCCGCCACGCTGGCGGCCTGCTCGATGCCCTGGAGGGTGGGGTGGGCGATGTCGGGCATGACCAGGGTTCGCGCACTGGTGCGCAGGTACGTGCGGTCCGTGGGCCGCGTGATCAGGTGTGCGCCTTCGACACGGCTCTCCTCCAGCAGGAGCGCGGCCTCGACGACACGGGGGTTCGCTCCGGCTGGCGCCGTCCAGAGGGAGTGGGCCGCGTGCGCGGCCTCGTGGACGAACACGCCCCAGGCGGCGGGATACCGCTCCTCGTCGCCCACGATCCGCGGATGGATCTCGTGGGGCTTCAGCGGGGCGAACAGGCCGGCGTCGAACTCGACCTCGCCCAGCGTGGGGAAGAACGCGGCCGGTGCGCCGCTGCGCGTGCCGGGGCGGCAGGTGACGAGGAGGTCCTGGCGGCCGGAGAGCGCGACCAGCCGGTCGCCGAGTTCGGCTCCCACGCGCAGCCACGCGGCCGGGGAGGAACGGGGTTGCGCGGGCGGGGCGCCGTCGTCGTCCCATCGCGCGAGGTCGGCGTCGTCGTCCGGCGTGGTGGCGGGGGACTGGACGTGGTGGTGGGCGCTCATCGCGAGCGGCCCCGGTGCGCGGAGCCGGTGCTGCCCGGGGGCTGCCGGAGGGCCGAGGCGGAAAGCTGCTTGCCGAGGGTGAGGGGAGCGACCTCCTTGACGCCGACAGCCTTGATGACGGCGGCGGCGACGGCGTCGCGATCCTCCACAGGAGCGATGCCGACGAGGTTCGCGAGCGCGGCTTTGGTGCCGAGGACGGCCTCGGTCTTCTGGTAGCTGAGCAGCTCCCGCAGTTGGGGGGCCCAGCCCAGCTCGCCGAGTTCGACTTGGCGGGCGAGGTGTCGGGCGACCCGGACCACCCGGGCATCGATCCTCAAGGCCAGGGCGAGGTCATAGTCCGTGCCGATCTGGATCTGCACGCTGAACCGGCTTGAGAGCGCCTCCGTCAACACCGCCCCGTGGACACCGGGATTGTGGCCCGCCACCACGTAGAAGCCGGTCTCGGCCTTGATGGTCTCGCCCTTGTGGGCCTTGACCTGGATCTGCCTGCGCCCGTCCATCGCGGGATACAGCGCCGCCAGGACCTTCGGTGAGATCAAGGTGGCATCGTCGATCAGCAGGGCGCGGCCCTCGGCCATCGCGGTGACCAGCGGACCGTACTGGAAGACGTAGGCTCCCGCGTCGTCCTGTGTGTACTCGCCGATCAAGTCGCCGACCGTGGTGTCGCCGTCACCGGCGACGGTGAGCAGGTCCGGGAACGCCGCCTCGACCAGACTCGTCTTGCCGGTGCCCGGAGGGCCGTAGAGCAGCACCGGCACGTCGGCGTCGCGCAGGCGATTCAACGCCTCGACGTCGGGCAGATCGGCCAGCTCCCGGGGGTGGTAGAGCTGGCCCCCCGCGCGGCGGATCGGGCCGGTCTGCCTGGGCGTGGCTGCTGCGGGAATGGTCGTGCGGGCCGTGGCCGCCTGGGCGCGGGGAGAGTGGGTGCCCGGTGGGCTGATCACAGCCCTCTGCGCGGCTGCGGCGGTTTTCGCGTTCGCGCGGAACTCCGGTTGTCCCATTCCGCCTTGGTCGGCCTCGCCGCGTCGCACCAGGGTGAGGGCGGCGTTGCGGACGGCGCCGTGGGAGTGGCCCAGCTGCCTGGCCATGTCCCCGATGGTGAGCGTGTCCGCCGGCCGGTCGGCCAGCAGTCGGGCCACCTTGGCCCGTAGCTCGCCGCCCTTGGTGCGCGCTGGACTGGTAGGCGTTGCGGGTGTGGTCAAACGAGGGTCCTTCAACAGGTGCGGGTGCGGGCGGGGTTGGCGATGCGCTGGAGGGGCTGGCCGCTCGCGGAGCGGATCACGGACTGTGCCGGCATCGGCGACCGGGCCGACCGGGGCGTACCGTCGGCGCTCACCGGCCGGCCGAGGGCTCGGCCCAGGTGCACCCGATGGCCGGCGACGAGCAGCTCGCTGGCTGCCGGGCAGGCCCGTGCGTCCGCTCCGTACCGGGTTCCGTCGCTCGGCAGGCGCAGCCTGGCGTCTCTTCGAAGCCGGCCTGGAGCAGGATCCGCCGGGCGGCGGCGTTGTAGCCGGTGGTGGTGATCTCGCCGGTGATGGTGTGCCGGATCGGCATGAACGGCTCTGCTGGTGTTTCGGGCAAGGCGGGTCTCCTATCGATGGCGGCGGAGGAAGTCAGGGCGGAGGGCCTTCGTGTCGAATCGGCGGTCAGCGCCGTTGCCGCCGCGGGGTGCCGGCGGGTGCGGACTGTGCGGTCATGGCGGTCTTCGTGCGGCGTGGCGCCGATGGCGCGGACGCGGCGGGCGGGACGGCGCGCAGATCGGGATCGAGGTCGACGCTGTAGCGGGCGGCGGCGAGCATCTCCGCGGCCCAGGTGGCGTGTTCGTTCTCCCAGGTGCGGCCCAGGTCGAACGGCAGCCGGATCCAGACGCCGCGCAAGGTGGGGTGGGTGTCGAATCCGGCGCGCTTGAGGACGCTCGCGGCGAAGCCGTCGACCGGGCCCTCGACGTCGACTTCGCCGCCCTGGCCGCGGGTGATGCGGATCGGCTCGTCGCTCATCGGCTCCGTCCCTTCCCGGCTGCTTGGGCACGCCCGCCCACCGGTACGGCGCCGGGCTGGGGCAGAAACTCGGGGAGCGCGGTGGTCGGGGCGCCGCGTTGCTGCGGGGAGCGGGTGGCGGCTGCCTGCGCGATGCGGTTGCGGCGCTCCATCAGCCCGTTGCGCACGGTCGGCCGAGGCGGGGAGGCGCTGCGGCCGGGGTCGAGGCTGTAGTCGGCGTGGACTTCGTAGCCGTGGCGTCGAAGGTCGTGAACGGCCTGGCGGGTGCGGCGGATCCCGTCCTGCTCGGGGTTGGTGAGCCGGTACAGGCCCGGGGCGTCGGGTACGGGCTCGAACTGCTCGCGCACGAGGAACCAGTTGGCGAGGTGTGCGGGGATGTTGGCTGTAGCGGCGGCCACGAATCCGTAGTCGGGGTGGGCGCCGAACCGGAAGTGGTCGGACAGAGAGGATTCCTTTCTGGAGCGGTCAGCGGTGCGCTGCCGCGGCGCGGGGCGCAGGCGGCGGAACGGTGCGGGCGGTGAGCAGCCGTGGGCTGGGCGCGGACAGAGTCGCCGGCCCGCCCGGTACGGCCGCGCGGACCTGGCGCTCGAACGCCTCGCTCTCGGCGAGCCAGGTCTCGATGGCCGGCAGGACGGCGAGGCCCATCCGCCCGCGGACCTGGCTCCACTCATGGGCCGGCAGCGTCCGGGGTACCGAGTACAACTCGTGCCGCAGGCCGTTCCACTCGTCCCACGCGTCCTGACTGTGGGCGAGTGCCTCGCGCAGCCGGGGCAGCGCTGCAGCATCGTCGGGCCAGGCGGTGGCGACGGGACGGCAGCGCGAGAGGAGAAGCGGCGCGTGTTCGAGCACGTGACGGAACTCCAGCCAGGCGTGGTCGGCGAAGTCCCGTTCCATTCCGGTGATCAGGCGGGAGTCGCCGAGCGGCACTGCGTCGCTGTACCGCCCGGAGTCCTTGATTGCCTTCAGGGTCTGGTGCTCCCCCCGGATACGTTCCAGCGCCGACAGGACGGTGTTCAGGTCCCGGTGGTGCAGGGCGCGACGGTAGGCGGGCAGGAACGTATGGGTCACGGCGTGCGCGGCGAGGCCCGGGTCGGCGGGCAGCACCATGGTGCGCGGCGTGGCCGGATCGTCACGGACGTCTTCCTTCTCGTGGTCGGTGAGCGCGCCGAGGAGGTAGCCGCTGCGGTGGCCGGGCCGCTCGACCAGGAGCAGTTCGGTACCGGTGCCGTTCTTCAGTACGGACGCGAACGGGATGCGGTGGTCTTCGAGGGCCTAGTGGATCTCGCCGGCTTCCCAGAGCCCGTACCAGAGATCGTCCTGCCACAGCGGGTGGGCGTAGATCTCCACCTCGGCATTCCAGGTGCCGGGCAGCCGGGCGGCGATCTCGATGCCGACGTCGCCGAGGTAGGGCCGAGAGCTGGTGACGAGGGTGGCGCCGTGTTCGTGGGCGCGGTGCACCAGGGCGCTGGCGGTGTGCCGGGCGGCCTGCGCGTCGGCGAGGGAGGCGGCGTACGCGCCGTTGGACAGGCGGCTGAATCCGGCAGCTTCGAGGGTCTGGTTGGCCCGCTCGTAGTTCTCGCCGGAGGCGATGGCGACGAGGCCGAGCGTCCGGCTGGTACTGAGGGTGATCTCGGTGGAGGGGGTGGGCATCAAGGTCCTGATGGGTCGAGACCGCAGGCGACGTCGTCCAGGCGGACGGGGCTCAGCGGGTCTTCGGGGCGCGCTTGGGCTCGGGGCTGCGCGCCAGGCCGGCGGGTGATGGCCGCGCCGCGGGAGGCCGAGGCGACGTGACGTGCGTGATGGTCACCAGGGGCACGACGGCCTTGGGGAACGGGAACGCCGTGGAGCGCAGGATGGGCCGGGGATCGAGGGTCTTGGCGACGACGGCATGCATGAGGAAGTCGGGCGCCTGCTGCGTGAACGAGATGTCCCACAGATGACCGAGGTCATCCGGGGAGGCGGCCACATGCCAGGCGATGGAGGCGTCGCCGTGGATCGGCGGCGCCGATGAGTCCGGCGGCCGGCCGATCACGGCTGCCTGCCCGTCGCGGGAGATGAACCCGGAGAGTCCGGAAGCCTCGAAGTGGTTCCAGGCGTCGATGTCGACCATCAGCTCGAACCGGCCGGGCTCGGCGCCGATGCCGTAGACGACGTGATCCGGGTCGGCTTCCAGTTCGGCGGCCAGAGTGCCGAGGAGCGTGGAGACGAACTCGACCGGCACGGCGCCGCTGACGCTCGTGCGCCATCGCTCGGACGCGTCCTCCTCGCTACGGGCCGAGACCACCAGGTGGGGGCCTCGGCCCACGGCCGTCTGGTCGTGGCGGATGGTGACGCGCCGACAGGGACTGGTCACGGTCAGGGCCGAGTTGTCCGTCTGCGCACTCCACCCTGCCTCCTCGGCGAAGACGTCCAGGAACTCGTGGTGTGTGGTGGGCAGGCTGGCGGCCAGGTAGCGGGGAGAGATGAGGACCTTCTGCGGGGCGTGGTCCTGAGCGGGGGTGTCGGGCATAGGTGCCTTTGGTGGGTAGGAGTGGGGCGGGACGAGGGCCGTCTCAACTACGCGGCGGCGGAGGCAGCTTCGCGTAGCGGCGAGGACGCGGCGCGCAGGCTGACACCAAACCGGTGGGCGAAGGCCCGCGCCCTCGCCTCCAGTTGGTCGTAGGAGTCCTGCGCAGTCATCTGCCCGGCGTGCTTGCGGTACCGGTAGACCGGGACGGGCAGCACGATGCCCGGGGCGAGGCAGGTGACCGCGAGGGTGCAGTAGTCCTCGCCCTGGACGAGCCCGCCCATGGGGGCCGCGCGCACCAGTTCGGTGCGGGCCAGGAGGGTGGTCGGGCCGAGCGGGATGGTGTCGGCCGGGTCCTTCCAGTACCGCCACACGTCCCCGGCCTCGTGCCGGCCCGGCGGCGTCGGGGGCCGCCACAGGGTCGTGGTCCCGTCGGGGTGGAGGTCCTGGCTGTATCCGGCGCACCAGCCCACCCCGGTCGCCTCCATGGTGCGCAGCCGCAGCGCCATGGCCCAGTCGGTGAACTCATCATCATCGTCGGCCCAGTTGAGGTACTCGGTCCGGACTTCGGAGAGTGCGAAGTTGCGGGCGCAGGCCGCGCCGACCGGGCGCGGCAGGGCAAGGATGCGCACGCGCGGGTCGGCGGCGAGAGCGGCAGGCAGCCGGGCAGGGTCGGCGCCGTCGAGGGCGACGACGGCCTCCCACGGCACGCTCTGGCGGCACAGGCTGGCGTGCATGGCCGCAAGGAATGCCAGGCGATCGGTGCGGAGCTGGGTGGCGATGACCACGGTGATCTTTGGGCGGGAGTGCGGGGACAGCGGGTTCTCCGGGCGGGGTGGCGGTCGGGGACGGTGCGGGAGGCCGTGCTAGCGGCGGGCGGTCTTTCGGGGCGTCGGCGCCGGCGCGGACGCGGTCGTGGACAGGCGCAGGGCGGTGCGCGGCGCAACGATCGGAGCCGGCGTGTCCGGGTGCCACGCGCTCGGATTCGTCGTGACTCGGCTGCGCGGGTCGGTGTCCCACGCGACGACGGGACCGCGGTCGTACGCCTGCAGGGCGATCACCTCGATGCCGTGCGGGTGCAGGACGTACGCCCACTCCAGTTCGTCGGTGCCGTCCTGCGTGATCAGCTCACGCTCGGCCGGACTGCCGTCCGCATTGATCACGTCGGTGATCTGACGGCTCGGGTACTCGTCGCGGCCGGTCAGGGAGCGGCGCAGGGCGGCGGGAGCGCCGTCGAGGAGGTCGGTGCCCAGCTCGTCCCAGCCGTGTTCCACGTCGTCGATCAAGTGGCGGGCCATGGCCTCCAGGTCGCCGGCGAACCGGTGGCTGTAGGCGGCCAGGAGCAGCGGGAGCTTGTTGTCGGGGTAACCGTCGAAGTGGACGTACATGCCGGCGTAGCCGTCGGCGGTGGGGCGGGCGATGACAGAGCGGGTGGACAGAGGATCTTCCTGTCGTGGACGGGGTCAGCGGGCGGATCGGCGCGCGGGCGCAGTCGGTGCGACAGGAGCCGCCGGTACGGCCCGCGGGGGCTGCGCGGATGCCGACCGGTTCGTGCGCCGATAGACGCTGGCCAGGTGGTCCTCGCTCAAGTAGGCGAGCCGGTCACCGAGTGCTGACAGCTCCTCGGCGTGCTGGCGGTAGCGCGCGGCGATGCCTGGTTCCTGGTTGTGCTCGCACCATTCGGCCGCGGTCTCCAGGAACGTGTGCAGCTCGCCGAGGCCACTGCGTCCGTCGCCGAGGACGGCCTGCGCAACGGTGTTCAACTCGGCTGCTGTGCGTACCCGGTAGAGCTGATGGGTCCAGTCGATGATGCTCTGACCAGCCTCTTCGTCTGGGAGCGAGGTGCTGAACTCCCGTGCGTCGTGGGCGGCCCAGCGATGCAGGTCGTCGGCGGTAGGGCGGTCGTCCCGATGGGCGGTGATCTGCTGGGTGGTGCGGCCGACGTTGTCGTACAGCTCGAAGTCGGGGTGTGGCAGGGACAAGGGACTCCTCCGCCCGGCTACGCGCGGTCCGTCGAGGCGGAGCCGACGGGCGGGCCGGAGGCGTCGGTGCGGGCGCACGTGTAGCCGATCAGGCGGGACGGGGCGGCCTTCGCGGGCACGATGGCGGCATCGGCGCAGACGAACGTGTACGTCACCGACGTGCGCGGGATGCCGTGGAGCCAGGCGTTGTCGTCCTTGCCCGGGTTGATCTGCAGCCCGGAGTGCGCGACGGCGTCGGTCTGCGTGTGGGTGTGGGCGAACAGCACCAGTGCACCGCCGTCGCTGGTCTTCAGCGCGTAGGCGTCCTTGAACCGGTTGGTGCCCCCGGCGAAGACGGTGGTGCCCAGCTTCCCGAACTTGCGGGTCGTTTCGTCGTGGACCTTGATCTGCTGCTGGCTGGCCTTGGTCGGGGCGAAGACCCTGGTGCCGGTGTTCGTCCCGCCGGTTGCGAAGTTGTCGATCACCGCGGTGCGCAGCACGTCGGCGTCGGCCGCGAGCTGCTTGTTGCCGGTGGCGGCGACCGCGGTGGCGTAGCCGTCCTTGTCGAGGGCGAAGTCTGGCAGCGTCGTGCTGTCGAGGTCGACGACGGAGACCAGCTCCCACCGCTTGTCCTTCGGCTGCTCGGCGAAGACGGCGATGCGGCTCGGCTGCTTGCCCTTCTCGCCCGAGAGGGCGGCGGCGAACCAGCGGTCCTGGCCGGCGGCGAAGCGCGGGATGTACAGCTTGGCGGTGGAGGTGTCGTACAACCAGGGCTTGTACGGCTTGCGGTCGGCCTTGGGCAGGCCCTCGGTCTCGGTGTAGTCGGAGACGGACATCGCGTAGAGCGGGCCGTCCTCGACGGTGTCGAGCAGGGTCCGGTCGCGGTGTGCGTTGGCCTCGTTGTTGATCGTCGAGTAGTTGGTGATGACGGCGCGGGCCTGCGCGTCACTGAGCGCGGGCGCCGGCTTCGGCGCGGCGGGTGTGGTGGCGTTCTTCTTCGTGGACGGGGCGTCGTCGCTGCTGCAGGCGGTGGCGGCGACGGTGAGCAGCGCGGCAGAGACGAGCAGGGGAAGGGTGCGGCGGGCGGTGCGGATGGGTGTGCTCCAGGGTGTTGGTTGGGGTAGGGATCAGCGGCTGCGGGAGGTAGCGGGGCTGGCCGGGGTGGCAGGGATGGCGCTGGTCGTGCTGGGGCTGCGGTTCGGTGTCGGCGCAGCGGCGAGCCGGTCGGCCTGCTGATGGAGTCGGCCGCCGGCTTTGTTCAGCTGATCGCGGGTGCTGTCGATCCGCGCGTGCAGCAGGGCCCGGGTGGACTCGATCTCCGTAGTGCGCTGCGTCGAGCGGGGCGCGGCGGCGAGCTGGTGGAGGGCGCCGGCGTGGGCGACGGCGTCGCCGAGGTCGGCTATGGCGTGCCCCAGGGCGCCGACTGCGAGCGTGAGTTGGGCGACCGTGCGGCGAGTGATGTCGGTTTCGGGGGCGCGTCCGCGTCGTACGGTGCGCGCGGCGAAGGCTGCTGCGGTGGTGACGTGGGTGATCAGCCCGGTCATGTCGCGGACGCGGTCGTCGAGTTCATCGAGGTTGTCGACGCCGGAGTGCACCGAGTCGGTGAGCGGCAGTTCGTCGGCCGCGTTGTGGATGCGCTCGGCCAGCGAGTGCAGCTGACTGACCTGGTCGTAGGGGAAGGGCAGGTGGGCTCCTGGGAGTGTGCGGCGGGTGACGGCGCGGTCAGCGGGTTCGGGTGCCTGGACGTCCGGGTATCGGTACGGCAGGAGCAGGTGTCCCTGCGGGCGGAGACATCTGTGCTCTCGCGGTAGACGCCCCACGCGGTGGTGCGCGGCGGTTGGGGGCTTCGCGCGGGGGTGGGGTTCTCGGCGCTGCGTTGGGAGCGCCGATAGTGTGCGTGCCGCCGAGGAGGGAGGGGGTGCCGTCGAGTTCGTCGAGCCACTTGAGGAGCTTGGGCAGGTTCTTGTCGGGCCCGTAGGCGAGGTAGGTGCCGTCGGCGCTGTCGCAGCCGAACCACTCGGCGATCTTCAGACGGGAGCGGGAGTTGACGCGGCCCATGTGCACGCCCTTGCCGCGGACCTTCGCCTCGCGGGCCAGCCGTTCGGCGACCGGGCCGAGTTTCCATTCGGTCGATCCGGCCAGGAACAGGACGTCGAAGCTGTCCCAGGGCAGCAGCCCGGGTTGATCACAGCCGTCTTGCGCCGCGAAGGCCGCGGGGACGCCCAGCTCACGAATGCGGGCCAGCCACGGCAGCGACTCGGTGAGGGTGCCGGCGGCGTCGAACGGCTGGTCCGGGGCGAGAGCCCACAGGCAGCGATCCGGCCCGTACCTCTCGACGGTCCGGGACAGCCAGGCGAACCACGCCTCGGCGCCGGGCCAGTAGCGGCCTTTGCCGTCACTGCCGAACTTGGAATTGTCGCAGGCGTACAGGGCGCCCTCGGGGATGCGGCTGCCTTGCGCCGGGGTGGTCATACAGCCGATGCGTCCCGCGCTCATGGCCGCCCGTATGTCAGGCCCCGAGGGAGTGCCGAGGTAGCGCACGGTGCACCTCCCCGGCGCCGCCGCAGACCGTCCGGGCGACGGCGCGGTCAGCGGTGATGACTGCGGACTGCCGTGGGTAGCTCGGGCGGCAGCACGGCGGGCGTGGCCGGTGCGGCGTGGCGCAGGTTCACGCCGATTCCCCGCTGTGCGAGATGGCGGGCCACCGCCTGGACCCGCAGGGCACGGCCGTCCTCGCCGTATGCGGTGGGCAGCAGGAAGGCTGCCTGGTGCGGGTGGTACTGGAAGCCGTGGGCGTACAGCGCCATCCGCGCCTCTTCCGGCACGCTCGCGTACGGCGCCCCCAGCACCCCGTCGTCATACCAGGTCAGCGTGACCACCTGTGCGACCTGCGGCGGAGCCTGCCGGTGTGGGGGCTCCGGCTGCTCGGCGGCGTTGCGGCGTACCGCCTGGAGAGCCTGCTCGTAGCGAGGTAGGACCCTGCGGACGATGAGGGCTGCGGCACGCGCGGGATCATCGGGGATGACGATGCCGTGCGGCTCGTCGACGCCGTCGAAGTGATGCGCCTGGACGGCGTCGTCGTCTGGCTCGAGCGGGGCGACGACGAACTGGTGCGAGGAGCGCGGCCGGTCGGAGAGGTAGAGGTGCTGCTGATCCGGACCGTGCAGGACGGCCTCGTGCCCGAGTACGAATTCGGTGGCGACGTAGCCGACGTGGCCGCCGTCCCAGTGCTGTTCGGACACGGTGAACTGGTCGGAGTAGGCGAGGTGATGGTGGTATTCGCTGGTCCAGACGCCGGGCAGGCGGTCGGCCAGGGCGGTGGCGAAGGTGTCCAGGTCGGTGCGTGCTGAGGGCATGGGCTTTCTACGGAGTGGTGAGGTGGTCCTATCGGCCGCGCGCCACGCGGGCGGGCGGCGCGCTCGTGGGCGCCGGAGCGGGCACGGCTCGTGTCAGGGGTGCCCGCAGGGAAGGGGCCAGGGAGGCTGCCACTTCCCGGTACGCGCGGATGACTTCTCTGAGGTGGTCGACGGCATCGGCCCGGCGTGCGGCGAGAATGTCGATCTGTGTGCCGCTGTTCTGCAGGACGCCGAGGGAATTGATCGACGTATTCCCGGAGGCGGCGCGTGTCAGAGTGGAAGCCGCGCTCTGAGCGGCGCCGGCGAACTGCTCGTGCACGTGGTCCAGATGGCGCGCGGCCGTGTGGACCAGGTCGGCGAGGACCAGTTCGGGACCGTCATGGTGAAGGCGGCCGAGGTCTTGAGGCGAGGCGCCGAGGGTTTCGTGCACCATCCGGGTGCCGGGACCGGCGGAAGGTGGAAGGCTGGCTGGATTCTCGATGGGGATGTCCACGGGTTCGGGGGCGGTCGGCACGTCTCGACCGGATCAATGCATACGGGCATCCGTGTCGAACAGTGCCAATTCGTGTGCATGCAGAAGATGTTGAACGATGAATGATCTTCCGGCGACCTTCCACAGGCCCCGTCCGCGGTTGAGGTGGGAGATGGCGTCCGTTTCCACGGACGTGAGTCCCAGCAATGCTGCTGCGGCGTGGAGTTGGTCGGTTTCCTGCCGGTAGATGATGCGGGTGGAGCAGTCGGCGAGCAGGCCCTCGGCCAAGGCGCGTCCGCGGGATCCGGCGTCGCCGGCGGTGAGCAGATCGCTGAGCCGGTGGATGACCATGAGGTTGGCGATGCCCAGGCCGCGGCTGAGCTTCCACTGGGACTGCATTCTCGCGAGCAGGCCGGGGTGGCGCATCAGGCGCCATGCCTCGTCGTAGACGATCCAGCGCCGGCCGCCGTTCGGGTCGGACAGCGCGGATTCCATCCACGCGGAGGCGCAGGTCATGGCGAGAACGAGGGCGGTGTCGTCGCCGGATCCGCCCAGGCGGGACAGGTCGATGGTCAGCATGGGCGAGTTGGGGTCGAAGGCCACGGTGCTGGGGGCGTCGAACATGCCGGCGAGGTCGCCGTGGACCAGGCGGCGCATGGCGTGGGCCAGGTCGCGGGAAGCGTCGCCGAGGCGGCCGGACATGACGCCGCCGACCCGGTCGAGTTCGTCGGGGTTGTTGAGGGTGGCGGCGATGTCGCCGAGGAGCGGGGTGCGTCCGTTCGCGGCGGCGCGGGTGACGACGGCGTCCAGGGCGACGTCGAGTCCGGTGTGTTCCATCGGCAGCAGGTCCCGCCCGAGGACGGTGCGGGCCAGGGAGCCGAGCAGTAGCAGACGGCGCTTGCGGATCTCGCCTGCCCAGTCGGTCTCGGAGACGCTGTTGGGGCGCGGCGCTGCGTCCAGCGGGTTGAGTTTGCCGGGCAGGCCCGGTCCGAGGGCGATGGAGGTGCCGCTCAACGCCTGTGCCACGGGGGTCCATTCGCCTTTCGGGTCACACGGGACGTAGACCCGGTAGCCGAAGGCGATGGACCGCAGCGCGAAGCTCTTGGCGAGCGCCGACTTGCCCTGCCCGATGACCCCGGCCAGCAGGACGTTGGGGTTGGTGAAGCCTTCGATGCGGCCGTACAGCGCGAACGGGTCGAAGCAGAAGGACGCCTCAGCGTGGACGTCGCGGCCGATGTAGATGCCCTCGGCGCCCAATCCGCCCTCGGCGAGAAACGGGTACGCCCCACTGGCGGTGGCGGTGGTCATACGGTGGGCAGGCAGCTTGATCTTGTTGTTGCGCGAGGACGCGGGACCGGGGCGTCCGGCCGGTGGGAAGAGCGGCGTCGGCATCTCGTGCTCGGCTGCGCCGGAGCTGCTGGTGTGGGCGGCTGCTTCGGTGCGGGCCTTCGCGGCGGCCTCGGCGAGCTGTCGGCGGGCGGCCTTGCGCGAGGCGCGGTCGGTGCCGTGTGGGGTGAACAGGGGGCTGGCGCTGGCTCTGCGGGCGCGGCGCGCGGGCCGGTGACTCATGACGGGGCGGCTTTCACGGGGTGGCGGTCTGGACGCGGTGCGGGTTCAGACGACCGGTGAGGCGGTGAACAAAATCGGAGCCCGGTAGCTCGTGCCGTCGCCGGACCAGTCCAGCTGGATGTAGCCGTCGGCGAGGTAGTGGCCAGAGCCAGCCGTGTGCTTGAGGGTTCCGGTCGAGTAGGAGCCGTTGCCGTTGCTGCTGCTGTGTTCGAGCGCGTGCTCCAGTCCGGTGTAGGCGGCGGACTTCACGACCGGGTCGGTGCCGCTGACGCTCTTCTTGGTCTGGAGCTGGAACTTGGCCTTGTTGAAGGTCAGGGTGCTGCGGTTCTTGGCCGTGTACGGGCCGTCCCAGTAGACGGTGGCGGTGGTGTAGATGGCACCGCCGGATCGCATGGCGCACAGCGTGACGTCGAAGTCCCAGTTGTCGGAGTCGGGGCCGTTGTACGACGGATCGTCAACGGTGTAGCTGCTCGTCGTGCAGTGATAGCTGGCGGCGGAAGCCGGCGCGGCGGTGGCCAGGGCGGCGGTGCCGGCGAGCGTGGCGACGATGACGGCGGTGGAGGTGGAGCGCTTGAGCTTGCGCATGCAGGGCCTTTCGGCGGTGGGGGTCACTGGGCGCAGGTAGTGATGCGACTGGGCGCCGGGGTATTGAGGTCGGCCGGGGTGGTCTTGCGCCGTACGACGTGGCCGGCGGCGAGATGGCGCTGGCAGATGGTCAGGACGGGCGGCCCCTCGGGGAGGCGCTCGGGGTGGCATTCGGAGCCGGACTCGTCGGCAACGGGGAGAAGGTGGAAGGCGTCGTGGACGGCGGCGGTGGCCTGCCACAGCCGGGTGTGAGCGGTGGCGAGCTGTCGGCCGGCGGCGGGATGCGCGGGCCGGGTGGTGTCGGCGAGCTGGTCGAGCAACTGGTGCAGGGCGGTGAGGTGGGCGTGCAGTACGTCGAGATGTGCACGGTCCGCGGGAGCGGCGGGCCTCTCGGCGCGGGGGGCGAGGGTGCGCGCGTGGTGGCGGATGCCGGCGCTGGCGGCTCGCAGGTACGGGTACGCGTCACCGACGGGGATGGCAGAAGTCAAAGGGGAAGGGTTCCTAATCCTGCCGCGGCGACAGGACGTTGTCGGTCGGCCGGGTGCGGGGGGTTACAGGGCGGTGCGGGCGAGCGGGAGGGCGCCGAGCGTGAATGCGTCGGGCTGCTGGAAGTTCAGGCGCCGCAGGTCGACCTGGGCGGTGACGGCGGCGGTCTCGATCTGCGCGCAGGCGGCGTCGAGGAGGGCGTCCGTCTCGGCGGACACGGTGAGCAGTCCGGTCAGGGCGACGTCGGCGTGCCCGGCGATCAGCTGCCGCTCGCGGGTCTTGACGTCCGCGTACTCGACGCTGTCGGCCTCGGAGTCGACCTGCCCGCGCCGCGAGCGCTCGTTGGCGTCGGCGATGATCGCGGCCTTCTTGCGCTGCACGTCGCGCAGCGCGGACTCGAGCCCCTGGGGCACGTATATAAGGGAGAGGGTGCGGCGGACCCCGGCGGTGAACATGAGCCCGTGCAGGAAGCCGGCGCTTGTTTCGGTGCGGGGCCAGTCCTCGACCCAGTAGGTGGCGTGCCGTGCGGAGTCGGTGGCGAGCCGGTCGTACTCCTCGACTTGGACCACCGGGCCGGCGGCGGCTGGGTCGGCCTCGGCGCGCCCGGACTCCGACCACTGCTGGAGTGCGGAGAGGGCCTTGGGATCGTAGGCGGTGCGGATGACGGCGGCGATCTCGCGCGCCGAGAGCCAGCCGGTCACCATCAGTCCGGCGCTGCGCGCGGCCTGCGCGATGGAGGACGTGGTCTGCTCCATGACGGTGAAGGCTCCAGGCAGCCCGCCACCGGCCTGGCTGATCAGGCGCTTGGCGGCCTTCAGGTCGAGGCTGATGGCCAGGTATGCCTCGTGCGGGGCGGCGGCCGGTCCGGCGGAGGCGACCAGTTCGCTGTAGACCTGCCCGGCTACCGGCGTCTCGGGGTGGCCCTGCTGGCTCCAGTGCCGGGCGAGGGTGTCGCCGCTGTCAGGGACGGTGCGCTCCAGGACCTGCACGGTGGCGACGTGTCCGGTCCGGGCGATGCCGGCCAGGGCCCGGCCCCACCCGGCGACGTTGTGGTTCTGGGTCGCGGGATCCAGCAGGGCGAAGGCTCGGCTGGACACGCGGGCAACGGCGGTCAGGGTCTGCTGGTGCGGGTCGTGGACGGCGGCGGCGCCGTTAGCGGAGTCGCCGGGGGTGACCACCCGCAGCGAGGCGGCGGTGCCGGGCAGGTGCAGGACGCCGTCCCGGCGGGGGCGGGTGACGGGCCGGGCGAGCCACAGGGTCTGTCCGGTGCGGCGCCGTCGCGCGAAGCGCAGGACGATCGGCGCCCAGTCGATCAGCGAGCGGCCGTGCCGGCGGATGGCGACCAGGGCGGCGACCACGGCCCACAGCGGCGTTAGGGCGATGGCGCCGAGCAGCCCGGTGGACACCACCGTGCCCAGCAGGAGTGCCAACGCGCAGGACACCAAGACGAGTTGCGGCAGAGACAGGCCGAGCAGGATGCCGCGCCGGGAGCGGTGGGGGAATTTGACGGTGAGCGGTTGGACGGTGAGATCAGACAAGGGCCGTTCCGGGTGTGCGCGGGGCGGTGGCCGGGGCGGCACGCGGCGAAGGTGTGCGCGGCGCGTGCCGCCCCGGAGTCGGGCAGGAGCTACAGGCCGGTGGGCGGGGGCGGCGGTGCACCGGTCCCACTGGTGTCAGCCGAGTTCGGTGCCGGCGGGGCGCCCTGCGGCGGGGGTGTGGAGGCGCCGGCGCCGGGCTGCGACATGAAGCCGCTGCCGCCGCTGGGTGCGGATGCGGAACCGCCGCCGCCTCCGGGCGCGCCGCCTACCTGGCCGCTGGTGTCGTCGCTGGGTCTGGTCGGGGGCGGCTGGACGGCCTTCTCCAGACCGGACTTGATCCCGTCGCCGCCGGAACCCGGGGAGCTTTGGCTCTCCTGGCCGCTGCCTCCGGTGGGGTTGGCGGCGATGTCGCCGGGGAATCCACCGCCTCTTGTAGCGTCGGGGCCCTGCGCGGCGATGCCTGCTCCGGCTGCCGCGCCGCCCGTTCCGGCGGTGGCGGCCAGGGCGACTGCCTTGCGGGTCGCCTTCTCGGCGTGCTGACGGGCCAGTTGGGCGCCGGCGCCACCGGCTCGGTGAATCGATTCTCCGTCCGACCCTTCGGCCGCCCAGTGGACGAATTTGAAGGTGGCGTACGGGCAGAGCAGCACCAGCACCATGATCACGATGCCTGATAGGACGTCCGCAAGCGCGCCGAGGCCGTCCTTGGCCTCGGTCTTGCCCATGGCGGCGATGCCGAGAACGAAGATCACGGTCATCAGGAGCTTGGACGCGACGAGGGTGGCGGTGGCTTCGATCCAGCCGCGCCGCCAGCGGCGGGCGACTTCCCAGCCTCCGCCGGCCCCGGCGAAGATTGCCAAGGTCACCATGACGAGGATGCCGACCTTGCGAGCCAGCATCACGCACCAGTAGAGGAACGCGCCGACGGCGGCTCCGAGGGCGGCGACGACGGCGACGAGCCAGCCGAGTCCGGCGAGTCCGGGAATCTGGTTGACCTTGACCATGCGGCGGACGGCCGAGGCGATGTCCGTGTGCGCGGCCGTGAATAGGCCGGCGGACAGAGCGTCGACTACTTCGATCGCGACGGTGGTCAGGGAGACGGCGGCGAACGCGAAGATCACGCCGCTGGCGGTGCCGGTGAATGCCTGGGTGAGGGCTTGCCCGTCGCGTTTGACGGCGGCCCGGACGAGCTGTGCGCAGAACGTCCCGACCAGGATGACCAGGCCGATCGGCAGCAGCATCTCGTAGTTGTCGCGGAACCAGCCGGCGTTGAGGTCGACCTTGGTGGTGGCGTCGACCGCCTTGGCGGCCAGGTCGGCTGCGGCGGCGGCGAGTTCGCCGGCGCTCTTTGCCATCCAGTCGCCGATCGCCTTGCCGGGATCGGAGGCGAAGTCGACGGCCTCGCCGACGGCGCAGAGTTTGTCCGCTACGGGGAAGTCGCAGAAACCCAAGGGAAGGTGGTCTCCTTATCTGTCGGTGAGGTGGGTCACTGCGTGACGCTGGGGGCGATGGCGGCGAGGGTGCAGTCGTGGCCGGGCCGGCACTGCACGGCGAGGGTCACGGCGCGGTCTTCGGCTCCGCCGCCGCCCTTCTTCCACTCGATCTGCTGTTTGCCGTTGACGGTGACGACGTAGATGTACGCCTCGGTGATCGCGGTCGGGTCCTCGGCGAGGGCCTGCTTGAACGCGCCGGGGTAGTGGCCTTCGGTGACCGTGGCACTGGCGTGCTGGTCCTGGTCGGCCATGCGCGACCACAGCAGCGGGTCGGGGACCTGACCGGACACGGAGGCCCAGTCGTTGTACTTGGTCTCCTTGGTCATCCACGCGCGCATGCCGGCGAGCTGCTGGTCACGGCTGGTGTCGCGGGTGTCGTACGACCAGAGCATCGCCGCCGCGGCCTTGGCGAAGGCGACCGGTTCGGCGATCTGCGGAGGCTTGGGCACCGACCCCGACCCGGCCGCGGGCTTCGGGGCGGCCTCGGAGGGCGAGGAACTGCTGTTCTGCGAAGGCGTGTTGGCGCTCTGGTGGTGCTCGCCGCGGCCGGTGAACCAGGCGGCGGTCGCGGCGAGGGCAAGCAGCGCGGTGATGACCAGGGCGACGATGGCGACGCGCTTGTGGGCCGACCAGGTCACGCCGTATCCGGACAGGGAGGGGAGTCGATTCGGCATCAGTGGACCTGAGCCCCCAGGCCGGAGAAGAACGCCACGATTCCGTTCGCGGCGCCGAGGCCGAGCGCTGCGCCGGCCGCGACGACGGCGCCTTTCTTGCCGTTGGCCTCGGCCTGGTGGCCACCGGTGTGGTGGCCCCAGGCCCACACGCCGAGGGAGACGGCCAGGGCGCCGACGACGGCGATGATCCCGAACATGTTGATGCTGTTGACGACGTTCTTCAGCACGGACAGGCCGGGCAGGCCGCCGCCCTTGGGGGAGATGCCTGGGTCGTAGGCGAGGAGGACGGCGGCGCGGTCTGCGAGAGGTAGGGACATGAGTGTGGGCGGGGCTCCTTGCATGCGCTGGCCTGGCAGGGGCCGACAGAAGGGAGAAGGGGAGAGGTTTGCGGCCTCGGGGGTGTGAGTGCCCGGCACGAGGGTGGACGGCAGCGTCGTGCGGAGGCGGGGAGTGCCCCTCGGGCCGCGCGCGGCGTCGAAGCCGCGTGTCGGTTCAGGGCCCGGGAAGGCGCCGGGGCGTCCTACTTCGGGATCGATGGCTTCGGCGCGGGGTTCGACATGTACGGGTTGGCGCAGTCGTAGATCATGTAGCCGCGGATCTTCTTGCCGTCGGACTTCCGGGTCACTGTGCCGCGGGTGTACCAGGTCTTCTCGGCGCGCTTGTACGCGAACTGGTCGTAGGCGACCTTGTCGTGCCGGTAGGCGATGCCCACGACGGTGGACTTCTTCGAAGGATCCTTGCGGACCTTGACCGCCTTGCACGAGATCGTTGTGTGGCCGGTGTCGTACGCCTGGGCTGTGGAGGCGCTGGCGAGGCCGCCGGCTGCAACTGCGAGGCCGATCGAGCCGACCGCGAGGGCGCGTCGTACACGATGGTGGATTGTCACGGGGATGCTCCGGGGAGTTGAGGGATTGAGGGCTGGCCTGTTGGGCCAGGTGATGCGGGGGAACGGGGAGTTCACCGGCTCACGTATTGGTGGGCTGCCGGCGAGGTACCGGTGAAGGCGGCTCGCCGGGCCTGCAGTCGGGCCGGGATCAGATGACGCGGCGGGCGGCGAGGATCGTCCAGTTCTTGATCGGGGTGATCCGGACCGGTTTCGAGGTGCGCGGCGCCTCGATGACGAGCCCCTCACCGATGTACATGCCGACGTGTTCGGGCCGGGCTGCGGTGCCGCGGCTGAAGATCAGGTCACCGGGCTTGAGGTTGTTCGCCGAGACGGCCTTTCCCTCGCCCACCTGCGTGTACGTGGTGCGGGTGAGGTGGACGTCGGCGTGTGCGTATGCCTGCTGCATCAGCGAGCTGCAGTCGCAGCGGCCCATCGGGTCGGGGCCGTGGGCGTCGGTGCACGAGCCGCCCCACTGGTAGAGCGTGCCGAGCTGGTGCATGGCCCACTCGATGGCCGCGCGGGCCCTGGGGTCGGCGTCCTTGGGGATCTTGTATCCCTTGGGGACGCTGCCCTCGGGGATCTGTCCGAAGGAGGTGCCGTCTTTGTCCGGCCTGCAGCTGCCGGAGCTGGACTCGGCGTCCTCGCTCTTGTCCTTGGCGGCTTCGTCCTTGTCGGCGTTTGGGAACGTGGCGGCGATGGCCTTCTGCAGCGCGGTGGCCAGGTCCTCCCAGTGCGCGTACGCGTCCGGATAGCCGGACTTCTGGACGGCCTGGGCGGCTTGGGTGACCTTCATCTGCTGCCAGCCGTCGACCTTGAGCAGCGCCTTGTAGAAGCGCTCGGAGGCGTAGACCGGGTCACGGATCTGCTGCGCGGTTCCCCACCCCTGGCTGGGCCGTTGCTGGAACAAGCCGAGGCTGTCCCGGTCACCGGAGTTGAGGTTGCGCAGCCGCGATTCCTGCATCGCGGTGGCAATCGCGATGATCTGCCCCTTCTTGGGCACGTCGAGGCTGATGCCGGTGGCCACGATGGTCTGGGCGTTGGGGATCTGCTCGGCCGGAAGGTCCAGGCCCTGGATGTGAACGTCCTTGGCGGACGCGCCGTCGAGGAGCTTGGTGACTTCCTTGGTCACCTCGGCGGTGTCGATGCCGGTCAGGCATCCGCTGAAGGAGGAGGTGGTCGAGGCTTCGCTGGAGGACGCCATCATCATGGCGGTGCCGGCGAGCAGGAGCGGGGAGAGCACGACGACGCCGATGCCGGCGGCTATGCCCTTCAATCCGGTCCGCCTCCCGGACAGCGGTCACGGGCCGGTGGACGGATCGCGGGCAGGGGAGGGTAGGGCGATGTCACAGCGAGGTCCTTGGTGAAGTCCCGGCGGCGCGTGCGTCGTTGAGGAAAGGGCGCGACGTCCGGGTGGTGGGTAATTCGGGTCGCACGGGTGCTGTTGCGAGTTGCCGCTCGCACCGGCACAGGGCGTCGGGTCAGGTGTGCCAGGACATGGGAATACCTCCACGAAGGCAGGGGCGGGGATGTGCCATCGGCGGTGTCCGCCGGGCAGTTCCAAAACAGTAAGGGCGGATCCCCGGTTGCCGAAATCGTGTCTGATCAAGGCTCCATTTCGGGGTTTTCGGCGGCGATAGCGCTCAACCGGGGATCGTGCCCTACAGTTTTGGCTCCTCCCCTCGCCCCCTCACGTCGCAGACCGCGGAGCCGTCCGCCCGCATCCGGTCCTGTGGGGTCATCCAGGCGAGCTGGAGCATCTCTCCCTCATCTCGCACGACCCGAATTGGGGTATCTCTTTGCCTTTTTCCCTGCACCAGGGCGACGCGCTCAGCGTCCTCGCCGGACTGCCGGACAACTGCGTCGACTCCGTCATCACCGACCCGCCGTACAACAGCGGCGGTCGTACGGCGAAGGAGCGCACGAGCCGGTCCGCGAAGCAGAAGTACACCTCCGCCGACGCCGGCCACGAGCTGCCGGACTTCACCGGCGAGAACATGGACCAGCGCAGTTACGGCTTCTGGCTCACCCAGATCATGACCGAGGCGCACCGGCTCACCAAGGCCGGCGGCACCGCTCTGCTGTTCACCGACTGGCGCCAGCTGCCGATCACCACGGACGCCATCCAGGCCGCCGGCTGGCTGTGGCGGGGCGTGCTCGCCTGGCATAAGCCGCAGGCCAGGCCGCAAAAGGGCAGGTTCACGCAGAACTGTGAATTCATCGTCTGGGCGTCCAACGGCCCGATCGATGCGGCCCGCAACCCGGTCTACCTGCCCGGCCTCTACAGCGCCTCGCAGCCCAGCGGCAAGGCGCGCCAGCACATCACGCAGAAGCCCGTCTCCGTCATGCGCGAGCTCGTGCAGATCGCCCCGCCCGGCGGCACCGTGCTCGACTTCACCTGCGGCTCCGGCTCGACCGGGGTCGCCGCGCTGCTGGAGGGCCGCGACTTCATCGGCGTCGAGAAGACGAAGCACTACGCCGAGATCGCTGCCGACCGCCTCACCGAAACGCTGCAACAGACCCTTTCCCAGGATGACTTGACGCTGACTGCCTGAGGCTGAAACTCGCGCGCGGCGCGGCGAGCGGCGCCCTTCGTGCGTGGTCCCGCCGCGTCGTGCGCAGCGTTATAGCAGCGAATCCACGGTTACCGAAACCGGGGATTCTATGGATGGTTGGAGCCGCAATCAACGCCCTATGCCTGCGGTCCAAGGAGGCCCCTTTTCGTGCCTGAATCCATAAACCCCTCGGAGGACACGGAGAAGGATCCGGTCCAGATATCCGACTCTCCTCTGCCCTCGAAGGCGGGAGAGCTGGAGCCGGTTCGGCTGCCGGAGGCTGATCTTGCGAGGGTCGAGGCGAACGTCGCCATGCTGCTGGATCGATCCGCGCGGCACGAGCGTCAGATCGATGACCTCTCGGCGGCACCGCCGCTACCGGACTCGCCGTTCGCCGCCTACGGTCTGCCGGGGTTCGCGGGCCTGCCGCCCGTCCCCGCGCCGCCCGAGCCGCGTCCGATCCTCGAGTTGGAGGACGAGGAGTACGAGGACGAACTCGACGCCCTGTCTGACTGGGTCGATGACTTCCTCGTCCGGGTCTACGGGGCGGAGGTCACCACCGCTGCCCCGTGGTGCGAGCAGTGGCAGGAGCACCCCGATGTCGTCGCCTGGCTTCATGCTCTGTGGCTGGCCTACCAGCAGCACAAGGATCCCGAGGCCGGATTGAGTGGCCTGTTCGTGTGGCACCGGGACTTCCTCACCCACGCCATGGCCACCGTCCGGGCCGCTGGCGGTCCGCTGTCCGCGTGCATGACCGATCCGGACCGGCCCGCGCATCGCCTGCTGCCCGGCCCCCGCCCCTCGAACCGGAACACCTCCGCCACCGAGGAGGACGAGGACCATGAGGAGTCCGGCGAGCTGGGCCAGGCCGGCGGATGACCGGCCACGAGGACCGGCCGGCATTCGGCCTGTCCTTCGACCCTCGCGCCCTGACCGACCTCCTGCAGGCCCCCGGCGACATCCGCGACCTTGCACTGGCCCAGCTTCAGGACGTCGTCAACGCCCGTCTGTTCGGCGCCAAACTCACCCGCGATCTCGCCGGCTGCCGCAAGGTCTATGTCGATCACCGCAATGCCTGGCGCATCGTCTACGCCCAGCGGCCGGCGCCCGCGAACTCCACGCACACCACCGAAATCCACGTCGTGGCCGTACGCCCGCGCGAAGCGCACGACGTGTACGACACCGCCCGTGCCCGCCTCGGCATCCGCCGGCGCCCCCTGGGCGAGCGCACCCACGCGGCCCGCACCCGCTCGCCGCAGCTGGGCACCCGCCAGCCTGTCCCCAAGCCGGGACCACCGACCTATGTGATGCCCGGCCTTCCCCGACCCGCACTGCCCCCGACCCTGAAGGGCCCCGTTCGTTGACGCAGTTCCCCACCCTGATCGACCAGGTCGCCACCGCCGTACTCGGGCCGGCCCAGGTCACCGAGAACCCGCACCACCGCGCCATCCTCGACGTGTTCGTCGAGATCCAGGAACTCGACCAGCAGCTCGCCGAGTTCGCCGGCACTGAGCTTCCCGGCGTCAGCCCCGCCGAGCAGCTCAGCACCCTGACCGACCTGCTGGTCGAACGGATGGCAGCCGGGGCGGAACTGAGCGCGCTCCTGGCCACTTCCTGCTGCTGCGCAGCCGCGTACGAAGCCGCGCCCCCGTCCGAGTACGAACCGCTGGAGGACGAGGAGCCCGGCTTCGACCCGGACTTCGACGACTTCGAGGGGTTCGAGGACTTCGAAGAGCCGGACGGCCTGGACGACTTCGACGACGTCCACGAGGACGCGTGCGAGGAGTTCCTGTCCTGCCCCAGCAGCCCGCAGACGATCGTGCACGCCTGCCTCGCCGTCTTCGACGACGAGGGCGCCCCGGACTACGTGAGCACCGCGGAGCTGGTCGAGCGCCTGCGCGGTCTGCCCGGTCAGGCTGAGGGGCGCTGGAGCTACACCGACCTCACCCCGCTGCGGCTGGGTCTGCTCCTGCGCGGCTACGGAGTACAGCCCTGCAAGCCGCGCGCGGCCGACGGCAGCCGCTACCGGGCCTACCGGCGCGCCGACCTGCTGGCCGGCCGCCCGACCTGCTCCTGCTGAGGCACCCCGCCCTCGCGCGGAGTCGGCGGGTGACGGAGGCGGACTGGGACCTGGTCGCCGCCTTCCACGCGCAGTGCTCCGAGCAGAACCTGCTGCGCCGCTGGGGCCGTACGCGACTGACGCCCCGCGACCTGTCCCGGCTGCTCGCCCACGCGCAGTGCTGGATCGGGCTCGGCGCCGACGAGCGCCCTGTGGCCCTTGTCTGCGTCGGGCCGGTCAGCCGGGAGCCGGGGGTCTTCGATCTCGGGCTGCAGGTCGTCGACCACCGTCAGCGCCAGGGCATCGGCTCGGCCCTGGCCTGCCAATCCGCTTACCTCGCCCGCGCGCGCGGAGCCCACACCCTGTCCGCGTTCACGCAGGTGGCGAATGCGCCCATGCTCCGGCTCCTCGACCGGCTCGGCCCGACGTCGTATACCCGCGACGGCCCGTACGTCGAGGTCCGACTCGCCCTGGACGCGCTCGCCCCGGACCCAGGAACCGCTCCGCCATGACCGCACCACAGCCCGACGGGCTGATGCCCACCGCACTCGATCTGCGGATCGAAGCCGCCGTGGGCTACGGCGTCGAAGTGCTGCGCCGGCACCGCGACAGCGGACTCCTCGACGCACCGCACGCCGCCCTGGCCGACGCGCATAGCGAGCTGGCGGCGGCTGAGCGGGACGTCACCTTCTACCGTGTCCGTCTCGCTCGCCTCGCCTCCAGTGCACTGCCCGTGGACCAGGCGCTGTTCGCTCGAATCGAGCGCACCCTCGATCAGCTGGCGACGGCCGCCGCCGTACGCGATGCGAAGCGATCCGTGGCAGACGCAGCGCTGGCGCCGATCGAGGCCGCCGCTCCTCGGCAGGCGCCACCGCAGATCGCGACGAAGGATGCGGCGGCTCTGCTCGCCATCGCCCAGGGCGCCAAGCTGCATGAACACCTCGTCACCCATCGCCTCGCCGTGGCGACGCCCACCCGCACCCGCATCTCCTACGCTCAGCTGCTGCACCTGGAGGAGATGGGGCTGGTGGCGCGCGACACCGCGCACCCGGTGCACGCCGGGCAGCCCGTCAATCTCACCGATGCCGGCCGGGCCGTACTGACCGCACCCCGCCGCGCGGGCCCGCCCGGGACCACGCCCGCGCCCCTGCCGCCGGCCCTGCCTGCCGTCTCCCGTACCCGCCGCTGAACCGCGCTCCGTGCTACGCGCACGGCGCCGCCGGGGTCACGACCGAAAGCACCGATGCCCACCTACGAACCCGATTTCCGCCTCGACGGATACGAAGCCGTCAACGACCACGTCGCCGATCAGTTCTGGGGGCACATCGGCATCGAGCAGGACTCGATGACTGTCCTCGCCGAGCACCACAGCGACGATGCCGAGCACAGCTTCTACGTGATGCACAACCGCGCCGTCACTTGGGGCATCCCTGGAGAACCGCAGCTGGTCGCCCTGCACCTCAAACGCGACCCGGCCGCGTGCACCTACCAGTTTGACCACGCAGAGCTGCCACTGCCCTCCATGGCACAGTCCTGGCTGATCGCCCGCGGCTGCCCCGAGGAGAAGATCCTCCTGCCCCACGGCATGGGCACCACGGCCGCGAACGACGCCACCCGCGTGCTGGAGCAGCGTCTGCGCAGCGACGGCGACCACTTCGCCCTGCTCACCAGCTACACACGCGACGACGACCCGATCCAGACGACCGTGATGCTGCGTGCGGTCGACGAGAAGGCGGCACTGCCCTTCCGCGTCCTGCTCGAAGAGGTCGACACCACCGCGTGGACGCACACTCTGCGCGAGGGCGGCTTCCAGACCTTCGAGGCCGCCACTCAGTGGTGGGAAGCGCACTGGAACGGCGACGAGCCCTCGCTGCCGACGGCCTCGCCGGCAACCCGGCCCGTCACCGCAGTCCCTGCCCTGCCGGCACGCCCCGCCCCGCCGCGCGGGCCGGGCCGCTGAACTCCCGCTAACCCGACGGCATTTCGCCTTCCTGTCCCGGCGAATTGCCATCAGCCGTGTGCGAGGCGGCGCGGAACATAGCACGCAATCCCCGGTTACCGAAACCGGGGATTCTCCGGACTCTTGTTCTCAGCCCGCACGGCACCCGCCTGGAGCTGATTCTCCCGTATGCCCTTTCCTCGAAATGGAGCCCAATCCGCCATGCGCTCAACCCGCATAGCCGTCCCCGCCGCCCTGCTCGGTGCCCTCGCGCTGCCGCTGGTCTCCACCGCCACCGCGAGCGCCGCACCCGCGCAGGCGCCAACCTCCATAACCGACCCGACCTGTAGCAAGCCCGGACCGTGGACGCTCAGCACCAAGGCCGTCACCATCCGCGCCAAGGCGTCCGCCAACTCCAAGGCACTCGGGATTCTGTATCGGGGCCACAAGTTCACCGTGCACAAGACCAGCGGAAAGTGGCGCTACATCACCGACAGGACGACCGGCGTCAAGGGCTGGGTCTCCGCCAAGTATGTCTACCGCCCGGCCGGCATGTGCTTGGACTAGCCCACCGTCACCCCATTTCCCATTCCCACACCGGAATTTCCGAAACGAAGGGAAGCTCTTAGTGCTCGACGCCAGCGATGACGTGATGGGCGTCATTACCGAGCGAATCGAGGACCGATTCCAGATGCCGCTCGCCGACCTGCGCCGGGCTGTTGAGGCGGCACCGCAGGCCGATCCCGAGGCCACCACCGTCGTGCACTGGTACGGCCTGCTCGCCGAAACACAGCAGGCCCTCGACGCCGCCGAGGACGCGCTCGTCGAGGCTCTGGGTACCCAGCCGCCGGATGTACTCGACGATCCCGTCATGGAGTTGGCCCACCAGGTCAACGCCGCGGTAGCGTCCCGCGACGGACGCGCCATGGTCGTGAAGTACCTCCTCGACCCCAGCGCTCCCGGCAAGCGCGGACCCGGGGTGTGGCGCGGCGCTTCCTCAGCTGCTCGTCGCGCTCCGGCCCTGCCTACCTCTCCGCCTACACTGCCCAGCGCGCGGAACACCACGGCGCGCGGGGCCACGCGGTGAGCGTCATCGACAAGCCCAGCAGCCGTGATGCGGCTCTGCAGGAAGCGTTCGGCGCCGAGGTAGCCGAGCTGTACGCGCAGGCCGCCCGCGGCGAGGCCAATGCCGCACTTCAGCGGGCGCTGGAACTGCGCAGCTTCCTCGCCATTTCCGAGGAGCAGGTGGCCCGCGTCCGCGACCGCGTCCATTCCGCGACGGAACCCGACGGGGACATGGACGACCTGTCCGCCGAGGACCTGCGGTGGGACGCCCAGTGGCTGGAGGCGGCTCTGGCCGGCCGCGACGGCTACACCGCCGCACTCGACGAGGTGCTGCGCACCATGCCGGCGCCGAACCAAGTAGCAGCATCACGCGCCGGGTTGAGCCCCAAGATCGCCGCCACCGCTCCGCCCGCCCCGGCAGCGCCCCGCGCCGGGGCGGTGCGGATACGACGTCCCTGAAAGTCCACCGATTGCCCCAGCCCGACACCCCGTCCGACTCCGTTTCCCAGCTCGTCGCCCAGCGCATCGAGGCGCTGTACGGACAGCCGCTCGCCGAACTCGAAGCCATCGCCGACGCCACCCCCGAGACCACGCTGCTCGCCGCTTTGACCGGCACCCACGGGGACCTGGCCCTCGCCGAACGCAACATCGCCTTCCAACTGCAGCGACTGCGCGAACTCACCGGCCCTGACCGGGAGATCGGCCGTTTCGCCGCCGGCCACATCCTCGACTGCGCCCGCCGCATCGCCGAGTCCGTCGCCACCCGCGACGCCTACGCAAAGAGCACCAGCGCGGTCCTGGGCGGCCTGCGCCGCGTGTCCGCCCCGGACACCCACCCGCCGGCTGTACCGGCCCCCGCCACACCGACGGCGACCACCTCCCGCACCCGCTGACCCACCCGTCCCGCTTGAGGAGCCACCTTCTTGGCCACCACCGCGCCGCCCGCCACACCAAACGATCTCTTGGGCGTCACCAAGACCCTGGACCTGCTCGCCCCGCGCTGGAGCGTGTGGGTGCTGATGACCGTCTCCTCCCAGCCGCTGCGCTACGCCGAGTTCAAGCCGAGGCTTCCGTGGCTGGCGGACGGGCAACTCCACCCCCGGCTGCGTCACCTCACCAACGCCGGCGTCATCGAGCGCACGGAGTACGCCCCGCGCCACGTCACCTACGGCCTCACCGGCCACGGTGCCGCGCTGCTGCCCGTCCTCTCGGTGATCGCGTCCTGGGGCGACACGTATCTGGAGAAGGAGCTGGTCGCCGACCAGCACACCGGCGAGCTGGAGCCCGAGCGGATCGCGCCGGCCCAGAACATTGACGACGCGGTCGCGCTGCTCGTGCCACGGCACGCCACCCCGATCCTGTTCTCCCTGCAGGCCCGGGGCATCGCGACGGCCAAGACGCTGGCGACCGAAGCCATGCCCGGCTACGGGCTGACCGCTGTCTACAAGCCCCTGGAACGCCTGGTCGACGACGGCCTCGTCACGGCCAGCGGAACCGGCGGCTACCAGCTGACCGCGAGCGGCCGGGCACTCGCCCCCGTCTTCCAGGCGATCTCCGCCTGGGCCACCGCCCCGGCATCCGAGTCCGACGCCCGTCGGACTCGGATGCCGGGCGCCGCCCCGTCGCAGAACCGTTCCGGCCCGTGGGCGACCACTCCGACCCGCCTTCCCGCACCGGCGGTTCCGGCAGCGCCAGCAGTTCGTCCCGCGCTGACCACGACGCCCCCGGGCGGCCCGGCGTGGCGGCCCGGCGACCTCTTCTCCCACCAGATACCCGCCCGCCCGATCTCCCCGGCAGGAGGCCAGCGCCGATGACCCGCTCCCTGCCCGAGAACCTCCTGCACGAACGCCGCGCGATCCGGACCCTGACCCTGCCGGGCCTGATCCGCCTGGTCACTGAGATCGACGACAACGGCCCCATCAGCCACCGGCGCGGCAGCCTTCAGGGCGCCTTCGGCGACCTCACCCCCGGGCAACTGCGCCACGCCATCGACGTCGCCCGCGACCTCGCCCTGATCCACGCCGACGAACAGGCCCCCGACCGCTACCGGCTCACCGCGAGCGGCGAGGCCCTCGCCGAGGTGTACGACACCGCGGCCCGCTGGGCGCGCGCCCGTCAGCTCCCCGACACCAGCACCGACTTCGTCACCCGCGTCCAGCACACCCTCCAGCTGCACAGCCGCAGCACGCACGCGTTCGGCTCGAGTCTGGAGCCGTCGGCGCCGCATCAGGTCCTGACCGAGTTTCTGCAGGCGTACCCCCGCGTCCTCAACCACACTGACGCCCGCTCCGCGCAGCAAGCGGCGGAAGCGGGGCGCGCTGCGTGAGATCCCGTGTCGGACCGCGGCATGCGCGCCGCCTGGTCCCCACTGTGCTGCGCGGCATCTACCTGCCGCGCAGCACGGACGCCGCCGCGTTCGCCATGGCCACCTACGGCATCCCGCTGCTGGTATTGGCCACCACCAACTCCGCAGCCCTGACCGGCCTCGCCTTCGCGCTGGAATGGATCCCGCGGCTGGGCGCGTTCGCCTTCGCCGGGGCCCTGGTCGACCGCCATGGCACTACCGCCGTGCTCCGCTACGCCTCCGTTGCCCGCGCCCTGGTCGTCCTGGCCGCAGCGTTCCTCCTGCCGCAGCAGGAGGCGGGGCTGGGGGCGACGGTCACCGTCATGGTGCTCGCCGCGTCCACCGGGATCTTCACCGAGTGCTCGTACATTGCGGCCGAGACCGCGGGCGGGGTCGCCGGCCGAGAGGCCGGGGCCCGCGCGCACCGAGTGCAGTCGGTACTGCTCGGCATCGACCAGGTCGCCACCCTGTCCGGCCCCGCGCTGGCCAGCCTCCTGCTCCAGTGGACCGGCGCCAGCGGCATGCTGATGGTGATCGCCGTCTTCTCGCTGCTCACCAGCGTCCTCGCCCCGCGCCAGTACCTCCGACCGAAGCCCGCCGGTGCGCAGGCCGTCGGCAAGGGGCTGCGCACCGGATGGTCGACCCTGCGCGCCCTGCCGGCACTCGGCTGGCTGGTGGCCGGACTGACCGTGTCCAACCTGGCGGTCGGTCTGCTGCAGGCCGCCGCCCCGGTGATCATCGTCAAGCAGCTCGGCCACTCCGCAGCCGACGTCGGATTCATCTGGTCGGTTGCCGCCGTCGCCTCGCTCGGCGCGGTCCTCCTGTGCCGCAAGGCGATCGACCGCTTCGGCCTGTGGCCGGTCGGTGTCGTATCCGCAACGATCGCCGCCACCGCGTGCCTGGCCGTCTCCGTCGCCGGCACCTACCACGCCTATCTGGCCCTGATCGCCGTCCTCATGGCCGGCGAGGGCGGCATGACCGTCGTGCTGCGCACCCTGCGCTCCCGCCTCATCCCCGCGGACGTGTTCGGCGCCACCCTCTCCCTGACGATCTTGCTGCTGTTGCTGCCCTTTCCGCTGGCCGGCGTCCTCGTCGCCGTCGTGCCGCCAGCCGAGCTCGGCCACGTCGTCACGCTCTGCGCCGTGCTCCAGGCTGCGGGCCTGTTCACCGCCTTCGCCCGGCTGCGCGCCACGCCCGCCCTGCGCACCTCCTTCGCCTGACCGATCCGGTCGCCTGCCTGCCCACCTCACGGAGACTAGCCATGCCCACGTCCCACGCCCCGGCCCAGCAGTCGGTCCTGCCGATATCCCGCCCCTCGTTTCGAGCAGGATCGCGGCCCACGCTGACCGACCGGTTCCTCGCCTTCGACGCCGAGAACCCGTACGTCTACCGCGCGCTGGAGCGCCTGACCTCCGACCGGCTCGCCACCGGGGCCACCCGGGTCGGGCTGAAGGCGCTGTTCGAGGACCTGCGCTGGCAACTGCCCGCGGGCGTGCGCGGACTGAACAACAACTTCACCGCCCTGTATGCGCGAAAGCTGATCGAGGACCACCCCCACTGGGCGAGTGCCTTCGAACTGCGACGTCGCCGCACCCTCTGACCCCGGCCGTCTGCCGTCAACCTCCTTTGTCCTGCCACTGTTTGGAGCCTTGTTGTCCTCTCGCCCCGTCGTCCTGGTCGTTGCAGCCGCCGACATGGAGGCGCACGCGTATCGCGGCTACTGCCTTGAGAACGTCCGCGCCCACTACGACGTCGTCCTGATCTCCGGCGCCGAGCCGACCTGGGAGAAGGACTTCCTCCTCGACTACGCCGTCGCCGACCCCACCGACCAGGCGGCACTCGTCGCGGCCGGGCGCGCGCTCGCCGAACGCTACGAGCTGGCCGGCGTGATGACCTGGACCGAGTGGTACCTCGTCCCCGTCGCCCGGCTCGCCCGCCAGCTCGGCCTGCCCACCACGGCTCCGGAAGCCCTCCAGGGCTGCCGCAACAAGCACACCAGCCGGAGCCTGTTCGCCCGCCACGGGGTGCCCTCCGCCGTATCCGTGAGCGTGCGCACCGAGCGGGAGGCGGCCGATGCCGCCGCGCTGATCGGCTATCCCGTCGTCCTCAAGCCCGCCGCGCACGCCGCGAGCATGGGCGTCATCCGCGTCGACACGGCCAACGATTTTCCGGGTGCGTACGCCTTCGCCGCGCGCACCGCCGACCACGGTGTGGAGAGCACTCAGGTCCTGGTCGAGGAGTACCTCGACGGCCCGGAGGTGAGCGTCGAGTGCGTCACCTACCAAGGGCAGACCACCGTGGTCGCCGTCACCCGCAAGACCGTCGGGATGCCGCCCTTCTTCGAGGAGCTGGCGCACGTGGTCGACGCGAACGACCCGCTGCTCGCCACCGTGGCGCCGGTCGCCGTCGCCGCCCTCGACGCCGTCGGCATCACCGACGGCGTCAGCCACGTCGAGATCCGCATCGTCGACGGCCGCCCACGCCTGATCGAGGTCAACGCGCGCATCGCCGGCGACGTGATCGGTCACCTCGTCCACCTGGCCACCGGCGTCGATCTCGCCCGCGCCGCCGCCGACATCGCCTGCGGACGTACCCCCGACCTGACGCCCACCCGCCGCCAGGCTGCGGCGATCCGCTTCATCTACCCCGCCTACTCCGGCACCCTGACCGCCCGCAGTGTCGTGACGCCCACCGGGGGAGTGGAGCGCGTGCGCTTCCAGCGACAGCCCGGAGACCAGCTCGTGCTCCCCCAGGACGGCGGCAATCTGTTCACCGCCCGCATCGGCTTCATCATCACCACCGGGCCGACCGCCACGGCCGCCCAGGGCCGCGCCCAGGAGGCGTACCGCCACCTCGACGTCCAGGTGGCCGCCGCCCCGCAGACGGCCCCGGCCACCGGGGAGCACGTCGCATGAGGCACACCGCAGCGATCGAGCTGGTGCGCAGCCGCCGCCTGCTGATCGGGTACTTCGCCGGCCTGGGTGTGGTCATGGCCGTCTTCGGCGCCCGCATGCCCGCCGTCCAGTCCGCCGCCGAGCTGAGCACCGGAGGGCTCGCCCTGGTCCTGCTCGCCGCCGCCCTCGGCATGGTCGCCGGACTCCAGGCGGGCGGGCGCCTCGCGCGCCCGGCCCGCCTGCCCGCGCTGCTGACCAGTGGCGGCATAGCTCTCGCCGCCTGTCTCGCCCTCCTCGGGGTCTGCTCCAGTCTGGAGAGCCTGTTCGCGGCGGCGTTCGTCTTCGGCGTCGCACACGGAGTCCTCGATGTCGCGGCCAATGCGTCGGCGGTCCGCTGCCAGGACGCCCACGACCGCCCCATCATGGCCGGGCTGCACGCGAGTTACAGCCTCGGCGCCCTCCTCGGCGCCGCGCTGGCCGCTGCCACCACCCACATCTCACACACCGTTCTGTTCACCGGGGTCGCCGTCTGCGCCGCGGCGGCGGCAGGAGCCACGACGGCTCTGACTCGGACTCTCGCCAGCTCTGGACTCAAGCCCGTGCACCATCCTGCTGCACAGGGCTCGGGCGAACGCGGGGATCGGTCGCGGCCCCGGATGTGGCTGCTGGGCGTCCTGGCCGCGGCAACCTTGCTGGGTGAAGGCGCTGCTGCCGACTGGGCTGCCGTCCACCTGCACGATCTTGGCGCGACGGCCGCGACCAGCGCCGCGGCCTACGGCTCTTACAGCGCCGCCATGGCCACTGGCCGACTCGCCGGTGACCGACTCACCGCGCGCTTCGGCGCGTCAGCCGTCGTACGCGCCGGCGCCGCTTTGGCCGCGCTCGGCCTCACCACCGGACTGGCCGGCTCCACCATCGCCTTCGCCCTGTTCGGCTGGGCGGCCTTCGGCCTGGGCCTGTCCGTCACCATCCCCAGCCTGATCACCGCCGCTGGCACTGGCGGCCCCCGCGCGGTCGCCACCGTCGCGGTCACCGGCTACGTCGGCCTGCTCGCCGGCCCCGCCGTCATCGGTGCCCTCGCCACCGTCACCGCCCTGCCGCACGCGCTGCTGCTGCCCGCCCTCCTCGCCCTGATCGTCGCCACCCTCGCACCCAAAGCCCTGGAGAGAACGACCCCTTGACCCGCACCCACGACTCCCGGCCCGGCATAGAAGCCCTGCTCCTCGACTACAACGGGGTCATTGGCTTGCAGCCCACCACCGCTATGTGGACCCAGCTCGCCGACCTCGCCGAGTGGCCCGACCGGCATCTCCCCTCGTTCCAGGACGCCTGCTGGGCTCCCCGCAACGCCTACGACGCAGGGCAACTGAGCGATCTCGCCTACTGGGCCAAGGTGCTCGGTCACCACCCCGGCCCGCGATGGCTGCGCACCCTGCGCGACGCCGACACCGCCATGTGGACCCGCACCGACCCACGCGTCCTCGACACGCTGTACCGCGCCCGGGCCGCGAGGCTGCCCATGGTTTTGCTCTCCAACGCCCCGGCCCACCTCAGCAACGTCCTGGACGCCACCGACTGGCGGCGCGAACTGATGGACGACGCCCTGTACTCCGCACGCCTGGGCCTGTGCAAGCCCGATCCGGCCGCGTACGAACACGCCCTGACCGCCACCGGCACCGACGACCCTGGGCGCGTGCTGTTCGTCGACGACCGCGAGGACAACTGCCGGGCCGCCGCCGAGCGGGGCCTGCGCACCCTGCACTACACCGGCCAACCCGCACAACTCGACGCACAGTTGCTGCCCGTCCTCGCGGAGCGCACCGGCTCCTGATCCCGCACCGCGCCGCTCACCCCGTCAGCCCCGACACCCTCTGGACTTTCGTGCCCGACACCGAAGAGATCGACGGCGACGTCTACGTCTGTCCCCGCTACCTCGCCGGCAGCACCGCCGTGGGGGACCCAGCGCTGGAGCCGCTGCTCGCGCTCGGCTTCTACCTGCGCCACGACGACCTCGGCAACGCCTACGTCACCGCGCCCGACCGCAAGATCCGCCTCGGCTACCTGCCCGAAGGAGACGACGACGGACTGTGGCGCATCAACGCCTACTCCGATCGTTTCGGCCCGCCCGCCTGGGGCGTCTCCTTCAATGACCAGTGCCCCACAGAGTTCGTCACCGCGTTCACCACGGCCCTGGCGGCGGCGTATCAGGCCGGCCCCGAGCACTACCTCGCTCAGCCCGGCCCCGCCGACCTCGAACTCGACGCCTTCCACGCCGTCGTCCCGCTCATCAACCGCGGCTGGAAGATCCAGCACCCGCAGTGGGGCGCCCTGGAGCTGCAGACCCCGGACGGCATGGCCGGGCTCGAATACGCCCAGTGCCGACTCGATGCGGAGAAGGAACTCACCACGCTGCAGGCCCGCTGGTACATGTGGGGCGGCCCGAGGACCAGCTCCCGCTGGTACGCCACCGCCTCCACGAACACCCCGATTCCACTGGTGACGGCCATCACCGAGAGCGTGTCCGACCCCGCGCCCCTGCCGCGCTGGAAGGACCAGATGCTGCACAGCCTATGCGAGAGCGCCCACCTCGTTCCCATCACTTCTCCGCCGCCTCCGGTTCCCACACCCCTCGACGTCCGGCGTACCGCCCTGCGCCGGGCGCCCGCGCTGACCACGCGCAGCATCCCGCGCTGGAGCACCACGACGACTCCGTCGGCAGTCCTCCCCGCCCGGCGCTCCGGTGCCCGCCGCTGACCGACCAGATCTCCTTCGTCCGAGAGAGGCTCTTTGGCCCTGCACGCCCAGCAGTTCTTCGACGACGTCCTCGAACTGCCTTTCCACCAGTACGCCATTGTCGGCGACGTCCTGTACGCATCCTTGCAGCCGAACTCGCCGCTGCGGCTACGGATCGACTTCGCCCCCACCATCCGCCACGGCGAGTACGACGGACTTCGCCTGCGTGTCGTCCACCCCGAGCAGGGCGTCCTCGACACCGCGATCCTCCGCTTCGCAGACCACGGCACCTTCGCTCGCCGCGACACGGCTCGCGACCTCGTGCCCGGCCGAGACGGCTACGCCGTCATCCGCGACTGGCACCCCCACAGCAGCCAGCCGCCGTGGCACGGCGCGGACGGCACGGGGCTGCGTACCGCGATCGAGCAGTACGTCCACTTCTGGATCCCGGCGCCTGCCGCGTCCCGCCCGGCCGCCCGCCCTGTCGCCCAGCCCACGCCCACCTCCGGGGCTTCGCTCCGCAGCCGTTGACCGCCCTCCTCGCCACGGAGTTTTGGATGTCCCCGCTTCGCTGGCTATCCCCGCGCCCAGTGCCGGGCCGCTCCCGCTGAACAACGACCCGCGCGCCCGCCTTGCCTGTTCCCGCCTGTATCCCTTGGAGAGACCTTTCTTGCGCATCCGTTCCGCTCGCACCCTCCCAGTCGCTGTTGCCGTCGCCGCCACGGTGACCGGTTCCCTGTCCTGGGCGCCGACCGCCTCGGCCCAGAGCGCCGATCCCGCCCCGTCCGCATCCACGTCCTCGACTCCGCGCAACGCGGCCGAGCCGGAGACCGGCGGCGTGGCCATCCTGAAGAAGGACCCCGGCGGCGATGTGCTCGTCGGCGCGTCCTTCGCCCTCTTCGACTCCGCGGGCAAGGAAGCCGCCAGCGGCAAGACCGACGCCCAGGGCAAGCTCGCCTTCCGGGACCTCGCACCGGGGGTCTACCGCCTCAAGGAGGTCTCCAGCGGCAGCAACCTGCATGACACGGTCGACGACCAGGACGTTATCGTCACCCCCGACACGGACACACCGCTCACGATCGTCGACCCCTTCAAGGACGCCTCGGTGCTGCTGAAGGCCAAGGACGACAAGACCGGCAAACTCCTGGCTGGATCCACCGTCAACATCGGCAGCGGCGACAAGACCCTCCTCACACTGACCACCGGCTCCGACGGCACGGCCGCCGGCAAGCTCCCCATCAACTCCCGTACCGGCACAGACTTCTGGGTCAAGCAGGTGAAGGCACCCGCCGGCTACGACCTCTACAAGCCCTCGAAGGAGTTCAAGGCCAAGCCGGGCGATCCGGTGACGGTCACAACGACCAACGCCAAGACGGCGACCACCCCGCCGCCGACGGAGAGGCCGACCGACAAGCCCACGGACAAGCCGAGCGACGAGCCCACCCCGGGCAAGCCCGGCAAGGACCAGGACACCCCGGCCCCGTCCGAATCGGCCACCCCCACCTCTGACGAGACCGCGTCGAGCACCGCGGCGCCCGCCCCCGAGGGCTCGCTCGCACACACCGGCGCCGACGCCACTCCCTGGCTGCTCGGCGGCGCCGGCCTCCTGATCGTCGCCGGCGGAGGCGCCCTGGTCGTAGCCCGCCGACACCGTACGGGCGACGCCACCGACGGGAACTAACCACCCACAACACCGCGAAGGCCCCCGGAATCATCCGATTCCGGGGGCCTTCGCGCGCGTGCGGTGCCGACTAGGCGGCCTGTTCGACAATCAGATCCGGCACGTTGATGTAGTCGGCGGGTTCGCGTACCCGGATCGGCATGGTGAGCCCGAGCAGTGGCGCCACGTCCGCGAGCCGCGCGTAGACGATCTTGTAGGTGCGCAGTCGGTGGAACCAGGCCGTCGACATCTGGATGTCGCGCCAGGGTCCCTCCAGCTCCTCGATCGCCCAGTTCACACAAGAGGCCACCTCCTTGGCCCGCTCGGCGTCGGCCGTGAACAGCGCCTCCCACTGCGCGATGTACGGGGTGCCGTCCGGCGCCGGCCACTGCCCCGCGCCCGGGACGACGTCCCACCGGAGCCAGTCGCGGAGCACGTTCTGGACGCTGTGAAGGCCGAGATCGCCAAGGGGCTCACCCCACACGGCCGTCGCCAGGCGCAGCGCCTCGGCGATGGCGAGGGTGAGCTCGTCGGCGCTGACCACCCGCGGGCCGAATCGGTTCGGGCCGTGCCACATCGGAGGCGGATCGTGCGGGTCTGCCTCCGGCTGGGCCTCCAGCCAGGACACGATCGCCTCGGCCCAGGGCATGCACTCGGTCAGCGGGTGCTCGCCGCCGTGGGCGGCTGCGTACCGCTCCGTGTGCTCGCGCACGCAGGTAGCCAAGTCCACCGGCACGTTTGCCTCCTAGAGATCACCGGCACGACCCCCGCCCTGACCTGACAGAACGGGGGCCCGGCGATCCTCGCGGGCTACGGGGGTGAACCTGCGAGGAATCTGGCCGGAGCCTATCCAGGCTCCATGCGGCTACACCTCGGTGATCGAAGGAGATGGCCGGATCTCGATGGATTTCCGGATAGGGGGCCGGCCGAGGCGTGACGGCTCACGGCTACTCTCCTGCGGCCTCGGCGCGGGCAAGCTCCTTGAGTGCGACGCGGGCTGCGGGCGTGCCCGCCGGACTTCGCCAGAAGGCGTGACCAGCGATCCGCTGCGAAAGCTGCAGCAGGCGACGACGCTGTTCGGCCGCCCCGCCGTTGTCTTCATTCGCCAACCGTCTGTACGTGACGTACCAGGCGGTCTGCGTTTCAACGAGGTCTGAGGGGAAGGGGTGCCGAGTCATCCCACTATTAGAAATCCTGTTCGATTTCGGAGCCAAGTCCTCGGACGCCGGGCGTGGCGCATGCCGGTCAGGTGCCCCCGGACAGCGGCTTACTGTGGAAGGGCAACGATCTCTCCTGGGAGCACAACGAGTGACAGCGTCAATGGAGCGGCTCTGCGACTGGGTCGTCAACAAGGACAAAGTCTGGGTCCACGGCGACCGGATCACCGACGGCCACGTCGCCCTGGACATGCGCCTCACCCCGGGGCTCGACCCCGGCGAGGTTGCCCGGGACGGGCAGTGGGTCCTCCGCAAGGCGCAGCCCTCACGCTGGGTCTCTGAACAGCACCCCGATCTCTCCGACGTCATCCCTGCGACGGCCGACGGCTCGGACTGGAGCGAGATCACATGGTCGGCCTGGGTGACCCGCGGTCTGCGGATCGGCGCGCTGCTCGGCGGCGCGGTGGCCGTGGACCACGAGTGGCTCGCCCGGCTACAGCCCGGCTACCGGATCGAGGGGTCTCCCGGACACCGGTTCCTGCGGATTGTGACCAAGAAGACCGAGCCGTCGCTACTGACGGGCGGTGCTGCGCACCGAACGGTGGTCGGCGTCGTGATGCCCGCGTCGATCGAGGGTTCGGTTGCCGTCCTGGAAGCCATCGTGCAGGACCTCAACGTCTAGGTTGACCGGGTGAGCACGCGGCCCCAGCTTCCAGGCGATCCCTCCGACCTGTATCTGCGCATCTCCTATGACGACGAGCTCTGGGACACCCCGCAGGCGGACACGCTGGAGCGATGGAACGTGGCCGTCCTTCACCGCCGGCGTGTGCACGACGCAGGCCAGGAGGCGGCGACCACGAGCAGCTGCACCACCGCGGAGTGCCCTTCGTGCACGGTCGAGGACGCCGCTGTGGGGTCGATGACGTTCTACCGGATCCACCTCGACCGCGGACGGAACGCCTACTGGGCCATGGAGGAGCAGTCGGAGGAGCTGTACGAGACCGCTCAGGTCCTCCTCGATCCCGACACGGGCTCATTCACCAGAGAGGTCAGCGAGCTGCTGGAGTACGTCGGCTCCGCGCTGCTCGTCATGGACCGGGTCACGCTGGCCCCTGGCTGGCGTGGGCACGGCCTGGCCGCCGTACTAGGCAGCGAGGTGATCCATCGGCTCATGCCCGGCTGCCGGGCAGTTGCCTGCTCGCCCGGCGTCACCGACCTCAGCAGCCGGCGACTGTCGGCCCAGGCCGAGTGGGATCGCGTCAACGCCAAGATCGCCCAGGGGTGGGAGAGCCTCGGGTTCCGCCTCTACCGGGACAACGTCTATCTGCTCTCTCCGGCCTCGCCGGAGCTGGAGGAGCAGCGCGGGGTGCTTCGAGATCGGCTCGCGGACCTCGGTGCCTCCTGGCGCGCCGGGGCATCATGAGGAACGGCGCCGCCGCGAGGCGTTCCAGGGAAAGCTCCAGCCCCGGCGGCCGGCCGGTGCCGCGCCCGGGTCCGGCGGCGCCTTCGGCGGCGGGGCGATCCTGTCGGGCTCCAGTCCGATCTTGTCCGGGTGGACGCAGGCGGGCACGGTCTCGTCGTGGGTGTAGCGGTGCCCGTTCTCCGGATGGAACGGGCACTCCCAGGACGGCCTGTTGTAGACCAGGAACTGCGCGCGCGGGTACCGGGTGGCTGGGCAGATCCCGCAGACGGGGCGGCTCGGGTCCTCACGGCCCGGATCGATGTACGGCGGTCCGGCAGGTTCCGGGATCTCCATAACAGCCAGAGGGTAGCGGGCCCGTCTCGCCGAGTAGCCCGCGCCGAGGCCGATGGGCGCGCAGGGTGGCAGTTGTCCTTCGACAGGGAACACAGTCGCTCCCAGTCCTTGCCATCCAACCGAGTCGCCGCAGGCCAACGGGTCAGCCCGCCGTAGGTCGGAACTGTGGGCCTTTGACAGTCAATCCAGTCGTCGCAGGTCAGGGCCTTTCGACTGGACTGGGTTGGCTGTCTGTAGGGACTCAGGACCCGTGTCACCTCGTGGTGCCGTTACCTGCGGCTTCTTGCGGTATCTCCGGCGATGGCCAGTCGCCATGTCTCACGATCATGGCCTCTCTTCGTGTGCTGCTGAGGAGACCGCCCGGTGCAGGCCACTGACCTGCGGTGTCTCATGAGTGGCCACCGAGTGGCCATCGGCCGTGAGATTGGGCCAGGGAACTTGAGATCCCACACTGTCAACGGACAGCAGTTCGCCGGTGGCAGACGAGGAAGATCCCCAAAGGACTGGTGGACGTCGCAACGGCATGTCAACCTGAACGACCTTCCGGAAAATACCAGGTCAGAGAGGTGATGCTGTGGCATTGGATACGTCGCAACCCGGATTCGCCACCACGGTCTCCGCTTTGCGGCTCCGCTCCTGGAAGCTCGGTGCCGGCCAGGCGATGGACGTGATCGACCAGTTCTCGCAGGCCGATTTCACCCACATCGTCGACGACCGTGCCGACGTGCACATCAGCTCGCGCGACGGCCGGTTCTACCTCGGCTACTTCCCGAACGGCCGGCCCGGCGGCGCCGACGAGGACTGGGTGACCGGCGAGGGCTGGGTCATCGCGGTCACCGGCACCGCGGACGTCCCCGGCTACCGGATCGCCTTCTCTACGGACACGCCGGCGGAGATCGTCGCCGATGCCGCGGCCCGGATCCTGTCCACCTCCCGGCCCCTGTGACGGGCACGTCCGCCCCCTTATATATGCGCCCCGCGTACCCTGCCCCTGCTCGCGCGGATTCGTCCGCTACCTCTAGGAGAACGCCTTGGCCCCGCACTCGCCCGAGATGACCGTCGGCGACATCATCGACGCCCTGTCCGCCTTCGACCGTGACACACCCGCCCGCCTCGCCATCAACCCCTTCTTCCCCATGGCCCACCGCCTGGGCGGCGTGGAGAAGTCGGTGGACGAGCACGGTCGGCCGACGGTCTACATCGCCGAGTCGCCGGAGGCCGAGCAGTTCGGCCCCCTGCCGCCCGCCGTGGCCGTCGCCCTGGCCTGGCAGGGTCCGGTCGAGGCACCCCCGCGCCGCCGACGCGGCGTCACCCGGCCGAACGACGGCCACTGACCCACCCTCGAACTGACGGAGGCGCCCCTGCACCCGCACCACCCCATCGATCCCTTCCACACCGTCTCGCCGGACCCGACGTATTGGGTCACCCCGCGCCACCTGGCCGGCGATGACGGCGTCCTCGCCGAGCGGATCGGCGACACCCTGACCGACCTCGGCTGGCGCATGTGGCCGACCTCCCGCAACGCCCTGCTGTACGTGAGCCCCGACGGCCTGCGCGGCGCCGAGTGGATCCTCGCCACCTACCCCTTCGAGCTGGGTGGCCTACCGGTCGCCTGGCAGATGTCGGCCCGACCGCACCCCGCCTCGGCCCTGACCGAGTGGAACGCGTACTTCACGGCTGGCATACCGCACGAGGCGCTCACCGATTTCCTGCTCGCGCTCGACGCGAGCGAGACCCCCGACGTCGGGCTCGAGAACGCCGAGGCGGTACTGACCGCGCTTGGCGCCCGGGGCTGGCTGCGGGACATGGACCGCCCGCATACGACCGCCACCGACCCGGGCTTCTCCACGAACGTCTCGCTGGAGATGCTGCCGCCGCTCATCCACGACGCCGACCCCCGCGATGACCTCCTCGGGTGGCAGGCGTGGGCGGAGCCCGTAATCGGGGCGCCGTACTTGTGGTGTGCGAGTTTCAGCGCGAGCGCACCGCACGAGCTGGTCGCGGCCTTCGCTTCCTCGCTCGCCGCACCCGGCCCGGTGCCGCGTCGCATGCTGCCCGTGGGCGCGGAGGACCGTCTCACCGTCGTCCGTCGTGGCTGACGGCTGCCAGTAGCCGCTGACCGAGGCGGGTGATCGACGGAGGGTGCCCCTTCTCCCAGGCCCGGTGGTTCCGCGCTCTTTACTAGAGCGGAACCACCGGGCCTTCGGCGCACAGGCATCCGAGCATGGGACGGCACCCTGGAACCAAGATCAAGACCGTACGTAGGATCGCCTGCGTGGCTGTCAAAGTGATCGGCAAAGGACCCTTGCGCGGCTACCTCCTGGAGGAGGTGCTGGCCTGGCTGTTGCGTTCCAGTGGTTTCGAGGTCCTCACGGCCGCCGACGACCAGGACAAGGAGCCGTGGAAGGTCCTGAAGGAGGACAAGAACGGTCTGCTGGTTCGCGGACGCGGTGCCTGGCACCAGGTCGACGCGCTCGGACAGTTCCGGTACGTCCCGCCGTTCTCCCTGCCGGTCCGCTTGTTCGTCGAGGCAAAGTACCTGACCACAGCCCCTGTCGGTTTGCCCACCGTCCGCAATGGCCACGGTGTGATCCACGACGTGAACGAGGGCGAGACCACCACACTCTCTGCTCCGGGAACGGGCCGGCCTCGGACGCGATACCGCTACAGCTACGCGATCTTCTCCACGTCCGGCTTCAGCCCGGAGGCGCAGGATTACGCGCTGGCTCACCAGATATCCCTGATCGATCTCTCCGCACCGGACTTCGACGTGCTGCGGAATCTCGTCAAGCACACGGCCGACACGATCCACGCCGTGCTTGAAGCGACTCCGGCGGCTGAGCGGCCGAAGGTGCGCGAGATACGGACGTACCTTCGTGGCCCGCTGCTGGAAATGGACCCGGGGGACGTGGAACTGCCCGATGCGATTCGCGGCCCCCTCGATTACCTCGCGCAGGCCCTGTACAGCCGGTCACAGTTGGGCCTTGTTCTGGCCTTTCCTGCCGCGCCGTTCGTCCTGGGCCTGGCCTCGGACGACCTTTACGGCTTCGTGGAATACGCTCGCGCGCACCCCACGCATGCGGTGCGCCTGCGACGCATCAACCAGGCAGCGTCACACCCTGTTTGGGAACTGCGCTCCGCGGAACACCCCGACGCCTATGCGTTGCGGTTCGGCCTGCCCGAGCGGGTGGAGAAGTGGATCGTCGCGCAGGACGAAGGAATGCCCGCGCGAACCCGGTACGTCAAGCGCAGCATGCTGTCGACCATGACCCTGTACTGGATGCACGGGGAGCACGCGCAGACCTTCCAACTCCGCTACGAGCCAGGCGAACTCCGTCTCGACGGCTGATGTCCGCCTACGACAGAACCCCGGTGTCTGGGCCTGTCGGGTGGACAGGCCCGGACACCGGGGCAGATGGAGGAGCGGATCAGCGTGCGGTGAGTGCCTTGGCGAGTGCCTTGTCCAGGTGAGTGTCCACGAGGCCCGGCGCGCCGGAGACGATGACCAGGATGTTGCCGGTGCGGATCGCCGTCTGCTTGACGACGCTGCGCTGCCCGCCGGCGGAGAAGGTGAGCAGCTGGCTCCACTGCTCGTCGCCGAGGTCCGGCGCGGTCGACTTTTCGGTGCCCATGTCGATGACAGTGCTGCCCGACGTCACCTGGTAGGCGGGGCAGGAGAGCATCGCGTCGAAGACCTTCGACATGCCCCTGGACAGCTTTGCGGCGTTGTCGCTGTACAGCTCCTCGCTGACCTCGGAGCTGGTGCTGGCGGTGTAGGCGAAGGACGCCTTCGCCTTGTGGGCGAAGTCGAGACCGGAGCCGGTGGCCGTGTCGCCGCCGAGCTTCTCCAGCGCCGGGCAGCCGTTCTGTGGGGGGCCCGCGAGTGCGGTGGACTGTTGCACTGGGCGGGCTGCGGAGCTGAGTTGAACAGGTACTCCTGCCGTGTCGTGCACGTTGTGGATGTCGTTGTGGACGCAGGCGCGACTGGGGAGAGAGCACGTGCAAGCGTTCAAAGTCCGTATGCCTTCGGGTGATTGCTACTGGACTGTGCTGGATGGGCGGATGCAGGTGATGCCCGCTGCCGACGGGTTCCTGCGGTACGTACGGTTCAGTCAGGATCGAGCCGAGTCGACGACGGAGGCGTACGCGAGGTCCATCGTCCTGTTCCTTCGCTGGTGTGCCCTGCTGGGCCTGGACTGGCGCTCGGCCGCGGGACATCTGGGGGCGTTCATGCTGTGGCTGCGCCACGCTCCCGCCTCCGCGACGGCGGGCTGGGTTTCGCCTGGTCCGGGTGCCAAACCGGTCCGTGGACCGCGCCGCATCAACCGCATCCTGATCGCGGTCCGTGGCCTGCTTGTGTTCGCCGCAGGCGCCGGCGACGTTCCGTCCTCCGTGGTCTCGCAGATCTACGAGATCGCCGACACCCGTGATCTGCCGCCCGAGGCCGCCGGCTCCGACAGCGGATTGCACTACCGGCTGCGCGCCCGCCACCGGGTCAAGGAACCGCAGTCCAACGTGGACCGCGCGTCCGACGAAGAGGCGGTCGGCATGCTGCGGGCCTGCGCCTCGGCCCGCGATCTGTTCCTGATCATCGTCATGGCCCGGGCCGGTCTGCGGCGAAGCCAGACCGTGGGTCTGCACCGCGAGGACCTTCACTTCCTCGTCGATTCCGGCGCTCTGGGCTGCGACTTCCCCGGCCCGCACCTGCACGTCGTGCGTCGCCGGAACATCAATGGCGCCTGGTCGAAGTCCCGGGACTCCCACATCGTTCCCGTCGACCGTCTTGTCGTCCAGGCCCACGACCAGTACGTCTTCGAGCGCAGAGCCCTGATCGGCGATGATCTGAGCGACTTCGTCTTCGTGAATCTCTTCCGGGAACCGGTCGGTTCCCCGATGCGGCCGGACGCGATCAACGATCTGACCACCGCTCTGTCGAAGCGGGCCGGGCTGAGCCGTGTGATCAAACCGCATATGTTGCGGCACTGTTTTGGCAGCAACGTGGCTGATGCCGGTGGTGAGTTGGATGTGATCCAGGCTCTGCTCGGTCACCGCTCGCCCTTTTCGGCGAAGCCGTATCTCCACCCCAGCCGGCAGCGGCTGCGCGATGCCGTCGAGCGGGTCGGCAGCCCGCGGCTCACGACGGGGGCCACGCGATGACCCTGGCCGCGTTGCACTCGGCGCCCGCGGAGGCGGACGACCCGGCAGCGTTCCTCTGGCGGTTGGTTCCGAGCGAATTCCTTGCCGAGATCGGCTGGGACGCTCAGCGTCAGGTGCTGGCGATGCCGATGGACCATCCGCTGCTGGGCTGGACTCCTTGCAAGACGGCCGACTGCGGCTCGCCGACCCGAGCCCGCACCAGCCTGTGTCAGTCCTGCGAGCATTCGTTGGCCGCGAGCGGACAGGACCAGGACGCCTTCCTCGCCGCCCACAAGAGGAACCGCCGCTTCGGCGTCGATCGTTGCGCGGCCGGATGCCCGCGCCCTTGGAAGTCCAGCCGTGTTCCGCTCTGCGAAGCTCACCTGCACCAGCAGCGGTTCATCCACAAGGTGTCCGTCGAGGAGTTCCTCGCCAGGCCCACGGTCGCTCCGCTGCCCGGGTTCGGACAATGCAAGGTCCTTGCCTGCGACCGTTTCCGGGCCGGCAGGCAGCACGGGTTCTGCAAGGCCCATCGCGCCCGATGGCGCCAGGACCTGCGAGCCGACTCCAGCCTGGATGAAGAGACCTGGTGCCGTCTGCAGTCCCCGGTCCCCGTGCTCAACAACATCACCTTGCGGGGCCTGTCTCCGCTGGCCAGCGCCCAGATCGTCCACGGCGTCTATGAACGCTGTCGTCAGGGCCTCAAGACCCCTCTCAACGAGCTGAGACCTCTGGTCAACGAGCTCCGGAGACAGCAGTCGGCCTCCGTTGACGATCTCAACACCGAGCGGGGACAACGGGCCCGCTGCCTGCTCGAATCCTTCCAACGAGTCCACCGCCGGGCGATGTCCTCGCCGGCCAGTGAGTTCCTCAAGGACACCTGGGACCTGCACGTGTTCGGCCACTCGGGATGGCTCCGCTTCGGACAGATCACCCAGCCATGGCTTCGGCAGGCCGCCAAGCGCTGGGCCGTCGACGATCTGCCCCGCCGTCGCGGCAGCGTCGGCGCCACCGTCCAGTGCCACATCGCCTACATGGCCAAGCTCTCCGAGAGCCTGCGCCTGCAGAATGCCGCGCAGGGCCTGGACATCGTCACCCTCGGCCGTGACGACATCGTGCAGTTCACCAACCGGCTCGCCTACCTGGAATCCCGCAACGACCTCACCGCCCGCCTGCGGCGAGAGACCTGCCGCCATGTCCGGCGCATGCTCACCCGCATGCGGGTCCTCGGGCTGACCCGAGCCGGAGAACCCCTGGAAGGGCTGGCACCCGACTTCGCCCTGCGGGAAGAAGACATCCCCCGCGAAGCCGAGCGCGGCGACGAACCCGGCCGAGCCCTGCCCCTGGAAGTCGTGCGCATTCTCTGCGACGCCCTCCCGCTCCTGGGCTCGATGGCGTCGCGCGACTTCCGCGTCGCCATTGAGCTCCTCATCGACACCGGCCGCCGTCCCGACGAGATCTGCCAGCTGGCCTGGGACTGCCTCCGCCAGGACAAGGAAGGCGGGTGGGTGCTGATCTACGACAACATCAAGGAACAGCGGCTGGGTCGCGAGCTGCCCATCACCGCGGCAACCGCCAAAATCATCCAGGAACAGCAGCAGGCCGCCCGCGAGCGCTTCCCGAACACCGCCGCCCAGCAGCTGAAGCTGCTGGCCCGTACGCTGCGCAACCACTTCGGCCTGCACGGCCTCAGCAACGAGACCCTCACGACCAAGCACCGCGACTGGGTCGACATCCTGCCCCCGCTGATCATGTCCAACGGCCGTGAATTCCCCAAGCAGGACGTCATCCCCTACTCGCACCGCCATACCTATGCCCAACGGCACGCGGACGCCGGCGTCCCCATCGACGTCCTGAGCGAGCTCATGGACCACGACTCTCTCCGAGTCACACAGACCTACTACCGAGTCGGCGAAGCCCGGCGCAGAGCCGCCGTCGACCAGGTGGCCCGTCACCAGCTGGACCGTCACGGAGCCCCGGTCTGGCGAGAAGTCGAGACCTTGATCGACGGGCAACGGGCCCGCTACGCCCGCCACGCGATCGGCAAGGTCGCCGTCCCCTTCGGCGGCTGCACCGAGCCCAGCAACGTCCAGGCAGGCGGCGGAGCTTGCCCGTTCCGCTGGCAGTGCGGCGGCTGCGACCACTTCCGCACCGACCCCTCCTACCTGCCCGAGCTGAAGGCATACCTCGACGACCTCCGACGCACCAAGGAACGCGTGCTGTCCGCCACCGGCCTTGACGAATGGGCCAGAGAGAAGGCCATCCCCTCCGAGCAGGAGATCGAGCGGATCAAGAACCTCATCAGCCGGGCCGAGGATCACCTCGACCACCTCTCGGAAGCCGAGCGGAGCGAACTGGAGGAAGCGATCGCACTCGTTCGCCGCGGGCGCCGGGCCGTCCCCCTGGGCATGCCACAGGTTCGCCCGCCCACCTCCGATCTCCGACTGGAGCGACCATGAGCACGCAGACGCACGGGATCATCCAGGCCCGCCGGGCCGACACCAGCCGCCGCCGGGACAGGGTCCTCAAGGCTCTGGACGCGGCCACCAAGGACAGGGAAGAGATCAGCGTCTCCGCCATCGCCCGCCGGGCCGGCGTCGATCGGACCTTCCTCTATCGGCACCGCGACCTCCTCAACATGATCCACATCCAGGCCGCGGAACCACCGCCCACCACAGGCGAGACCGTCAGCCGACCCTCACTGCTTGCCGACCTCGCGAACGCGCAGGACCGCAACACCCGCCTGGCCAAGGAGAACCAGCAGCTACGTGGCCGCCTCTCCGCCGCACTAGGCGAAGAGATCTGGCGCGAAGCCGGACTTGGGGCACCCCCGGACGTCGAGGCCCTGACCCGCCGCATCACCAAGCTGGAACAAGAAGCCGTCGAACTCCACCGACGACTCCAAGAGAGCGAGGAGGACCTCGAAGCGGCCCGCTCGGTCAACCGCGAATACATGGCCCGACTCAACGCCAGCTCGTCCGAGTGACATCGCTTGCACCACAGGTGTTGCACTCTCTACCTTGCTAGCAAGAGCCATCTGAACTGCGAAAACTACGACGTCCTCACGGCCGAGACCCGCAGAACCCCCACAGAACATCCGATCACGGTCATGTCGTCGTTGTGGCGAGGGGTCTCGGGCTTGCGGGTGTAGCCCTCGCCCAGGTCGCTCTCGTTCAGCAGCCGCTGGTTCAGCTGTGTCGACGACAGCGGCACGGACGCCGAGGGCGTGCTGCTGTCCCGGTGCCCGGGGGCGGAGGAGTCGGCGGACTCGGCATGGCTGGCGCAGCCGGTCAGGGCGAGAACGGTGCAGACGGCACTGAGGCCGAGGAGGGCCGTGGTGGAACGGCGCATACGGAAACCCCTTTGGTGATGCGAGACGGAAGGTCTGACCGGGTCGGCCCTCCGGGTGCCGACGAACGCAGGGGTGAGGGAAGGGGTTTCGCGTTTTCAGTGGCCGAGGTGGCGCAGGCCGTCTTCGAGGGTGGGGTGGAAGTGGTCGACCGGACCGGAGTTGCGGTTGTACCAGGCGGTGTCCAGCCGGGTCTCCTGCGTCTCGTGGCCGGCCTCGCAGCGCAGCCACACCGAGTCGTCGCGCATGTTGAAGACGATCCAGTTCCGGTACGCACCGCAGTGGCACGCGTGGACTTCGCCGTCGATGACGAGCGGCAGGTCCCAGCGCATCATGAAGCCCGACACGTCCTGGCGGCACGGCGCCCGGAATTCCGGCGGCAGGAAGTCGGGGACCACGGTGGTGTCGGTCGGCGCGGCAGGGGGCGGCGCAGAGACCGGGACGGGAGCCTCCGGCCACTCGGTGTGCATGGCCAGCAGCGCTTGGCCGGCGCGCTGGGCTTCACGGAATTCTCGGTCCGCACGGTTACCTCGGAACATGCCGTCTCCATCTCTGTCGTCTCGCCTGCACGAGGAGAGTGCCGCACGTCCCTGACCTGCTGCAACTCTAAGAATGTTGAATTCAGCGGGACTTGGCGGAGCGCTCCTTTCGGTTCGCCGGACGCTTCGCGGGACCGCGGGTGGCGGTGGGCGCAGTGGTGGTGTGCTCGGGCGCGCCGGACGGGTCTGCGGGCAGGTCGGCCATGCGCCGCAGCCGCCACACGAGGACGTCGCTGATCGACTCCGCGGTGTCCAGCTCCCGTCGCTCGGCGGCCTCGGCCAGGAGCGCGGCCGGGTCGTGCCCGGCGCGCTCGACGTCGGCGAGGGTGGCGGCCAGGGCGTACCAGCCCGGCTCGGCGAGGACCTGCTCGGCCAGCTCCGGCACCGCCTGGCGAAGGTAGGCGGTCTGCTTGCGCCGCAGGGGCTGGGACAGGTTCCGGCCACGCTGGTGCATGGGCCCCAGGTACATCGGTGCGGCGGTCTGGTAGGCGGCGCGCAGATGCTCGGCGGCCTGGCGGGCGGCAGCGGCCTGCTGGGCGTGCTCCTTCTTCCCGTGCCAGTGGGCGGCGGCGAGGACGAAGAAGATGGCCATGTCGATCAACATGGCGGTGGTGGCGCCGGCCTCCCCGCGGCCAAGCGCGGGCCCGCCGTGGACGAGGTCTCGGGCAGCCTGTCGCAGGGCCCGGTCGTGGCCGCGCTCGGCCCGGATGTGGGAGCGGGAGGCCCGCTCGAACGCCCAGGCCGCTTCTCGAAGTTCACGACGGGTGTGTGCGGCCGAGGTCTTGGCGAGCGCGTCGAGCACCTCACCGTACGCGGCGATCACCGCGGAAATCTGTCCGTCGTCGCCTTGGTCGATGATGAGTACGGCCTGCCAGGACGCCGACGTCGCCTGGCGGCGAGCGGTCGAGGGAGTGACGCGCGGCGAGTCAGCCGAACGATCCGGGTCGGGATCGCGGCCGGCGGCATCGCCGGACCACCGCTCACGGATACGGGGCAGGGAGAGGTCGGGGGCGAGTTTCGAGCCGGGATAGAACACGGGCTCGCCGTCCTTGTTGAGGTCGTCGGTGAGCGCGACCTTGTAGCCGAGGAGGTCACCGGAGGGCGCGACGCGCGTCTCGACCAGGACGCCGGCAGCGGTCAGGCGGTCGAAGAACTCCCCTTCGCTCCGCACCCCGGCGACGGCGCGGCGCACCGTCTCGCGCAGCTCCTCACGAGCAGTCCGCTCCCGGCCTTGGCGTTCGGCCTTGTGGCGCTCGGCACTGGTGGGCCTCTTCGCAGCGGTGCCGTCCCCAGGATTGACTCGCTGCAGGCCGTATTCGACCTCAAGGAGACGGGCCTCGGCCTGGGCGCGTTTGCCGGAGCGGTGGTGGTTGGGACGGCGGCCGTCCTCGCGTACGAGCGTGGCGATGATGTGGATGTGGTCATCGGCGTGGCGAACGGCCGCCCAGCGGCAGCCCGCACCGTCGCCCGGATCGATACCGGTTGCGGCCACCATGCGGCGCGCGATCTGCCCCCACTCCTCGTCGGACAGGATGCGGTCCTCGGCGGCGTTTCGTACGGACAGATGCCACACGTGCTTCTCGGGGCATTGCTCGGGGTCGAGGAGCTGCAAGGGCTGGTCGAGGAGTTGCTGGAGGTCCCGCTTCGTCGCGCCCGGGTCACGGCCGGGGTCGGGGGCCATGCCGTCGAACGAGGCGACGAGGTGGGGGTCGATGTGCTCCTCGCGAGTGCCCTTGCCGTAGAGGTAGTTGAGCAGAAAGAGGGTCTCGCTGCCCTGCTTGTGGACCTGGGGGATCAAGCGGCCTCGCCTGCTTGGCGGTTGGCCACCCTGTCCGCGGCAGCCTGGACCGACTTGGCCGCGCGCTGAATGTCGGCGATGACTGCCGCCAGGTGTGGAACCTCGCCACCGGTGTTGAGGGCCTTGGCGACCTGGTTGAGGTTGCTGCCGGCCCAGCCGAGCTGCCGGCGTGCGGCGAACAGCTCAGTGAGCACATCGCGTTCGGTGGCGATGGCCACGGCGGTGCGCGACTGATCGCGGGACATGGCCAGGCCGGAGTACGCGAGGAAGCCCGCCGTGCTCATGCCGACGGCGTCTGCACCCCCTTGGATGAGAGCGTGCTCGGTTTCGTTGAGGCGGACGCTGTGGGCGCGGCGCTGCTTCTTGTCGCGCGGGCGCGACTTCCCCTTGGCCCGCCCCGAACGGGTGGGCCTTGGCTGCGATCCGCCCTCGGTCGCAGCTTTCCCGTCCGGCGCCCCCTGGCGCTGGCCGGGCCCCGCCACCCTTGGGGCGGGGACTGGTTCGGACACTCCCCCCGCGGGGGAGTGTCCGAACCTCCATCTTGCTTGCGCTGAGGTCGAGTTGGCTTCCGGCTCATCGGGCGTGGGAGCCGGGTTTGTTGTCGGGTTCGTCACCGGGCGTGGTTCCTCGTGGTGCGGATGCGGTGCTGGATCTCGGCGGCCAGGTCGACCATGGCGGTCGCGTCGGCCAGGACGCGGACGGGCGCGTCGCGGTGGTGCTGGACGAGCCACTGGCCGGTGGGGGCCAGTACGGCGGCGTGCAGCAGCTGGTGACGCACGAGCACGTCCGCCCAGGCACCGGCCTCGGCGGTCGACGGGATGTGCGTACGCGGGTGGCGGGTAGGAATGGCGATCCCTTCGTGGCAGGAGCGGTGGCCCGACCGGAGCCGGGCCACCATGGATAATGTGGATTCAGGGGCGTGACCTGCTGCTTTGCAGGTGTCAGCCGCACTCGCGACAGCGGTCGAGGTGCGTGTTGAGGGCCCGCGCCATGTTGCGCTTCACCGAGACGGCGTTCTTCGCGCTGGTCTTCGCCGGCGCGGATCCCTGGTGGCGCTCGGCGTGGCCGCGCAGGAAGATGACGTCCCGCTCGAAATCGGCCTTGATGGTGGCGAACCTGCGGCAGGTTTTCATCGAGTCGTACTCCTTGCCTCGGCGCGCAGCCGCTCCAGGACGGGCGTCAGGCTCTCGTTCCGGCCGCCCGGCAGCCCTAGGTCGCGATAGATCTCGCGCAGTTGGGGACGGGTGATGGAGGCGTTGCCGTCCCGCTCCAGCTTTTCGGGGACGTGAGGACGGACGATCTTGACCCGCTCCTCGACGCTCATCTGGTTCCGCCGAGGGCGCTTGGACTTCCCGCCACCCGGCCGACTCCGCTGTGCCTTCGTCTTCCGGCGTCCGGGGACGGTGTGGGGACGGTCCCCTTCGGCTTCCGTCCCCGTTTCGGTGTCGGGGTGTTCGTGGTCCTCGTTGGTGTTGGGGACGGTGTGGGGACGGTCCCCTTCGGTCTCCGTCCCCGTCTCGGTGTCCGGGTGCTCCCGGCCCTCGTCGCCATTGGGGACGGCTGCCGGGGACGGTCCTGTACCGCCCTGAGCAGCACCTTCGTGGGCGTCCGCGGCACTACCGTCCCCGTCGGCATCAGCCGCTTCGGCCCGGGCGGGCACGTCGTCTCGGTCCCCGATCGGCGCCGCTGTGCCCTTGCTCAGCAGGCTTGAGCCGAGCTTGTGGACGCGGTCCCCGTCGGCGTTGGGGACGGTGTGGGGACGGTCCCCTTCGGTCTCCGTCCCCGTTTCGGTGTCGGGGTGTTCGTGGTCCCCGTTGGTGTTGGGGACGGTGTGGGGACGGTCCCCCTCGCTCTCCGTCCCCGTCCCCGTCCCCGATTCCGGGTCCCCGTCCCCGGCGGTTTGGGGACCGTCGTTGGGGACCGCGCTCAGCCGCCGACCGACCTGCTTCTCGTCCCGCGGCAGGGTCACCGGGGACGGGCCGAGAGGGGCCCGCTCCTCTCGATCGGCGTCCTGGCCGTGTATGTCCTGCACCCAGGGCGACGGCAGCTCGACGGTGGCGAGGGCTACCGCGTGCCGGCGGGCGGCCAGCTGCTCCAGGAGAGCCTGACGCTGCTGAGGATCGTTGCCGACCCCGGCTCGGCTGAGGGCCGACTGGAGCCGACGGGTGATCCTGGTGTCCTTCTCGCGATCCGCTGCCGACATCGATGCCAGTTGGGAGGCCAGGGCCACTGCCCGCTGAGTCGCGCGGTCCTTGGTGATCTGTGCGGCGTCGCGGTTGCGGGTGGCGATGCCCAGGCGGGACAGGAGCCGTTCTCGTGCTTCGCGTCCGAGCGTGGCCAGGAGCCCCTGCGAGGTGGCGTCCGGCTTGTGCAGCCGCAGCTCGATGCCCATGGCCAGGTGCCAGAGCACGGCTGCCATGACCGGGCCGACGAAGGCCCGCACGGTGCCGCCCACCGTGCCCGACTCGGCGTACGCCGGGATGATCTGCACCCCGGTGATCACCCACACCAGGGCGCCGGGCAGGCCGGGCGCTCCCTGAGTCTTCAGGTTCTGCCGGGCCATCAGCGCGGTCGCGAACAGCGCCGCCTCACCCGCGCTGAACATCATGGCCCGCTCGACGGTGCCGGCCATGTCGAGGTAGTCGGCGGCGAACCGCCAGCTGGTGTCGCCGGAGTAGATGGTGCAGTTGAGGGCGGCGAGGGCCGAGACCCAGACCGCGGGGGTGCCGACGCGCTTGCCGTCAGCCCGGTTCTGGTTACGCCGGATCGACCAGCCGGCAAGCGCGAGGGCGAGCAGCCCGACGGCCGCGACCACGTAGACGGGCTCGATGCCGTAGGGCAGGGATATGGCGATGGCGTTTGTCATGCGGCCTTTCGGAGGGCGGCGATCAGGGAGTCGGTCTGCACCTGGCGAGGCACCTGCACCGGCGAGGTGACGTCGTCGTCCTCCGTGGTCTCATCGGTCGGCTCGGTCTCGTCGGCCTGGTCCCAGTAGCGGTCGCGGTCGGCGACGGCGTGGGCGGCGTTGCGCATCAGGTCGCGCGCCCAGTCGAGGTCGAGGCGCAGCGCGTACGCGAGGCGCTCGGGGCTCCAGCCGCGGACGTAGGCGTGGCGGGTGACGGCCTCCCGCTCGGCGTCGCTGAGGTGGACGTCGCGCCCCTCGAAGGCCGCCTTCACCCGGCTGTAGTCCAGGCGCTTGTTGACCTTGGCGTGCCAGGGGCGGCGCTCGTCCTCGGTGAGCCCGCCCCACATGCCGTGGCGGATCTCGTTGTCGAGGGCGTAGTCGAAGCACGCCTTCTTCACCGGGCACCGCCCGCAGATCGACTTGGCCTCGTCGATGGCCGCGCGGTCGCGGGCCGCGGGGAAGAACAGCTCGTCGATGTCCTCGGGCGGCATGTTGTGGCACAGGGCGCGGGCCTGCCAGCTGTGGTCGGCGATGCCCCGGATGGTCGGTGCCGGGGTGTCGTTGGTGGTGATGTGGCGCAAGGCAGTCTCCGGAAGTCGCCTCGGTCGGCAGGGGCCGCTCGGCACCGGTGGCGGCCGGGGTGCGGCGGGGCGCTGCGAGGCGGGCTCGGGGTACGGCGGCGGACCGTACGCAGGGTGGAACGTTTCTGTGGAGAAGTGGGCCGCGGTCAGGCGGCGGGCGCCTGGGCCTGCGCCGCCAGGGCGCGGTCGATGCGGCCGGGGTGAGCGGTGGCCCGAGGGGCGTTGCCCCGGGCGGTGCCGTCGAGGCTGATGCGCCGACGGCGGCAGGGCTCACCCTTCTCGGCGTGACACCACTCGCACGGCACAGCGAGGACGTCGGGGCCGCCGGCAGCGACGGCGGCCTCGCGGGAGGCGCGGGCCGGGCGGTAGGGGGCCAGCTCGGCACGGACAGCGGCCGGGATATACGAGCCGACTGCGGCGAGTTGGTCCTTCAGACCCGGCCGGTGGCGCCCGGCGGTGATCCCGCGGTGCGCCGAGGGCGCGGCGTGCCCGGCCGCCACGGCGTCGCGCGCCGCGAGCAGCTCGGCCCGCCAGGCTTGCGGGTTGTCCGGGTCGGCCCTCGGGGTCGGGTCGGTGTGCCGGGCCAGACGCTCGCGGCGGTGCGCGTGCCATTCACGGGCCACGTCGGCCGGCAGGATCGGATACGGCGAGCTGACGATGCGCTTGCGGACGGTCTCGCGTACGTCCCAGCCCTGACCTGTGGTCATGGGCACGTCGTCGAGCAGCTCGTGCCACATGGCGAGCTGGTCGCGGGCCTCGCCCGCGTCGGTGCGGATGGTGCGCGGGTCCAGGCGGCCGACGTAGGTGAGCACGGCAGCAACTTCGCGGCGGTCCAAGGTAGTTACTCCGTTCCAGTCGGTTCGTCGACGGCGGCCAGCAGGGCGGCCATGTGCAGGTCGGCTTTGGTCATGCCGGCCTGCGGCGTGGGGTTGCCGCCGGGCAGTGCGTAGAGGTTCGGGCGCTGAGGCGTGGGGGTGTGCTCGCGGGCGATCCAGGACTGCCAGTCGGCAGCCCAGTCCGCGGCGGGGCGAGGACTCCAGGCGGCGCGGTAGTGGCGCCACTTCGCGTCGGCGGCTTGCAGGCCCTGCTCGCCGAGGCGGGCGAGGTGTCCCTGCTGCTGGGCCCAGGACAGGCTCGCGTCGTCGACCGGCCAGTCCATGGCGGAGGTGACGCCGGCAGCACTGCTGCTGTACCTACGGTTCACCTTCGGTTCACTACAGTTCTGGGGGTCAGTTTCTGACCCGGAGAGGGGTCGGTTTCTGACCCGGGGAGGGGTCAGATTCTGACGAGGGGGTGCAGATTTTGACCCGGTCAGATTCTGACGACGGGGGCCCGATTCTGACCCTGCCTTGGGCCGGATGCGGTGCTTGCGCAGCCGCTCCTCGTCGAGGTCCTCCAGGGCCGGGGCGGGGTCGGAGTCCGTCAGGATCTCGATGTCCTCGACATGCAGCTCGGGGTCGGCCTTCTGGGCTGCCGCGACCTTCGCGAGCCAGGCGGCGGGGCGCGGCATGCGGTAGACTGTGCTGTGCTGCGGGCCCTCGTAGCCGTCGAGGATCTCCAGCTCGCCGGCGTCCTCCAACAAGGCCAACGAGCTGCGCACAGCGTTGCGGCTGGCGTTCGTCCGCTCCATCAGCTCGGCTACGGACGCATAGGCGACGCACTGCGCGTCGGGGATCCGGTCGGCGATCGACAGCAGGACCAGGCGGGCCGTGCCACGGCTGGCGCTGTGCTCCCACACCCACTTCCGCGCCTGCCCGCTCATCGGGACACCGCCGTCTGGCGGCGCGTGTCAGCCGAGGGCTGCGGCGCGACGGTGGTTGCCAGCAGCTGGGTCGACGAGCGGTGCGGCGGATGGGTGCGCGTGGCTGCCGCGCTGGCCGGGGGGACCGGCCTTTTGCGCAGGGCAGGCGGCATGTGCGACTCTCCTTCGTGGTGAAACCCGCACCGGTGTGCCCCCGTGGAAAGGGCCGGTGCGGTGAAGTGGGTGAATCTCCGCCCTTGCCGGGGCAGGAGTGCCATCTGGCGTTCGGCGTCCGGGAGTTACCGCTCCCTGGGCGCCGTCGCTCTGTTCGGGGCTATCGCACCCGGCTGGATCGTGCGTTCCGCATGTGGCTCCTGGCGTCGTCTGCCGCCGGGTGGGGTACCCGGCGAGGGACGACGAACATATGCAGGACCTGCGGCAACATCCAGACCTTGCTAAAGGACTCTCTACAAGTCGCATCGGAGGGCAGCGTCATCTGCGCCTGCTGGGTGCACGTGGCGGACGGCTCAAGTGCCCGCTGTGACTGGCGCAAGGGATGGCTGAGGGAGGACACGCAGTGGCTCCAAGGCTTGGGCGTGCTACAGAGGTGTTTCGTCTCTCGTGGGCACGGCGGCTGCAATCGAGGTAAGCTGACTAGCTGCTCCGATCGATGAAACGAAAATATACTCGTTTGGCTCATCGATCAAGTGGCTGGCCTGCTGACGAGCGCCGTATTGGACCAGGAAAGGACGTGCTGGATGCCGGTTCGCCGGTTCGACCCCCAGGCGCTGCTGCTTGCCCGCAGGGAGTGTGGTCGCAAGCAAGCCGAAGTGGGGGTGCTTGTGGGCGTCAGCGGTGCCCGGGTGAGTGCCTGGGAGAAGGGGCACTCCGTTCCCGACCCGGAGAAGCTGCCCGGCCTGGCTAAGGCAGTCGACCGCGATCTCGACGAACTGTTTCCCCGCGACGGGCGTCCTGACCTGGCCGACCTGCGAGCTGACGCCGGATACACCCAGGCGGCTACCAAGGAGCTGACCGGGACGAAAACCCCCGGACCGGTCGCCGCTGCGGAGAACGCGAAGCATCGCCTGGAAGAGCGGTACGTCGAGGCACTCGCGGCAAAGTACGGGGTGAGTGTCGAGGCGCTGCTGCGCGCGCAGGAGCGGTCCTTCGGCATCGACGTGCCTGAGCCTGACGAGACGGAACCGCCTTCGCCGCGGGATGGCGAAGGGCTGCCGGAGACGCTGGCGGAGAAGATCACATACCTTCTGGAGCAGTTGCCGGCCCCGCTCTCGGACGCCGAACTCGCCGATCTCGGCAACGGACGTACGGGCACTGAGGTGCTCACCCCTGGCTTGGTGCGTGATCTGCGGACCGGCGCGGTGCGCAGCGCGGAAGCGGACGCGCTGGATGCGCTGGCACAGGCGCTGGACACGACACCGCTGATCTGGTCGCAGGACGCCGATGTGCAGCGGGTCATTGCTGAGACCTTGCTGCTCAAGAATGAGATCGCCGCGCTGGCGGCCCGCGGCGGTGAGCGGCAGGGACTGTCGGCGGAACTCCTGCAGTTCGTCTTCGACGAGGTCGACAAGGTTCGAGCGGAAACCCAGAGCGGGGGAGGGGCTACGGCCCGGCCGTGATGGCACATATCTGACGAGCCGGGTCCGAGGCCACTGCCTCGGACCGGGCTGTTCGGTTCTACAGGCGGACCGTGCGTACGGCCAGCCGCTGCTCGGCCCGCGCGGTCAGGGCGGCCTGCCAGACCTCGGTCAGATGCGGAGGGATCAGGCCGTCCTCCATGCTGTCCGGCCGGATGAAGCGGTACTCACTCAGCTCGGACTCCTGCACGGTGATCGCGTCCTGGTCCTCGGGACTGAGGATGCCGCCGTCGTAGACGTACAGGACTTGGGCGCCTCGGCCGGGAACGGTGACCCAGGCGTGCACGAGCAGGTCGCCGATCGGCGGGGTGATGCCCAGTTCCTCCTGGACTTCCCGCACGGCCGCGTCGTGCGGGGTTTCGTCCTGGTCGGTGTCTACGGCTCCGCCGGGCAGGTTCCAGTAGTCCTTGTAGGTCGGGTTGACGATGAGAGCTTCGCCTTCGACGTTGAAGAACAGGGCGGCGGCCGATGCGGTAACGGTCATTGCCATCACTTTGCGAGGTGGGGGACGGGAGCGGGTGTCAGTGCGTCCATGATCGCGCCGGTGTGCGGGCTGGCTTGGCGGTACGCGCGGGCGACCCGCAGGAGCCAAGGCACTTCCGAGGCGAAGTCGTCGCCAGCCGTGGAGTAGGCGACGGGAGCCCGGCCCGGGGCGCCCGCGAGGGCCATGGCGGCCTTGAGCCAGTACGCCTCGGCAACGGCGTCGGCGTCCAGGCCGATGTGGCTTTCGGCTTCCGCGAGTCGGCGGGCACGTTCGAAGAGATCGGCCGGTGCCCTGCGGCGCAGTTCGTGGGTGACGTCTCGGATTTCGGTGACGTACCGGCCGAGCCGGATCTGCGGGGTCGTGTCGTGGGAGAGGACGTCGCGCACGGTATTGAGCAGGGAGACGATGCGGTGGCCGCCCAGGAGCATGCTGGGCGCGTGCAAGGCGCTCCCGTCGATGGTCAGGACCAAGTCGCGCCACAGCCGGTGCAGACCGATCACTGCCTTGATCGCGCGGGCCTGGGCGACGAGGGCGCGGGTGGCGGGCGTGAGGGAGCCGAGCAGCCAGAGAGCGAATCCCACGTACAGCAGGGTGTCGGTGACGCGTTCCTGGGCGCTGCCAACCGCAGCGGGGGCTGGGTGGAGGGTGGTCGCGGCCAGGTAGACGGTGCGCACGACGGCGTACGCGACGATCACGGCCATTCCGGTGGCCATCATCGCCAGCCCGGTGCGCAGGCTCCAGCGTCGGGCGATCCGGGCGGCGCGGCCCCACTGGTACGCGCACACCGCGGCGGACGAGGCGACGTAGGTGTTGAACAGCCCCAGGTAGACGGCAAGCCCGGGCTCGCCGACGTGCCGACCCATGAAGTACGGGCTGTCGGCCGCGGTCTTCGACCGGTCCAGAGCGAGGAAGAACACGGCGACCAGGCACAGGACGGTGGCCAGCGAGGCGCGGACGGCGACACGGTGCACGGAGGAAGTGATCTTGATGTGGCGGGCTCCTGCGTCCTCGTCGCGGTAGATGTCCGTGACGTAGGTCAGCAGGACGCAGATCCCGGCGATCGCCAGTACGTGCTTGAGGAGAGTGGGCAGGTCGGTGATGCCCAGCGGGTCGATCACCGCGCGGCCGGTGTAAGTACGCAGCCACCAGGCGACGGCGAAGGCGGCGAACGCGCCCCACAGCGAGCGCTCGCGGCGCTGGCCTCGCAGGGCGGTCGGCAGGCGGACGGCCGCCTGGAGCAACAGCAGGACGATGATCAGGGAGACGAACGCATCAGAGAGGGACACGGCTCTTCCGGGGAGTGCGGGTGCGGGGAACGAATCGCAGGTGGGACAGGTCTTCGTCGAGGTGCCGGAGCGTGGAGTCCTCGATGTAGTCGGTGGAGTAGGCCGAGTGATGCAGCAGGTCGGCCAGCATTTCGGCGCGTATCTCCGGCCGGGAGTCATAGCGGTGGCGGGCCATGACCCGGCCCTTCGCCATCAGCCGATGCAGGAGTTCGGGCGGGAAATCGGGCAGGAGCCGGACCAGTTCGTCGGGATTGGCCTCGGTCACGTCGTCGCACCACAGGTGCGCCAGCTCGTGCAGGATGATCTGCTGACGGTGGAAGGATGTCGTGCCCGCCACATGCAGGATCAGGTCGACCGCCACGTCGTCCAGCCGCAGCCACAACCCGCACACATCCGTATTGGCCAGCAGATGATCGGGGATCGCGACCAGTTTGATCCGCCGCCCCCGTTCCGCCTCGATCCCGGCGATCAACCCCTCAAGGGCGAAGGGCCGGGGAATCGGCATCTGAGCCAGCAGATGCCGGCACTCCTGGCGGATCGCGCGCCGACTGATCGCCCGGCTGCCCGAGCTGTCTTCCGTGGCCGGGTTTCGGGCCCGGCCACGGAACAGCAACCTCCGCATCACGTCTTCCTGCTCTCTGTCGTGCTGTCCACGGCGACGTAGGTCGCTGACCGGTAGCCGGGGAATGTCAGTGCCCGATGGAGATGGTGCCGTCGACCGGTACCACGGCACCGGTGATGTGGGCGGCTTCCTCGCTGGCCAGGAAGGCGATGGTCGCGGCGATCTCCTCCGGGCTTCCGATGCGGCCCAGCGGAACGTCTCCGATGGTCTCGTTGGCATGGGTCTCGGGCAGGGCTGCGGCGATGGCGGTGTCGGTCAGGCCGGGGGTCACGATGTTGACGGTGATCCCGTGCGAGCCGACCTCCTGGGCCAGCGAGCGGCCGAAGCCGATCAGGGCCGCCGTGGACGGCGCGTAGTCGGTCTGCCCGGCTTCACCCGTGAGCGCGGCGGCGGAGGAGACGAGGATGATGCGGCCACCCTGCTTGGCCTTCACCATGCTCTGGGCGGCCCGCTTGGCCAGTCGGTAGGAGGCGATGAGCTTGGTCTCCAGGACCGTGGTGAAGTCCGCCTCCGACATGCGCAGTAGCAGTTGGTCCCGGGTGATGCCGGCGTTGGCCACGAGCACCTCGACCGGGCCCTGGTCGGCCTCGACCTCTTCGAAGGCGCTCTCGACCTGGTCGGAGTCGGTGATGTCGCAGAACACGGGCAGGGCGCCGAGGTAGGCGAGTTCGGGATCGGCCGCGTGACTGTGGTGGGTGAAGGCGACCGTGTCGCCCCTTTCGACGAATGCCCGGACGGTGGCGTGCCCGATTCCACGGTTTCCGCCGATGATCAAAGCAGAGTGCGACTGCGACATGAAGATCCTTTACACGAGCAAGCGCACCGAATCCGCTGCAGTGAGGAATGCGCTTTCGGTGATGTTGTCGGTGACCTTAGAACGGCCACCTGCGCGTCACAGGAACTCAAAGCGTTCGCTTATGCTGCTGATGAGAACTGGCAGTTCTCATTTCGCGGCGACAGGTGTGCGGCATAGAAACGCTGCACGCGTCGGCGTTCGTCAACTCCCCTGAAAACTGTGACGATTGAAAGAGTCGAAAGAATGGGTGGGCTGTCGAAGGTTGACTGTCAATGTGATCTGAATCCCACCCTCGGACGTTATGTGAACGTTATGAATGCTGATGAGAGCCAGGCTTCGATCGTCCCCCGCATACTCCGCCAAGCTCGGGCGCGTCGTAATGCATCGGACATACCCGGCTTCACGGCCGTGTTCGGGGACAGGACAACCCCCGGGATCACCCAGGCCGAGGTGGCGCAACTGGCCGGCGTCAGTCGCCGCTGGTACAACGCCCTGGAGTCCGGGCGGTCGGCAAACTACTCCGAGGGCTTGCTGCAGGCGGTCAGGCGGATCCTGGACCTGACTGCCGATGAATGGCACGTTGTCTACCGAGTCACCCACGGGCGCGCCCCGGCCGAAGCCCCGGTCAGTCCCCTCGCTGACCTGCTCCCTGCGGCAATCCGCAACCTCGTCGAGCAGAGCCCGACCTGGGGTCTTTATATGAGCGACCTCCGCTGGGACATGCTCGCCTACAACTCCAAGACCCTGGAGTACTTCCCGTGGATGATGTACGGCCTGAACGTCATGGAGTGGGCTCTCACCTGGCCTGAGGCCCGCACCCAGCTCATCGACTGGGAGGATGAATGGGCGCTACCCATGATCGCCCAGCTCCGCGTGCATGCCGAGCAGTACCGCCATGACGAGCGCCTTCAGGAGGTAATCGACACCATCCGGGGCGATGCGGTTGCCCGCCGACTGTGGGACTCCCCGAACCTGCCCAGCATGACGCACCCGGCATCGCACCGGCCGCGCCGCCTCTACCTCCCCCGGCAGGGCGGCACGGAATTCGCCATGCACCTACTTGCCTTCGCTCCCCTGGAGCTGCCGTCATGCCGACTGATGGCGATCATGCCGGCGGAAATCTGATCGGGCGGCTTGAGGGGATCCATGGTCACGGGTTAAGGGGGCGGGGGTGCGTTTCGTTTCCCTGTCCGTAAAGGTGGTGGCCAATCGTCAGATCGCGACAGAAACCATTAAAGGGATGTGGCGGTGATGGGTAATCAGTGCCCCGTCTTCGGCGGCTTCCTCTATAAGGGGGCGTCAACTCCCTTCAGGGTCGGCCAGTTGCGGGGAAGAGGAGGGATGTCCTTCTGGCGCTGAGCCCTCAGGCTGCCCTGTGAAGTTGATCCGCGGAGCTTCGAGACGTGCCGGAGGCGTGCCTATGTAGTGGGCGGCATCTGTAGCGGTAGGGATGCTCCTGCGATGTCGCCAAGGGCGTCCAGCAGCGACAGGAATTCCACGAGTCGGGTAGCCGGTTCGCTCGGCCAGGAAGCGACTGCCTGCCGTACTTGCTGGACGAGCTCGGGGTGGCTTCGTGTCAACACCGCTTCGGTTCGCTTCAGTTGGGCCAGTGCGTCGTCAATGTCGCCGAGTATCTGGCCCTGATCGGATGTGGCGACTTCACCCCAGGTCTGGCTTTCGGCAAGGTTGTGCAGTGCTACATACAGATCCCATGCGGCGCGGCGGGTATCCGGATCCTGATGCCTGGCCACTGCGTGTACCAGGGCGGCGACGGCGCTGAGAGCCTGCTGGGTCTCGGGCAGCGCCGCGACACTCGGTAGGTCCTGCGCCGCTGCTGAGTCGACCAGCAGCGTGATCAACCGGGCATCCATCCGGTTCACGCCGCGAGCACCCATTTCGTCGAGCATCTCAGTGATCGCTTCTCTGGGAACCACCGCGCCGTTGGCTCGGTTCAAGATCGCGAGTGCCTTTCGGTCGGATCGACCCGGCTTCCACCGCCTGCTGCGGGCATCGGCGCTCAGGCCCTCGGCCCGCGCCTGCAAGTCCAGCATCCCGTCAGCGCCCAACATCATGGCCGGATTTTGGCAGAGGTCGGCGAGTCAGGCGAACGGCAGTCGCTTTGAGTGGTTCAGGCTGCTGTCCGCTGTCGACCGGCGGGGCCTGGCTCGCCCGGCATGGTGAGCCTACGGGTCCTCACCGGGGAATCGTTCCTTCCGCCTGGCCGGTTCGGGCCCGAACAGGGTACGCGCGGCATATGCTGTTGAATCCGGGTCAATAGGTGCGGCCCATGGCCGTTTCGCGGGGAGACGCCGATGCTGGACATGATCAAGCCCGCTGCGCAGGGCAGCTACGCCGCTTACGTCGAGCACCTCAAGAGCTGCCCGCTCTGCCCGGAACTGAAGAAGCGGTGCGAGCAGGCCGAGGCCCTTGTCCAGACGTACCTGCGGGACACCAGGAAGCCTTGACGCGGCCCCGGATCGTCACGGGGATGCAGGCGAGCCGGGGCCGACGTCCCCAGCATGACAGCCTCAACATCCCTGCCACCAGGGCGCATTGATGCCCAGCCAACGAGGGCTGGGCATCATGCGAGGCCCCGGCGGGCAGCAGGAACACCGCGAAGTTCCACACCCCCGCTCCGGCTTCGGCGGGGTGACCTTGTCGGCCGGGTAGCGTCCTTCGCCCGGGTCCACTTGGACCGGAGCGACGACCGAGGAGTGGTCATGGCCGGGTGGGTGCAGCTTTCGAGAGAGGTAGTCCACGAGGGACCGTTCCTGACGCTCTACCGCGACAAGGTGGTCCAGCCAGGCGAGGGCGGCACTGGCTTTTACGAGCACGTCAGTGTGGACGACGCGGTCCGTGTGGTCGCACTCGACGATCACGGGCAAGTCGCGATCGTCGAAGACGATTTCTACCTTCAGCACCGCAGGGTCCCGCATCTGCCGGGTGGCGGCACTGCGGGCGAGGAGCCGCATCAAGCGGCCCGCCGGGAACTGGAGGAGGAGACTGGCGTCTTCGCCGGCGCCCTGCACCAGCTGGGAGTGATCGATCCTCTGCCGGCCACGACGAGCGCCCGGACGTATCTCTTCCTCGCAACCGACCTGCGACCTGGGCAGCTGCGCCGAGACGCCACCGAGATCGGGATGACGGTGGCGTGGATCCCTCTGGCTGACGCCGTGGACGCCGTACAGTCCGGACGCATCACCGAGGCCGGCAGCGTAACCGCGCTCCTCCTGGCTCAGGTCCGCCGCTGTCCTGAGTAATCAGTGGCGGTCGGTGGTGCTCGGGAACGATCGGCCCGGCCGTCACCGAATTGTGGGGCTGGGATCGTGTTGTTGGAGATCCGTGGTCAGCCCGAACCGCTGCAGAGGGAGGTGCTTTGGCCTACGAGCCGGGCTTTCCTCGCTCGCCGGAGTGCCGTCGAGGGGAACAGAGCGCAACACGAGCCCTGGTCATGGACGATGGACTTGCACGGTGTCGATCGAGGTCGAACAGGGGGACGGCATGAGGACCTCCGAGAAGCGGATCACCACGCTGGAGGTGCTGTGGGAGCAAGAGCGGGCCGAGCGTGAGGCGTGGGCGCTGGATCAAGCGGTGCCCGTAGCGGTCCAGCAGCGAGCGGAGGCACTGGTGCGAGACGGACTGGTCGAGTTGGCGGATATGCAGATCCGCGCGGAGCTGTCGGCCCGTCTGTCGAGGCCCGTGCGCTGGGCAGCGCGGCTGACCTCCCACGGCCGTGACGTTCTCACTTATGCCCACGCCCGCCCTGAGGATGCAACTGATGGACCCGAACCCGGCCCCAGGGAACGGCTGGTGGAGCTTCGGCCTGCTCAGATGGCGGTCGCGCGGGTCTTCGTCGGCCTGGCCAGCCAACTCGCCACACCACCGGCCGAGGGACTCGCCGAGCGGCTCCGCACCGCGTCGTTCTCCCGTGGTGACAACCGGTGGCGGCTGTGCCTGACAGACGAGCAGATCACCTCCGTTGCCTACGGGCTGCATCTGCACCGTTTGGCTAGCACGGAGGCCGAAGCCAACCGCTTTGCCCGCGACTATGGCGTCACCTACCGGCCCGCCCCGGACACGAGGAACCCGATTCCCGTTGTCATCCGGCAATCGGCCGGCAGTGCAGGCAGCGGGTGATCACCCAGAGCATGGCGGCGGGAGCCGAAGCCATGCGCCGTGCTTGCGTCCGCGAGGCCCCTGGCACTGCGCCGCCCGGCACACTGAGTCGCGCTCACGAACGCGAGCCGGAGGGCGGGGGCGGGAGTTCGTCCGGCGCAGGGCGGTAGTCCCGCTCCAGCGATCGCACCCAGGTGGGGACGCCATCGCTGCCCAAGCGTGGCCATCGACTGCGCGCGACGGGGTTCGGTGACTTGGCCGCTCTCGTCGGCGTACACGGTCTCTGCGCGGGTGGAAATCGCCCACCACTCCGGCGAGGGCCACGTGGCGTGCCGGTACTCGAAGGTGACCGACTCCACCCGCAACAGCTGCTCGTCGGGAGCGGCCCAGTCGGTGACCGTCGGTGACACGTACCGTGACGTTCTTGACCGTCTCCACGGTCCGGGCCTCCTCGGGCCCCATCCACAGCTCTCCCCAGGACTCGCTCACCTCGGTGACCTGGACAGCGTCATTGCGCAGCGGGTAGCGGCCGTAGCGAGGGTCTTCCTCCGGGCGGTAAGTGACCTCGCACCGTTCCCTGTTCGGGACGGGGCCGCGCGCTCGGCCAATTCGCTTGGGCGGGCGGTGCACTGCTGTGAGGTGCGGCACTCGACCGGTCCAGGTAGTGAAGACCCACTGGCCCAGCTGCCAGGGGCCGCAGTTGTCTGCCAGGGAGCCGTCGAGTTCATTCAGGTACCGGTGGGCCAGTTGCTCGTCGACCTAGGTGTCGCACTCGGCCAGCGCGGTATGCACCGCTACCGATTCGTCGTCGGTGAGGTTGTCGTTCGCCACGACCTCCGTGCGTACCGTCCAGTCATGTCCGTGGCGATAGTGGCATTCGTGCCAGGAGGGCAGAACCTGCTGGCTGTGGACCGCGGTGAACTCGCTTTCGCGGGTCAACGTCATCATCTGCGGCTTTCCCTCTGCGACTTCAACGGGCAGCGCCCCAACCAGGTAGTGGCGTCGGCGCGTTGTGGGGATCGCGGAGCAGTTCGTCAACACCCGCATTCGCAGACGGTAGACGATCAACACGCCGCCACGGTGAGCACATGTCGAATTCGGACGGAGGACAGAGCCCCGGCTGACCCCGGTCCTGACGTGTCCGGCACCTGCGGCCGACGATGTGCTGCGCTGGGGCGTTCGCGCGCCGGTGATGTCGCGGGTGGTGTGGATGCCGGTCGAGTACGGGCGGTCGCCGCTCAGCGCACAAGTGAACTACTTCATGACGACTCGACGTACCCAGGCGGCCTCGAAATCCGCTGCTGGTTTGGGAAGTTGGCTCCTGCAGTTCGGACTGAGGGCAGTGTCGAGTTGCTGGACGGTCGGCGAGGTTCGGGCGTGAGTCGAATGGCTAGTGCCGAGAAGACACAGGCCGTCAGCGTGCGCAGGGCAGCGTCGAAGGACGTGCTGGTGGCGCCGCGGTGCGCGGTGAGTGTCAGGGTGCGACGGGAGGAGCAGTACACGCCGGGGGCGACCTGGGTGCCGGGGCTGTACCCGGCGTTTTCCAGGAGCCAGCCCGCGCTGGCTCGCAGCCCGCTGTTCTCAGAGCGGTGGACCGGGCCGCCGACGGCCCGCACGGCTCTGGCCTGGTTGTGTGTGATGGCAGGGTTCAGGAAGACCGAGCCCACCTGGCGGGCGTCTGGTCCGATCGCGGGCAGGGACAGACCGCGGTTGCTGCGGTCGGCGAGTACGCCGTGGGCAGCTTCGGCGAGCGGCGGCCGGACCCCCATCGGGATGCCCAGGGTGCCGGCGAGGTGGGGGTAGGAGACGGGGGCGGCGGAGCTGCTGCGGGCGAGGAGCACGGTGATGGTGAGGATCGGCCACCGGCCGGGGCGGTCCTTGAAGATGCTGGTGCGATAGCCGAAGCCGCAGTCAGCGGGGCGTAGTTCGACGCAGTGACCGCGGTGCCAGTCGTGGGCGGTGAGGCGGGTGAGGGCGTCGGATATCTGCTGGCCGTAGGCGCCGGTGTTCTGGACCGGAGCCGCTCCCGAGGTTCCGGGGATGCCGCCGAGGTATTCGATCCCGGACAGTCCCTCGGCGACGGCGAAGGCGACGAGGTCGCACAGCGGGTGCCCGGCCTGGACGGTGAGTTCCACGAGTTCGCTGTCGAGGATGCGCGCGCGGATGCCGTGGGTGGCCATGCGAAGCACGGTTCCGCGGAATCCGGTGTCGGCGGCGATGGTGTTGCTGCCGCCGCCGAGGACGTAGAGAGGTGCTGGACTGCGGTGGATGACCCTGGTCAGGTCGGTCCAGGCGGCCGGATCCCGGTGGGTGAGGAACCGGTCGGCGGGTCCCCCGAGGCGGAGCGTGGTGTGATCGGCCAGTAACTCACCCATGGGGTCACTTCCTTCGTCAGGCGGCGGAGATCGTCTTGAGTGCGAGAGCCCGCAGTGGCGCGATGCGGGTGCGGGCGTTGCCGTGGTAGACGGCGTTCGTGCAGATCGCCAGGTAGCGGCTGGTGTCGGGGGCGAGGTAGAGGCTGGTGCCGGTGAAGCCGTGGTGGTAGGCGACGCGTCCGCCGGCGGCGAGGATCCAGGACAGACCGCGGTCCAGGCCGGGCTCGATGGCGGCCTGCGGAACGAGACTGGCGCGCATCCACTCACCCAGGTCGTCGTCCCTCTCGTCTGAGCACGCGGTCAGCAGCCGCTGGGCGTACTGGGCGAGGCTGCGCGGGGTGGCGAAGACGCCGGCATGACCGGCGACGCCGCCGAGCAGGGCAGCGTTGTCGTCGTGCGCCGCGCCCCAGATGCGCGGGGCGCCCGGGATGCGCTGCTCGGTCGGGGCGACCCGGCGGGAGCGGCCCAGGGGCCCGTACGTCACTTCGGGCATGCCGAGGTCTTCCCACAGGGTCGCGGCGAGTTCGTCGAGGGGCTGGTCGTTGATGTGTGCGAGGGCCAGACCCAGCAGGATGTATCCGCGGTTGATATAGCGGTGGGTTCCGGGGGCGTCGTCCAGTGGCTCGCGGCACATCAGTTCATGCAGGGGCAGTTCGGTGCCTCGGTAGTGGTCCAGGCGGGTGGAGGCGCGAAGTCCCGAGGTGTGGGTGAGGAGTTGGCGCACGGTCGCCTCGGCGGACGGCATCTCGCCGTTCATCGCGGGCAGGAAGTCGCGGATGGGCTCGTCCAGGTCGAGTAGGCCGTCGTTCATCGCGCGGCCGATCAGGGGCCAGGTGGCGACGACCTTGGTCAGCGAGGCGATGTCGTACGCCGTGTGCCGGTTGGGCGCTTCGTCGCCGCACTCCGGGGCGACGACTCCGGCACTGAGGTACTCAGGAGTGCCGTCCGCAGTGCCGTAGACGATCACGCCGCCGGGGGTGGCGCCGTCGGCGATGGCGGAGTCGAGGGTTTCCTTGAGGCGGGCGACATCAGCGGCGGTGAACGGGACGAGCATCAGGGGCCTCCGGGGAAGGTGGTGACGTCGGCTCCCAGCGTGGCGAGGTTGGACAGCAGGTGTCCGTAGCCGCGCCGGAGGTGGCACATTCCCCGGATCGTAGAGGGGCCCTCGGCGCAGAGGGCGGCGATCAACAGGGCGGTCACCGCACGGATGTCTGACGCTTGCACATCTGCGCCGCGGAGGCGGACGGGCCCGCGGATGCGGGTCACCGAACCGCTGGTGGTGATGTCGGCGCCGAAGGCGCGCAAGCCCTCGACGTGGGTGTCGCGGCGGGGGTAGACGCGTTCGCCGACCAGCGATGTGCCGTCCGCCTGGGTGAGTATGGCGGCGAGCTGCGGTGCGGTGTCGGTGGGAAGGCCCGGGTGTGGGCCCGTAGCGGCCTCGATCGCTGTCAACCCTCCCGTCGATTGACCGCGCACGCCGCCGTCGGTGGCGTCACTCAGACAGATTCCGGCCGCGGTGAGGGCACCGACCAGGCCCGTGGGGAAGCCGGCGGCGCTGATGTTGTCGAGATGGACGCTGCCGCCGGTCGCCGCGGCGGCCATGACCATGGTGGCCGCCTCGATCCGGTCTCCGGCCACCGCGAACTCGCCCCCACCGATCCAGTCACTCCCGGCCACGTGCAGGCCCTGGTCGTCGAAGTGGATCAGGACGCCACGCTCGGCGAGGAAGCGGGCGGTCTCGGTGACTTCCGGCTCGATGGAAGCGTGGGTGATCAGGCTGGTGCCGGGGGCACGGGCGGCCAGCAGCATCGCCGTCACCGTTGCGCCCAGGCTCGGCCCGTACGGCGTGTTCACGTCCACGGTGAACGCCCTCACACCGCGCGGCCCGCACATCGCGCGCACCCCGGTGCCGCTCGCGACGACTTCGGCTCCGGCCGCCTGCATGGCGGCCAGGTGCCGGTCAATGAGGCGGGGGCAGAACGCGTCGCCGCCGGGATAAGGGAAGGCGACCTGGCCGGTGCGGGCGAGCACGGCGGCTGCCAGCACCACCGTCGTCCGCACCTGGCGCCCGAGTTCGGGGTGGATGACCGGGTACACCGCCTGGGCCGGAGCGCTCGTGAACCGGTCGCCGGCCACATCGGCGTGGGCTCCGGTGTGGCGCAGGATCCGCGCGCAGACCCCGGTGTCGGTAATCTCCGGGGCTGCGGTGAGGACGACGGGGGCTTCGGCCAGGAGCATGGCCGCGTACAGGTGCAGGGCGATGTTCTTGCTGCCCTGCACCGGGATGCGGCCGGACAGCGGACGTCCGCCCGTGACGTGGACGACGGCGGCGTCCGTGGTGGGGGTGGTGGTCATGGTCGTCACCGGATCCGTGAGCCGGCGGGCAGGAAGCCGCCGATGTGGTCGCGGGGGTAGACGACGGTGCGGGGTCCGATCAGGGTGCCCGGCGAGAGCACGGTGCCGGCGGGCAGGGCGACCTCGTCGCCGATGACGGCGCCGAACTTGGTCTGCCCTGTGGTGATCCGCTGCCCGTCGAGGTTGACGGTGATGTCCTCGATCGCCGGTTCGGCAACGGGGCCCCGGTCGCAGCGCAGTCCGGTGGTCGAGCAGAAGGAGCCGATGTTGACACCTCGTCCGAGTGCCGAGTCGCCGATGAAGCAGGGGTGCTTCATGAAGACGTGCCCGGCCAGCAGGCTGCGGGTGATCTCGGCGCCGAACCCGATCCGGCAGCCGGGGCCGATCACGCTGTGGTCGCGTATGAGTGCCCCGGCCGAAATGACGGAGCCGGCGCAGACCAGGACCGGTCCGATGACCTGGGCGCCTGCCTCGATCCGGGCGCCGGCCTGGACGATGACCTCGCCCTGGAGCAGGGCACCGTCCTCGATGACACCGTGCCCGGACTGCAGGCGCGCGCTCTCGTGGTCGAGGTCGGCAGTCATCGTTGCCTTGAGGTCGAAGACGCTGGGGCACCGCTCCAACAGGCCGGTGACATACGGGCCGAGGCTCCCGGTCCCGAAGTAGTAGGCGGGCATCAGACGGCTGTCTACGGCAGGCATCGTGGGCGGAGCGGCGTTCGCGGAGTGCATCGGGGCCTCCCGGAGTCGGGGCGGCCCGTGGCTGCGGGCCGTCTGCCCTCGAAGGTCGCCGCGGCGGGCCCTGCCGCGGGAGGGGCGCTGTCCTGGCCCGCAAAACCGTTTGCGTCTCATGCAAACCGCCTATGGGCTGCGCAGTCCCAGGACTACGGTTGAGGCGGCGCAACCTCGGCTACCGGCGGGAACGAGGTACAGATGCGATTACCACGGCACGAGCGACTCGCGGGGCCGACGTGAAACCCGGGGAGCTGATACGGCAGACCCGGCAGGCCAAGGGCCTGACCCTCGCCGCACTCGGCAAGCAGACCGGCTACTCCGCGGCCCAGGTCTCCCGGTACGAGCGGGGCATCTCGCCGATGACGGACGTCGACGTACTGCGCTGCTTCGCCGACGCGCTGGAGCTGCCACACCGGGCATTCGGTCTGGCACCGCCCGCGCCCCGGCCAGAGGTTCGACACGGTCAGCCGATCGGCGCAACCAGCGCCTTCCCCCGCCTGCCCGCCTCTAGGGTGGGTAGATCCGGCAGGGAGGACGGTGAAGACCCGGTGCGCCGACGGAAGTTGCTCGCGGGCCTGGCGGCCACGGCCGCCTCAGCGGCCGGCGCCCCGCTCCTCGGGAGCGGCACCGCACAGGCCGACGAGGCCCTGCTCGGCGAGCTGCTGGTCGCCCGACTCCGGGACGCGATGCTCGGCCTGGGCCCGGCCCCCACGCTCCCGCCGGCCAACGAGCTCTCCGCCGACTTCACCCGCGCACTCGCCGACTTCGACGCCTGCCGGTACGCCTCCCTCGCCGTCCGCCTGCCACGCCTGATCCGCACCGGCCACGCGCTGACCGCCAACGCGACGACACCGCGCAGTACGCCCTCCTGGCCAAGTGCTACCTGCTGGCCACCCGCATGCTCGTGAAGATGGACGAGCAGCAGCTCGGCTGGATGGCGGCCGACCGCGCACGGCAGCTCGCCGAGGCCGCACAAGACGTCCTCGCCATCGCCGAATCGGCACGCCAACTGGCTGTGCTGGCCAGGAAGGCAGGGTGGCATTCGGAGGCACTGTCGATCGCGCTGTCCGCCGCAGACCACCCGGACCTGCGCCGCGCCGGACAGGCCGGGGCCGCAGTACGCGGCCTTCTCGTGCAGAGCGCCAGCTACACCCTCGCACGCCGGGGCGACCGGGACGGAATGCGGGAGCTGACCGACGAGGCCGCAGCCATCGCCAAGGAACTCGGCGGCATCACCCTGCTGCGCGACCACGGCGGCGGCTTCAGCCCACTCACCGTGACACTGCACAGAATCAGCGCCGAGAACCACGCCGGGGACCCCCTGACCGCCCTCGCCGCCGCCCGCTCGATCTCTCTCAAGGCCCTGCCCAGCGTCGAGCGCCGCTCTCGTGCCCTGGGTGACATCGCCATCACCTACGACCGTCTCGGCCGTCGCACGGACTGTGTCCGCACCCTGCTGGCCGCCGAGCAGTGCGCTCCCCAGGAGACCCACGCCCGCCCGGCGACCAAGTCACTCATCTCCAGTCTGCTCGTCTCCGGTCCCACGTCGATGGAACTGCGCGGCCTCGCCGCACGCAGCGGCGTCCTTGCCTGACATGACGCAGAGGCGAAGGCGACTCGGATGTCTGAAGCAGGACACTGGCCTTCTGGTGCTACAGCTCCACGGAGGTACCGTCGTCCGGGTCGTCGAGCCACTCGACGGTCAGTGCCAGCCGCCAGGCGTCCGCCATCTCGGAGAACAGGTCTAGACCGTACTCGATCGTCTCGAAGTGGTTGGCGTTCCTGGCCTGTTGCGCCCCCTGCTCGGCCGCGCCGCGTTTGATGAGCTCCAGGAACTCCGGCACCTGCGCATCGGTAAGCCCCTTCACGCGGCCCTGCCGGATGGTCGCGACTGCGCTGCCGTAGACCGCCATCTTCGCTTTCAGGTCGGGAGGAGTGATATCGGTGTCGCGCAGGGTCGCGTCACCGATCTCCACTTGCATGAGTGCCTGGTCTTCCCAGAGGCGCAGAAGCTGATGCGGGGAGAGCACCTCCCGGCCGGCGATCAGGAGGGTGCCGTCGAAGGTGACCTTGACGGTGCTGTCCGGGTCCACCACCCGGGAGAAGTGAGGGCCGGTGGCTGACACCGTCCCAGGGTCGGTCTCGGCAGGCAGGCGAGCTGATCGCGTCATGCGCTCATTCTGCATCCTGCGGACCTGGGTCATCCACCAAACGAGGATGGTCAAACGCCGGGTACTGCCTGGTTGTTGGCGAGCCCGACAACGAGCGGCCGACGTTGCCGGTGGCCAAGGTATGTGGAGGGAGGCGTTGGCTGCGCCGCGGAACGGCTCGTACGGTAGGGGTCATGACCACGACCCCGGACCAGCTCAGGGTGAGCGAGATCGCCCGGTCACTCAATCGCCACGAGTGGGCGCCCGTTACGGCCGAAGCGGCGTGCGGGGAAGCGTTCTTCCAGTTGCTTCGGGGTCTGGAGGAGGCGAAGCGCCCCAAGTTCCCGAGGGAGGCGGGAGCGGGACGGTGGACGATGCGTCTGCACACGGAGAACGTCCTCGTCCTGGCGGAGCAAGTGTTCTTGCTGCAGAAGGAATTCCTGCCCGCGTGGCGCTCCCGTCTGCCCAGCGTGTCACCCATGGCCGAACTGATCGGCCTCTATGCCCGCGGGGCGCAGCCAGCGGTGCGGCACGCGGCGGCCGTCCGGGCGGCCTGGGAAAGCGCGTCCCTGCCTGAGCCGGCGAGCGACGACATCGCACGGCAGGTCCGGTACTCGGGTTCGTCGGCCGACGAGGCCGCGGCCCGGCTGCGGTACGAGATCGCCGCTCGCTGGGAGAACGAGCCGGATCGGCGCTCATTGTGGGAGGCAATGGAACCGGTATGGAACCACCTCGGGGCTGTGCGGTCCACCACGTTGGCCGCCATCAGCGGAGACGTTGTTTACTGACAGTCCCGCGAGGCCGCTTCGGACGAGGCTGGTGCTGACTGAGCGATCGTTTTGACGGATGAGCACTTGAGGCAGTGGCGTTCCTCGGTAGAGTGTGCGTGAGGCGATCATCTGCGGGATGGGCCGGTTCACCACCGGAGTCGTCACTGTGCGGGAGATACCGGTTCGAGCCCGGTCCGTGGACCTTTCGGTCCACCAGTAGCTCAATGGCAGAGCGCCCGCTCCTAACCAATGGCCGAGCGGCCTACACGCAGTTCGTCGGGAGTCATCCCCAACGGTCGGTAATACGTGGTGGCGTGCCCTAGCAACCGCTGCAGTGCGCGCTCCTGGCCCGGCCGGGGTGTGTTGTTCTGGTCCAACACCGTTCTGCCCGGCGTCCAGCTGTTGAAGCGCCTGCGTCCATGCCGCGAACCATCCCGGTAGTCAAAGGCGATGACTTGAGCCCACTGCTCCCGCGTGAGCAGCCGCCCGATGCGTGCGTTGATCTCGCCGGCCGACTCCTTCGTCACCGCAAGAATGGCCATGACCTCACGCCAACCGAGGTCCGGCAGTGCGCCGACCCTCGCATACGTGAACGGCCGTCCGGTCAGATCCTCCCAGCGTGTCTTCGCTGGCTGCGGAAGCTGGCTCCACACCTTGACCAGCGCGTCGTCGACCTTGCCAGCGCCGTGCATGATGGTGTTCCTCAGCTTGACGCAGAACTTCATGAGGTGGTCCGCTGTCGTCTCCGCCTCGCTGAATCTGACCGTCTTCGCCAAGTCCGGCACAGACCACCATTCAGGGCCCTTGTTGTGTGGCGCGATGAGGCCCTGGAAACGCTGGCACTCCTTTACTGTGCCGACGCACAACTCGATGTGCAGGGCCACGACTTGCGGTATGGCCAGGAACGTCATGTCTTCTGTCGCGGTCCTGAAGATTCGTTGCGCGTCTGCAGACGTCACGTCCAGCCGCTCGGCGTGCGCCACCCCGGCGAGTACAACACCGGCTGTATGGGTGGACCGGGCCATCTCTCGCTCCGCGAGGCCGGCGCCGATAGCCAGTGCCACGATGCTGTTGTTTGACCGCTTTTGCATCGTCTGCCACGTCCGAAACGCGGGGTACTGGATCAACATGGTTCCCTTCGCAACAGATCACCTGTCCGGACAGGGTAGATGCCGCGGGAAGGGGTTCCGATCCTGAAGGGTCTTACCCAACGCATCGTTGTGGCGCAGCCCGGCAACGGATGCGCTCTGTGGCACCGGTGATGCAGGAGCATCGCTCTGAAGGCGTACGGTGCAGCGTGTGCTGGCCACGCTGATCCTGAGGTGGAACCAGGTGGACCGGTCGGGGGCTTCAGGAGAATCTCGTCCGCAGGTCCTGGTTCGGGTCCGCGACCGAATTTGCCGAGGCGGCTTGGTGCGGTCCGGTCCAGCCCACTTCGGCGCGCAGCGGGCCCCCGGAGCGCCGGGACACCGTTCTTGCCCCCCATACGCAGAAGCCACACGCGGCCTGGGAACTCGGCGATGCGGAACACAGGCTCGAGGGCTCGCCGTCACGGATAGGCGAGGGAGACGGACTTGCCAGCCTGGATCAGCGGAACAAGGGGTCCCAAGGATCGAACGGCTCGACGTAACTCTGCGGCACTGTGCGCCCCCAGTCCCCTCGGGTGTCCATGCCGACGTCATGGACGGTGAGGTGCCGCTGTGCCCCGGGGAGGAGTGCGGTCAACTCCGCGGGCGGCTGCGGTGGTTGGAGAGAAGCGGCGTTACTGTCGGGAGGGAGGCTGCTGCGGGTCTGTGCAGTCCACCACCGGAGCCACGTGTAGAGCACGGACGGGTACAGCTCCGAGGGCCCAGGCCGGCGGCTACGGATCTCTACGGCGTATCCCGTGGGCTCCTCCTGGTGCCGTCCGGTGTTGTCGCGGATCCACGCGAGGGCGCTGTACGGGGTCGTGACCGCGCCGATCACCAATGCGCCGTATCGGTAACGCGCCACGGCATCGTGGAGGGTGCTCTGTGCCTGAGGGATCTCCTGGTCGCGGGCGTCCGCGACGACGACTGAGGCGCTCGACGCCCACAACTGATCCGATGCCGGGGCCAGTAGATGCACGTACCGCTGCTCGTCCTCCTCGAACGACGGCCGTGGCACGCTCACCCTCACCTGGAACCGGAGCACGGGATTCGCGGAGATGACGTGGCTGTCCACACTGCCCGGCATCACGGTGCACTCCGCAAGGTTCACCACAGTTCCCTCCGCGTCCGTACTCCAGCAGGTAGCAGATTTCACTCTGCCCCTGCGCTCCGAAAGGCAACCACACAGGATCTGCGGGCGCCGATGACTCCACCGGGTACGTTCGCGCCCGGCGCGGCGGCTGCATCGGCCAGTGTCTGGCGCCGTGCTGTTGCTGCGCCCCCGCCCGGCCAGGGTTTGCGGTTGAGCCTCAGGAGGTCGTGCCCTGCGGGACGTTGCGTATCGCCGCGAGCAGGGCAAGGACTCCGGTGTCGTCGGTGTTCTGGGTGACGCGGATCAGGCCGAGGACCTGCCGCGCGACGGCGTCATCGTCCCGGTTGCCGCGGTGACGAGCCCAGTGGAGCAGCGTCTGCGCGTACAGCGCCATAAGCCGATCGTCGAGTGGATCCGCGATCGGGGCGGGACGGCGCAGATCGCTGAGCACGGATACGGTGGCGTCGGGAATCCGGCCCACAGACGCGATCCAGTGCAGGGCGAAGCCGGCCGCGACCCAGTCGAGGGTGACCGGCGGCGGCACGCTTGCCCGGATCTGCGCCAACTGCGTTGTGTCCTGGCGGACGACGGCCTCCAGGTAGTCGGCGGCCAGCAGCAGTTCGTCGCGGTTCACTGCGTTCCTCCCCGGACGATGTGCCGGGCCGAGCCGAGCATCAGCAGGGTCTGCTCTTGGTCGCCGGGAGGCGCTCCCGCCATCAGCTGCAGCCAGCCCAGCAGCACCAGGCCCAGGTCCTGGGCCTCGGCGTCCGCCGGGTTGTCGTCGGCCCACGCACGCAGAGCCATCTGGATCAGCACCGACGCCTGCGCGCCACGATCGTCGGCCATCGACTCCTCGGCCGCATGGCGCTCGGCCTCACTCATGGTCTCGCTGATCTGGAACGCCTGGCTCAACAGCACGGGGATCAGCTCGTCGGCCGCTGCGGCGATCGTGGAGGCGATCTGGCCGGGCACGGCCAGGATCTCCGCACTGGCCACGGCTTTCGGCGCGTCCTTCAGGAGTACGGCTTCGAGGTAGTCGAACATCGCCGACCACTGAGCCGGGGACATCGTCACCGATGGCCCCGCAGATGACCCAGCAGCGGCATAAAAAGGATCTCCACCCGTATTCCCCTTCTACTGAACGAAGTTGATGCGGCAGCTCGCCGAACGCTATCGGCCCGCAACCTCACGGCCACCGTAGACCTCACCCGCCTGCGAAGCTGCTGCGCCCCTGCCCCGGCAACTGCTCGGTGACGGCGCCCACTTCGGCATAAACGACTTGGCGCGGAATCCGATAGCGGCCAGAACTCGCCGTGGATGCCTGGGCGATCCGCCGCTCTCACGAGAGGAAGCCGTACCATGCGCAGCACCGACGCACGGGTTGAGTCGTCATCGTGAGAGGCTGGGACAGCTGACTGCCCGCCCGGGCGCTGGCGAGGTAGGCCGGTCGGGCTGAAACGAAGCGCCTTGCCCGTCGCGGCCGAGGTGTCTCTGCGGGGCCGGACGTCAGGAACGTGGTGTCGTAGGACATCGCGTTGGGCACGGTTCTGGTCACGGACCGCAGTGCGGGCGGGAACCCACGCTGTAGCCTCAACCGGCTGAAGAATCCGCAGAACACGGTGCCGCGCCGAGATTTCATCCGACCCGCTTGGAGTCACCGCATGACGGTTGTCCTGCCCCCTCGGACTCTGCCGGACGACATGGCCTACTTGCTGCCCACTACGGCGCCGAACGTGTGGCGGGATGCTGTCACCCGCGCTGCTCACCTTCTCGCTCCCAGCTGGAACGAGCGGCCCACCAGCCTCACGGCGCTCTCCTTCATCCTGCTCACGCTGTCGGTCGAGCGTCGGCAGCCCCCGGCGTCCGTCCCTCTGGAGGCCGTGGCCGAAGAGCTGCGCACCCAGGCCGAGGAACCCCTGGCGCTGAGCCGCCGAATCGATGCGGCCGGAGCGACCGCCGGCGTCCTGGGCAACGCCCACGCTCCCGGCACGCTGGACACTTTGTGGACGAATCTGAGCAGCTGGCTGGAGGTATCGGGCGATGACGACGCGGAGGGACATCCCCCTGCTTTCTGGGCGGCCGTGGGCCGGCTGCACGAAGTGATCCGCAGCCTGGACGGGGCCGACATCCTGGCAACGCCGGTACCACTCCCGTCCCCCGGAACGTGGACGATCTCGGTTGGCCGCTACGTCCAGGTTGTCACCACGGACTCCATCCAGGCCGTCAAGTGCGACGCATGCGCCAGCGGTGAGGGCGGGGCGCTGCGAGTGGACGGCCCTGCGGTCACCTTCGTGTGCGCCCAGGAGCACACCACGGCCGACCACCGGCTAGGGGTCTGGCACGTACGCAACGCCCTCACACGCGCCGGCATGGCCGTCGGAGCCGATGTGGCAGTCGAGGGCGACTTCCTCGTCACCAGCAGGGCCCATGGCGAACAGTCCGATCCGCGCTACCTGTCCCGCTTCACTGCCGCTCTGCTCGCATAACCCATCCTCGGCCACGGGCGCCGGCCTAGGCACCCCGCGGTGACGCCGGCTGGGCCGGGCCTCGCCCGACAGGAGGTCGTGCGCCCTCAACTGATCGGCAGAGGGGCGCGGTTGGACCAGGTGCGAGACTACGAGACCTGACGTGGACATCGCCCCTGCCGAACTGGGCGTCACCCCTGCCGCAGCCGGGCGACCCGCACACGAGCAAACGACAAGGTCGTCCCTGGCGAACCTTTCGGCCACTAAGGTGGCTTCCGAACAGGCCCTGGCGGACCAGGAGGACGACCCGGTGCGACGCAGAACCTTCCTCGCGGGAGCGGTCGGCATCAGCACCGCCCTGACCACCGCGACTCCCGCCCTTGCCGCAGCGGACCCGGTCGGCGCCCTGGAAGAAGCCCTTTTCCAGCCCACCGCCGCGCCCGCGATGCCGCTCGACCGCCTCCGCGCGCTCGCCGCAGCCCGCCGCGACTTCCGCGCCGCCCGGTACGCCACCCTCGGCTGCGAACTGCCCGAGCTGATCGCCGCTGCCGAAGCCACCCGTGATTCCCTCACCGGCACCGCCCGCGACACTGCACACGCGATCATCGCTCGTGCCTACGTCCTGGCCTCCGAACTCACCGTCAAGGCCCACTCCGAAGCCGCCTGGGTCACCGCTGACCGTGCCCTGCGCGCGGCCCGCGACAGCGGCCAGGCGGCCCCCATCGGCGAAGCCGCCCGGGTCCTGGCGATCGCTATGCGCCGCTCCGGCCGCGGCAAGGCCGCCGTCGACCTCCTCACCCGCACTGCCACCTCCCTCGACGCCGAACACCGCCGCCCCACCGCTCCCACGCTGACCGTACGGACCAGCCTGCTGCTCACCGCCGCCTACAGCGCCGCCGTGACCGGCGACCGCACCACCGCGCTCGCCCTGGCCGACGAAGCCGAGCAGTCCACCCGCCGCCTGTCGGCCGACTCGGGCGCCGGCCTGTTCACCGTGGACGCCAGCCCCCAGCAGTGCGCCCTGTACCGGATCGGCATTCACAACGCCCTCGGCACCCCGGACGAAGGAATCGCCTACGCGCGCACCCTCGACCCGTCCCGGCTGCCCACGCCGGAACGACGGGCCCGGTACTACACCGACACCGCCCGCATGTGGCACCAGCTCGGCGACCCACGGCGCACCTTCACCGCACTGCGCGGCATCGAGCACAACGCCCCCGAAGAGGCCCGACGACCCGCCGTCCGGACCCTCACAGCTGAACTGACCTACTCCTCCGTCAGCCTTCCCGGCCTGAAGGAGTATGCGGAACGGACAGGCGCCCACCGATAACCGCCACCACACATCCCCTGAGCCAAGCAGACGACCAGATGGCCACCCGCACGATCCGCCGTACGAGCGTCACCCTCCCCACCCTGGACGAGGCCGGCCTGTACCTCTCCAACATCACTTCGCTCGACGGTGGCCGGGGCCGCCTCAGCGAGTTCCAGTACGCCGACGCCGACCTGCGCGCCCTCGACCTAGCCGACACCCACCTGCTGGACGGCCGCGTCACCGGCCTGCGCACCCAGCGCGCCCAGATGGAAGAAGTACGGGTGAACTCCGTGGAGTTCACCCGCTGCGACCTGTCTTCCCTGCACTGGTCGGCCAGCAAGCTCACCCGCGTTGTCTTCCGCGACTGCAAACTACTGGGCGCCACGCTGGAGGACGTCACCCTGGACGACGTCCTGTTCGACAACTGCAAGCTCGACTACAGCACCTTCATCCGCGTCCGCGCCGCAGGACCCGTGATCTTCTCCGCATGCTCCCTGCGGGAAGCGACGTTCACCGCCACCGACCTCGCGGACTGTCTGCTCGACGACTGTGATCTGCGCCAGGCCGGATTCGACGGCGGCACCTATCGCGGTCTCGACCTACGTGGCAACGATCTGTCCCAGCTGACCGACGTCACCTCGCTCAAGCACGTGATCATCGATCGGGCACAGACGCTGCAACTGGCCGAGGCGCTCGCCACGCAGCTGGACGTCACCTACGGCGAAGACCTCGGCGACCAGTAGCCGGAGTTTCTCGTTTGCGGCTGTGGCCAGGCCATCCGTATCGTCTCGGGCAACGCGTCGACGGAGACGAGTAGCCGAGGATCGCGCGAGCTGAGAGAACCGCTGGAAGCTGCGAAGGCGGTCTCGCGCCCCGCGGTGAAGACCCTCCCGAGCGCGGGGAGGAACGACCGCCGCCCTGGTGGTCCAATGCCCCGCCGGCCAGCCCCCGTGACCGGGCCCGAACGAGGCCGCCACCTGGTGTCGGCGAAAGTGCGGTGGCACCGCGAGTTGCCCTTCTCGCCCGCACTCCCAAGGGATCATGACGATGTCCTTCGGAGGACCGCAATGATCCAAAGCCGCGTACACATCTCTAACCTGAGAGAACACGTCGGCCGCACTGTCACCGTCTTCGGGTGGGTGAACGCCCTCCGCCTGCAGCGCACCATGCAGTTCGTCATCATGCGCGACAACACCGGCATGGTGCAGGTGACCCACAAACGTGACAACGGGCCGTTGGAGGCCCAACTCGAAGCCCTCACCCCCGAGTCCGCCGTCAAGATCACCGGCCGCATCGTGGATGCCGCTCAGGTGAAGCTCGGCGGCCTGGAGCTTGTCCCGGAGACGATCGAGGTCCTGAACCCGGCCGCCGCGCCGCTGCCGATCGACGAACACACCGGGATGGAACATCGGCTGGACTGGCGCTTCCTGGACGTGCGTCGCCGCCCGGCCGCCCAGCTGCTGTTCGCGGTGCAGACCACCCTGGAACAGGGGATGCGCGAGTACGCCTACGCGCAGGGTGCCACGGAGATGCACACCCCCAAGCTCATGGGCACCGCCTCGGAGTCGGGAGCGGAGGTCTTCGAACTGGGCTACTTCGGCCGCCGCGCCTATCTGGCACAGTCGCCGCAGTTCTTCAAACAGATGGCGATCGCGGCCGGGATCGAGAAGGTCTTCGAGATCGGCCCCGTTTTCCGCGCCGAGCCGTCGTTCACCTCCCGGCACGCCACCGAGTTCACCGGTGTCGATGTCGAGCTGGCCTGGATCGACGGCGTCGAGGACGTCATGGCGTTCGAGGAGCGGATGCTCGCCCACGCGATCGCCAAGGTCGCCGACGCCCACGGCGACGCCATCCGGGAGCGGTTCGGCGTGGACCTCATCGTGCCCACGACGCCCTTCCCGCGCATCACCATGGCCGAGGCACACGAGATTCTGCGCAAGGGCGGCTGGGACCCAGAAGGGATCAGAGAGGACCTGGACCCGGCCGGCGAGCGGAGCATCAGTGCCCATATCCAGCGGGCCACCGGCCACGAGTTCGTGTTCCTCACGCACTACCCGGCGAGCATCCGGCCCTTCTACCACATGCGACCGGCCGACAACCCGACCGTGACCGTGAGCTTCGACCTGCTGTGGAAGGGGCTGGAGGTCACCACCGGCGCGCAGCGCGAGCACCGCCACGACGTCCTGCTGAAGCAGGCCGCCGAGAAGGGCATGAACCCCGAGCCCTTGTCGGACTACCTGAACGCGTTCCGCTACGGATGCCCGCCACACGGCGGCCTGGGCCTGGGCCTGGGACGGGTGCTGATGGTGATGCTCGGTCTGGAATCCATCCGCGACGCGGCCTTCCTCTTCCGCGGACCGAACCGGCTCACGCCGTAGCCGACCTGGGGATACGCTCCGTGGTCCGAGCTGAACGGCTCGGACCGCGGCGCGGAAGGATCAGCTCAGGTGGCGACCGGAGTCGCTCCGTAACGGCTGCGGTATGCGGCCTCGAACACCTCGTGGAAGGCGCGCTTCGTCGCACCTTCGGCGACCTTTGCACGGACCTCTCGGCCTCGCTCCCAGTAGCGGCGCCCCTCGGGGGTCGCGAGGAGCGACTCGGCCGCCTCCCGCAGATGAACCGGCGTCAACCCGCCCGTCTCCCACTGGAGTTCCAGCACCGTCACCCGTGCGTTGAGATAGAGGTGAGCCCGGATCTCGGCATCGGTGAGCCCCGCCAGCCGCTCGGTCACCCACAGCTTGGCCAGTTCCGGGTCCGCGGCTCCCTGACGGAGAAGCTCCACATGGAGCTCCAGCGCGTGCATCCGCAGATCATCACGCCTACGAGCACGCCACTGGAAGAAGGCCACGACCGCGAGCGCGATGGCCACGACGATCAGTGCAGCATGCACGGCGAGTAGAGCGGTCACGCATCCTCCAGGGCTCGTTCGGGTCCTGGCACCTGATCGTGCTGCCTGGTCGCCGGGGTGGCAAGACCACTCCGGCACCGCTGGGCGACGATCCGGTGCACGGTGGTGTTCATCCGGCGATGGTGTTGCGGGTGGCCTCGATTCCGGTCGCGTACGGGTGGTCGTCGCCCAGCACGCGGTGCATCGTCTCCGCCACGCTGTCGATCAGTGTCCGGGCTTCAGTGGTGCGGCCGGCGGTGTGCAGGACCAGGGCGAGGTCGGCACGGGCGCGCAGGGTGTGCGGGTGCTCGGGGCCCTGGTGCTCTTCCCGCAGGGCGATCAGGGCGTGGGCCTCGGATTCGGCTTCGTCGCTCTGGCCCAGGAACCACATGGTCTCCACCAGCAGGTGGCGGGCGGCCCAGGCGTCGCGGTGGCCGTCACCGTGTACGGCGACGATGTCCCGCACCGTGGCGCGGATGGTGTCCTGCGACTCGCGCGGGACCGTGTGGTACAGCACCCAGGCCAGGGTGAGGCGGCAGGTCAGGGTGGCCGGGTGCTCCGCGCCCAGGACCGCGGTGGCGCGCTCGACCGCGGTGCGGGACAGCTCGTCTGCTTCCGGCCAGCGGTCCTGTTCGCCCAGGTTGTCGGCGAGCCGCGCGAGCGTGGTCAGTGTGTCGGGGTGGTCCGGGCCCAGGAGCTGCTGCTGCCCTTGGAGGACGTGCCGCAGCTGGACTTCGCCGGCCGGGTATTGGGCGAGACCGTACAACGCGAGCGCGTACTGCACGCGCACGGCGAGGGTATCGGCGTCCTCGGCGCCCGGGGCCGGGGATATGTCTGGCAGGAGCCGCTCGTACAGGTGGGCAGCGGCGGTGAAGTCGCCGGTATCAAGGGCGCGTTCGGCCTGCTGGCGCAGGTTGTCGTCCAGTGTGGACGTGTTCATGATGGTTGATTCCTTTCGGTGGGAACGGCGCCTGCTCATGCCGTGCCCTGCGGGCGGTGATGCCCGCGGGGGCCGGTTACGCGGTGCCCAGCGGGAGGACGGCGACGGGGTCCCAGTCCATCTCCCAGCGGACACCGCCCTCGGGTCGCGGGTGGGCGGTCCAGCGCACGTCGAGCAGGTGCAGGCGGGACACGGTCAGCGGGGCGTGGCTGGGGGTGATCCGGCGCAGGGCGCTCTGGAGCGGGTCGGAGTCGGCGCTGTCGTAGGCGTAGCCGAGGGACGCGTGCGCACGGCCACCCCCGCTGGAGATCGCCGCAGTGTCGTGGACCTCCCACAGCGCGTTGCGCACGAGGTTTTGCAGGGCCACGAGGCCCTGGTCGGGATGGGTGTCGAGAACCGTCCCAGTGCGGCCTGCGAGCGGTGAGCCGCACAGCACGGTGAACGGCTTGATACGCGTGAGGCGGGCTTTGAGCGCGGCGATGAGACTCCTGCGCTCGTCGGTGCTGATGCCGGAACTGGGGGCGGCGGCGTCCATTTCGATGGTGATGTGCACGAGGTCATCGGGCACACACCAGATGGGGTACTCGCCCATGACCGCCCGGCACGCCGCGGCGAGGTCGTAGAACTCCCTGTCCGTCGGCTCTGGCCGGACGTAAAGATGAAGTGCGCCGCTCCCGGATTTCCACTCGCGACCTTGGAACGTCGGCGAGAACGCTTTCATGATCCTTGTCCTCGTTCGGTGCGGCCGAGGTGAATCTCCTCGACGCGGCTGAAGGTGTAGGTGTTCGCCACGGGGTCCTGCTTTTCCAGGACCAGCCAAAGAGAGGAGACGGTGGCCGCCACGCGGGCGCCGGGACGAAGAGCGCGGCCGATGTGGGAGGCGAGCTGGTCCGAGCGCGCCGCGAGTTCGGGGGTATCGGTGTCGCGGAGGCCGTATCCGCCGGTCATGTGGCCCCAGAACCAGGCGGAGGGCTTGGGCAGGGATAGCCCGGCGGCGTCGAGCCCGGCCCGTACGCCGAGGTAGAGCTGGTGTAGTTCGTCTTCGGGCCACACGTCGGTGAGCGCTGCGGACGCGGACGCGCGGGGCGGTCCGATCTCGATCCTGATCGGCGCCACTGCGGCGAGTGCCTCTTGGACGGTCGGCGCGGCCTGCAACAGGCGCTCGGCGTCGATGCGCCGTCCGTCGCGGTCGAGGGACTCGATCTTCTGGATCGTCATGTGGAGGTCAGGCTCGGCGACCGGCGTGATGATGTCCTGGTAGGAAGCCAGGGTTTCACGGAGACGGGCGAAGTAGGCCAGCACCTCCGGCTGGTCGGGCAGCCACAGCACGTGGGGCTTGACCCGGTCTTCGTCCGGCCCGTCCGTACTCCGCCACAGCCGCTCCTGGGTCAAGAACCGTCTCACCGGCCACCCTCTTCAACCGCGATCAGAGAGGGATCGAGGGTTGCCCAGATGATCCGGTGGTCCGAACCGGCCAGCGCGGTCTTGCTGTCCAGGACGCCGTACCCGGTCACGGCGGGAGCGACGGGCCGGGTGGCGAGGATCAGGTCGATCCTGCGCTCGCCCCAGGGGTCGGGGTCGCCTTTCCCATCCTCCCAGTGCCCCACCGTGGCCTGCCACGGAACGCCCAGATGGGCCGCTACATCCACCATGTAGCCGCGGCGCAGCAGGATTTCGCTCTGGCGCCGGTCGGCCAGCTGGGCTCCGCCGATGGTGCCGGCCTGGACCTGATATTCGAGATCGTCGTGGTCCTGCTGGGCATATGCCTCGCTGTCGTAATAGACCGGTGCCCCGTCCGGGCCCGGCACTTGGGCGGCGGACAGGGCGTTGAAGTCACCGACGACGAGAGCGGGCCTCACCCCTCCGGTGCGGCGCAGGAGGCCCTTGATGCGCAGGGCTTCCTCCGCCCGCCAGTTCGGCCGGAACGGGTCTCCGTGGTAGGCGACCATCGTGAGGGGCTCGGCGGAGCCGATGTCGAAGGCCGCCGTGGTCAGTCCGTGCCAGAAGTCAGGAACACCGAGGGGCCGGTAGCTGCCCGGGACGTAGCCGACCGTACGGGGGTTCCACAGTACGGCCGTGTACCAGGCTCGGTGGGGGTGGCCGTCGGCGGCCATCGCCACGCCGTGCGGATACCCGTCGGTGGGCGTGATCTCGGCGGTCAGTCCGCAGCCGTCGGCGAACGCTGCCACCGTATCGGCGGCTACGGCATCCCACTGCTCGCGCGGAGTGTTCGGCGTATCGACCACGATTTCCTGGATACCGAGAAGATCTGGGTCGAGTTCGCGGACCGCTGCGACGCGTGCCTTCCAGGCGGCGGTTCCCAGGGCGTCGAGACGGAGTTTGTAGGCGTTGTAGTTGCCTATCTTCAGCAACACGAAGTCCTTTCACAGCAGGCGAGTTGACGTGGGCAGGCGGGTCAAGAAGCAGGGGACGGCGGAGTGATCGGGTAGCCGTCTTGCAGTACCACCGCGCCATCGGTGGTGCGGGCGTGGAAGGCGGCCAGGGCGCGGCGGGCGTTGCCGGGCGCCATCAGGGCGGGGAGGTCGGCGGGGTCGACGAAGTCGACGCCTTCGATCTCGCCTTGACGCGGGCGGATCGCGGCGATCTGTTCGCTGTCCCAGGTACCGCCGTCGAAGACATAAATGATCTCGCCGGGGAAGTGCGCGGGGTCGTATCCGGGTGTGGTGGACGGGACCCAGTCCACAGCCAGGGTCCGGCTGATCGGCAGGTGGATGCCCAGTTCCTCCAGGACCTCGCGGGCAGCTGCCCGGGTGGGGGCTTCCTTGTCGTCTACGGCGCCGCCGGGCAGGAGCCGGGTGGTGCGGTAGGTGACGCGCTCCAGCAGGATGCGGTCGGCTGCGTCGGTGATGAGCACGGACGCGCCGGTCCACACGGTGGCCCGGGAGGCCCCATACGCGGCGGGCGTCAATCCGGTGCTCGGCGGCGTGGCGGAGCTGGGCGGCGGATCAGACATGAGGTCCTCCGAATCGTCAGGACGTACGCGGGACACGGGTGCGGGGCCGGCGGAGTACCCGGCGCGGCAGGACGGTGTGCGTCAGGGCGTGTCGTGGTTCCAGTCGAAGACGAGCCGGGTGTGCGGTTTGTCCAGGACGTGGCCTGGGGGCAGCACCGCGTCGGCGCGAGCGGCGGAATGCACAGTGAGGTGGGGGCTCAGGGTGCGGGCGTGGAGGTCCCAGGCGGTGACGAGGCCGGCCAGGGTGTCGGCGAGCTGCTGGGCGTGGGGCCCGTAGGCGTGGATGCCGAATTCCCACAGCGGTTCGCGGGCCGGGTCATCGGGGAGTTTGCGGGTCAGGACATAGCCGAGGGAGTCGTCGCGGACGAGGGTGGCGGCGTCCCAGCCTCTCGGGCGCTGGAGGAGGCCGGTGTCGAGATCCGCATCGACGGTGAGGCGGGCGAACCCTTCGTCGAAGTGGGTGGCCAGCCACAGCATCAGCATGTCAAAGGGGACGTCTCCGCCGATGGTGACGCCGGTCCAGCATTCAGTGCGGTCCATGGCGAGCGCGGCGTCGAGGCGGCTGGTGTCGGTGGGGGTGCCGTCGGCGAAGCGGACGGTGACCTCGCCGCCGCGCAGCCGCACGGTGTGATCCGGGCGGTAGCCGGGTCCTTGGAGGGGGACGAAGCCGCACACCGTGTATTCGTCCGCGACCAGGATGCCGTCGCGTTTGGTGAAGGGGATGGACCAGGTGTAGCCGTGGATGCGCAGCGGGACGACGAGCCGGCCGCCCTCGGTGAGGCAGTCGGTCCAGGCGGGCGGGATGTCACGGGCCTCGACGGTGACGATCAGGGCGTCGACGCTGCCGGGGGGTGCGAGCGTGGCGGGGGCCTGTTCTCCGTCGCCGAGGTGGACGCGGACGTCGTGGTAGCCGGTGTCGTCGAGGAAGCGTTGGGTGCGGTCGGTGACGAAGGGGTCGATGTCGATGCTCGTCACGGTGCCGTGCGGACCGACGAGTTCCTGGGCGAGGGCCGCGTTGGGGCCGGAGCCGATCTCGATCACGGTGTCGCCGAGGCCCAGGCGGGCGTCGCGGAGCATGACGGCCTGCAGCCAGGGGGCTGAGACGCTGCTGGTGGCCTGCCCGCCGGGGGCGCGTCGGGTGACGGGCGCCGTCATCGGGTCGTAGGCGTCGTCCAGGTCGATGCCGGGCAGGAAGCGGTGTCGGGGCACTTGCCGGAACGCGGTCTCGATCGCGCTGCCCTCCTTCAGATAGCCGTCGCGGATCAGCCGGTCGGCCATCGTGTGCCGCAACTCGGCGGCTTTGGCGGCCTGTTCGGCGGGTTCCGGGATCGCGGCGGGGGTGATCCGATAGCGGTGGACGGGCGGCAGCCCGGGCAGCAGTCCGGGCCAGACGGTGTCGATGACGTGCGCGCTCGGCGTGAACAGCGGCTGGGCCAGGCGGGGCAGGTCGGCGGGCTCCATCCACTCCCAGCGGCTGATCAAGTCCGGCTCACGGACGGCCGGTTCACCGTCGTAGGCGGTGACGCGGACGGCGGCGGTCAGCCGGGGGATGCCGTGGACGGAGTCCATCAGCACGGCCAGCAACCGCGCATCCTCATCGCGAGCGGCCAGCCCGGTCTCCTCCTCCAGCTCCCGCACGGCCGCGGTGACGAAATCCTCGTCGACGTCGTTTTTCCCGCCCGCGAGTTCCCAGACCCCGCGGCGGGCCGACCAGCCGAGCAGAATCCGCCCCCGCGGGTCGGTGACGACAACCCCGGCCCCGGTCAGGGCGTGCGGGGACGGCCGTCCCTTCCCGGCGCACCGGACCGCAACCGCCACGGGCTCCCGCAGGACGATCACCGCGAGCCCGTCGGCGTCGTGGCGGTCGGCAACCTTCCAGCCCGCGCACAGCAGAGTGATCTCCTCCTCGTCCAGGGCGATGTCCCGCTTGCCGTCCGGCACGGCGGAGGCGACGGGCGTGATGACGCACAGGGCGCCGCCGGGGCGCAGGCGTTCGCGCAGCTGGTTCATCACGCGGGTGCGGTCACGGATGAACGCCCAGCCCAGACGGCAGACGATCAAGTCGTACGCGGGGTGAGGCAGGGCCTGGGGGCCGTCGTCCTCGATGTCGAGCAGCAGGTAGGTGACCGGCGTATCGGGACCGGTGTCGGCTTCGGCGCGGGCGAGCGCGGCGGGGGCGTAGTCGAGGGCGTCAACGGTGTAGCCGCTGTCGGCGAGATGGCGGGCCAGTTCCCCGGTGCCGCAGCCGATGTCCAGGGCAACACCGTTGTCCGGGGCGGGGGCGTGCCGGGCGAGCAGCTGGCGCTCGGCGTCACCGAGCTTGCGGAACGCACCGCCGTCGGCATAGTGCGTATTCCACTCATCGGGCGTGGTGTAGGCCACCGGGAAGTCTCCTTGCCGGGCAGAAGGGGAGGGATGTCAGAGGAAGGTGTGGGTGCGCAGGGCGCGTAGGGTGCGCAGTCCGCGTTCGAGGAGTTCGGGGTCGTGGTGGGTGCGGCCGTACGCGATGCCGCTGACGGCGTCGAGGGCGGCTTCACAGCGCAGCCGCTCCAGCTCCTCCCCCGTCAGGTGGCGTCCGTAGCCGGTGAAGAACGCCTCCATCAGGTCCGGGCGGCCCAGCCAGGTATCGGACAGCCGCACGAAGTCGCGGACCGCGGGGCCGAGTTCACTGCGTTCGAAGTCGATCAGCCCGGCCCGCAGGTTTCCGTCACCGACGGTCTTCAGGAGGATGTTGCGGGGCTGGAGGTCACCATGGGTGGGCACATGCGGCGCGGGCGGCAGGGTGTCGCGGCGCGCGGCGAGGGCGAGAGCGAGGTCCTCGTCCCCGGCGGCCAGCAGGGGGCGGGCGCTGTCCAGGTGCCGGTGGAGTTTGCCGGGCCCGGGCGGCGGGGCCACGCTCGCGGGGGCCGCGTGGTGGTAGCGGGCCACCAGTTCACCGACCTGCCGGTGCACCTCCTGCTCCAGTGCGGCGGGCAGGGTCTGGCCGTGCAGGGGATGTCCGGCCAGTTCCGTCATCACCACGAGGCGGCCCGGACCGTCGGTGGCGACCAGGCGCGGCGCCCGCGCTCCAAGAGCAGGAACCCAGTGCCGCAGCGCCTTCACCTCCCGGGCGTGGAACCGCTCGTTCTGGTGCCGCTTGACGTACCAGGCGCCGCCGCGCGCCCCGGTGGCCCGCCAGACCTGGCTCTCCTCACGCGGCCACGAGCTGTCCGCCCAGTGCGTGATCCGGCCCACCGCCTGCTCGGCGAAGACGCACACCGCATCCTCCGGACGCTCCGCATCGTCTTGGAGCGGTGCGTCGGGGACGATGTAGAGCCGGTCGACGGCGGGATCGTAGGCGATCGGATCACCGGGCTTCTGAAAGTGGACGGCCAGGCGGGCGCCGGCACGGTAGGCATCCAGACCGGCTCGGCAGTAGGCCACCATCGGCTCCGGCAGTGCCTGCCACCCGAACCAGTCCATCCCGTCGCACAGTTCCGGTTCCGTGATCTCCGGCTCGCCCTCCCAGACACGGATGACGAGGAACATGCCGATCCGCGCGGCGCCGGCCGGGGCGCGGTGATGGACGGTGACCCCCGCCTGCACGTCCGCCCGCCCGGTGCGTACGCCGGTCTCTTCCAGGAGTTCGCGCCAACCGCCGTCGATGACGTCCTCGTGCGGGCCGTCGAGGTGTCCCGACGGCAGATGCCACATCCCGCTCGCATACACCCCACCGGCCCGCCGCGACAGCAACACCTGCTGCCCCTGGGGGCCTTCGCGCAACAAGATCAGGTGCACATCGGCCGGAACTCGATAGCGCCCTGCGGCGCTGTGCCCGCTCACCTCGCGCCCCGAGGGCGGCGCGCGAGCAGCACGGTGAAGTCCACCTGCTCGGTCAACAGGCCATCGGATGCGTAGGTTTCCAGCAGCCGTGCGGCCTTGGCCTCGAACGCGGCGTGCTGCCCGCCGAACCGCTCGGGGCGGGCGCAGGAGGTGGTGCGCATGCAGCCGATCACCTGCTGGGGTGTCCAGGTGCGGGGAAAGCGGAACAGGTGCCGGCTGACGTCACTGAACGCGGAGCCGGCCAGGTCGCTCTCGTAGTGCAGGTGCTGCGCGGAGCGGGGCGAGGGCCTTGCGGGGCTGTGGTCGGGGTCGAGAGAGGAGTGGATCAACTCCCGCAACGGGCCTGCCCAGTCGGAGCGGTGGGCGAGCACGGGGCCGTCGTCCAGGAGCGCGAGCACGGTGTGCGGGGCGGCGATGCGGTCCGCCATCGCCAGCACGGCGGCGCGGTCCATCCGGTGGAAGGCCCTCGCGCAGGTGATCAAATCGGCTCGGCATGCCGGGCCGCGTGCGGCGTAGTGCTCGGCAGGTGTTTCGTGGCAGGCCAGGGACCGATCGCCCATCAGCGGGTGCAGGGCCAGGACCGCTTCGCGGAGCATCGCCCGGCTGGGGTCGACCAGATCCACGCGCCGGATGCGGGGCAGCGCGGGCAGCACCGCGGCGGCGACCTGCCCGGTGCCCGCGCCGAGATCCAGCAGCGTCACCGCCGGCATGCCCGCCACGGCGTCGGCCAGCAGCCAGGCCACCTCATCCGGTACCCGAGGCCGGAAGCGGGCGTACGCCCGCGCCATCGTCCCGGACAGCGGCGGAGGGTCCACCGGATCCGGGGCGGTATGGGAGGGGGCGGGGTGGTTCACCGCGGTTCTCCGTTCTCGCACTCGAAGGGGCGGTCGTCGTTCAGGGGCCAGGACAGCCGGGTGCGGCCGGAGCCGGCGACCGCCCACTGCGTGCCGTCGGGATCGAACTCGATCCGGTACTCGCCGGGTTCGCCGGCCGCCCGCCACCGGGCGGCGATCTCCTCGATCTCCTGCCAGATCCCGCGCGGCCCGAACTCCGTGACCGTGCACGTTGCGCCGTTCCGCCCCACGCGCACCCAGGAGTCGTCCTGGGGAGCACCGATGGCCACTTCCTCGGCGCCGAAGTGCCGCACCAGGCCCGGCCGCAGATGACCGAGCGCCAGCCAGAACCCCCGTGCCGCATTGGGTGGCGGCGGCCTCAGCCCCGACACCGTGACGCCCGCCTGCGTGGTTATCCGGCTTCGGAAGGCCGCGTCCAGAAAGGGGCGCTCCCAGCCCCACCCGGCGCGGTGCCCGAACTCCACCGCCCGCAAGATGCCCTGGGCATGCCCCTGCGCGTTCTTGGTGACCACGGCCAGCCCGGGCCAGGACGGCGAGCTGCTGCCGACGGTGGCCAGCAGCCGGCCCCCGGGCGCGAGCTGCTGCACCAGCGCCGGCGGCACCCTGGGAACGGCGAAGGAGACGAACACCCGGTCATAGGGCGCCCGCGGGGGCCAGCCCGCCTCGCCGTCCCCCGCCACGACCGCAGGCTCGAACCCCAGCCGGGCGAGGCGGACTTCGGCGGCAGCGGTCAGATGAGGATCGCGGTCGATGGTGGTCACGCCCCCGTCGCCGCACAGGTGGCAGGCCACGGCGGCGGTCACGCCCGCGCCGGTCCCCACATCCAGCACCCGCTGCCCGCCGCGCAGATCCAGCTCCTGCAGCAGTTCGGCGGTCATGCCCAGCACGCTGGACATGGAGGTCATCGCCCCGCCCGAACGCCAGCCGCGCGCCCGCCCGAGCAGCGCCTCGCCGTCGTGCTGGACGGCGACGCTGTCGCCGCTGTGCAGCACGCGCAGCAGCTCCTCCTGGTCGTCCGTCACCGCCCAGTCCAGCAGCTCCCAGCGCGGCACGGTCTCATCCGGGAGGCTGTGCCGTACGTACGCCTGCGGCATCAGGATCTGGCGGGGCAGCGCCAGAAGCGCCTCGGTGAGCGGGCCCGGGGACAGGTTCCCGGCCTGGTGGAGGCGGGCGACCATGGCAGCGCGGGCTGTTGCTGCCGCATCGCTGTCGTCCACGGCGGGCGAGGCCGAGGTTGCGGGTGAGGCGGATTCAGGCACGGCGAGCGTCTCCTTTGAGGACGGTGAGAAGGACAGGGGGGCGGGGTCAGGTCCAGCCGAGCTCGCTGTAACGGCCGCCCTGTTGGATGCGGTCGACAGCGACCCGGGTGTAGGTGACAGTCGCCTCCGGCAGTGCGTTGATCGGCCACCATCCCCAGCTGACGCACTTGTCCTTCTCCTTCACCTCCGGCTCGCCCTGCCACCGGTGGGCGCGGAAGACCAGCTGGATACGGGGCTGGCCGCCGGGCGCATCCACGAGATGCACGGTGTGCACGAGCTCGACATCCTCGGCGCTGATCACCAGACCGGCCTCCTCCCATGCCTCCCGGACCAGACAGGCGGTGGCGGACTCCTGCTCGCAGTGCCCGGCCAGGAAGTGGTGCTGCAGCGGCGCATAGGCCGAGTCGGGGTGGCGCAGCCCGAGGAGGATCTCGCCGCCCCGTTCCAGATACAGGTGGACGCCGATCACGACCGGCACGGTCCTCGTGTCGCGACTGCGGACACGGAGCACCGGCAGCGCTTCGCCGGCGCGGGGCCGGGCACGCGGTGCGGTGCGGTGGTGGTCGAGGACGGCCGTGGTCCCCGGGTCCATGGTCAGACACGGGATCTGCGCCGGATCGGTCCAGCGCAGCATGATGCCCTCTGTGAGCGGCAGCAGCGCGGGGTCGCCGTTCCAGCGGCCGACGTACACCTGGATGCGGCTGACGGGTTTGTCATCGGCGTCGGTGTGCTCGACGACGGCGAACGGGACCAGGCCGGGGATGTCGAGGCCGGCCTCTTCGTGAAGTTCGCGGACGATCGTCTCATCCAGGCTTTCGCCAGGGTCGGGATGGCCGCCGGGCAGCGACCATTGTCCGCCGGCGGCGATGGCCTTGTTCGCGTCCCGCAGGTGGAGCAGAAAGTACCCGTCATCGTTGACGAGCAGTGCCGCCGTGGTGGTGGCGAGAGCCGGTGCGGTCACAGAAGATCCTCCATCCGTATGTCGAGCAAGGGGTCACGCCTTCGTGCAGGCCAGTCACTGGGGAAACCGAGGGCGGGGTCGGGTCGCGGGCGGGCAGGCGCGCATCCTGGTAGCGGGCGTGACGCCGCTACAGCGGGTGCGTGACGGCGGTGACCCGGCCGACGATGGTGGCGTGCTTCGTCGCCGGCCGGTCGGGGTCGGGCTGGGTGTCGTGCTCAACGGTCAGCTGGGCGCCGTTGAGCAGGGCGTGGCCGAGGCGGGGTCCGAGCATGATCTGCAGGACGTACGCCGTCCCGGATGCGTCCTCGGTGGGCGTGGGCGTGAGGAAGTGGCACGCGGCCGTTGGGAGGTCGTGCGCCGGCTCGGGCGGTTCGGTGTTGAGCGCTATCTGACACGTGCGGGGACGCTTTGGATCAAGCGTGAGATGTCCCAGCGCCGCGAGGCGCTCCAGGTGGTACTTGACGGTGGAGGTGCTGTTCACCCCGATCGCGTCGGCGATCTCGCGGTACGAGGGCGGGAATCCGCGGCGTGCGGTCGAGTCCTTGATGAAGGTGAGGACCTGCTCTTGCCGCAGCCGCAGGGGGATGTCTCTAGCTGACATGGGATGGAGTCGTCCTTGGCTGTTCGGGGTGGATGAAGCAACGGAGTTACAGCGGAATGCCGAAGTGCGGGTGCCGCCCTTGGCAGGGCGGCACCCTTGGGTTACCGGTCCTGGGAGCAGGCGAGTAGTCGGGCGAATTCGCCGCCTCCGGCGGCAAGTTCCTCGTAGCCGCCCTGTTCGGTGATGCGGCCTCCTTCCATCACGATGATCCGGTTCGCGATCTTGGTGTTGATCAGGGTGTGGGTGACCACGACGGTGATGCGTTCGCCGGCGATGGTCTTGATCTGCTGAAGGAGAGCGTGTTCGCCGCGGGGGTCCATCTGGCTGGTCGGTTCGTCCAGGATCAGCAGGTCGGGGCTGCGGTACAGGGCTCGCGCGCACGCGAGGCGCTGCCATTGCCCGCCGGACAGCTCGGTGCCACCCCACAGCTCCCTGGCCAGCAAGGTGTCCAGTCCGTGGGGTAGGTCCTCGACGACCGTGCGCAGGCCGACCGCCTCCAGGGCCTGCCAGACCAGCGCATCGTCGTGACTTCGGGGCTGTCCGAGGGTGACGTTGTCGCGGACGCTCAGGGGCCACTGCGCGAAGTGCTGCGGCACCAGCGCGGACCGCTCCCACAGCCGGTCCGGGTCAAGACCGGCGAGGCTGTGGCCGTTCCAGGAGACCTGGCCCTTGTCCGCCAGGAAGATCCCGGCAAGCAGCCGGGTCAGCGTGGACTTTCCCGAGCCGTTCTCGCCGACCACGGCGAGGATCTCCCCGCGTCGCACGGTCAGCGACACCCCGGCCACCGCCGGAGTCTCCTTGCCCGGGTAGCAGTAGACGGCCTCGTCCAGACGGATCTCCTCCACCGGCCCCGAGAGCGCCAACTCGCCGTGCCTGGGCGCTCGTTCGTCGGCGAAGGCGAGGAACGCCTCCAGGTCGGCGAGGTAGAGCGCGGTGTGGAACATCGCAGCCCCGTAGATGACCAGCTGGCTCAGGGCGGCGAGCGTGGTCTGCACGGCGACCACCGCGGTGGCGGCAATCGCCGGCGCGATGCGCCCGGTGGCGGCCAGCCACGCCAGTGCTGCCCAGGTGCCCAGGAGGAAGATGCCGCCGATGGCCGAACTGGACAGCGCGACCCTCAGCATGCGGGGAGTGACGTCCACGATCCGCTGGTCGATGCGGTCCGAGATCGCCCGGTGCCAGTACTCCAGGTAGCCGGACATGCTGTTGGCGCGGATCTCGTCGGTGTATTTCGTGCTGACGAGCCATCCCCGCATGTTCTGACGCACGTTGCGGTCGGCCACGTTGGCGTAGTGCGTCTCGTACTGCAGCCGTGCGTGCCGGATGGCGCCCACGGCGGCCGGGACGACGGCGAGCAGGAGCAGCGGCAGCATCGTCCAGTGCAGCACGGACAGCACTCCGCTCGCGCTGACCATGCGGACCACGGCGGCGGTGAACCGGGTGGCGTCCTGCACCATCACATGGCCGCGTACCACCCCCATCTCCGCTGCCTCTTGCCGGTCGGCGAAGCCGTCCTCGGCGCGCGCGGCGGCCTCAACCCGGCACACCGCCGCCACGAGCCGACTGTCCTCCGCGGTCGTCAGCCGGGGTGTGATCCGGCCGTCCGCATATGACGACAGCGCGCTTGCGATCCGCCCCACTGCTGCCGCGGCGGCGATGACCCACAGTGCGGGCAGTGCCTCGTGCAGCCGGTCGGCCACCGAACCGTCGGCCAGGATCGCGCGCATCGCCCGCGCCGTGGAGGTGAGCAGGATGACGGCGGCGGCGCCGATGGCCAGCTGGCAGCCAGCCAGCAGCAGCACGGCCCGGCGGTCGATTGCCCATGCCATCCGCGCGGTCTGCGCCAGCACCCCGGGCAGCCGCCGGCACATCGCCCCGAACGTGGCATCGGCCAGCGGGTTTTTCCCGAACCTGCCGCCGTAGCGGATCTCGGCCGGAGGCGGAGGCGGCACCCGGGACGGCCGGAGAGATGGTGCCTGGTCGGTCGCGTCGGTGCTCACGGGCACCTCCTGCGGTCCGGGACGACGCCGCACCTGCGGCCGCTACGTTGAATGAGATCACTCACGCGTGCGCCTCCTGCACCAGCCGGTCCAGGAGGCGGCGCCCATGCTCCGCCACCGCGGCATGCCCGCGTGCCGCGCCCCTGGCCAGGAACGTGGTTGCGTGCAGGGCCGTCAGGCAGACCAGTGCGTGCTTTTCCTCGTCACTAAGGCGTCGGCCGTAGCCGGCGAGGAACGCCGACTTTAGCCGCGGCTGCTCGGCCCAGGCTCCACAGGCCATCAGCGCGAAGTCCTCCACGACCGCGGCGAAGCGGGCGTACCCGAAGCCGGTCAACGCCATCGGGCGCCGTGGGCCGGCCCACATCCACTGGTCCGCCTGGGCGTTGCCGTGGATGTAGCCGAGCGGGAGCCGGTCCAGGAGCCGGAGTTCGACCGCGCGGACCATCACGAGTTTTCGCTGCTCCGCAGACAGATGTTCCCCGGCGGCCTCGACGTACTGCTCGGCGCGGTCGGCGGTCCGCCGCAGTGACGTGGACGCCTGTTGGTGCGTCGACCGGGTCAGCTTTCCGGCCTGGTGCAGCAGGGCGAGCAGGGCTCCGGCCTTGCGATAGGCCGTCTCCAGCGCGGAGTCGCTCAGTTGGAGCCGGGACAGTGCGGTGCCGGGCACGGCGGTCACGATCAGCGCAAGGTGCTGGGCCGAGGTTGCCGCCAGCCGGGGCGCTCGGCCGGCACCGAGACGCGGCACGGCATGGCGGTAGGCGAACGTGGCCCGGGTGAACGACGCGGGGCCGGCGGCGAGTTTCACGAAGAAGCGGTCCCCGCCGTCGTGACGGATCATCTCCCAAACACGGGGTGAGCAAGTGTCGGAGGCGTCGTCAACTGTGAGGGAGCCCAGTGAGGAGCGTGCCCAGTCCAGGACGGGCGCCGGAAGTGTGGTCGGCTCGGTCATGCCCCCCACCCCGGTGCGCGTCGTGACGGATCCGCCTCGGTGGCGACAGCGTCAACACGGTGCATCGCGAACACCCTGAGGGATGCCGTGTGCCGGGCAGGCTGTTCGAGCACAGGAGGGGTGGCGGCGGTGGCGGGGACGGGATTCATGACAACCTCCTGCGGTTGGTCGGATGGCATCGGTGCCTGAAGAACGTGCCTGATCAAGAAGCCGTCACGGGCGCATGGGGGCGACTTGTCGGACGAAAGTTCGAGCGCGGCGACGCTGCCCTTGGAGTCGTTGGGTGATGCGGCTGTGATCCGGCGTTCGACCCCAGGTGTAGTGCGTCATCACCTGATCGAGGGATTGCTGGTGAAGGTGAGCACGGCGATCGGCGCCTCCGCCACTGCGCGGTGGCCGGCGGTCTGCGGAGGGCAGCTGCGCGCCGCTGTGGTGCGGCGGACCGGTCTGCCGGACCGCGGCTCGCGCGCCTGGACCGCGCCGTGACCGGTCCTGCGAGCCCCTGTGGTTCGATAAGCCGTTGGATGACAGCGGAGATCAGCCGGGGCTCCTTGTCCTGCTGGGTGCTCGGTGTGCGTCGGGCGTCGTGCCCACGGGATGGGGAGTGAGGTAGCCATCGGGGTCAGGCAGCCAAGTCCCAGGCAGCAAGCGGGGCGAAGGCCCGCTGCAGCGCTTCGACGAGTTTGCTGTGGGAGAGGTCGACGACCACGGTGTGGTGATCGCTCAGATCGGTCATGTCCAGCACCGTGACCCCCACCACAGCCTGGACGGTCCATGGGTCCATGGAGCCCCGGAGGATGCGGGACACACCGCCCTGACCGACGGCGGCGAACCCCGACGTCCAAGCCAGAGCGTCATGCTGATCGAGGCGGCGCGCAGCGAACCGGGCCGGGTCGTGCATGTTGATGTCGAGCATCAGCTCGTCCAGCATTGTGCAGCTCCGCCACGTTCCGTCCGGCTGTTTCAGCGCGCGGTGGCGGCGGTGCACGAGGTCGGTGACCGTGCTCCAGTCGATCTCCGGCACCGACTCGCCCACAGGCAGCGGGTACTCGTTCGTGTCGCCGAACAGCCAGCAGGCCGCCCGAGGCCGCTCGACGCCGGTGCTGTGGTGGGCCTTGACCTTGTCCACCAGCGCCGTCAGCTCGTACCCCTCGGCCGCCCGGCCGGCAGGCGAGCAGAACGAACTGTGGAAGCTGGCCGTCACGATCGGCACGTGCGGTACGTCCGGAAGCGCCAGCTGCACGTTGGCGGGCGGTGTCCTGAACACCTTCGGGTGATGGTGCTGCACCCCACCGGGGAAGGTGGACCGCTTCACCAGGAGCCCGGTCGGGTTGCGGCCCTGGCCCATGTGAGCGCGGAACCCGCGCATCCCGAGCGTCCGCTGCAGGGCTTGCCACCGCTGGTCGGCGGCTTCTTTGACCTCGTCGTCGGCATCGGGCCTGGCCTGGGAATACGTCAGTTCTGACAGCCCTAACCAGTCGGCCTCCAGCGGAGCCAGTGTCTGCTCGTAGCTCAGGTGCCACCGGCGAGGAAGCACTCCCGGCTTCTCGTCAGGGCCACCGTCGTGCTCCACGTTCGCCAACACCAGCCGCACGATTCGTTGGCCGTAGGACGACTTCGACGGGGCATGGGAGGACGGGCGGGCGATGCGCATGCGATGTCCTTTACAAGGTGGAGGAACGGATCAGATGCCTGGTGCACGGAGCGAGCTGGCGAGAGTGAGCAGCCCTCGCGCGCGCTTCCGGGCGGGACGTGGACGTCACCAGCGGCGCTCCCGCACTGGAAGGACCCGGCGAGGACGGTGGCACAGGGCAAGTTCTTCATCCCGGCGGAGCCTGCGTGCTGTCGACCGGAGCAGCCCTGGGCCCCGGCAGCAGAACCGAAAGGGCACGTAGGACATCCACGAGATCCGCGTCCGTAGCTGGCTCAGCCCGCGAGGTCGCGTGCCACAGGTCCTCGACGGCGGCAAGGATGGCGAAGTCGCCCAGCAGCCCGCGCTCCAGCTCGTCCAGGGGACGGCCATATCCTCGGGCGAAGGCGTCCTGCAGAGCGGGCCAGGCGCTCCACAGCACCGACGGCCGGGCGAAGTCGACGACAGCGGCCATCATCTGCGAGCGGGCGAACCCGGTCAGGGCCAGGGACTGCGTCGCAGGCTGCCACCGCCAGACGCCGAATCCGAAGGATCCGTGGCAGAAGGCTCCGGGCAGTTGTGGCAGGGCCTCCCGCAGGGGCATCAGCCGGCGCCGGATGCCCTCACGGTGCCCGGCCATTTCGGGGACCTGGATCCGGTCCAGTACACGGTCGATGTAGTCGACGTAGCGCAGGGTGGTCTCGGCAGCCTGGGTCTGCCGGTCGCGGGTCCCGACCGTGCTCTCGTGCAGGACGCGCAGCATCTGCCCGGCCTGCTCGTGCACGGATTCCCTCAGGTGAAGACCCCTGTCCGGGGCGTGGTCCACCCGCTCGCCACGTGGCTCCCGTGTCAGCAGCGCCCGCAGTCTGGCATCGAAGCCGACGAGGCGTGGCGCTCGCCCGGCGCCCAGTCGGCCGACGGCATGCCGGTGCGCGGAGACCTCGCGCTGGAGGTCGCCGTGAGTTCGGGGAACTCGTAGCTCGATGATCCCCTCTGGCGAGGACATGCGCCAAGAACGGGCTCCGGAACCGTCGTTGGGCAGCGACCACGTCGGATGACGTCCGACATGGTTGGTGACCCAGGTGGCCAACTCCGCAGGGATCGGGGCCATGTCTCCTCGTGCTCGGGCATGTGGTGTCCTGCTGTGGCCTGACCCGACCGGGGCGGATACCGGGACGGTCTCGGCATCGATGCCGGGGCTCTGGAGCGCGGAGTCCGTCAACGGCTGCGGAGGTGCTCCATGGAGCAGTGCGTCTGTGCCCGTCCAAGTGACGTGGAACGGAGGAAGCTCGGACAGCGGCTGGCGGGGAAAGCGCGGCGAGACGGCGTGGCAGGTCACTGCCTCCACCAGCACGGCGTGAGCGGCGAGCTGGCACCGATTGTCGGCGCCGAACGCGAAGGCGAGCCGCGCGATCGCCTTGTGCACAGAGTGGACGCCGCAGTGGAAGCGGGCTGCGATACGGGACTCGCTCACCCCGGCCGCTACGAGATCGAGGACGTCCTGGTCGTCCTCGTCCACGTGGGGACGGCTGCCTGGCAGGCTGGGGAGGTGGTCGCGGGTGACCAGACCGTACACAGCGCCGAGGGCGGCGAGATGGACCCTGTTGTTCGCATCGAGTACGCGACGCAGCTGTCGCGTACTCGCGTCGGTCTTCGGCACAGTGCTGAAGGTGTCCGCAGCGATGTCGGCGCGGCGCCGCCCGGCCGCGATCAGACGCAGGATCGTCAGATCCGCCTCTTCCAGGAGAACCGGCGCGGCGCCGACGGGCGGTGCTTCGGTCGTGGCTTCGGTCGCATCAGCAGACGGGGTGTTGACGTTTTCGCAGATTAGAGTCATGAGGTTCGCTGTCGGGCACTCTCGGTACGGAAAGAAGGCACGTGCGGTGAGGGAAGCCGGCCCGCCCGCGGCGCAGGCGCGGACGGAACGGCGCTACTGGGCCGGGCGGAAGAGCGAGGTCTTCGCCGCGAGCCGCTCGGACCACTGCACGGGCGGGGGGCCGAATTCGGTTTCGGCCAGACGCTGCCGCTGGACCTCACCGGTCCCGGCGGGCGCGTTCATATGCTGGAGATCCCGCCACAACCGCTGCAGCGGATAGTCACCGCGCAGGGCGTGGGCGCCGTGCAGACGCATGGCAGCTTGACCGGATGCGACCGCCCATTCGTCGTTCAGGAGCTTGGAGTTGATGAGTTCGGCATCGCACGACTGACCCTGGTCCAGCATGACGGTGGCCTGGTGGGCGAGGGCGCGCGCAGCCATCAGCCGGGACTTCATATCGGCGACCGGGACACGGAGGACGGGAAGATCTGACAGGGTGCCGCCGTAGCGCTCGCGCTCGCTGAGGAAGGTCGTCGTGCACGCCAGGGTCGCTTCGTGGATACCGAGAGCCACCGCGGCGAGGTTGGGGCGGCCGTAGAGGATGCTGCTGCTGTAGGCGATGTCCTTGCCGTCGCCTACTTCGCCGATCACGTTGGCCTCGGGTATTCGCACGCCGTCGAAGGTGAGCTGGCCGAAGCTGAAGCCGTGCAGGCCGAGGGCGGGTCGGTGGCGTTCGACGGTCAGGCCCTTGCGGTCCTTTTCGACGAGGAAGGCGGTCAGGGAGCGGGAGCCGGCCTCGTCGGCGGGGGCGGTGCGGGCCACGACGCAGTGGACGTCCGCGATGTGGCTGTTGCCGATGTGGACCTTGCTGCCGTCGATGATCCAGTCGCTGCCGTCGCGGCGGGCGGTGGTCTCCATGCCGAGGACATGGCTGCCTGCTTTGTCCTCGGTTACCGCGATCGACAACAGCGTGTCTCCGGAGGCGATCTGGGGCAGCAGCAGGGCTTTCTGCTCGTCGCTGCCGAAGTGGATGATCATCGATACGGGCAGCTGGCTGGCCTGCAAGAGAGCTCCGGCCGCGCCGGAAGCGCGCGCCGTGCTCTGGATCATGAGGGTCTTGGCAAGGTGGCCGGCGTGCATGCCGCCGTACTGGCGGGGGATCGTGACGCCGAACCAGCCCCGTTCCGCCATGAGCCGGGGCAGCTCGTGTTCAACGGTGTGCGGGGAGGACTCCATGTGCTGGACTCGGGGGGCGACTTCCTCAGCGGCGAACTCGTCGAAGTCCTGGACCAGAGCGTCGTAGTCGGGTGTGAGGTCTGCAGTCGTGGACGACATCGTGGGCATCGTTGTCTCCCCCTCGGGGTGGTGGTCGCGGGTGGTGCGGCCGGGCGCGCGGGTGCTGCTAGTGCGGTGAGGTCCGCAGGGCGAGGTCGTCCATGAGGAGGCCCCCGTACTGGCCCATGAGTTGCCAGTGCTGCCGGGAGGTGGAGCGATCATGAGGTTCCGGGCCGATGAGGCAGATCGTGCCCCGCACCTGGTTGGTGTGCTGGTCGATGAGGGGGGCGCCGGCGTACCAACGGACACCGAACTCATCGATGACCGGGTTGGAGGCGAAGTCGGCGTAGGCGAGGGTGTCGTGCAGGACGAAGGGCTGCCTCAGCGTGGCGACGTGCGGGCAGAAGCCGTGGGTGTAGGGCATGCTGCGGCCCAGCAGGGGCAGGTCGCTTCCGGTCGGGTTGGCCACGCCCACGAACACCTGCTCATGTGGACCGAACCAGTTGACGATGCCGTACGGGGCACCCGCCGCATCCGCCAGCATCCTGGCGAAGGCGTCGAAGGCGCCCATGGGTGGGGAGGCCGGGTCGAAACGGTCCGGCAACTGTGCCTGCCAGTCCTGAACGTGGCCCTGATCGAGCAGAGATGAGGGCTGACCGGCCGTGAGACCGGGTGCGTTGTTCACAGCGGGGCTCCTTGGAGTTGGTTCCGGTGAGCGTGCGTGCCGGCGAGTGCGTATTTGATGACGTGGCGCAGCACGCTGACCACGGAAGGGGTATGGCGGGCGTCGCAGAGCAACACCGGAATCTCGTCGGGGAGTTCGAGGGCGTCCCGGACCTCTTCCGGGGCGTAGCGGTGGGCCCCGTCGAATTCGTTGACCGCGACCATGAAGGGCGTGGCGCGTGTCTCGAAGTAGTCGACCGCAGGCCAGCAGTCCTGGAGCCTGCGAGTGTCGGCGAGAACGACCGCGGCGGTGGCTCCCCGGCTCAGCTCGTCCCACATGAAGAAGAAGCGGTCCTGACCGGGAGTGCCGAACAGCATCAGGACCACGTGGGCCGGCGAGACGAACGTACGGCGACCGAAGTCCATGGCCACGGTGGTGCCCGTCTTGCCGGACAGGAGGGATACGTCGTCGACGCCCTCGGACGCCGTCGTCATCAGCGCCTCGGTGCGCAACGGTGCGATCTCCGAGATGGCTCCGATGAACGTTGTCTTGCCGACGCCGAACCCTCCAGCCACGACGATCTTCAACGTAGCGGGAGCCGCGCTAGCGTGCGGCGGCAGGCTCGACGGGGAGATTACGGAGTCCCTCAAGGACGGCCTCCATGACTGAGGTGGCGGCCGGGGCACTGGAGCCCGACACCACACGTGTAAGCGCACCGGCATCGATGAGCTGAGACAGGATGACTTTGGTGATCTGAAGAGGGATCTCGATCAGGGCGGCGATCTCGGCCACCGAGGTCGGCTGCCCTCGACACACCTCGATGGCGCGCTGGGTCTCCGGCCCGAGCGTGATGACCGACCCGACGTCCTCGGCCACCAGCATCGTCTGAACCTCCAGCCGATGAGTGGGGACGCTCTGGCCGCCGGTCAGGACGTACAGACCGGGAACCTCAGCGTCCTCACTGGTCCACGCCGGACCGTTGAAATCCGTCATCTCACTGGCCGGCACCGGCAAAGGCTCCGCTGCCACGGGCCGGGGTACTCAGGCGTTCCCCCAACCGCCGGATGGTCTGCACCATTTCGTAGGCGACCGAGCCCTCGTCCGCCTCCGACGTGATCCAGACCCCCAGCACAGCCTCGACGCGGGAAGGGTCGCTGTCCGGGCTCAGCGACACCTCCGCCGGCACGCCGCGCCCGGCACGCATCACGATCAAGGAGAAGGTCCTGTGCTTCAACAGGACCTGCTCCAGATCCCGCCCTGTGCTGCCGTCGAGTTCGGCCACACCGTGGGCCACGCCGTGCATCCCGGAGATCACCGCGGCAACCCGGTCGGCCTTGGTCTCTGCAGTCTTCTGGTCGTCGTCCAGGCCCGCGTAGGCCATCATCAGGCCGTCCTGCGATGCCAGGACGACCCCGACCACATGGGGCAGAGTGATCAGGGGCTCGAACAGCCAGCCCAGGGCCTGGCCTTGCCGACCCGTGTGCGTCCCATCAGCCATCGAAATCTCCGAATCTCCGTACTGGGTACGGTCGGTGCCCCCGGAATACCGGGCGCGGTGCGTAAGGAATCGAGGCAGCGGGTCACTGGCCCGCCGGCCCGTTCGGCGCTCCTGGAGCGTGCGGAGACGGCACGTCGATCTGCCAGTCCTCCTCCGCCTGTCGGGTCGCGCCGGTGATGTTGGAAACGAAGTCCGCCTGAGGCGGGGCAGGCGGTGCCGCGGCTGTCTCGTCGGCCCCGCCGCCGTGACGTGACGGCTGCTGCGTGGGACGTCTCGGAAGAACGGGCCGCGCGTCAGGCGAAGTGCCGAGAACAGCTGCGGGCCTGCGGGCAGCCGGGATCGGGGCCCGCCCTGACCCCGCCGGAGTGGGGCTCCCCGTCGCCCCGCCCCTCGGCCGCGGACCGCTCACGGCTTGCGGCACGGGGCTGCGATGGACAGCGGCGCGGGCGGACGGCCCCGGGACGCCGGCAGCCCTACGCTCAGGTCCCGCACTGTGGGGCAGCTTCTTGTCTTCCGGCTGCTCCAGCAGGTTGTGCGGTATGACGACGAGCGCGGTCGTACCACCGGTGATGTTCCTGCTGAGCTGGACTCGGATGTTGTACCGGCGGGCGAGTCGGGCAACCACCAGCAGCCCGACCCGACGCTGCCGCAACCGCTCGGCGAGGTCCGACGCCTGCGGGTCGGCCAGCAAGCGGTTGGACTCGTGCAACACCGCGTCGGTCAGACCCCAGCCCCGGTCCTCGATCTCCACGGCCAGCCCCGCGGCCACCGGCTGCACCCGCATGAACACCTTCGTCTCCGGCGCCGAGCACGCCGTCGCGTTCTCGGTGAGCTCGGACAGAATGTGGATCACGTCGGGACCGGCGACGCCAGGAACCTGCCACGTCACGCCCGGCAGCGGGATACGCACGCGCGCATATCTCTCGATCTCTCCGGCCGCCCCGCGCAACACATCGAGCACCGGAACCGCGCGGGTGACCGTCCGCGACTGCGCGCCGCCCAGTACCGCCAGACGGCTCCCGGACCGGCGGATGCGCCGGAGCAGATTGGCCAGATCGAACAGGGTGTGCAGCTCGTCGGGATCCGACACCTTCTCCGTGCGTTCCGTGACAACGCTCAGGGCACGCACGACCAGGTTCTGCAAGCCGCCCGCAAGATAGACAAGCGTCGATGCCAGCTCGCCCTGCTTCCGGCCCACCAAGGCCACCCAGGCCGCTTCGTGTGCCCCGATCAGCGCAGCCTCCAGCTCGTGCCACGGATCGTCCGGCACCTGGGCGGCCTTGGCCGGCCCGAGATCGGGGGAGGAGGGCGGCTCGCCACGATCGAGCTGCTCGAGCAACACGGTGATGCTCTTGTGGCCTTCCTCGGCGAGGGCCATGTACCGCTGAAGCCAACTGTGCACTCTGTCGTGGTACGTGCTGCGCTGCCGCTCCAGCTCAGTCGCCATCCTCATGCCCCAGCGATCGATCACGACGATCGCTCCACCGCAGCCCAGCACGGCTGCCGGAACCAACCAGGCTGCCGGAACGCCTCCGTGAGCGTGCGCCGTCCAGGCCGAGCACACCACCACGGCTGAGAGAAGGGGCCCAAGCGCCATCAGCCGCAGACGAAGCCTCAACCCCTTCTCCGTGGCGAGGGGCGCAACGCCACGCGCGCGCCGTCGCTGACTGCGACGGTGGCCATTTGGGCGCGAGCATGACAGATCAGACATTGGTGACCTCGTGGGACCTGGTCCTGACAGGAGAGAGGGAACGGCTGGCAAAGATCGGGTGAGCAGCACGGCGCGGCGCGCGGGAACCATCGATCGCACGCGGGGAGTTGGGCAGGAATGGCCGCCGGAACGCGGGCACCAGGCCACAGCCGACGGGGGAAGCGGCATATGGTCCGGGCCCGCATGAGTGCCCCGACGGCCGGTCTATAGGCGGATCTCGCTGATCATCTCGGCCGCATTCTGTACAGCGCGGCTGATGGACGGGGCGAACGAGCTGTCGTGGAGGTAGAACCCGAGGAGTATGGCCGCTACTGCGTGGCCGGCCGTGAGACCGCCTTTGCGGATCAGCAGCCACACCACGACGGCCAGCAAAATAACCAGAGAGACAGTAATGCTCACGGAATTGGGTTTCTGCAGGGTGAATGCATCCGGGGCGACTCGCGTTGCCAATGGCGTCGGCCGCAATGACCTGAGTGGTAGCGGGACTTGAAGTGTCAGCGTGCCTGAAGGGCGGCCTGGCGACCGCATTGGCGCGGGCGCGGCCGAGGCGGGCCGTCATACCGGCTAAGGCGGGAAACAGGGCGGGCATGATGTCCTCCGGGGGCGCAGACTTGTCGTCTCGCGTCATGTCCGTGACGCCCGCGGGTGACCGTTTCCGGCCTTCGTTGATTTTACAGGTAGACCAGGGAAGTAATGCATGTTCTCAGGTCAGAACTCTGTGAAAAATGCATGGTGCACACGGGCGTTGGCGCCCAGATCGGGAAATTCCGCTTCTCTGCGCCTCAGGGGACGCCTGGCTGTCTTGCATGTGGCGATACCCCTCCCTCCTCGGTGAGGCACTGAGTGAGGCTCGCCTCAGCCGTGCTGACAGCCCGCATCATCGTGGACAGCACGGATTCCGGCAGGGCGCCCCGGCCGAGGCCGCCGTCGTGGACGATTGCCTCCAGCTCGTGGCGTGAGCGCTCGTTGGCCGGTGCAACGGGGTGGCGGAGGATTTCGCGTGCTGCGTACGCGTCGCGCGCCAGTGCGGTGTCGCTGACGATCACGTCGCACATGGGGCGCGCGAGGATTTCACAGCCTTCCGGCGCCAGGTCCATCGCCGCCAGGGCCAGCCGCACCCGGAACATACGCAGGTGGGGCGGGGTCGACTCCAGGACCTCCTGCACGGCGAGTGCCGTAGCGGCGAACCCTTTTGCTGTAGCGCGGCCGGCAAGGCGATCGGCGTAGTGGCGGAGGACCTGTGCGACGGCTTCCTCCCACGGCTCCGTGATCGTGGCCTTGTCGATCAGGGAGGTGGCCGTGTCCAGGGCGTCCGTGTGCAGGTTCGCCACGATGCGGGCTTGCCTGCTTCCGTACAGTCGCTCGGGATGCTCGTCGTAGGCGGTCGCGTGTTCGGCCGCCTCATGCCATTGGCCGGCGGCGACCAGGAGCCGGGTGCCGTCGTCGAGCAGGAGGTCGTGGAGCCAGGGCTGGATGTGGTCCAGGGCGGCGTCGGTGGTGAAGCCGGTGAGGTCGATGGCCTGTTCGTGGACGGTCACGCTGCCGCCGTCGCGGGCGGCGCGGTGCACGCTCATGAGTTGCTGAAAGGCGGCCTGCGGGTTGCCCGTTCGGGCGGTCAGCCGTATGAGGTTGACGATGGGCTGGAGGCTGGCGATGGCCGTGTCCCCGGTGACGGGCCATGCGGCCTGGAAGAGACGGAGCTGACGCAGGCAGAGGTCTGTCGCCAGGTCGGTCAGCCCGCAGTCGGAGGCGATCAGTGCGGACAGGTTCCAGGTGGCGCATGCGAGGTTGATCCGGTCGCGGAGCGGTCCGTCCTGCGCCGACTTCTTTGCGCAGGAGCGGACTTCGTCGAGCCGGGCGGCGAAGCTGGGGTAGACGAGGTGGGATCGGCTGACCAGCGGGAATCGCCTGGAGAGCCGACGGAGCCGTGCCTGCGGGTGCTGCGGCGGCGCGGTCACGACATGGGCCTTTCCACGAGGTCGGAGGGATGCAGGATCGCGGTATGTGCCGCGTGAGCGAGCACGCTCTGGGTGCGAGTGGGCAGGCCGAGCCGGTTCCAGTGGAAGATCACGTGGTAGGAGATGACCTCGCGCAGGCCGCGGTCGAGGGCTCCGTCCCGGGCGGCTGCGCCGAGGTCTCTTCCGGCCTGCCGAAACGCGCTCACCCAGTCGGCGGCGGACTTGAGGGTGCGGTCCGACTGGAGCATGGGGCCAGAGGGGCTGGTGTCTGCGATGAGCAGTTGTCGGAGGCTGTCGGCCATGGCGTGGACTTTGGCGGCCGGTACATCTGAGGGAAGAGGACGTTCCCGGCCGACGCGGTGCCACACGTCTCCTTGCTCGTACCACTCCAGTCCGGCGCCGCGCATCAGGGTGGCGCACAACAGCAGCGACAACTCCCGGCGGCCCAGCTCGCCATGCGGTGTGGTGAGGATGGCGTGGCTGTCGGCGTGGAACAGGGCATGGGCGATGTTCATGCTGGTGTCGCCGCCGAACGCCGCGGTCTCGGACTCGTAGATGCCGGTCCACCAGCGGTGGACTGGCCCGGCGGCCGTGAGTTCGTCGAGCATGTTCGGCAGGGCGAGGGGGAGCTGCGTCCCGTAGGCCGGGAGCAGTCGCATCCGCCAGCACGGGTGCTTACGGATGAACCACCACCCGGTGATCAGGCCGTCCTGTTGAGCCAGGTTCAGGATGGGGGCGAGGTGGTCGGCGGCGGTCTGTTCGGCCCTGGCCCAGTCGGTGAACTGGATGTACAGCTGATGCCATGCCTGGGGTCCCGCCTGCTGGGCGAGGGCCTGTTGTCCGGCCTGCTGGTAGAGGGCGACGGCGTCGTCCAGGTCGGTGGGCTTGAGTCCGGCGCGGGCTGCTGCGGTGTCCGTGTCGGTGCCGGCCAGCACGTCCAGCACGGCGTGCAGGGTCGCTTCCAGGTTGGAGGGGCGGTTTAGTCGATCAGTAGGCATGCGTCCCATCCCGAGGTCGGTGCAGCGTCGTGGGCTGCAGTGGTCAGGGCGAGGGCGGTGCCCGCGTCGCCTTGCAGGAGGCTGGGGTCGCCGCCCGGACGGGCGTGCCGGGTCAGTGCGGCGGCTAGGTCGGGCAGGGCGGCGCGCAGAGCGGGGGCGGCGGCGTCGTGGGCGGCGCGGAAGGCGGTCTGGTAGACGCCCGCCCAGCCGTGGCACAGGCCGGCGTCGGTGATCTTGGACAGCTGGTCGGGATCGGTCAGACAACGGACCAGGGTGTCCTCGTACAGGCGCTGGCGAGCCGGGTCGCGGCGGGTGAGGGCGGCGAGCTGTCCGGCGCGGGCGATGCCGGGGGTGCCGTAGCACCAGCTGGGTCGTGCCGGGCCGCGCTGGTCGGGACGGCCGGCGCGGAGTTCACCGAGGCGGAGGTGCTCGGGCCACCAGAATCCGGCGGGGCCGTCCTGCCGCCACGTATCGAGCCAGTCAAGGATGGTGTCGATGGCGTCTTCTTGTCCGTCGACCTTCACGTCGTGGCGCAGCGCGCGGGAAAGGAGCAGCAGCGGGCCGGTGATGCCGTGGGCGGCGCCAAAGTTGGCGTGGCCGGCGGGGACGGTGGATGGGGTGAGGTCGGGCTGGTGCGCGACCCACCAGCCGGGCAGCACGCCCTGGGCACCGTGGTGGATAGGGCGGGTGAGCTGTACGAGGTAGGCGAGGACGCGTGCCATCGCGGTGCCGGACGGGGACCGGCGCAGCAGGTACGCGCCGATGCCGGTCAACCCGTAGAAGAGGTCGTACTCGTGGAAGTTGGCCGGTCGCCCGTCTTGCATGCGAGTCCGCGCCGCGTCGCATCTGCGGTGGGCGAGTTGAGCCACGTGGTGGTCCAGAGTTGCCAGCGCGTCCTTGTACCGGGGTGCCTCGGCGGTGACGGCGCAGTCGAGCATGAATCCGGCAGCGGGCGCCCCCAGGTAGAGGCCGCTTGTGTCGCCGGCGCTGACGGTGGTGGCGACGGCGTTCTTGATCCACGGGTGTGCCTGCTGCCAGGTGCCGTCTCCGGTACGGGCGCGCTCGATGTGCAGGAGCGCGGATCCTGCGGCGCCGGCGGCTAGGTCCTGCGCCACCCAGGGCTGGTCTTCGGGTGGCGGGGCGGGCGTGGCCAGGTGGCGGGCGAAGCCGTCCGCCAGCAGGGCGGGACTGGTTGTGGTGGTCACGGCTGCCGCTCCCGGTGTCGCAGGGCGCAGGCCCGGGCGAGTCGGCCGGTGGCGCGTTCGTGCTCGGGGTCGGCGGGCAGCGCCCGGCGGCAGTGCTCGTCGAGCAGTACCCGCAGAACCCTGTCGGCGGCGGGCCGATTGGCTATTTGCTGCCGGTAGGCGGTCAGAGCGGCGGCCCGCTGCTCCCAGGCGGCGACGATTTCGGGCCCGCCTGGAAGAGCGTTCAGGGCGTTGTGCCCGGGATCGGCCAGCGCCAGGGCCAGGGCGCCGCGCTCCCGGGATATCGGGCCGCGTTCCTGAGGCAGGGCGTGGGGTAGCCAGTCGGCCGCTTCATTCGTGTCGCCGGTGAAGTGCACCGTCAGGTCGAACATGCTTGCCGCGGTCAGGGCCTGCCCAGTAGCGGCGTCCCCGGCAGCGGCGCGGATCTGCGCCACGGCTGCGGCAGAGTCCATAGCGAACACCCGCTGAGCCGCCTCCAGCGCGGGGCCGTGCCCGTACAGGCCGGTCTGCGGTGCGTGGGTGGTCAACTCCAGGCGAGAGGACAGGTGTTGTCGGCAGAGGTCTTCGGCCCAGGCGGTGACCTGCTGAGCGGTGGGGCCGAAATCGGCTGGATCGCCGACGTACAGGTACAGCTCCAGGTACTGGTCTCCATCCGGGCGACCGTGGTCGCGGTGGCGCCTGAACCACCACGGCGGCGGGGTAGCGAACCGGCCGAGCAGCGTGGGCAGATGGCCGGTCAGGATCTCGTCGTAGCGCTGGGGGTGCGCGAACAGCCGGGCGCACACGACGGCGGACTGACGGGGCATTGCGTGAGGGCCGGAGGGGACTTGGGTCAGGAGCGGTGTGTGGGCGTCGGGGGTGGAGTTCGCCAGTGGGATCAGGAGCTCGTGGGGGCGGCCGATCCAGGCCCAGTCCTGCGGGGTGGTGCTTTCGCGGAGTTCGACGGTGCGGTTGCGGTCCACGCCGGCGCGCAGCAGGGCGCGGTGAATGTGCTGGTCGAGGTCGAGGGGCAGCTGCTGGCCGTCCTCGACCAGGGCGAGGCGTGCGGGGACACGGAGCCGTTCGCGCCACCGGTCAAGCGCCGTGTCCCAGTCCGACATCGGGGCGGAGCGGCCGGGCAGGTCCTGGTCGGACAGCAGCCAGCGGGCCGGGGTGAGGATCGTCCGCTTGTAGCGCACCCGGGGCAGGTAGGGCAGGGTGGCGGCGACGCCGAAGGTGAACTTCCGGTAGGCAGCGCTGCGGGCGGTGGTGATTTCCGCAAGGAATCGGGCGAGCGGCGGGGTGTGGACGGAGGCTTCCAGCGCGTGCGGGACGCGCGGCTCGACATGCTGCCCGGTCGATAGGCGGACCAGGCAGAAGCGGCGGTCATCGGCTGTCACGGCGAGATCGTCGAGCGTGATGACGCCCGGCCCCGCCTCGTGGTGCTGGCCGAGGGGGATGATCTGCGGGAGGACCTGCAGAGTGCGGGAGACGTTCTCGTTGCGCCGCCGCCGCGGAGTGAAGGACAGCTGGGCGGCGAGTGCCCCGGGACTCGCGATCGCGTACGAGTCGGTGAGCGCGGTCTGAGCGGAGGGCGGGAGCAGGTGCGTGAACCTGCCCAGCATGCTGCTGCCGGGGCGGGGAGCTCCGGTGACGAGCAGCCGGTAGTCGCCGTCCCGTACGGCGTCCAGGGACGGGGCGTGGATCTCCACGGCGATCTCTGCCCGGGGCAGGGGCAGCAGCGGTTCGGTGTGGCCGGCGGTCAGGTCGGTGATCGTCGCCCGGGTGAGGACCAGCTCACTCTTCCCGGCGAGGATCGTCTCCTGGAGCAGACGCAGGATCTTCTCGTCCCGGTCGGTGACGTGATACTGCGGCCGGGCGCGCTCGGAGCCCAGGAAGCCGGCGGGCAGGCCGAGGCCGCTGTCGGCGACCAGGTCCAGGACGGGCACGGCGGCCCCGGCGCCGTACCGGTTGAGGAAGCGCTGGTGATAGTCGCGCCATTGCGGATACCCGTACGGATGGTGTGACAGCTGGTGCATGACTCCGGCGGCTTCGGCGGCTTCGTCAAGCAGGGCTTCGGGGATGCGGACGGTGCAGTCCAAGGCGGCGTCGACCAGCAGAGGGACGCGGCCGGTGGCGCTCACGCGATGCATGCTCTGCGCCAGCCGTCCCCCGGGTATCCAGGGGGTAGCGGTGTCCGGGTGGGCCAAGGTGCTCTGGATCGTGGCGAGTTGGCCGGTCAGCTTGGTGAGGCCGGGGATGTGGGCGGCGTCTGCCTTCTCCAACTCGTCGCAGAGGTGGGCGAGGGTGTCGAGAGACGTCATCGGGGGCCACAGACTGCTGATCAGGATGTGCTTGCCGAGCAGGTTGCCGATCAGGCCGGTGAGCTGGTCGGGGCGCGCGTCGGGGAACTGTTCGGCCAGCCGCTGCACGAGCAGGTCGTAGGGGATCGGGGTGCGGGCCGCCTCCAGCGCAGCGACCAATGGCCGGGTGCGGCGCACCGACAGCTCGACGGGTGCGTACCCAGGGGTGTGCGCGTCGGTGGGCATCCCCTCGACTACGTGTCGGTTGCCGCGTGTGCGGCCGGTGTTGTTGGCGACGACGGTCAGCCGGGCCAGGAGTTCGGGGCTGGCTTCCAAGCGGGTGATGACGTCCGTCAGCCAGTCGGCATCGGGCCGAAGAACCGTCCGGTACCCGTCTCCCCACTGAACGCCGGGGGACGCGGCCGGTTGCGCGGGGGCGACGCCGGCGAAGACCCCGAACGGGGTGGGCCGGTGGTTCCAGCGCAGGAGGTAGGCCGCCACAGACCGTACCGCTCGCCGGATACGGCGGGCGTCGGTGAGGCGGCCGTTGAGGATGTCGGTGACACGCTGGCACAGGATGGGGCTGGCTGCGGACAGGGCCTCGGGCAGTGGGTCGTGCCATACCTCGGCCAGCCACTGTCGCCCCTGGGTGAGGATGGTGCTGTCGTACAGGTCGAGGTCCGGCACCGCAATCGGTTGGGCGGCGGTGGAGGCGCGCAGCAGCATGCCAGGCTGCCACTGATAGGCGATGGGTGAGGCGTGGGCCACCGGTGCCCCTTTCCTGGTGGGGGTGCGCGGACGGGGTGCCGGGGCAGCAGCGGTGATCGGCTGCCGCCCCGACGGAGGAGAAGGGGTTGTCAGGCGGCGTCCTCGATGGAGGACTGGCAGGCGCTGGCCCCGTTCACGCAGGTGTTGCCGCAGCCGTCGCTGGTGGGGCACATGAGGACGGTGAAGGGGCTCTCGGAGATGACGACCTTGATGTCGAGCTCGAAGTCGTCGTCGGCGAGTCCGTCGGCCGGAAGCTCGGTCGGGGCGGTGGGGTGGTCGAGTACGGCAGTGGTCATGTGATCACTCTCTTTGTCCGGTGGGATGGTGCAGAACGCCCTGGCCTGTGCCGCAGTTCAGACGGTCGGCCAGGAGATCGAAATCCGGCTGTGCCGTTTGTCGATGATCCGGTCGCCGGTGATCCGGTCATCGGGTGTGCCCGCCGGGTAGACGGCGACGTGAGGGCCGTCGGCGCCGCGGACCTTTTCGCTCCAGGTGCGGAAGATGTCGGCGATTCGCTCGGCGAATTCGGCCGCGTCGGGCCCGAAGGCGTGGACGCCGTACTCTGCGGTCTTCCTCTCGGTGTCGCGGCGCACGACGGTGTAGGCGAAGTTCGGCCCGTCGATGGCGACCATGGACCAGCTGTTGCCCGTGGGGCCGATCTTGCCGCTGGCCTGATCGGGCTTGGTAGACATGAAGGAGAACTTGGGGACCTGCGTGGACAGGTACATCTGGAGGCTGCCGATGGGCTCCTGACTGGCGACGGTCACCCCGGTCCACGTCTCGGCGCGGGCGCTGTTCAGGACGCCGTCCAGTAGAGAGGGGTTGGCGGGCAGGCCCTCGTCGAAGCGCAGCGTGACGCCCTCTTCTCCGGGGAGCTGCATGACCTGCTGCGTGTGGCTACCGGCGCCTTGCACAGCGACGAAACCGCACACGTGGGCGCTGGTGGCGACGAGGTGGTCAGCCTGCCGGATGAACTCGTACGTGCGGGTCAGGCCGTTGACGCGCAGCGGCACGACGAGTCGGCCGTCGTCCTTGAGCTGGTCGATCCAGGCAGGCGGGATGTCCCAGGAGCCGACCGTCACCACGATCGCGTCGAAGGGGGCGTTCTCGGGGACGCCGCTCTCGGCGTCGGCGACGACGACGTTGACGCTCGTGTAGCCGGTCTCGGTGAGGAAGCGCCGGGCGCGATCGGCGGGCGCGGGGTCGATGTCGACCGTGGTGACCTGACCGGTGGGCCCGACCAGCTCCGCGAGGTAGGCGGCGTTCGGCCCGTTGGTGCCGATCTCCAGCACGTTGTCGCCCGGGCTGATGCCGGCCTGCTCCAGCTGCATCGCCTGAATCTGCGGAGCCGATACCGAGCTGGTGTGGTTACCGTGCTCATCCTCCTGCGTGATCACGGCGTTGTACGTGCTGTACGCGTCGCTGAGCGGGGCCTCAGGCACGGCAAGGTGCCGGGGCACCTTGCGCATGGCGGCCTCGACCGCGGGCGACACGATTGTGCCGTCCTCCTTGAGCTGGTCGACGACCTTGTTGCGGAGCAGGGTGGCCTCGTCGGGAGTCTCGGTCACATCGGTCATAGGGGGTTCCTTACGGGGGGCTTCGTGCGCCTTCGCCTCCGGCGGCGACGCCAACTGCAGGGTCGTTCGGCGATGGATACCGGCTGTCGGACGCCGGCTGTTGTTCAGCGCCCCAGGGGCAGCTCCTGAATCCGTTCGAAGGTGTAGGTGTGGAGGTCGGGATGCTGGGTTTCCATCACCAGCCACACAGACTTGATGCGCACGGTCATGTGATGGCGGGCGTGGCGCAGCAGGGCTGAGGCGAGGGCGTCTGCCCGGTCCATCTGGCTGAGGTAGTGGGTGTCGACCTTCCCGTAGGCGGCCGACATGTGGGGGAAGTACGGTTCGGTGGCCTCGGGCAGGACCAGGCCGGCGTTTGCCAGGCCGGCTCGGACTCGCAGATTCAGGTGCAGCGGCGGGTTCGAGGGGGCGTCATGGGGCCAGACGCGGGCGAGGACGGCGCTGCGGCTGAGCGCGACCGGGCCGATGTCGATCATGAACGGCTCCTGTTCGGCCAGATCGACGCGAAGAGCTTCGGCAGTGTCCTTGAGTTGCCGGGGACCGACGCGCTCGTCTGCGTAGTCGTGCGACAAGGCGCCCTGGATGGTCCAGTGCAGGTCACCGTCGGCGACCGGGGCCACGATGTCCTCGTACGGGCCGAGGACTTCTCGTACCTGCCGGAAGTAGTCGATCACCTCGGCCGGTGGCAGCCACAGCACATGCGGGCGGACGCTGTCCTCGGCGGGAGCACCTTCGGCACGCCATCGTCGGCCGGCACTCATGAACGCCCTCATGCTGCTGCCACCTCCAGCCCATGCAGGGCCTCGGCGCCAGGACCGTAGTGGGTGGTGTGTGCGCGAGTGGTGGCGGCGACGTTCTCCGTGACGCGGAGGGTGTCGATGCGCCGACGGCCGAAATCATCGGGCTTGCCCTTGGCGTCGCCCCAGTGCCCGCACCGCAGGAACTCCCCGGCCTGCCAGTCCGTGAGCGTCGGCACATCGGCGTCGTTGGGGTCGAAGATGCCTTGGTGGCGCAGCTTGCGGTGATCACGGTCCAGGTAGGGGCCGGGGCCGCAATACGAGCCGTCTGGGTGGCGGTCGCCGCTGATCGATTTCCAGTTGGCCGGGACCCCGCCGACCGCGTCGGGCTCCTGGAACAGCGAGTGCACGTTGTGGGCCTCCTGCAGCCGTCGTTTCGGCCGGAAGGGGGCGGCGTGGTACGAGCACCAGCGGGTGGGCGCCGGGACGCCGGTATGGAAGTCGGCCATGACCAGGGCGTGCCAGAAGTCGCTGCCGCCCTCGTACGTGCGCAGGCTGCCTGGTACCGGTTCGACGTCCGGCCTCCATAGCAGTCCGACGTGGCTGCGGTGGCGCGCGCCGAAGCCTGCGAGCAGTGCGGCGGATACGAGCTCGCTCTGTCGCTTATCGGCCCCGCGCCGCTGCGAGGCTCTCGGCCCGTTCACCGCAGACCTGCCAGACGGGGGGCGAGGCCGATCTTGGCTCGCGTCCGTGTAGCAGGGCGTGGTGCTGGTCCACGGTCCCCAGCAGGGGTTTACAGGAACGCGTGGGAACCCACGGGTGTTGGGCATGCGGATCTCCGGGGTGCAGACGTGACGTCCAGCGTCAGTGACCGCGACGCCCGGGTGCCCGTTTCCGGACGCCGTGGAGTCTAGCTGGGGCACGGCGGGGAGTTGGCTGCTCACCGGCTTGATCACGCCGGTCTGCTGATCACACAGCGCGGCCATGCGCGGACTCCTTCCGAGCTGTGCCGACGTACGAGGCTGCCTGGGTCAGGACCGGGTATTCGAGGGCCAGGGTCTGTGGTGCGGTCAGGCCCGGGGAGGTCAGTTGCCAGCCGTCGAACAGCCGGGTGATCTGTTCCTTCGTCCGCAGGTGGACGGGGCAGCCAGCCGCCGTCATGGTCTTGGCGAATCTGCGTACGGGTTTGCCCGAGAGGTCGGCGGTGGCGTGCGTGATGACGAGGGCGCTGCCGGTGGCGGCGACGTGTTTGTACTGGTCGACGAGGAGGGTCAGGGGCTGTGCCGCGGTGTCCTCAATGTGGTGGAGCACGCTCCCGAGGAGAAGGATGACTGGTTCTCGCCAGTTGATCGTCGCCAGGACTTTGCCGGAAGCGAGGATCGACTCGGGGGCGCGTACGTCAGCGCACAAGCTCTCGACGACAGCGGGTGGCTTGCCGGTTGTCATGGCGTCGGCGTGGGTGTGCACCAGCACGTCGTTGTCGATGCACACGGCGCGGGCGTCGGGATGAATGCGGGTCAGGACATCCACCGGCGTTGGGCCGTGGGGAAGGCCGCAGCCGAAGTCGACCAGCTGTCGGATGCCCGCGATGGCCAGGGCCTGCACCATCAGGAGCACGTACATGCGCTCGTGGCGGACGGCGCTCTCCAGGAACGGCATGCGGTCGGCCGCCTGAAGGGCCCCGTCACGGTCGACGATGTAGTGGTCTCGCCCGCCGAGCAGGTAGTTCTGCATCCGGGCGCTCGACGGCCGTGCCTGCAACTCGGTGATCGCAGCGGAGGGGTGGAGGAGCATCGGATGGTCAGGTCGCATGCCGCTCCACCTCGCCGGTGATCGTGTGGAGTTCGGGCAGACGCCACGACGGACCGTCCGGTGCACCGAGCCACAGAGTGTGTTCGGTCTCCGTGATCGTCACGCCCAGCTGCTCCACCTCTGGTTCTCCAGCTGCGTGCCACTGACCGAGCGCGTCGAACAGATCGGAGCCGAGATCGCGCGGCCCCCACTCGTAGATCCGGGGGGAGTGAAGGAAGACCACTGCCCGAGACGACTGGTGGTCATGGATACGCAGGCGGTCGGCAACGTCGCCTTCGAGTTGAGCAACGCCGCGCACGACCTGCATCCGGAGGTCAGGGCGAAGGAGGCCGGCGAACAACCGGGCCGCCGGCCGTACGTGGGCCCCCCTCGCGTCCAAGGCTTCCGACGACCTCGGGCTGCCCTGCGACTCGACGGCGGTGCCCTCACCAGGGCGGTGCCCGCGCAGCCACACGGTCTGCGGAGCCGGTCCGGCATGGAAACGGCCACTGGCCGACGCCCCGTCCCGCGCCACGGTCAGGACGAGCCGCGTGCTGGATCCGCCCAGAGCGGTACGGACGGGCAAGCACAGCCGGCCACTCGGACGAACTCGGGTGACCCACTCCCACGGCACACGGCGTACCGCACGATGGGACAGAAGCCCGTGGAACGCGCCCGCCGGCCCCAAGATCCCGGCGTCCGGCCCGCTGACCACTCGTACCCTCGGGTAGGGGTGCAGGCGCTGCCGGGCGATCTCGGCGAGACGCTCGGTGTCCGCGACCGTCACCACTTGGCCGCCCTGGAGGCGGTGGTCCAGCAAGGCTGCAGTCCAGCCGCAATCCGTGCCGATCTCGGCAACGGCCGTTCCCGGCACTGGAGCGAGCGCGGCTAGGCGTGCCGCAACGTCTTCTTTGGACGGGATCACGCCCGTGACGAGGCCAGGGCCGCCCTCCCCACCGTCATCGACGTCGAACACGAGCATCTCGGAGCGATGGACGAACTTCGCCCACTCGCCGGCGTTCTTGTTCCGGTCCACCCTGCGCCAGCGGCCACCTCGGTGCGTGCGGATCACGTGGGGCACGAAGTCCTGTCGCCGATCGCAGGTGAACACGTCCCCCGCGTGCTGGTGAACGTGGCCACTGCCCAGTCGCAGGCTGTCAGCCTCGACGCGGGCGTTCATGACTGTCCTGCCACGGCGACGACGGCTCGGGAGCTTTCATGGCCGGTCGCGGGGCCCAGGAGACGGAACTGCCACCCCCGCGCGACCGCGTGCGCGGCCGAGGAGGCGCCCAGCGCCCGCAACAGGCGTCGAGCGTCCTTGCGCACGTCGTCCAGCGGACACTTCTCGTCGGCCGCGATCTCCTCGACGGTCTTTCCGCCGGCGAGCCCTGCCAGGACGGTGCGCTGCTCCTTGGGCAGCTCGACGACGTAGTCCACAGGCCCGGGGACGTCCAAGTGCCCGAGACGGTAGGCGAGGTCCACCATGCCCGCCCACTCGGGAGTTCCCAGCTTTCCGCCGATCCGGAGGATGTACGTCTTGACCGTACTGTCGGACACTCCCATGTCGCAGGCCGTCTCTGCGGTCGTCCTTCCCTGAGAGATGCCCAGCAGAGCCTCCCGCTCCTGAGAGGAAAGGGGCGGCGAGATGGTCTCGTCCGGGGCCGGCATGGTCGTACTCCTTCGGTGTTCTGGCACAGTCGTCGTCTTATCGGGGCCGGCCCACTTTGCTGGTCGGCTGGTTGGGGCGTGAGCTACGAACCGCCGTAGAGCTGCAGGGCGAGTTCGGCGAGGACGTAGACGGTGGGCAGGCTGATGGCGGTAGCGAGGAGGACGGCGCCCTGGTGCTCGCGAGCCCGTTGCCAGCCACGTGGAACGCGCCCTGGGGGCGGCTCGTCTTTGCGGGGTGAGCCCGAATTCGGTGGTGAGGCCGGAGCACGGTGAATCCGCTGAGGATGCGCCGCGCGATAGGACCCGGTCATGTCACTCACCGTCCCGCTCGCAGCCCTGTTCGGCGTATCGCAGCAGGGTCTCGGTGTGGACCGCGAGACGGTATGCGTGCTCCCTCGCCGCCTTGAGCCCCTCTCCCGGAGCGACGTCGCGGGCCTCCTGCGAGCGTTCGATCGCCTCACCGCATGCGGACCACCCTCGACTCCCGGCGGAGAGCGATTCCAAGTGGATCGAGACATAGGGGACGAGCGTCGTGACGTAGCCGCTGAGCGCTTTTGTGACCGCCGCGAGGGTGTGCGGGTGTGGGTACACCCTCGCCTGCTCCCAGGACTTCGCCGCACGAATGGCTTCGCGGATACGCGTCGAATCGAACCCGGCGCACACAGCCCTGCCCCAGCCACCGACAACGTCGTCAGAGGCGGCGACAGTAGGAAGGACGGCGAGCAGCTCCCGCCCGACCTCGGACATCCGCCGATGCAGGAACGCCGCACGCACGGCGTCACCGGGAATCTCTTCGTCGAGCAGGGCACGCACGCGTACGACCAGTCGAGCAATTTCCAGGGAAGGCTCGTTGGCATCGACGGGAAGGACTGCTCCGAGCAGTCTCATCAAGTGGCCGCGCATGAGCAGCAGTTGGACGTGTCGCTCGTCCGGGTCTTCGCTGACGGAGGCAGTCTCGGCGAAGACCAGTCTGGTCACTTCGCGGTGAAGGGTCTCCTGCGCCGCGAGAGGCGACGGTCCGGGGGCCAGGGTCGACAGAACGGCCCTCAGGTCACGGTCCAGTTCCTGGAATGAGCCGCCCTCCGGCCAGGACGCGCCGTCCACTTGCCCACCGCTGGCCGTGGGGGCTGAGGTCATGGTGCGAGGCATAGGGGCAACTCCATTGGACGGGTTCGAAGTTGGCGATCGGGTCGTCGCCTCGACGGCCCCCAAGAGGAGCCGCCGAGGCATTTCGAGCCGCCACTCGCCGACAAGGGCGGTTCGTTCACGGGAGACACAGCGCCGCGGGATACACGGGAATCGTTCAGGGACCGCGGAGACGCCGGTACCGCCCCGTAGGACCCGGCCAGGACGTCCTGGGACGTCCCGCTAGCCGGATCGGAATGAGAGCCGAACGTTTCAACAGCACAGTGCTGTTCAGGCTGGCTCGCCCAGTCGAACTCGCCAGAGAAATCTGCAGTCTGGGAAGATGGCGGGGAAGCAGGTATCGGACGGGGCATTGTGATCTCGATCGTGTAGTTGAGTGGGGGCGCGCCAGCCGTGGATCAAGCGGGGGCAGAGTGCGCCAGGGTGAACCACACCTGTTTGCCGCTGCCGTCCTGAGCGAGATCTGCGCCCCATCGGTCGCTGACCGCTTCGACTAGTGCCAGGCCGCGTCCGCTGACGTCCCAGCCAGCAGCAGTTCGGCCGACCGGCAGTGCGCACGACGAGTCGGTGATGGCGACCCGAAGCACGTCCGTCGCGCACTCGACCTCCACCAAGACGGTGTCGGTCTCATGAGAGCTGCCGTGCTTCACGGCGTTGGCGAAGACTTCACTGGCGGCCAGGACCGTGTCGTTGATCGCGTCCATCAAGCCCAACTCCGTGAGGTGGTCCTTGACCAGCGACCGGACGTCAGCGGCATGCCGGTCCGACGCAGGGAACTCCACCTGAACGGTGGGGGAGATCTGTTCCCCAGTGCCGATTCTCATGCCGACCCCCCTGTGCCCTTCGAGTTCGTGGTCACGACTTCGAGATGGCAGGTGGGAGCATCCTTCAGCTTCGATTCGGGCCGGCCAGTCGGTCACGACGTCAAGCCCGAGCGCACTCCGAGTGCCCGCTGCCAGCCTCGCCGCAGGGCCGGTCAGCACGTGTAACTGGCTGCCCGGCATGGAGGAAGCGGTGTTGGTCTGCTGCGCTGTGAAGTGCATCGCCAGTCCTTGTCGTGGGCCTTGGTCGGTTGCTCCACTCACGCCCTACTGAGGGCTCACCCCCAGGGGGGCTGCCAAGACTGACGGCGAAAGGTGCCGCCTGCACATTCCGGGGGTGATATCACTTGTGTGATCCCGGTTCCGCCTGGAGAAGTTGAGGATGCGCTCACGCGGGGGAGGCGCGAGATGCAGGAGCAGTCACAGCGAAGTTGCAGCCGATGCGGCAACCAACTGAGCAACTACAACACCGGTCCGCTGTGCTTCACTTGCACCCGGTCTCGGCCTATGGAATCGCACCCGCCTGCAGTCCCGGAGCACGTCTGGTTTGATCCAGATGTGCGAAGTGCACTCGTCGCATGGGACTTCGGGCGAGTCAGCAGTTTGATCCGGCTGCGCGGTTCCCTCAGGCAGGACGACTTGGCCCAACTCACGGGCCTGAGTCAGGCGTTCCTGTCCATGTTGGAGGCAGGCAGTCGCCGACTCACAAATATCGACAGGATTGTCCGATTCCTTTCGGGTCTCTCCGTCCCGGCCGAGCTTGTCCCACTTCCCCTGCCGCGGTCCACGCTTACGTCATCCGTGCATGGCTCCGTCCCGGTCCCCAGCGATGCCGACCCGAGCCTGCCTTGGACCACGGCCCGTATGGTGGCGGCACTGGAGATAGCGATGGAGGGCAGCGCGATGCACCGTCGAGGATTCCTCGCCGCTGGAGGCGTGGCACTGACGGCCTTCGTGAATCAGTGGGATGCAGCCGAAGCGGAGCCACTCCGTCGTGCGGCAGAGGGAAGCCGCCTTTCCCAGGTACTGCTCGGCAGTCTCCAGCACACCACAGACCATCTGCGCACGATGGACGCGACCGCTGGCAGCGGCACGCTCAAAACCCTCGGCGACAAGCATTTGTCGTTCCTCAAGCACCTCGCGCAAGACACGACGTACGACGAGGCGACAGGCCAGCAGCTCGCAGCCATCATTGCCGACACAGCTACGCAGACGGGATGGTTCGCCTTCGACTCCGGTGACCGCGACGGAACCCTGGGGTATCTGTATGCGGCTCTGCGCGCGGCCAAGGCGTCGGGGGACGTGCGGCTCGGCGCCGGCGCCCTCTCCTACATCGCCATCTACGGATACTCCACAGGGGCGCCATCCCGTGCCGTTACGGCGGCGCAGCGAGCTCGGGAGGCAGTTGGGAAGCTCGGCGCTCCGGCGCTCGAAGCCATGCTGCTGACGCGGCAGGCCCGTGGACACGCGAAGCTCGGCGAACGTCAATCGGCACTGGCTGCGATTGGACGCGCGGCCGAACTCTGTGCTCAAGGGCGCTCAGATCGTGATCCGCACTGGCTGTACTGGATCAACGAAGGCGAGATTCACGGCCAGGCTGCCAGTTGCTACCTCGATCTAGGTGATCCACGTCGTGCTGCCGAGAGCTTCACTGAAGCATTGAAGGCGCTCAACCCTGGAGACCAGCGAACCAAGGGGCTCTTCCTGTCGCGCGCTGCCACAGCCCACGCTGCACAAGGCGATCTCGAAGCCAGCTGTGCAGTGGCACACGAGGCTCTCGACCTCGCCGAGCACCTTCAGTCCGCCCGCTTCAAAGAGCACGTTCAAAGCATGCTCGACCAACTCAGCGCGGCCGGCCAAAGCCCCTACGCTCAAGGCGTCCTGGATCGAGCCCTCGCTATGCAGGGAAAAAGAAGCAGGAGTTAACCATGGCCCGTCGCATCCTCGTGCTGTGGGACATCGACCGCACGCTGTTGTACGTCGGAGACATCGATCGGCAGGTCTACCGCGAGACCTTTTCCGAGATCGTCGGGCGGCCGGCGGACCGGCTTCCCGCCAGGGGCACAGGGGTAACCATGCCCCTCGCTATCCGATCGCTGCTCCTCGACAACGGCGTCTCTGAGCCGGAGGTTCCCCGGCTGCTGCCGCGTATGGTGGACCTCCTACCGCATCGACTCGCCGCGCACGCTCAAGATCTTCGGCGCCTCGGGTTCGTACTGCCCGGTGCAGTATCTGCCCTCCAGGCAGTGCATGGGCAGGCGAACCTCGTGCCGACCGTTGTCACGGGGAACCTCAAGCCCAACGCGCTTCTGAAGCTGAGAGCCTTCCAACTCGAAGGGTTCCTCGACACCGAGATCGGCGGGTACTCCTCTGATGACGATCACCGCCCCGCTCTCGTCTCTGTGGCTCAGCACCGTGCTCAAGGCAGATACGGCACGTCGTTCACGCGCTCCAATACGGTCATCATCGGAGACTCCCTTGAGGATGTTCGTACGGGACTTGAGGGCGGAGCGGCTGTGATTGGTATCGCGTCAGGCAAGACCAGTTTTGACGAACTGGCAGCCGCCGGAGCTGATGTTGTCCTCGACAGCCTTGAAGACCCTGCTCGACTTCTGGACGCCATCGCGATGCTGACCACGGATGATGCGTGACTGGTCTGGCCTTCACTTCGATATCACTGGAGTGATATCGGCGCAGTCGCGTGGAACATACGCTGTCAGGTGCAAGAAGAGGAATGGGGGGCGTGATGCAGAAGCACAGCCGTGTGTGTGGTGGCTGTGGCTGCCGTCTCAGCCAGTACAACCAAGAGCCTCTATGCGCCACCTGCGCACGCAGCCAGCGCCTCGTTGTCTGCTCCGCCCCTCGTGTCCCGGACGTAGTCTGGCGAGAGACTGAAGTCCGGACCGCCATCGCGGCTTGGGAATTCGGCCGAGTAAGCCGACTCGTTCGCAAAGCAGCCGGCCTGCGCCAGGATGATATTGCGTTCATGACTGGGCTGAGCCAGGGGTACGTGTCAATGCTCGAAGCCGGGAGCCGCCGCTTAACAAGCCTTGAAAAGGTCGCGCAGTTCCTCAATGGCATCGGTGCGCCTGACGAGCTTCTCCCGGCGCCACTCGGCGGCGTCCAGCCGGCAGCACCTAAACTTCTTGTGTTAGAGCGTCCTTCCTTAATTGAGGAGAACTCTGGAAGCGGTCGGCGGACATCGGATTCCTGTAATCTGGCAGCGCAGGCTGCAGCGCAGTCGTTGCAGTTCGTTGAGGAAATCACGAATAGCAATGTGAGTGACGTTGAGCTCGTGAAGCTGGAAGCAGAAATCACCCGTCTTGCGGCCGAGTACGTGCATGCTCCGTTGCACTCCCTATTCGAAGACCTCGTGTCGACGCGGGACAGCATCTTCTTCCTGCTCAAAGGTCGACAGCCGCCTCGACAGGCGCGCGAGCTGTTCCTCCTCGCTGGCACGAGTTGCCTTCTTATCGCGCACGCATCCCAGAATCTGGGAGATGAAGGGGCCGCAGTCGCCCAGCTCCAGACGGCCTGGACTCTGGCGGAGCACGCCGATCACGATGATCTGCGGGCGTGGGTCAAGGGCACGGCTGCCCTATTCGCGGAGTGGTCACCGCGGCAACAGGCTGCCCTGGACTACGCACAGCAGGCCATGCTGCTTGCGTCTGAAGGTGAGACGCGGGCCAGGATCGCCGCGATCGAAGCCAGAACCGCCGCTCGCCTCAAAGACTCAGACAGGGCAATCGCCGCGCTCGATGAGGTCAAGCGAGCCCGGGAGCTTCGGACAGAGCCCAATGGTCTGACTCGTTTTGGTGGGCTGCTCACTTTTCCGGTGGCCAAGCAGGCGTACTACATAGGCGGCACCTACGCCCTCCTCGGCAAGCACCGATTGGCAGAAGAACATGCCACCGCAGCGATCCGGCTCTATGAAAGCGGGCCGCAGGAGCTGCGGTCCTACGGTGATGAGGCGCTGGCACGCCTCGATATCGTGACAGCACGAATCGCCGCAGGCGAAGTCGAAGGCGCTGGCGAACAGCTACAACCCATCCTCGAACTGCCCGAAGATCGACGTATCCGCCAACTTGGTGATGCCATGCATGGAGTGGCTAGGCTCCTGGAGGATCCACGATTCGCCCGCACCCGACGGGCTCGCGAGCTGGCAGACGCGGCCCGCGGTTATCAGGTCATCGACACCCGAGCGAAGGTCATCGCCTCATGACAACGACGGTCTCTCCTGAGTCCGCCGCCCGTATCGCCTGTCGAGCATCGGGCTTGCCAAACAAGTCCCTCACACCGCTTCATCACCACGCTACCTCGGTGTTCCTAGTGGACGCTGGGGATGTGGTGGTACGCGTCAGCCCCGCTGCGCAGCAAGGGCGTCTTGAAACCTCTGTGTTGCTTACTCGGTGGCTTGTCGCGAACGGCTTCCCAGCCACGGAGCCTGCGGATGTTCGCCAGCCAGTGGTCTGCGCTCCCTACACCGTCACCTTCTGGCGGCACTACCCGCAGACAGGGTCGGGCGCGCCAGCAGCCCACCACCTAGGAAGTCTGCTGAGGTCGCTCCACGATCTGCCGACCCCGCCCTTCGAGCTGCCGGAATTTCAACCCCTTTCCTCACTGAAGTTGACGCTCAGTTCCAGCACGTACCTTACGGTTCTGCAACGAGACTGGTTGGCGGCTCGGCAGGCGCTACTTTTGAAGGCTTACCGGAGTTTGGACTTCCCGCTCGGTTATGGCCATATACACGCCGACGCGTACCCGGGAAACACGCTGTGGGACGCGCCAAACGTCAGGCTCGGAGACTGGGACGAGGTCGCGATTGGTCCGCGGGAAATCGACTTGGCCAACACATTCCAGGGTGCCCGTTTCGGGCGGAGCGTCAGGGAACTGGACGACTTCAGTCTTCGTTATGGGTACGACATTCGGAATTGGTCAGGGCTCGCTGTCCTTTGCGGAATTCGGGACCTGCATACGCTTGGATCCTTCATTCGCAGAGCTGACCGCGGCGACGAAGCTGCCGCAAGGCAATTGAATCATCGCATTGCAACGCTCATGAACGAGGACAGTCAAGCTCAGTGGAGTGCCGCATGAGCTTCCTGTGTATGTGCTTACCGTTCGCGTCCTCAGGTTCGCGTCGTGATTCTAGAGTCGAATTCTGGCGAGGAGGCGACTCGACTGGCCCTGAGCGCTTGGGCTAGGGTCGAAAGCGCTTCGAAGACGCCAAGGACCTCGCTGAGAAACTCGAGATACGTCATCCCGGAGGGGCCATCATCGCTGACAATGTGGCCTGTCTGGAGGCCGATGTGCTGTCGCGTGCCCAATCGTGTTCCGGCGGCGATTATTGAGCAAGCTCTCGAATGACTCCCAGCCTGGAACCTGTGCCACATATGCGATCTTGAAGGCATTGGGTAGCTTGTCGAACCTATCGAGGTTCCTGGGGCGCTGCTTCTCGGGTACACGGCCGGGGTGAACGTTGCCGAAGTCGTCAGGGGTGCCGCGCTTCACGGAGCTCTGAGCTGCGACGAGCGGCCACAGGCACTTGCAGGCGAGCTCGAATCCGTGCTGGTAAAGGTCCCTCACCGGTCGGCCACATCGATGCCTGACGCGGCCGTCACGGTGATCACGTAGTCGCGTCCGGCGAGTTCGAAGAACACGGCTGGCTCATCGGGCGAGCGGTAGTCCACCATCGCCTCGGCGTCAGTTCGCCGGATCAGGGCCGCCACTACGTTGACCAGGAGCCGGTGCCTGTCCTCATCCGACACCTCGTCACTGTGACACTGACCGTACTCGGCCAGCAGCTCCCGTACGTCCTCCATCAACCGCCCCGTGCATCGTGTCGGCCGGGCACCATGCCCGGAGGAACGATTGTCGCTCACGTCCAGACATGACGCGCTCGGTTATGTACGGAAACAACGAACGTCCACGACGTCCATGCCGGCGGTCTTGGCCGCTTGAACGCCTTCGGTCGAGTCTTCGTAGACCAGGCAGCGGGCTGGTGCGACGGCGAGGCGGGCCGAGGCCAGGAGGAACAGGCCGGGGTCCGGTTTACCCCGAGGCACGTCTTCGCCGGTGATGACGTCAGCGAATAGCGGGCGTAGCCCGGTGGCGTCGAGGCCGGCGTGGACGGCTCGGCGTGCACCGCCCGAGGCGATGGCCAAGGGCACGCGGCCGTGCAGGGTTTCGGCAAGCTGAACCACCGGTCGGTATGTCTGCAGTTCGGCGATCTCATCGAGGATCAGGTCGAGACACTGGGCGACAACCTCGTCGATCGGCACGTGGGTCCCCGTGGCGGCTGACAGTTCACTGATCAGCTCTGCCCCGGAGGTCCCGATCTTGGATGTGTAGAACGACTCGTCCATGGTGAGACCCCAGTCGGCGCAGGCTCGGGAGAGGCCGCGGAAGTTGAGAGGGTGGCTGTTGACGAGCGTTCCGTCCCAGTCGAAGAGCACCGCGTCGTAGCGGTCCAGGTCCGGAGGATTCCCGTGATCGCAGGTGCCGGGTGCCGGGCAGCCGTCGGCGGGTGCGGCGCCGAGCGGGTCGCGTTCGGCTGGTGAGGTGGACGAGTGCTGGGCGGCCGGGGGGCCGATTTGGGGGTGACGTGCCGGCATGGTGGCCTCGCTGTCGCGTCGTCAGAGGGTTTTCGTGATGAGGTCTCGTGCGTGGCGCTGGGCAGCCGCGGGATCGGCCGGGGTTGCGGTGACTGCCGACATGAGCCGTCCGAGCAGGTGAACGGAGCGGTAGGCGGCCAAAGTCTCCTCCGAGCACGGGATACCGTGGTCGGCGAGGAGTCGGCTCAGATGGACCGGATGGACAGCGAAGGCATGAGCGGCCCGCGCGTAGTCGAGGCTCGGATCCCCGTAGATCGCCAGCTCCCAGTCGAGGCCCGCAGTACCGGCTGGCCGAAACAGGAAGTTCCCCGGCTCCGGATCGTTGTGCAGGAGACGAGGCGCGTCCGGCTCGGGCGGGAGCGCACTCGCCAGTGCCTCGGCCGTGGCGGCGGCTTCGTGGAATCCGTGGCGGGCGAGCGCGGCCTGATACGAGACGAGCCGCTCGCGCAGGTAGTCTCCCCAGCTTGCGGCCCCCGGGTCGAAGAGACGACCGAAGCCCGGGCCGGTGATCTGGTGGACACGATGCAGGTAGGGGATGACCCGCCGCAGCGCCTCCTCACCACTGCCCGGCGCCGTGCCGTGCAGACGTCGCAGGATCAGCAGTCGGCGGCCCCGGACGGAACCGCCCGCGAGTACGGACGGGGCTCGTATGCCGGCCTCGGAAAGCCTCTGCAGAGCTGCCTTCTCGGTGTGCGCGCGCCAGGGCTCGCGGTAGACCTTGGCCACGGCGCCGGGCAGGCGGAGGAGCCGGTTGCTCGGGGGAATCACTGTGGCGCTCATCGGCTTGAAGCGGGGCTGTTGAAGGCCGCGCGCACGGTCTCGGTGACGGCGGCGTACGGGGTGAGGGTGCCAAAGCGCAGGCTGACAGCCGGCCGGTCGGCGAGGGCGTCGACAACACGGGCGCCGTTGCGCGCGAGGGCGTCGGGGTTGCTCGTCCGGATGCTGAGCCAGTCGCTGACGTAGATGTTGTCGCCCGGCGACATGCACTGAGCGCCCAACAGCTCCCGGGCCGGTTCGGGGTACAGCGCCTGCAGATGTAGCTCGTGGGAGCCCTGGATGACCTGCGGAAAGACGACGAGATCCACGGTTGAGGTCGTGGCCAGTGGGGTGCCGGTGCGCTCATGCCATTCGGAGGGGAGGATGTGCAGTTTGTTGGAGCCGCGGAAGTTCTGCCAGTCGGTGTTCATCGTGGACTGGGGGCGCGTGAGGTCCCACTGCTCGGCGCTCGCGTATCCGAGTGCTTGCAGGGTGCCGCCGTTGAGCCTGATCGGGCCGGGCATGGCGACAGCCTGTGGAGCAGCACCTGGGAAAGCGGTGATCATGGTGCGGTCGTTGGAAAGGAAGGCGCCCTTCGCGGTCGCGGCCAGCGCGAGCGCGAGCGTGGACTTGCCGGCGCCGGAGTCGCCGACGACCAGGATGCCGCGGCCGTTCATAGTGGCGGCCGAGGCGTGCAGGCACACCCAGCCGTCGTCCTCGGCCCGCCGGTAGCCGATCTCCCGCAGATGCCGGGCGGCGTTCATCGTGGCGTCGGTGTCGTCGCAGGTGATGACGGTGAAGCTGTCGGGGTGGCGGACAATGAGCTGCGGCGCGATCCCGGCATCGGGATCGGTCAGGAGTACCGGGCCGCCGGGCATCTTGTGCCATGTTGCCGGGGCACCGACGTGCATCAATACACGGCGTGGCGCTCCGGTGCCCCGTGAACGGACACGCTCGGCAAGGGCCGCGACGCGAGCACGGGGCAGGGCGAGACAGCGCATCGTCGCGGTGACGCCGACAGCTGCGGGGTCGGGGCGTACGACGTTCCACAGGTTGCTGGGCGGCGTGAATAGGCGCTGTACGTAGGTCGTCGCGGTGCTGGTAGATGCGAGCACCGAGATCGTGAGACCGCTGAGCTGGACGGTGATCTTCTCGGTGCACCACGTGTCGAGGGAGGCCGCATGGGTGTTGCCGTCGAGGAAGGCGTCGAGCATGGGTATGACCTGATCAGCGGCGGGCATCGGCATCTCCGGCTGCGAGGAAGTGTTCGATCTTGCTCTGGCCGTTGCGGGCGTGCGGGATGTGGTGAGCCGTCAGGACGGCGGCGACGGTGTCGGCGGTCTGGGCCACGGACTGCCGTATCTGGGAGGCGGTCGCGGTGACGGGGGCGGCGGTGAAGCAGGCCCCGTACTCGATCTCGACCTGCTGCAGGGTTCCGGGGTGCGGAGCGAGGGTGGTGGTGTCGACGGTGACGGTGGACCAGTGGCCGTCCGTGTCGGCGGGCGAGGGCAGGTCCCAGGTGGCGCGCTGGAGCAGGCCGGCATGAATGAGGCGTGGGTGGCCGAGGACTTCCGCGACCTGGGCCAGGGCCTCGTCATGGGTGGCGGCGGGGCGGATGGTTTTGTGGAGCTGGCCGTCCTTGAGGACTTTGGCCTTGGCCCACCAGGTTCCGTCGGAACGGGGTGTGAGGGCGGCGTATTCGCGCCGTCCGGTACCGGGCGGCAGATAGATGTCCGAGCGCAGGATGCGCCGGTGGATGGTGGGGCCGCTGACCGGCACACCGGTGGGGGGCAGGTGATCGCGCAGCAGACGGGCGACCGCGGCGGGGTTGGCAGGGACGGTGAGGGTGATCTTTTCCTCGGCTTCCGGGCCCTGTCCGGAGCGGTGCCCGGGGCGGGGCAGCGGGAAGTTCGCCGCAGCACGCTCATCGGCGATGCGGCAGGCCCACGCCGTGAGATCTGCGGACGCGTCGGCGGACACGGTGGTGCGGTGGAAGGCTGCCAGGACGATGGCGTCCGGACGCCATTCCACGGTGACGAAGAAGACGGCCTCACCGGTGGATTCGTCGGCATGGCAGGCCCATAAGGGGACGAGGAACACCCCGGGGACGGCCTCCTTCGGCCGGCCGCCGTTGGGCCCGTGCCACCGTTGACGGCGCAGAGTCGGCCCGTCAAGGACGAGAGCGGGGCCGGACACCGGGTTGCTGAGATGGGCGTAGGCGAGGCCGGGGTCGGTCGGCGAATCGGTGGTGGCCGCGACGAGAAGCACGAGTGGTCCCTTCGGAATGGGCTACGGCCGAGTGAGGATCGCGCGCCATACCGAGCGCTGCCCCGGGTCTCCCGGGCTGAGGTACTGCACGGCTTCCCCGCTCGGGACGAGTCCTGCGGCATGGATGAAGCAGAGCAGGTCCTCGGGGGAAAGGAGCGTCATGTGCTGGCCGTTCGGCAGGGCGTACCGGTCGTCGCCGAGGGGAGTGAGGCACGGGTCGACGTGATGGGCGGTGAAGAGGTTCAGCGACAGCGTTCCGCCGGAGAGAAGGACCCGGTGCAGCTCGCGCAGCGCCGTGGAGAGGGCGTCACGGTGGTGGAGGTTGTGCAGGACGCCGTGGCACACGACGAGGGACGCCCTCCGGTCGTCCAGAGGGAGGCGGGTGACGTCGGCTTCGGCGAAGGCGGTCCGGGGTCCGGCGTGGCGGCGGGCCTGGTGCAGCATGCCGGGGTGCAGGTCGATCGCGAGGACCTGGTAGCCCGCGGCGGCTAGGGCGGGCACGTTCCGGCCGGCACCGCAGCCCGCGTCGAGCGCGAGGGCGGTGTCGGGCACCGGGGCGGTGAGCAGATCCGCGAGGTAGGGCGGCGTGGGCAGCTCGGCGAAAGCGGCGACCGTGGCGCGGTCGTTCCAGTAGGTGCCGGTGGGCGCCGGTCTGGGGTGGGTCACTGTTCCTCCTGGCCGTGGAGGGTGTAGCCGCTATTCCACGGCCGGCAGCGCACGGTCCGCAGTCCCGCGTCGGCGAACGCTTGCTCGCACCGTTCGGGCCTTCGGGTGAGGGCGGCGAAGGTGGGACCGACGGAGGACAAGGTGAGGACCTCGGCGAGGTGCTCGGTGAAGATGTGCTCAACCTTCTCGCCGGTGGCCAGCAACTCGGGATGGGAGAAGGCGCAGTTGGCGAGGCTCCCCATTCGGAAGCGGTAGTCGAACAGCAGGCTGCCGAGCGGACCGAGGTCCCCGTCGAGCAGGGCGGGCCAGGCGTCGTGCAGGAGCCGGTAGGCGATCTCGGGGCCGTACGTGCGGCCGGTGGTGGTGAAGGCGTCGAAGTGGCGGGCCTCGGCGGCGAGGCTGTCGCGGGCGTCCCAGATCACCGGGTCGTGGGGCATGCCGAGCACGATGCGCATGTCCTCGGGCAGGGCGGCCTGCAGCAGCGGCACGTGCGCGCCGGCGATCACCTGGACCGCGCCGGGTATGAGCCCGGCCGTCGCGGATCCGCCCAGACACTGGACCGGCAGAAGGTGAGCGTCGTCGTGGTCGATCTCCTCACCGTGGTTGAGTGCCAGGAACTTGACGAGCCGGCGGGCGGGGACGGGATGTCCGTAGAGCTCGTTGACGGCCGCGGCCACGGCGGCGATCTGCCCGCTGCTCGAGCCGAGTCCGAGGTGCGCGGGCAGGTCTGGGGCGCTCACCCGTACTCGCAGCCGCTCTCGGGTGCCGAGTGCCGTGCGCATCAGCAGCGCGGCGTGCCGGGCGAGGGCCGGGTGGTCGCAGTCGGGGGTGGTCTGGACGGCGGGTCCGTCGCCGACGATCTCGACCTCGACGCGGCGCATGAGGTCGCAGGCGAAGAGGAGTTCGCCCGCGAGGTAGGCGCCCTGACTGGGAACGATCTTGCTGGAGTCCAGGGCCATGGCGTTGATGCGGCTGGGGTAGTCCAGGCGTATGTGATCGGCAACGGTCTGTGGCGGGTTGCTGGGCCTGGGGTCGAGTGCGAGCGGTGAGCGTGGGGCGCCGAGCGGGAAGGGCGGAAAGTCGCTGTCGATGGAGGCGCTCATATGGGACTCCCGGGGCTGAGAAGGGCGCGGGCGCTTTCGGTGACGTCGAGCAGGCGGTCGAGGGCGCTGGTGGTGTAGCCGCCGCTGCCGAGGGCTCCGTCATCCCGGACGGCCATGTTGTCCCGTGCGAGTTGGCGGTGGGGCAGGCGAAAGCGCAGCAGGTCGTCGATGAGCAGGGCGACGGCCGGCCGCAGGTGCGGGTGGTGGCGGGCGAGGCGGGCAAGACCCGGAGTCCGGCGGGCTGCGTCGACCGTGGCACGGTGGTGCGGCGGCAGGTAGAGGACGTTGTCGGTGAGGTACTGCTCGTACCAGGCGGCGAGGTTGCCGGTGGCGGCCTGGCTGAGGATCATCACGTCGAGGACGAGCAGTGGCATCTGGGCGCCGCCCGGCGCGTAGTAGGTGGTCCCGTCGATGTCCAGGGGCGGGTAGTACGGACGCAGGAGACCGGTGAAGTACTCCGGTGCCAGCGTGCGTTTGACCGTCAGCAGATGTGCGGCGAAGGCTCGCAGCCGCTCGTGGACGGTCGCGGCGAGCTCGTCGGCCGCTTCCTGGTTGGCCGCCTCGGGGATGCCCGCGCAGTGCCGGATCGCGTCGTCGAGGGCGTGGCTGGCGTCGGTGACCTCGTCGATGAAGACGTGCTCGCCCGGGGTGTCGGTGAAGGAGCGCCTTCGGGGGCCACGGGGGTTGCGGGTCGCGTAGGAGTACACGGTCTCCCGGGGGACCTCGTCGGCTGTGGCGCCCAGGTGGAGCATGGCCGCTTCGACGGCGGGCGGCGGGATAGGGCGGGAGGTGTGGCGGGCGAGGGAGGCGGTGATCATGCCCAGGTCCCGTAACGCGGCCCGGGCGGGGGCGACGTCACGGATCGAGGCAGCGTGCCGGGAGAGGCGCTCGGCTCGGGTGTGCAGCCACCTGGTGTCGGCCGCGATGTTGGCCTGGGGCAAGGCCCTCATCACCGCGTCGGCGCCGAGCGGGTCGAGCGTGGCCGTGATCGAGTCGAGGTCGTGGGTGAGCGTCATAAGTCCTCTCCCGGCTCCCGGTGTCCCGGGCGCGGTCATTCGATGGGCAGGTCGTCCCGGTAGGACCACACGCGGCCGGCGCTGAGGCTGTCGAGGTAGTCCAGCAGGGGTTCGATCTCGGGTCGGGTCGCGGTAGAGGAGGCCAGGACGGCCTTGGCCTGGGTCAGCGGCAGCAGGACCGCGCCGGTCACTTTGCCGTCCGGGTCGTGCACCGCGATCTCGCCGTCCCACTCGGTGCAGTCAAAGGTCAACACCACGGTGGAGGGGTACTTCTCGGTCGTGGTGTTGACCAGGTAGGCCAGCGGGCCCACGGCCCTCAGGTTCAGGCCGGTCTCTTCCTTGACCTCGCGGACCAGGGCCTCGGTGAGGAGTTCGCCGCGCTCGACGCCGCCGCCGGGGACGGACCACATCTCCTTTCCGTCACGCTGTTCCTGGACGAGGACGATGTGGTCGTCGCGGCGCAGCAGTGCGGCGACGACCTGGACACCGGGCCCGGTGACCGGTGCGGGAGCCGGAACGGCAGGGGTGGCGGTGTCGTTGGCGGTCATGTTCGCTCCAGTTCGGTTCGCAGGGCCGCGGTGCACCCGGGGAGCTGGGTGGGGTCACGACCGTGCCAGTACAGGAAGTACGACAGGGTGATGACCAGGCGGTGGAAGGCGAGGCGCTGCTCGAACAACGGGTCGGCCACTTCCCCGCGTTGCTGCCAGTAGGCGTCCAGCATCTGTTGCCGGTCGTGGGCGGAGGGCAGGCACCATCGGTCGGGTTTGACGAAGTCGCTGGCGTATTCCGCTGTGGTGGCGTGGTCGAAGTCGAGCAGGGCGATCTTGCCGCCGGGACGGATGAGGATGTTATCCGGGTGGATGTCCTGATGGGTATTCACGCACTCGTGGTCGCCGAGTGTTTCGGCCAGACTCAGACCGCGCTGGCGGGCTGCCTCGGCGAGTGCGGTGGGAATCAGCCGGTGTCGGCGCAGGCCGTCCAGGAGGTCGGCGAGCTGGCGGGCACGGGAGGCCGGTGTCGCCACGAGGGGACGTGGTGGCTGGATGGAGTGCAGCAGGGAGATCTGGCGTCCGAGCCGCGGCCACAGGTCCCCCGTGATGGCGTTGTCCTGGCGGGCTTCGGCGAAGGTGCGGCCATCCAGCCATTCCTGGAGCAGGAAGGGGCCAAGGTCAGGGTCGGCGCCCACGCGCAGGACCTGCGGGACCGCGACGCCGCCCGCCCTCGCGGCGCTCATGGCCGCGCCCATCTGACGCAGATGGGCTTCGCCCTCACGGTCGTTGAGCTTGAGGAGATAGGCGCGGTCGGAGTCGGCAAGGTGCCAGCAGGTGTTGAAGCGGCCCTGAGGCAAGGGCCGGGCGCTGAGGGTTTTGGCGCCGGGCAGGAGACGGCGCAGGGCCGTGCGGTCGAGCGTGGCTGTGGTCATCGGCTGGCTCCCGCGATGACGAGGCTGGCGGGCAGTCCGTCGCGCATGAACACCTCGTGGACGTTCTCGGCGAAGTCGATGACCTGCTCGACGCCGAGCTGGTCTGGGTCGCGCACGTCCAGGCGGGGCAGTGCGCCGTGCAGCTGGCGGCCGAGGTCGAAGGGCGCGGCGAGTTCGACGGCATCGGTCCTGGGTTCGGACAGCGCGGTGAGTGCCAGGTGCAGGCCGCTGTCGCTGACCCTGCCGTCCACGGTGCACAGTCCCGCGGTCGCGGAGCGTGCCGCCAGTACGGTGCCGATGCTGGTGGGGGCGAGAAGTTCCGCCAGGTAGGCGGTGCCGGTCCAGGTCCGGCCGGCCTCGATGTCCAGCTCGGTGTCGAAGAACCGGTTCGGGAAGCGCCGGAACTGCTCGCGCCGAAGGTGCCGGCGGCGCGGCAGCAGCACATCGGCGTTGTGACGGGCCATCTGGACGACGGGGGCGGCGGCGCCGTCGGTGCGGCGCACCCTGATCTCGGCCGAGGTGTCGATGGAGAAGGAGTAGTCGTCGCTGTGGGGGCGGAGGAATCCCGCCGCGTCCTTGCCGATCTTGGCGGTGATGGCGTCGGGGAAGATCTGCAGCTCGTCGGCTCCGTGCTCGCCCAGGGCTTTGTACTCGGCGGAGCGGAAGGTGCCGTCCGCCTCGAAGTTCAGCAGGACACGCAGGGAGCCCGGCAGCAGCATCGTCGCGTGGATCGCGCCGACCAGGGACAACTGCTGCTGGTGGAGGTCGAGGACTTCGAGGAAATAGCCCTCGGTGCGCACCCCCATCAGCTCATTGGCGAGGGGATTTTTCAGGTCGGGAGCGTAGATCCACAGGTCGCCTCCGGCCCGAGCCTCGCCCCAGCGGATGTCCTGCATCTGCTCGCCGGTGGCGCGCCGGTGGGCGAAGGTGTGGAAGGAGTAGCCCGGCACCTGCGGGTCACGACGTCCTTCGGGGTGGACGACGAAGTGACGGAAGCAGTCGGTGTGGGTGCGGGTGTCCGCGACCACCTCGGAGGTGATGCTCCGCCGGCTGCCGCGGTCGTCGGAAGCCGTCGCGCGGGCCTGGGCGGTGGCATCGGCCAGGTGCCCGGCGAACGCGGTGATCTGGGCGCCGGTCAGGGAGGCGGAGGCGTAGAAGTGGTAGAAGAGGCGCGTCCCGCCGCCGTGCGGGTCCGGGAGGCTGAGGGGGACGAGCCGGTAGTGGTCGCACAATTCCGGCGGCAGCCGTCCGCCGGGGTGGCTGAAGGCGGCGGAGAGAACGGGCGCGTGCGGGGCGGGCACCAGCAGGGCGTCGGGGTCCGCGGCCCGTACGGCGGCGGTGAGCTGATCTCGGTGTTCGAGGCAGCGGCTCGTCAGGGCGGTGTAGCCGGTACGGCCCAGCGTGTGCAGCGTGGCCCACAGGGCTGCCGCGGTGGCGCCGGGGCGGGAGCCCAGCACGGTCTCGTCGGGGATCCGGGTGTGCGGGTCGATGCGGGTGACGTGTTCGAGCAGTCCCTTGCGCACGAGCAGGGCCCCGCACGCGTACGGCATGAGACCGGCCTTATGGGGATCGACGGCCATGGAGTGCACGCCGGGGCTGCGGAAGTCGAAGGGCAGATCGGGGGCGGTGAAGGGGAAGACGAATCCGCCGTGGGCGGCATCGACGTGCAGGAAGCATCCCGCCTGTCCGGGGTGCTGGAAGGCGAGGTCGCGCAGGTCAGCGGCGATCTCGTCGACGGGGTCGGCGAAGCCGCTGTTGTAGTAGCCGGCGGTGGCCACCACGATGACGCCGGTGATCCCGGCCGCTATCGCCTCCTGTGCGGCGTGGCGGACCTGCTCGCGGGTCAGGGTCCAGGTGGGCCCGGCAGGCAGGCGTACCAGGTCGAGGTCGAGGACCTCGGCGGCCTTGCCGACCGAGGCGTGGCACAGGTCGGAGGTGATCACGCGGACCTGGTGGCCGTCGGCGCGCAGCAGGTTGCGGGCGATCCGCAGGGCAGCAAGGGTCGCTTCGCTGGCACCGCCGGTGAGGTGTCCGTCGAGGGCGCCGCCGCGATAGAGGCCGGCGAGGACGGCCAGTGCTTCCTTCTCCAGCCGCCGGGTGCCCGCCTTGCCCTCCCCGAAGCGGGTGTGGGTGCCGACGTTGTTGGTGTTGAGCGCGGACCAGTCACACAGGACACGTACCGCCTCCGGATGCGGGGCGGCCATCGCGAAGCCGAGCCGGGTCTGCTCGGGGTCGTCCCACGCCGGTATCTCGCCCCGCGCCTGTTCGAGGTGCTCGTCGATCAACGCGCGGCTCCAGCCGGTTTCGGGGAACGCGGTCGGCACGGCCCAGCCGATGTCCAGATCACCCATGAACGGTGTCTCCTCGGGTTTCGGGGGCGAGCTCGCCCAGGTGCTCGGTCTTGGTGAACCTCAGTTCCCGGCCGGTCAGTCGGGCGGCACCCGCGCGCACGCCCAGCAGCCACGGACCCAGCCCACTCACCGCGGGCTGCAGCATGTAGGTGGCGACGGCCGCAGCGGGCGGCGGCTGCCGCCAGGTCCCGCCGGCAGGACCGGCCGCTCGGAAGTCGTCGAGGACGCGTCCGCGCAGCCGGTAGGCCACGACCGGCTCGATCAGGCCCGCTGCCACAGCGGCGGCCAACAGCGGCCCGTACCGCCGCCTCACCGCCAGGTGGGTGGCGGCGGCGCCCATCACCGCCGGTCCCAGCGCCCAGGCCGCACCATCGGCCAGGGCGCGGGCCGCCAGGAGCCGCTGCCCGGCAGCCGAGAGACGGGTGGGGTGCGCCTTGGCGAAGCGGTAGTCGTGGCGGGTCGCGGCGTTCGCGAAGGCCACACTGCTGAACGCCCGCGCCATCGCCCCCACGCTCTGGTAAGGCTCGACGATGTTGACCGAGGGCAGCACCGCCATCGGCTCGCCGGCCATGCTCAGGCGGTGACCGACGGCGAGGTCATCGTGCGGTTCCTGGAAGAACCCGATGTCCTCGATCTTGTCGCGGCGCACGATGAGCCCGGAACCCACCCCGTAGACCATCGGGCGCGCGAGCGCGGCCAGCAGCCGGGGGCGCTGGCCGGGAGCACACCAGCGGGCCACTTTGATACGGCGGTACTCGATGCCCAGGGTGCGGCGGAACGCGGCAAGATCCTGGCCGGACATCACCGCCGAGCGCCGCCCGCTGCTACTGCCGGGGAAGGCGGGCAGCATCGGCTGCTGGATCATCGCGGGCCGCCCCTTCGCGGCGCGGGCGAACTGGGAGGCAAGCCGGGCATCGGGGACCGCGTCGGCGTCGAATACCGCAACGTAGTCGCCGTAGTCGCCGACGGACGGGGACAGCTTGTCCAACTCCGCCACGGCGTAGTTGAGCTGGGAGGCCCGGCGGCCCTGCCCCGGGTAGGACACGACGGCGAAGACCTCCCGGCCGAGCCTGGTGTTGTGCTGGTCAGCCAGCATCCGGCACACGTCGTCGGTGGTGGGCCGGCCGCTGGGCGTCTCGGCAGCCTCGCGTGCCGCGGTGACGACCAGGACGCGCAACTTAGGCCACCGGGCGGCGAGCGCGGCGAAGTGCTCCAACGAGCGGGGCATCACTGCCTGCTCCCGCAGAGCAGGAATGATCACCGTCAGGCCCGGCGTCTCCTCGGGAAGGTCCTCCTCGGCACGGTCGGCCTCGGTGCGTAGGTCCCGGTAGGACAGGGCCAGGGAGGCCGTCATGTAGAGGGCCCTGGCGGTGTAGGCGGCGGCGAGCAGCCGGCTGGCGCGGATCACGCTCTCTCCTGTTCGACGAGGCCCAGTTCGGCCAGGCACTGTTCGGCGTCCTCGAAGTAGCGGGGGCGGGCTTGGGCACGGCAGGCCAGGATGCGGGACCGCGCGGCGGCGGCTGACCATCCGCGCGAGCGCAGAATCGTGTAGGCGGCGGCCGGGGAGCGGTTCACTCCGGCCGCGCAGTGGACGTACAGCCGGGCGTTCTCCTCACGTGCCGCCCGTTCAGCGAAGGCCAGGCAGGCGGAGTACCAGTCGGTGCCGCGCGAGGCGCCGTCGTCCTCGGTGGGCGCCGAACACCACACCAGGCCGGGGCAGATGGCCGCGGGCGGTGGCGCCGGGCGCGGGGTCCGGCAGTCCAGGACGTGCGTGACGCCCCGGTCGAGGAGCTCGTCCACGGCGCGTGTGCTGTCGGGCGCGGCTCCAAGCAGGAGCCAGCTCGTGACTGGATGAGCGTCGAGGCGGAGTTCAGCGCCCATGAACCGCCTCCCGGGCCGCCGGGCGGGGAGGCGTGTAGATCCTCTCGGCGGTGCCGTGGACGAGCCGCCGGGCGATGTCCTGGCCCATGGTGACGGCGTGGTCCATGTTGCCGATCTCGTAGCGCCAGGTGCCGAAGCGTCCCCGCGAGTAGATCTCGTGGCTCTCCAGCCAGGGCTGGATGCGCCCGAGGGCCGTGTCCCGGCCGGTCGTCGGAACCGGGTAGGCGTACGGAATCAGTTCCAAGTGTCCGCTGACGCGCTGGGCACCGTCGGGAACCAGACCGCAGCGCCGCAAAGCCGTGTCGCACTCCTCGACCAGGGCGGCCTCGTCGAGGAGGGCCCCGGCGGGCAGCGACGTCTCGGTCATCCAGGCCGAGTACCGGCTCGGGTCGCAGTGAGGGACATTGGCCGGTGCGTACCGGGAAAAGTTCGTCGCCCGGTAGAACGGCGCCTCACGGCCGGGAAAGTACAGCCACGAACGCCGGTCGGTGGTCGGTGACTTGTAGCCGAGGCCCACCATGGCCACGGTGGTGTGTTTCAGAGCCGTGGCGGCCTGGCGTACATACGCGGGTGCCCCGGCCGTCATCGCGACGAGCTGATTGAGCGCGCCGGTGGCCACCAGGCTCCCGTAGGAGAGGATGCTGCCGTCAGAGGTCAGCAGGGTTTTCGCCGCCTCATCGATGCGCAGGACGGTCTGCCCCGTCCGGACATCGCCGCTCAGGCGGGAGGCCAGCCGCTTCCAGATCGCGCCCGTGCCGCCCGACGCTGGGAAGGCGAACTGTGCGTTGGGGCCCCACCGGCTCGTTGAAGTCGATTCCGACGTCACCCTCCTTCGCAGTGCGCTGGTGTCGGCGGGTGCGACCCGCTCCGCTATCCAGGAGGAGGACATCTCGCTCAGGGCCGTGGCCCATATCTTGTGGTTGTACGGGGCGAAGAACTCTTCCACCAAGGCCGGGCCGTAGGTGGCCTCCAGCCACACGCCGAAGTCCGTTCCCGAAGAGGCCGGGCCGCGGGCCTGGGCCATGGCCAGATCGTCCAGGCACTTCTGGGCCTGGGCCACGGGGAGGTGGTGCAGGTGCTGCTGGAAGGGGTAGGGGACCCACCGTCCGCTGTGCCGGACGAACGAGGAGCGCTCGTGGCGCAGCAGGTCATGCGGCGCGAACAGCTCGTCCAGTAACGCGTCGAAGCTCTTCACTGTGGAGAATACGACGTGACCGCCGAGATCCCAGGTGAAGCCGGCCTCGTCGACGACCGAGGATCCTAAGCCCCCGACCGTCTGCGCGGCCTCCAGTAGTACCCAGTCGCGGTGACCGAGGCGCTGGAATTCGTGAGCGCACGCGAGTCCGCACGGTCCCCCACCCAAGATCACCACCGGGATGGTGGCGCGTGCTCTGGTGTTCCTCACGACACTTTCCCCCTCGCGCGGTCGGAACTCAGTCGGTGCCTGCCTCTCGGCCTGTTGTCCTCTTGGAGTTGATGCAGGCGGCAGCCCGCAGACCACGGCCCGGGAGCGGACGTCACCCATCCGGCAGGTGGAGCCGGTAGGTCTGGCGCGTGCCGTCCGCCGACAGGGGCAAGACAGGTGCGAAGCCGAGGTGTTCGTAAAAGCCGCGGGCGTCCTGGCCAGGGTGGTCCGGCCCGAACGTCGTCACCTCGACCGTGCCCGAAGCGACGGCGAGGTCGCGCAGAGCGGAGCGAACCAGCAGTCCACCGATGCCCCGGCCCCGCCAGGCGCAGCCGACCGCCAGCCAGCTGATCTCGTAGAGCGGTGGATGGACCGACATCAGCAGCCCGCCGGCGAGCGCGCCGCTGGGCACATCCGGCGTATCGCGTACGCACAGGGCGGTCCCGCGCTTGATGTTGCGTTCCACGGCCTCCCGGAACTGCGGATCGTCGACCATGGGGCCGAACAGATCCTCGACCTCGCCCGCCAGGCGCAGCCATGCGGGAAGATCGGCCCGGACGGCGAGAACAGCCTGCATACGTGCACTCCTGACAGGACGGGGCCGTTGTTGCCGCGCCGATCTTTCGTAATCGCTCAGCCATGCTCCGCCGCTTCCTCGCCACCGCTGAGGGGGCGTCCGAGGCGAAACCACACCTGCTTCCCGGTGAGCAGGGGCTGGGTCTGCAGCTCCTCGGTGAGCGCGGCCAGCATGAACAGGCCCCGGCCGCACTCGGCATCGTCCACTGGCTCTTTCACCGCGGGAAGCGCGTCGTCGAAGTCGGTGACGCCGACCAGGACACCGTCGGGCATCTCACGGATCAGGAGCTCGCAGTCGCCCGGAGTGTGCTTCCAGACGTTCGTCAGCAGTTCGGTGACGCCGAGCTCGGCCACAAAGCTCAGGTCGCTCTTGCGCCACATCCGCAGCAGGATCCGAACGATCTCGCGCACGGGCTCCATCGCATCGGGGCTGATCCTCGCCAGCACCATGTGGTGCTGCCGGACCGGGCTGATCACCATCCCAGGCACTGGCCCTCCAAGCGGCGCGGACGTGCACTCGAACGCGGTCGCGCCGTGTAACCGGTACGCCACCGTCCGAGCAGGCGAGACTCGATAATGGACCGCCAACTACCCTTGCGGCAAGAAGGCCCTTGAGGAAAGTCTTTCCTTTCAGGGATTTGGCATATTCCCGAACTGGCGCAGACGCTAGCCTGTCGCCCAACACGAGGAGGTGGGGATGCCGGTTGAGCCGACCCCGCGACGCCGACGCCTGGGCGCGGAGCTCCGGCGCATCCGCGAAGCCCTGGGCTGGACGCAGGAGGAGGCAGCTCGCCGCCTCGGGTATCAGTCCCTCTCCACCGTCAGCAAGATCGAGAAGGGGGTGCAGGGACTAAAGATCCAGCAACTGCCGCACTTCTTCGAGGTCTACCAGATCGACGACCCGGCCCTGCGCGACGAATTGCGCAACCTTGTGCGCCGCGCCGGCGAGGCCGACTGGTGGCAGCGGTACGAGGGCGTTGTCGACGACCCGCTCGGCGACTACCTCTCCCTGGTCGAGAGCGCCAGCAGCCTGTTCGTCTTCAACCCCGTCGCCATCCACGGCCTGCTGCAGACGCCCGAGTACGCCCGGGCCGTCACCGAAGGCAGCCGGGCCTGGAAGACCCCAGAGGAAATCGACCGCTTCGTAGCCATGCGCCAGGAGCACCAGAAGAACATGCTGGAGCGCGACCCTGCGCTGAAGATATGGGCGGTCCTTCCCGAAGGGCTCCTGCGTCAGGAGATCGGGGGCAAGGCCGTCATGCGGGCCCAGATCGAGCACCTGATCGGGCTTGCCCGCACGGACCCGAACATCACCATCCAGGTCCTGCCCTACCGGGCCGGCGCACACGCCGGGATGGACGGGCACTTCATGCTCATGTCCTTCCCGACGGGCCGGGACCTCGTGTGCATCGAGTCCATACGGGCCCTGCTCCACCTCAACGAGCCAGACACGGTGGAGGTGTACCGCACCACCAGCGACATGCTCAAATCCGACGCCCTTTCCCAGAAGGCGTCCGTACCACTCCTCACCGCCATCTCCAAGGATCTTGCATGAACAAGAACGAGCTCGACCCGTCCTGGGTCGAGTCCCAGCTGCGCGACGCCCAGTGGCAGACCAGCAGCAGCGGTGGCCAGACCTGCGTCCAGGTCGCCTTCCTCGACCAGGGAATCGTGGCCCTGCGCGATTCCAAGAACACCGGCAAGGCCCCGCACCTGTTCACTGATGCCGAATACGACGCATTCGTCGGCGGCATCCTCCGCGGCGAACTCCGACGCAACTGATCGGCATCGCTTCTGACTTGACGATGGTGTGGCGGTCGGTGCAGGAAGCCGTGGCTGCGGCACGCCCCGGCCGCAGTGTCGCCGGGCTCCTGCTCGCCATCAAGGCGCCACTGGCCACGCGATAGCAGAACCAGCCCTCCCGCCCACCGCAATTCGGACGCGAACAGCAGCCCTCGCGTACGCATGCCGTGTCCGCGTACCGCTGACGCGGCAGGACTGCTGGCTGCCGGGTCGTGCCCGACTGCCCGAGCGCCAATCGGTCCGACGCCACAAGCCCTTGGTGAATGGGGGAAGATCCGCGTGTGACCATATCGCTGTCGCCGCTGCCCATCCTCCCCTTCACGCCTTTGCCTGTCCTTGCCTCGCCCTCATTCGAGGAGATCAAAGAGGAGGCCCGGGCGATCCTGCTGGCTGGTGCTGAGCTGCCGCTGCGCTTGGTCGTCCGGCGTCATCAGGAACGGATCCTGGACCGCGTCTACAACGCTCTGGTCAGCACGGGCGAGGGGTAGCGGCCTTATGTTCTGGAGAAAGCCGGGCCCATTCCTCGCATCAAGATCGGCCGCAGCAACGAACCCTGGGCGCGCATCCGTCACCACGTCAGCGACATGAACAGTCACCAGTACGGCCTCATCGACGCCCACGTCACCGACCCGGTGGACGACCGGCCCTCCATCATCCGGGCCGAGAGCGAGGCCCATATCGGGATGGGTAAGCGCTACGGGCGGATCACCCGCGAAGAGTTTCGGGACGCCGACTTTGTGATCGCCACATTGTGGGCGGACGTCTCCGTCCAGAGGTACCAGCCACAGACTGATGGTGAGTGATCTTGGTGCCGATGCAAGGGCGGCATGCTTCCCGTGAGGCGCCCAGCTTGGCGTCTGCCGTAGCGCCCCGATCTCAGCCGCGCCCGCGTGACGGGAGGCCAGGCGGGATCAGCGGACTGGAGGGCGTCGCTTCCTGTGGCACGCGGGACCACCCATGGCTGTGCATGGTCTCCAACTCCCAGTCCTCGAACAGCTTCGGCAACGCCTTCGGATCCCGGTCGGGGTCATGGTGCCAGAGGATGAACGGGCCGGCGGCGGGGCGTTCGGCGTCGCAGTCCGCGCCCAGCTCCATCCACTGCACGCCGGTCACGATCGGCCTGTTCTAGTGCAGCAAGAGGGGGTGGCGCTCGTCGACGTGTCAGGCGACCGTGTCGACTCCGGGGCGAGCGGTAGCGTTCCACCGATCGCGCGGAGGCGTTCCGGGAGAGGCAGCAACATCTGAGGAGGGGCTCCTTCTCGTGGCAGGTTCGGTGTGCTCAGGGACTTCAGGCATCACCACAACGACTGGATGCGGCGACAAGACACCGGTACCCAACGACCGTACGGCTCAAGGTAGATAGACTCGGCAGCGTCCGGCAACGGGCACCCGGGTCGCTGCGGTCACAGGCGGCAGGAGCGTTGATTTCCTCGTGCCTCGGGAGGCCCTGTTATGCCGTGGGAGTTGCGTGCTGGGCGTCGACTGTGCGGCGACACCTTCACCGCGCCCGAGTTGATCCAGCCTTTCTTGCCAGGCTGGCATTCACGAGCTCTCCAGCCACCGCGAACGCAGAACTGTTCCTCCCGCACCGGGAGGCTCCCGCGACTGTCGGCGCTCTCGGCCGCGGTCCGATCGCGCCGACGCGTCGAGAAGGAGAAGGCGTTGGCCTACCGTTCCGTGATCGGGCTTCATTTGGTCCTGCTCCGGGAGGATCGGGTGCTGCTCGGACTCCGGGCGGGCACTGCCTGGTGCGACGGCTGGTGGCACGTCCCCGCGGGTCATCTGGAGGACGGAGAGTCCATTCTCGCCGGCATGGTGCGAGAGGCTCGGGAGGAACTGGGCATCGCCCTCGCCGAGGAGGACCTGGCGGTCGCACACATCGCGCACGACCACGACGCCGAGACCCGCGAGAGCCGACTCCAGCTCTTCTTCACCGCCACGCAATACGCCGGGAGGCCATACGTCGCGGAACCGGACAAGTGTGCGGAGCTGCGGTGGTGGCCGCTCACGGCGCTGCCGGAGAAGCTGGTGCGCTACACCCGCCAGGCCCTGACGTGTATTGAGCGGGGCCAGAGCGCGAGCACGCTGGGGTGGCCCGATGCCTGCTGACGGCGAGCGCGAGCCGGTGGGGCTGATGGCGCCGGAGGACTACGCACGCTCGCGTGCGGTTTTCTGGGGCGGTGCCGCGGTGCTGTTCACGGATGCTGAGGGCAAGGTGCTGGTTCTGGATCCGGCGTACCGGCCAGGGAAGCTGCTGTTGCCCGGTGGGGGAGTCGACCAGTCCGAGCGGCCCTCGGCCGCGGCGGTGCGTGAGGTGGCCGAGGAACTAGGGCTGTCTGTCGGCGTCCGCGGGCTCCTGGCGGTCGACTGGGTCAGCAAGGGCAATCCGGAGTTCGGGACCGTGTACGGCTTCTGCGGCGAGACCGTTTCCGTCTGGGACGGGGGCATGCTGGAGGAGCGCGACATCGGACGGATTCGTCTCCCCAAGGATGAGATCTCCTCCTTTCGCTTCCTGCCCCCGGCGCAGGCCGCTGTCCAGATGTTCCCGATCGAGGGGCGGCGGATGCTTGCCGCACTGCGCGCCCGGATCGACCATGCGGGTCCCGCGGTGCTGGAGGACGGGGAACCGGTCGGGGCCGGGTCGGCGCTGGAGCGCTTGAATGTCATTCCGCGGATCGTGGCCGGCTACGGGGACGTCACCTGGTACCCGGGCATTGAGCCGACCGCCGGTCTGCCCGTGAAGCAGGCGTGGGTGTGGGCGTTCGACCCGCTTGGCAGGGTCGTCGTCCTCGTCGATCCGCGCGACGGACATGTCGTCCTGCCGGGCGGCACGTTGGAAGAGGCAGACGACGGGCCGCAGGCGGCGCTCCTTCGGGAAGCTGCCGAAGAAGCGGACCTGCACCTGCTGGATGCCGCCTACCTCGGCTACCTCCACGATCCGGACGGCGCGGTCTATGGGCCGGGCGTCGGGGAGAACGCGCGGGCCCGCTTCATCGCCCGCATCGACTCGCTGGGGTCGGCACCGCGGGATGTTGCGACTGGCATCACCTACGGGCGACTGCTGGTCAGCCCGGTACAGGCGAGCGAGTTGCTCGGTCTGGGAGTCGCCGGCCGGGAGCAGGCCGCATACGCGGCCCGTACGGCGGCAGCCCGCTGGGGCATTGCGCTGAGTGAACCGCAGGCCGCGATCGAGATCCCCCGGACGGGCATAGCGGCCCGCCTGCTCTGACGTTCCGGTCACGACCACCACCACGGGCTGGCCGACGCTCGGTCGGCACGAAACCCGGCACTGCCTTTGGCCTTCGAGGAGGACTTGAATGACCAGCAACCCTGACGCCACAGAGCGGGCCGTCGGCCGCCCGGACCGCGTGGTGACCGATGCGCAGCGCGCGTACTGGGCGCAGGTCGAGGCGCCCATGGCCTCCTGCACGGCGCTGATCACAGACGCCGACGGCCGGATTCTCGTAGTCGACCCGACCTACAAGGATGGCTTCGACTTGCCCGGCGGCATGGTGCTCGCCGGCGAGACGCAGATCGAGGGCCTGGAGCGGGAGCTGGCCGAGGAACTCTACCTGACCAGCGTAGGGGTGGGCCGACTGTTGGTCGTGGATCAGGTGCCAGCCGCGAGGTACGGGCGGGCGATGGTGGTCACGGTCTTCCACGTGGGTCCACTCGCTGAAGAGCAGTGCACGTCGTTGCGCTTTGTAGATGGGGAGATCGGCGCGGCCGAGTTCCTGCCCATCGACGAGGCGCTTGGGCGGCTGCCGCACCGCCTCGCCCGTCGTATCACAGCGGCCCATGCCGCACTGCTCACCAGCGTGCCAGCTGTTCTGGTCGACGGCGAACCGCACGTTCCCGCTGGTCATGCTGCGCCGGGGGCTCGATGAAGCGGCTGTGGAAACGGGTGTGGAAGACGGAGCCGGCCGTATCTGAATCTGAGGTCGCTCTCTTCGGCGGGGCGTTGCGCTACGACTTCGGACGGCTGGAGCCGAAGGTGGAGCGGCTGACCTAACTGACTGTCCGACACCATCCGTTCACGGTCGGTAGGTTGAGAACCGGCCCCGTGGCCCTCATCCACATCCAGCGAACAGGACCATTCGCGATGACCAGCACAGCCCCTGCCACCTCCGACGTGCCAGCAGCCGACCGGCTGCGCGCCCAGCACGGCGCGGCACTCACCCTCGGCGAGGACTGCGACCTGCCCGACGACCTCGTGATCGAGCTCGACACCGGCGCCCACCTGACGATCGGTGACCGGGTCTCCATCCGGCGCGGGTCCACCATCCAGGTCCACCGCGGCGCCACCGTCATCATCGGCAACGACGTCGCCATCGGGGAGCACACATTCATCTCCGCCATGGCCGGCATCCGCCTCGGTGACGGCGCGGCCCTGTCGAACATGGTCGACCTCCACGACCACAACCACCGCGCGCGAACCACGACCAACGTGCCCACCGGGCAGCTCGTGCCGTGGGCGTCCGGGTTCGAGGCCGCGCCGGTCATCATCGAGCCGGGCGCAACCCTCTCGAACAAGGTCACGGTCACCGGCGGTGTCCGCATCGGTGCGAACGCACTGGTCGGGGCGAACGCCGTCGTCGCCCACAGCATCGCCCCCGACACCATCGCCGCAGGCGTCCCCGCAGGCGTACGCCGCCACTTCGACGGCGCCCCCGTCGCGGGCCAGGACCGGCGCACCCTGACCGTCGGGTTCTTCGGGACGAGCATCATGGAGCACCTCGAAGCGTTCAACACACAGATGACCACCCAGGCCAACCTGCCCGAGGTCGGCTCCAAGGTCACCGTCGAGGGCTGGCACCAGCGCGGCTGGGTACGCCGCCTCGCACTGTCTCTGCGCGCCGCCCACGCCCACGTCGGCTTCGACGTCCGCAACCACGGCGAGGGCGGTGCCACAAGCCGGGACGTCGCCGCTCTCGTGGAAGCCGACCGGGCGACCGAAGGCGTCGACTACGACCTGGTGTTCCTCGGCTGTGGCATCAACGACGTCTGGCGCCGCTTCCAGAACCGGCTGTCCGAGGCTGTCGACATCGAGGAGTACACCCGGCACATGACCACCATGCTGGAGCGGCTGACCGGCTACTCCCGGCAGGTCGTCGTCATCAGCGAGACGCCGTTCGGGCCCATCGTGGATCCTGGCACCGTCGCCGCCATGAACACCGAGCTTGGCCTATACAACGAGGCTGCCCGCAAGGCTGCAGCCGCGTATGGCGCGCACTTCCTGGACGTGTGGACCCCGTTCACCGCCGTCGCCCGTCACCTGCCCGCCGACGATCAGGCAGGTGGGGTGTGGAGCGACGGCGTCCACCTCACCGAACTCGGCGACACCGTGCTGCTCCAGCACGCCGAGCGCCTCCTCGCCGAACACCGCATCGTCGACAAGCTCCTGGACTATCCGCTCTTGGAGCGCGACCGTGCACTGACTGCGTACGGCCCGCTGTTTGCCCGCTACCGGCCCGCCGCGTCCTAAGAGGTAGGCCCACTGGCAGCCGGTGCGGTCCACGTACAAGATCGCGTTCATGATCTCGCGCAGGTCGTGCCGCGGTGGCCGGCCGATGTCCAGGGCCCGGCCCCGGCGTTCGAAGCGCCAGGCGGACAGCACCGGCTCGATCAACTCCCAGCGGGCATCGGACAGATCACTCGGATACGCACGACGGTCGGTCATGACCTGGGCATACCGCCGTTCGGGGGCGTACGCCCAGGCGTGCGTTCTACCTCGCGGGAGCACGGGACAGACCCGGGCGTCCTGGAATGAGACAGGCGTAAGTCGGCCCTCTCCCCAGACGCCACACCATCCGTCCCGCGAGCCACGTCCCGCACTGCAGACTCACCAGCATCAGATCATCAGCAGGCACAAAACCGTGGATAGTGCCGCACTGCAGATGAAAACGACCTCTAAGAGGTCGTTTTCATCTACAGAGCCTGTTTCATCCCAACAAGTACCCGTGATGGAGCGGCGTTTGGGAGACTTTAGGGGCTGGTGCGGTTAACGAGGCGCGCGGGGAGCCCATATTGCCTATCTCATCCTGTGAAGCACGTCTCACTCCAAGGTGAGTTGATATCTCCGATTACTCCCGCCGCTCCGCGCAGGAATCCGATACGGGAGAGACGCGAGTACCGTCTGTGACACATGAGGCGACGCAAACTAGATGAAAACGACCTCTAAGGACATCCCGCCGCGCCTGTCCCAGCAGCGGCAGTACTCCGGCGAAGTCCGCCTGATCCGCTGCTACGCCCTGCACCCCTGACCCGCCACGATCCAATGCCTGATCTCGACAGGTCCCCACGGTGGCAGGGGCCCGACTCAAGTCGCTGCGGTCCACAGGTGGGCCAAGAGGGCCTCCGTATCCGTCAGATCCGGGACAACGAAGTCGGCGCCGACGGCACGGAGTTCCTCCACCGAGTGGATGCCCGAGGCGACAGCAATACAGCGCGCCTCGGCGTCATACGCCGCCTGTACATCGCGAGGCGTGTCACCGATCAGCACGGTCGGCGCCATCATTGCCACGCCGTAGGCAGAGTCAATCCTGGCCCGTGCAGCGTCGACGAGACGGGCCCGGTCCTCGCTGTCCTCGCCATATCCGCCCACCGACATGTCGAGCAGGCTGTCGAGCCCGAAAGCTCCCAGCTTGACGCGCGCATTCGCGGAGATATTGCCGGTGAGGACAGAGGAACAGATCTCGACGTCCGCCGCGAGAACCTTCAACGCCTCCTGGACCCCGGGCAGAACCCGGCCCCGCCGACGCAGATCCTCCTCACGGCCACGCCCGGCATCCTCCAGTGCCCGCTGCGCCGACTCCCATTTAGGAACCGGCAGACCGTGCTGAACGAACATCGCGCGCATGATCGCTCGGTCTGTGCGCCCTTCCGTCGGCGCGGGCAGCTCGGCATCTCTCCCTGCGAGGGCCTTGAAGGCGCTGGCGTAGATCTCTTTGCTCACGCCGGCGTTGTCTACGAGGGTGTGGTCCACGTCCCAGAGCACAATGAGCTGCACGTGCCCAGAGTAGACATCGTGAACTGCCCGTTAATAGTGCCCTCTTGGGACGTCCTGGCGTCCCGCAAGATCTTGCCGCGTCCCAGGACGTCCTGCGAAGATGCGAACGTGAACGAGCGGTTGCGTACGGTGATGATCCAGCGGAGGGTGACCCCGGAGGACCTTGCGGCCTCGTGCGAAGTCGACGTCAAGACGGTCGAGCGATGGATCAGCTTGGGGCGGCAGCCACTCCGCAAGCATCGCTGGGCTGTTGTAGAGCGCCTCGGTGTGGACGAGTCGTATCTGTGGCCGCCGGAGGAGGACGACGCCCAGGGGCAGCCGACGGAGCAGGCAGAGCTGGTCGCGGCGTTTTCCAACCGTGCGAGCTTTCCGCAGAAGTCCTGGGTTCGTCTCCTGCAGTCCGCTCAGGAGCACATCGACGTTCTGGTGTTCAGCGGAACGTTTTTCGCCCAGACCAACCCGCGCGTGGCGGCGATGCTCGCCGAGCGCGCCGACGCCGGGGTCCGGGTCCGTCTCTGTTTCGGCGATCCATCGGGCAAGGCGGTCGCCGTCCGAGACGAGGAAGAAGGGATCGGTGGCACCCTCTCCGCCAAGATCAGGGCGTCCCTCACCTACTACCGCAAGCTGATCGGCACCCCCGGCTGCGAGGTACGCCTCCACGACACGACCCTCTACAACAGCCTCTTCCGCTACGACGACGCGCTCCTCGTCAACCCGCACGTCTGGGGGCAGCCCGCCAGCGCCAACCCCCTGTTCGAACTGCGACGCCTGGGGGACGACGGCTGGTTCGACCACTACGCCGGCAGCTTCGAGGCGGTCTGGGAGACTGCAAAACCCTGGTCACCCGAATCCATGTAAGGAGCGCGGCCCGCGATGGGACGTACGGAGTACTGGTACGACGAGAACGCACCCAAGCCGAACACGCTGATCCCGGCGTGCAACATGCTCGTCGTCCAGGAGACGGACGGAGCGATCCTCCTGCAGCGACGCCGCGACACGGGCCAGTGGGCACTTCCCGGCGGAGCCATGGACATCGGGGAATCCCCGGCGCAGTGCGCGGTCCGGGAATGCAAGGAGGAAACCGGAATCGATGCCGTCCCCACCGGTCTCCTCGGCGTCTACTCGCCCCCGGAGCACGTGGTCGCCTACACCGACGGCGAGATCCGGCAGGCATACGAGGTGACCGTCATCGGACGCCCCGTCGGCGGCGAACCGACCGTCAACAACGAAGCAGACGACGTTCGCTGGGTCCTGCCGGGCGACCTGGAGTCCTACGACATCCATCCCTCCATGCGCCGGCAGATCTCCCACTACCTGGACGGGGCGTACCCCCACGTCGACTGAGCTTCAGACGCTCCTACTGCTCCGCCAGGATCAGGCGGGCTTCGACCCTGTATACGGCAGCTCGGAGATCCTCATCGGCTCGGCGGATGAACCGGCCGACGAGGCTGTCGCGGTCGTACCGAGTGAGGATCTCTGCCAGCCGGGCGTCCACGGTGGTCGGGGTGCCGTCTGGGGTGGTGGTCATGTCGCAGTACACCAGGGCGTCCACCAGCTCGGCGTCATCGAGGAGGATCGGGAACTCGGACTCCAGCTCTTCCCGTAGCCCGCGCTCTTCCGCCTCCAACAGCGCGTGCGAGTGGTTGGCGACCAGCCGGACCAGGCGCTCGTCCGCGGCCGAACGGCCGCGCAGGTAGCGGGCGCCGTCCAGCGGATGGAACCCCGTCGTGGCCAGCGACGGGGCGTAACCGATGTCATGCAGCATCGCCGCGGCCCACAGCAGTTCCGCATCGGCGCCCAGGATTCCCGCCAGCGACTGCGCCTTTGCAGCGACGCCCTGAGAGTGTGCCCAGCGCCGCGGAAGAGGCTCGGCAAGGAGGGACCTGGCCAGGTCACGGGCCCAAACGGTGAGATCCATGTTCGGCAGGCTATGACGTAAGGCGCGGGGGCGGGCGGGGATCGGCAGGACGTCCCGGGACGTCCTGCCGATTCGATCCCAGGCGGGTCGGTTGTCAGGCGGCGAAGGCGACGTAGGTGCCGATGGTGAGGCCGGAGAAAGTGAGGAGCTGGCGGGGCTTGAGGCAGGTGAAGGCGGTGTCCATTCCGATGCCGACTGCGATGGCATAGGGCATCGTCTGCCCGGGATCCCTTACCGGTAGTCCTCGCCTACACCCTCACTCGCCTATGCGGGCCCTCCCAGGCTCTGACACCCGCTGATCTGGGTATGGACCCAAACGCGGCATCCGGCCGTGGCCCTGACCATCCTGCGTCGCCTGCCGCGGCGCCCGACGAAGCAGGTGATCCCACGAAGCGACGCACCGCCCTCGCGCTGATCGGCGGCACGGCCCTGGCCCCGCTCATGGCCCCTGGCGCCGACAGCGCCGCCACTGCGCGCGCCTACGCCCAGCACGCGACGCTCACGGAACTCGACCCTTCCGATATGGCGGAACTAGAAACGGCCGTCGATGGCTTAGGAACCACATACTCCTCCCAGCCGCCGCACGAACTATGGCCGACGGCCGCACGCCTGAGGCATCGCGTCTTCACGTTCCAGCACGAGCACCGGCACACCCTGCGCGAGGCCCGGGAACTCGCTCGCCACGCTGGCATGCTCTCGGTGATCCTTGCGTGGGTCGCACACGACCTCGGCGAAGGAGATCTCGTCCGGGCGTATTGCGACGACGCCTGGGCGCAGGGGGAACAGGCCGACCTCCCCGAGGTCGGTGCCTGGGCCGAAGACGTCCGCAGCACGCACGCTCTCTACGACAGTCGTCCCTTGGACGCGCTGCTCGCGGCAACCCGCGGCCTGGCCGTCGCTCCCCGGGACGGCAACGCCGCGGTACGCCTGTCCGCTCAAGTCGCCCGCGCCCACGCACGACTCGGCAACCACCACGAGTTCGAACGAGCCGCCGTACGCGCCCGTGACTACCAGGCGCAGCTGCCGGTCCACGGCACTGGGCTGTTCGGCGTTGACGCCGTGCGCATCACTTCCTACGACGCCTCCTCGTACGGCTGGCTCGGCCACGCCAACCGAGCACGCGCAGCTGCTGAAGAAGCTATCGGCCAATACCGCAGCTTCCCCCGCCCTCTCCAAGCCCCCACCCGGCTTGCGATCGCCCAACTCGACCTGGCCCAGGCGCACTCAGCGCTCGGCGAGCCGGACGCCGCCACTGCCACCGCCCGCCAAGCCCTCACCAGCGGCCGCATCGTCGACTCCGTCCGAGGCCGCGCCCAGCAACTCGATCACACCCTGCAGCGCCGTTACCCCCAGGCCCCCGCCGTCACGGAGTTCACTGAGGAACTCAAGGTCATCCTCGCCGTGTGAGTGGAAGCAGATCACCAGCTGGATGTCACGAATGGCCGCACGTCAACCACGTCCATCCCCGCTGCCAGAGCTGCCGCGAGCCCTTCTTCCGCGTCCTCAACCACGAGGCATCGTTGCGGCAGCACTCGAAGCTGCCGTGCAGCCTCCAGAAACAGGTCAGGCGCCGGCTTGCCCCGGACTGCGTCCTCGCGGGTCACCACCACATCGAACAGGTGCGCCAGCCCCGTGGCTTCGATACCGGCACGGACTACGGCGCCCCCACCGCCGGACGCCACCGCACAGGCGAGCCCACTCTCACGAGCGCGCTGCAGCCACTCGACCACGATCGGGAACGTCTTCAACGACGGCAACTCCTGGACGATCAGTTCGCCACAGCGGTCGAGAACTTCGGTGAGAGGTACCGAGACGCCGAGCTCAGTCAACAGCCCGTCTACCGAGGTCCCTAGTCGCTCGCGGTACCAACCCTCCCGCAACCGCACCCCATACGCCTTCAGCGCTTCCGCCAGGCAACGGAAGTTCATGGGCTGCGAGTCCACGACCGTGCCGTCCCAGTCCATGACGACCGCGTCATACGCCGTGAGATCCGACTCCATGGGCAGACACTGCCCCGATTCTCATCCGGGCACTCAGGCAAGGGCACTTCATCAGCACTCGCTAGCACCTGCTGGCACCGGCCTTCAGCTGACGGCAGACGAGAGACTCTCCCGGAGGACTGGAAGCATCCCGGGAACCATGTCAACGTACAAGCTCCCGTAAAACACCAGGTCAGAGACGTTAGGGGAGATGGATGCCTGTCCCTAGTCTCAAAGCGTGGTCCTTACCAAGGAGGCCCATCTGTCGAAGTCCGTACATCGATCGCGTCACAGGACCGATCCGCCTGGTGCTTACCGCTCCACATGGCCCCCAGCCTCTGCCCCTGTGGAGCTGGTCTGTTAGGTGAGGACCCGCTGCAGCGCGGGTGGCGCCAAGATCACGGCCCGCGTTCGTGGCTGCGCACCCTGGTGCTGTGACCCGTGGCATCGCCCGAGCCGTTGGCTTTCCCGAGCGTGCCGGCGCTCGCAGTTTCAGGCGACTCCCCAAGGACGGGTTCATGGCCGCAGACGACGGCCACCGCTTGCTCAGGTCCTATTGACGGGCGGCGTAGCTCCCCAACGCGTCGCGCAATATAGGCCACGATCCCCGGTTACCGAAACCGGGGATCGTGAAGAGCATTGATGGTGTTCGTACCCGGCTGCGCTTGGCGGTGGAGCCGTGGCGGACGCAGTTGACCGCGCCGCAAAGACACGAGGAGGAAGCACGCGGCTGTCGGCTACTGCTGCCCTGACACACAGCACCTGCTCGCTGAAAGACAGCGATGCCCTGCCGAGACGGCTGGGAACCACGGCTGCTGTTTTCGCTCTGTCGCCCCGTGCGTCCTTTCGCTAGGAACCCCTTCCGTATGTGTCGATCCGCGATACCTCCTACCCATTTTCGCTCCGCCATGTCATCTCCCGCAGTCACCGCTGGCGCCCTCATTGCACGCGTCGAGGGCGGGGTGACGCAGTGACAGTGGCGGTGCGACCTGGGGCAAAGCTGACCGTCGATGAGGTGTGCGACGAGCTGAACGTAGCTCGCAGCACCTTCTATGACTGGCGTCAGAAGGGGCGAGGGCCGCGATGTATCCGGCTTCCCAACGGTTCTCTGCGAATACGCCGCAGCGATCTCGAAAACTGGCTCATTGATTGCGAGGACCCTTCCTGATGGACACCAGCTCGTTGGACGTTCGTTTCTATCCGATTGAGACGAATAAGCGGGCCAAGGGCAGCACTTACACCGTCCGTTGGAAGGTAGCGACAAAGAAGCACAGCAAGACCTACAAGAAGTACGCTGTCGCGGACGACGAGCGCTCCAAGCTCATGGCCGCGCACCGGAAGCGCGAGCCATTCGACATCGCAATCGGCCTGCCGGTCTCATGGTCATCCAAGGCGGCCGAGGTGAAGTGGTTCGACTTTGCTGTCGAGTACGTCGACTGGAAGTGGCCTCGCGCTTCTGGCAACACGCGTAAGAACATGGCAAAGGCACTGACGCCCACAACCATTGCAATGTTGCGCACGCCGCCACCGCCTCATTTCGACCCGGTGCAGGTGCGCAGGGCGCTGCGGGAGTATGCCTTCAACGTCAACCGCCGCAATGACCCTGACAAGCCTGTGCCAGCCGAGGTGCAGACGATCCTCGACTGGGTTAAGCGCAACTCCCTTCCGATGAGTGCCTGGGAAAAGACCGAGAACGTGGACAAGGTCGTCACCGCGCTCAGCACGCTCCTGGACGGGACAGCTGCAGCCGCCAGCTCCGTCACGCGCAACGACCGGATCATGAACCTGGTCATGGGCTACGCCATCAGGCACGGCTACCTGAAGGAGAACCCGCTTCCGAAGGGCAAAGAGCGCACCGCCCCGAAGGTGGCGCAGGCCATCGACAAGCGGTGCCTGCTGAACCGCGACCTGGTCGCGCAGATGTTGGACTGGATAGGCCAGCGTCCGCGACGCGGACGCCTCTACCGTGCCTTCTTCGCCACTCTTTACTATGCGGGACTTCGCCCCGAGGAGGCAGTAGCCCTGCGTGTGGGGGACGCCACGCTGCCAGAGACTGGGTGGGGTGAGTTCCTCGTGCACGAAGCCCAGCCTGAAGTCGGAAGCCAGTGGACCGACACTGGTGAAGTCCACGAAGAGCGAGACCTCAAGGGGCGCGGCGAAGGCGACACGCGCCTGGTGCCCATCCGCCCGCTCCTTGTCAGGATCCTTCGCGAGATCATTAGGGAGTACGGTCTAGGAGAGGACGACCTCCTCTTCCCGGGAGAGAAGGGCGGCATGCTCGCCGGGTCTGTGTTCCGGCGCGTATGGGCGAAAGCGCGCAAGGAAGTCCTCTCGGAGCGTGAATTCAAGACGCCGATGGGCAAGCGCGTGTACGACCTGCGCCACACCTGCCTGACGACGTGGCTCAACAAGGGCATCCCACCAGCCCAGGTCGCCGAGTGGGCTGGCAACAGCGTGCCGGTACTCCTTGCCATCTACGCACGCTGCATCGCCGGCCAACTGAACGACTACCTCAAGCTCCTCGAAGAGGACGAAGACCTCCAGCCAACGGCGGCATGACGAGCGGCCTTGGGCCCGCGAACAGCGGGCCGAGGCCGCTTTCGCGTATGCGGGCGAGCCGGGCCTTGGAGGAGGGCTCAGGGGCTCCGCTTTTGTGGGACGTATGTGGGACGGACCCCCGTAGAAGCCCGGATTTGGCCGTTGCCAGCCGGACTGGGCCGTCGGCGGAGGGCTGATGTCCCTCCTAGTACGGGGAGGGCCCAATACGCGGCTTGACCTGCGGAAATGTCCGCGATTCGGTGACACGGAAATGGCGCCCCCGGCAGGACTCGAACCTGCGGCCAAGCGCTTAGAAGGCGCCTGCTCTATCCACTGAGCTACGGGGGCCGGGTGTGGTGGCCTCGTGTCTGGTGCCCGGGTGTGGGCTGATCCGTGACGTTGCCGGGGACAAGGATAGGGCTCCCGGGTCCTTGTCCCTGTTGCTTCGCCTCCGTGGCTCAATGTGGAGGTTCGGTGAAGCGGTCCTGATAATCGCAGGCAGGTACGAATCGTGCATCGCTTTTGGCGTCTCACGCCACGGGTGTTGTGTACTCGTTATGCCTGGACTATGCCGTTGTCCCGGTCGCCCCTTCCGTCCCTTGTGTTCTGTCGGCGCGCAGACATGCTCATATGCTTCAGAAATCCCCTAAAATTGGGCATTCTTCGCATGTGGTGACCTTGGACGTACGGCCTCAGCTGCTCGACGCACTCTCCGCCCTGCGCGACCGTGTCGCCGCCGCACGCTTCCCGCTGCCCCTCCCAGGGGCTCCACGCGCGCGTGCCAACCGCGACGAACTGCTCGCCCAGCTCGACGACTACTTGGTGCCCCGCCTGCGGCAACCCGAAGCGCCCCTGCTGGCCGTGGTCGGGGGTTCGACCGGCGCCGGCAAGTCGACCCTCGTCAACTCCCTTGTGGGACGCCGGGTCAGCGAGGCGGGCGTACTGCGACCCACCACCCGCACCCCGGTGCTGGTCTGCCATCCGGAGGACCATCACTGGTTCAGCGGCATGCGGGTGCTGCCCGACCTCACGCGCGTGTGGGTGCCCCAGCAGGACGGCGGCGACGACCTGTTGCTGCCCGGCGAGAACCCCGCGCGCGTGCTGCGCGTCGAGACCGCCGACACCCTCCCGCCCGGCCTCGCCCTCCTCGACGCCCCCGACGTGGACTCCCTCGTCGCCGACAACCGCACCCTGGCCGCCGAACTCATCTGCGCCGCCGACATCTGGATCATGGTGACCACCGCCGCACGGTACGCCGACGCAGTCCCCTGGCATCTGCTGCGCACCGCCAAGGAGTACGACGCCAGCCTCGTCACCGTCCTCGACCGGGTGCCCCACCAGGTCGTCTCCGAGGTGTCGAGACAGTACGCGGCCCTGCTCACCAAGGCGGGCCTCGGTGACGTACCGCGCTTCACCGTGCCCGAACTGCCCGAGTCCGCCTGGGGCGGTGGGCTGCTTCCGACCACCGCGGTGGCCTCCCTCAGGACCTGGCTCGTGCACCGGACCCAGGACCCCGCCGCCCGCCAACAGGCCCTCGCCCGCACCGCGCACGGTGTCCTCGACTCCCTCAAGGCCCGCATGCCCGAACTGGCCGGTGCCGCCGCCGCGCAGTACGCCGCAGCGCTGCGGCTCACCGCCGCCGTCGACGGGGCGTACGACAGCGAGCACACGCGCGTGCGGGGCCGGTTGCAGGCGGGCGCCGTGCTCGCCGGGGACGCGCTGAAGCGGTGGCGCGCCTTCCCGCTGGACTGCTCCGCCGGGGAACTCCTCGACGCACTCGTGGAGAGCCTCGCCGCGCTCCTGCTGTGCTCCGTCGCCGCCGCCGACGAGCGCGTCGACGAGGCCTGGCGGCGCGAACCAGCGGCGGGCGCCCCGGAACTCACCGGCCGCGATCCGGCGTTGGAGAGCCCCGAGCACCGGATCGGGCTCGCCGTACGACGGTGGCGGCGCGAGCTCGAGGAGTACGCCGAGGACGAGGTCCGCAACCTCGACCGCAGCGTCGCGCCCGACCCCGAGGTGATCGCCGCCCTCGTCGCCACCGCCCTGCTCGGCGGCCGACGCGCGCGGTCCGCCGGGGAAGGCCTCGCCGAGCGCCTCGGCGCCCATGGCGCGCTGCGGCTGCGTGACCGGGGCGGGCGACTGCTCGCCGAGCACCTGGACCGGGTCGTGCACGCCGAGCGCGAGCGCCGGCTCGCGCCGCTCGACGCCCTCGACGTCCATCCCGAGCCCCAGGCCGAACTCATTGCCGCGCTGTCCGTACTGCAGAAGGAGAGGTGACCGGTGACCGCCGTCACTGACCAGGACCACACGGATCACACCGATCACGCTGACCACAGCGATCACGGCGCCCACAGCGATCACGGCGATCACGGCGATCACGGCGAACACTGCGATCACTGCGATCACGCGGAGGAGACCGTTTCCGGGGACGTGGACGGGGACGGGGACGAGGACGAGGTCGGGGGCGGTGCGCCGGTGGAGGGCGACGCCCTGGACGCCGTAGAGGTGGAGGACGTGGTGGAAGCAGCGGAGCCTGAGGAGGTGGTGAATCGGGCGGCCCGTACGGACGCTGCCGGCTCCGCCGGTCGTGCGGATTCCGCCGATCGCTCCGACTCCGCCGGTGCCTGGGACGACGGGCTGATCGCGCGGCGGGTGAACGAGACCACCGGTGGTGGTGAGCCGGTCGCCGTCGTGGAGGCGCGGGGGGCCGGGGCTCCGGTTGCCGCTCCCTTGGCCTACGACGGGTCGCTGCGGTCGCGTCTCGACGCGCTGCGTGAACTCGTGGGGCTCTCCCGGACCCGGCTCGACAGCCGGACGCTCGCGGAGGCGGGGCGGGTGCTCGACGAGGCGGCCGCGCGGCGCCGGCTGTCCGGGCAGCACACCGTCGTCGCCATCGCGGGCGCGACCGGCAGCGGCAAGTCGCAGCTGTTCAACGCGCTGGCCGGAGTGACGATCTCGGAGACGGGCGTACGGCGGCCCACCACCGCCGCGCCCATCGCGTGCAGTTGGAGCGACGGGTCGGCCTCGCTCATCGAGCGGCTCGGCATCCCGCCCCGGCTGCGGCGGCGGCCCCTGCAGAGCGCCGAGGCGGAGGCACAGTTGCGCGGCCTGGTGCTCGTCGACCTGCCCGACCACGACTCCGCGGCCGTAGCGCACCGCGAGCAGGTCGACCGCGTTCTCGCGCTCGTCGACGCCGTCATCTGGGTCGTCGACCCCGAGAAGTACGCGGACGCGATGCTGCACGAGCGCTATCTGCGGCCGATGGCAGGGCACGCGGAGGTCATGTTCGTCGTCCTCAACCAGATCGACCGGCTGCCCGGCGAGGCCACCGAGCAGGTCCTCGACGATCTGCGGCGGCTGCTCGACGAGGACGGGATCGCGCTGGGCGAGTACGGCGAGCCGGGGGCGACCGTGCTCGCGCTGTCCGCGCTCACCGGCGACGGCATGGGAGAACTGCGGGAGGCGCTCGGACAGTTCGTGGCCGAACGCGGGGCACCGGCGCGGCGGATCTCGGCCGATGTCGACGCCGCCGCGTGGGGGCTGCGACCGGTGTACGCGACCGGGCGGCGGACCGGGCTGAGCGAGGAGGCGCGGGACGAGTTCGCGGTACGGCTGGCCGACGCGGTCGGCGCCACGGCGGCCGGCGAGGCGGCCGAACGGGCGTGGCTGCGCAACGCCAACCGTGCGTGCGGGACCCCATGGCTGCGGCTGTGGCGGTGGTACCAGGACCGGCTCGAACCGACCACCGGGCGGTTCCCGTTGCGGGCCCAGGCCGAGGAGGAGGCCACCGCCCGGCAGCGCGTCGAGCAGGCGGTGCGGACGGTCGCCGACCGGGCCTCGGCGGGGCTGCCGGCGCCATGGGCGCAGGCGGTGCGGGAAGCGGCCGTACGGGGTTCGCAGGGGTTGCCCGAGGCGCTGGACGAGCTCGCGGCCCGGGCCGGACTGCCGCCGGGGCGGCCACCGCGGCCGGGGTGGTGGCCGGCGGCCGTGTTCGCGCAGGCGTCCATGACGCTGCTTCAGGTCGTCGGCGGGCTGTGGCTGGTCGGGCAGATCGTCGGCTTCATGGCGCCGAACCTCGGCGTGCCGGTGCTGTTGATGGTGGCCGGGATCATCGGCGGCCCGTTGGTGGAGTGGAGCTGCCGGATGGCGGCGCGGGGGCCTGCGCGGCGGTACGGCATGGATGCGGAGCGGCGGCTCAGGGAGGCGGCGGCGGGGTGCGGGCGGGCCCGGGTGCTGGATCCGGTGGCGGCGGAGTTGCTGCGGTACCGGGAGGTTCGGGAGCAGTACGGGAGGGTGTTGGGGGTGGAGGCGGGGGTGGGGTGAGTTGGGTGGGGGCCTCGGCGGGGGTGGGGTGGCCCTGGCGAGGGTGGGTGAGCTTGGTCGGGGTGGGGCGGCCTCGGTAGGTGTGGGGTGAGCTCACGGGGGGTGGGGCGGCCTCGGTAGGTGTGGGGTGAGCTCAGTGGGGGTTGGGTGGCCCTGGCTGGAGTGGGGTTGCCTCTGTGGGGTGCGGTTGCCTCGGCGTGGGTGTGGTGGCATCGGTGGGGTTGAGGCGGCCCTGGTAGGGGTGGGGAGCCTCGGCGGGGGGCGCGGCGGCCCCGTGCGGGTGGGGTTGGCCCCACCGGCCCGGCGGTTGGGGTGCTCCAGCGGGAGTGGGGCGGTCCCGGCGGGGGTGTGGTGTGTGGTGGATCCGGCTGGAGTGGGGTGAGCTCGGCAGGGGGTGCGGTGGCCTTGGCGGGTGTGGTGTGTGGTGGATCCGGCAGGGGCCCGGTGACCCCGCTCCCGGGCGGGTGTGTCGCTCGTATCGGTGGTGGGGTTTTCCACAGGTGGGGTGGGGGTCCACAGGGCTCGGCGGGATCTGCTCGGCGGAGGCAGTCTGGCTCCGCGGCGATCGCGGCGTACGCGGTCGGCGCGGCAAGGACGGACGCAGCCGTACGGGACGGGCCCGTGCGCGTGTCCGCTGTCCGTCCGGCGTGGATGGCCGGGCGAGGGAGGGATTCGCGATGAACGAGACGATCGTGTGTGTGGTGGGGAACGTGGCGACGCAGCCGGTGTACCGGGAGCTGGCGGCCGGGCCGTCGGCGCGGTTCCGGTTGGCGGTGACACAGCGCTACTGGGACCGGGAGAAGAGCACCTGGACGGACGGGCACACCAACTTCTTCACGGTGTGGGCCAATCGGCAGCTCGCCACGAACGCGGCGGCGTCGCTGAACGTGGGCGACCCGGTGGTGGTCCAGGGCAGGCTGAAGGTGCGGTCGGACGTGCGCGAGGGGCAGAACTGGACCTCGGCCGACATCGACGCGGTGGCGATCGGGCACGACCTGGCGCGTGGGACGGCGATGTTCCGACGGGCGCAGAAACCGGAGTCGGGGGTGGTGGGGGCGACGGATGCGCCGGGCGGGGCCGGGCAGGCGGAGCCGGACTGGGAGACGCCTGTCGGTGATGGTGCTGTTCAACAGGGGGCGGAGCCGGTCGCGGTGACATGACGTCAGCGGCTGAGCGCGCCGCCGTACCGAACTGCGGCTTATCGGCGAATGTGCCCCGAACGACCTAGGTGGATTTGTCGATAAGCCCTGCTCGCGAGTGATCTTGGCGATAACGATTCCGAGTCGGATCGGCCGTGCGACGGCATCACCGGGAACCGTGGTGCGGCGCTTCCTTAGGATGCCGAACGTGGCTCTCGGGGCTTCTGATTCTGCTGGTGGGACCGTTCCCCCCACGTCAACGGGTCCTGCCTGAAGGGGAATTCTGTGTTTTCTTCGCTCACTGCGCCCAGGACGCGACGGCCGGCTCGCGGCCGAGGGGTGGCCCGGCTCGTCGCCGGGACGCTGGTGTCCGGGCTGGTCGCGGCCGGGGTGCTGGCCGGTGCCGGCACGGCCGTGGCCGGTGACGGGACGGCGCAGATCCAGGGCGGGGCGACCGCCACGATAGGCGGCCTGAAGACCTACGGCACGGCCGTCATACACGACGACTCCGGGGACCTGGAGGTCTCGGCCGGTCTGTTCGAGATGGCCGTCGAGGGTGGCGGCATGCTCCAGACCTACTGCGTCGACCTCTACAACCCGACCCAGCGGGAAGCCAAGTACCACGAGACGCCCTGGAGCGGCACCTCGCTGGGCGCCAACAAGGACGCCGGCAAGATCCGCTGGATCCTGCAGAACTCCTACCCCCAGGTGAACGACCTCGCGGCGCTCGCCGAGAAGGCGGGCGTCGCCGGCGGCCTCACCGAGCAGGACGCGGCGACCGGCACGCAGGTCGCCATCTGGCGCTACTCGGACGGCGCCGATGTCGACGCCGCGGACCCGCAGGCCGAGAAGCTCGCCGACTATCTCCACGACAGCGCCCGGTCGCTGGCGGAGCCCCAGGCCTCGCTGACGCTCTCGCCGGCCGCGGTCTCCGGACGCTCCGGCGGGCTGCTCGGCCCGGTGACGGTGCGCACCGACGCGGACAGCGTGACGGTGACGCCACCGGCGGACGCCGCCACCAGCGGGGTGCGGATCGTCGGCAAGAACGGGATGGACCTCACCTCGGCGAAGAACGGCAGCCAGATCTTCTTCGAGGTCCCCGAGGACGCGGCGGCGGGCACGGCGGAGCTGACCGTGCAGGCCTCCACGACCGTGCCGGTGGGCCGCGCCTTCACCTCCGAGAGCAGGAGCCAGACGCAGATCCTGGCCGGCTCCAGCGAGTCGACGGTGTCGGCGGCGGCGAGTGCGACCTGGGCCGACAAGGGTGCGATACCGGCCCTCTCCGCGGCGAAGAACTGCGCCGAGGGCGGCATCGACGTCACCGCGGCCAACGAGGGCGACGAGCCGTTCACCTTCGAGCTGCTGGGGGTCGAGCACAGCATCCCCGCGGGGGCGTCGCAGACGGTGACGGTTCCGCTCCAGGAGGACCAGGCGTACGACTTCACGATCACCGGTCCCGGCGGCCTGGAGAAGCGCTTCACCGGCGTCCTCGACTGCCAGACCCAGGGCAACGAGACCGGCGGCGACAGCACCCAGACCCTCAGCGAACCGAGCCCGGCGACCGTCGGCGGCACCTCCGCCACCGGCACCAACCTCGCCGAGACCGGCGCGTCGAGCGTCACTCCGGTGATCACGGGCGTCGCGGTGGCGCTGGTGGTGATCGGCGGGGCGGCGCTGGTACTGGTACAGCGCCGGAAGCCGCAGGGCTGAGCGGGGTCGGAGGGTGCCGTGAGTCGTACGGCACCTCGGCTCGTATCGTCGGCGCATACGCAACGAGAGACACCCCGTCTACGTGAGTTTCAGCCGGACGCCCGTGGAGGGCGTCGACCCGTCCGCATACCGGCGACCGTAGGTCCGGGAAACCCCAGGTCACAGCCCCCCGACCAAACGGGTTACCACCCGAGGGTGGACGTCAGGCAAGATGGGGTGTATCTGCCCACTGCCAGATTTCAAGCTGCCGGACGGTTTCTCTTGGCTGAGTACATCTACACCATGCGCAAGACGCGCAAGGCAATCGGCGACAAGGTCATCCTTGACGACGTATCGCTGAACTTCCTGCCCGGCGCGAAGATCGGTGTGGTCGGCCCGAACGGTGCCGGTAAGTCGACCATTCTGAAGATCATGGCGGGGCTGGAGCAGCCCTCGAACGGTGACGCGTTCCTGTCGCCGGGGTACACCGTCGGCATCCTGTTGCAGGAGCCGCCGCTCACCGAGGACAAGACCGTCCTGGAGAACGTCCAGGAGGGCGTCGGCGCGATCAAGGGCAAGCTCGACCGGTTCAACGAGATCGCCGAGCTCATGGCGACCGACTACTCCGACGCGCTGCTCGACGAGATGGGCAAGCTGCAGGAGGAGCTCGACCACGCCAACGCGTGGGACCTCGACGCTCAGCTGGAGCAGGCCATGGACGCGCTCGGGTGCCCGCCCGGCGACTGGCCGGTCACCAACCTCTCCGGTGGTGAGCGGCGCCGCGTCGCGCTCTGCAAGCTGCTGCTGGAGGCCCCCGACCTGCTGCTGCTCGACGAGCCCACCAACCACCTCGACGCCGAGTCGGTGAACTGGCTGGAGCAGCACCTCGCCAAGTACGACGGCACCATCGTCGCCGTGACCCACGACCGGTACTTCCTGGACAACGTGGCCGGCTGGATCTGCGAGGTCGACCGCGGCCGCCTGCACGGCTACGAGGGCAACTACTCCAAGTACCTGGAGACCAAGCAGACGCGTCTCAAGGTCGAGGGGGCCAAGGACGCCAAGCGGGCGAAGCGGCTCAAGGAAGAACTCGAGTGGGTGCGGTCCAACGCCAAGGGGCGTCAGGCCAAGTCCAAGGCGCGTCTCGCTCGCTACGAGGAGATGGCCGCCGAGGCCGACAAGATGCGGAAGCTGGACTTCGAGGAGATCCAGATCCCGCCGGGCCCCCGTCTGGGCAGCATCGTCGTCGAGGTCAACAACCTCAGCAAGGGCTTCGGCGACAAGCTCCTCATCGATGACCTGAGCTTCACGCTGCCGCGCAACGGCATCGTCGGCGTCATCGGCCCCAACGGCGCCGGCAAGACCACGCTCTTCAAGATGATCCAGGGTCTGGAGACCCCGGACTCCGGCTCCATCAAGGTCGGCGAGACCGTCAAGATCTCGTACGTCGACCAGAGCCGCGAGAACATCGACCCGAAGAAGACCCTGTGGGCGGTCGTCTCCGACGAACTCGACTACATCAATGTCGGTCAGGTCGAAATGCCGAGCCGGGCCTATGTGTCCGCCTTCGGCTTCAAGGGTCCCGACCAGCAGAAGCCCGCCGGTGTCCTCTCCGGTGGTGAGCGCAACCGCCTCAACCTCGCCCTCACCCTCAAGCAGGGCGGCAACCTGCTGCTCCTCGACGAGCCGACCAACGACCTCGACGTCGAGACCCTCGGCTCGCTGGAGAACGCGCTCCTCGAGTTCCCCGGTGCGGCCGTGGTCGTCTCCCACGACCGGTGGTTCCTGGACCGGGTGGCCACGCACATCCTCGCCTACGAGGGTGAGTCCAAGTGGTTCTGGTTCGAGGGCAACTTCGAGTCCTATGAAAAGAACAAGATCGAGCGGCTCGGGCCGGACGCCGCGCGTCCGCACCGCGCCACCTACAAGAAGCTGACCCGGGGCTGATCGGTCTTGCGGCACATCTACCACTGCCCGCTGCGCTGGGCGGACATGGACGCGTACGGCCACGTCAACAACGTGGTCTTCCTCCGGTATCTGGAGGAAGCCCGTATCGATTTCCTGTTCCGCCCGGAGAAGGACTTCAAGCAGGGGTCCGTGGTGGCGCGCCATGAGATCGACTACAAGCGGCAGCTCGTCCACCGGCACACGCCCGTGGACATCGAGCTGTGGGTCACGGAGATCAGGGCGGCGTCCTTCACCATCGCGTACGAGGTGAAGGACGAGGACCTTGTGTATGTGCGGGCCTCGACGGTCATAGTGCCGTTCGACTTCGAGGCCCAGCGGCCGCGCCGGATCACCTCCGAGGAACGCGAGTTCCTGGAGGAGTACCGGGACGACGACGAGGAGGAGGCCGTCGCCGCATGACGGTGCTCCACCTGGCCGACGAGGGGGAGGCGGCGGATCTCGCGGCCTTCCTCTCCCGCCTGCTCCACTACGACCGCGGGGCCGCCGTGCGGCTCCAGGCCGCCGGGACCGCGCTCGCCGTGTTCGGGCGGCCGCCGTCCTTCGAGGTGCTGGCGATCCGCGCGGTCCGGCTCGCCAAGCCCTATGAGAACGGGCTCGACGTCACGCTCGACGTGACGGTGTCCGCCGGGGAGTTGCTGGAGTCCGTCGTCGAGGACGCCGCCACGGCCGGGGTGCCTGCCGCGGTGACCGGGCCGCCCTGGGCGGGGGTGCTGCCGCCGCGTGGGGGCTGGCAGCCGGTCGCGGGGTTGCCCGCGCCCGACGCCCTGCGGGCCATGGTGGGCGCCGGGGTCGCCGAATTCCGGTCCCGTACCGGGGAGTTGGCGCCCGAGAGTCGTACGCGTGCGGAACTCGACCGGATCGGGCGGGAGATCTGGTCCCGGACGGTCGGGGACACGCAGCTGCCGGTGCGGGCCGTTCACGCGGCACAGTCGCTCGGATTTCTGCGCCCCGGTGGGGAGTTGGCGCTGTTCTCGTCCGGTGCCTGGCTGCGGTTGCGTACGCCGTACGGGTCGATCGCCGTACGACGGGCGGGACTTGGGGCGTTGGACGTCAGCGTGCGCTGAGCGCGCCTCTGCGCCCGGTCAGTGGGGGTCGCTGTCGTCCGGCCACACGCCGATGTGATCGGGCTCCAGTTCCAGGGCCACGCGGTCGCGCATGCCGAGTGCCTCGGTGTACTCGGCGGGGAGCTGGAGGCGGCCGGCGCGGTCGAGCATGGCGTACTCGCGGGCCACGACCGTCTCGTGGCCGGTCGTGGCGTCGACCTCGCTGCGGCGCAGGACCTCGGTGGAGGTGCGGCCGTCCCGGATGGCGACCGTGCGGCGGACCTCGCCGGCCACCGCCTGGTCGTGGGTGACGATCACGATCGTGGTGCCGAGCCTTTCGTTCGCCGTGCGGAACGCGGCGAAGATCTGTTCCGCGGTCTGGGAGTCGAGCTCGCCGGTGGGTTCGTCGGCGAGGAGGACCGCGGGGGCGTTGGCGAGGGCGACCGCTATGGCCACGCGTTGTTGCTGGCCGCCTGACATCTGGTGGGGGTGGCGGTCCCGGCAGTCCGCGATGTCCAGCAACTCCAGGAGTTCCAGAGCGCGTTCGGCTTTCGCCTTGCGGGTGGTGCGGGTGGCGGACAGTTGCATCGGGAGCGTGATGTTCTGGGCCGCGGTGAGGTAGGGGAGCAGGTTGCGGGAGGTCTGCTGCCAGACGAAGCCGACGGTTTTGCGGCGGTAGGCGAGGCGGTCCTTGGCGGTCATGGTGAGCAGGTCGTGACCGGCGACACGGGCCGCTCCCGCGGTCGGGGTGTCCAGGCCGGCGAGGATGTTCATGAGCGTGGACTTGCCGCTGCCGGACGCGCCGACGAGGGCCATGAGTTCGCCCTCGCGGACGAGGAGGTCGAGGCCCTGGAGGGCCTGGACCTCGATGCCGTCCGTGGTGAAGATGCGGACCAGGCGGTCGCAGGTGATGAGGGCGTCGTGGCCGTAGGTGGGGGTGTTGCGGGCGGCGGTGGCCTTGGTGGTGAGGTCGGCGAGGGTCGGGTTGGTGGTCACTGGGGCCTCCGTTTGTCGCTGGCCTGAGTGGGGGCTGGGCGAGGGCTGCTGTCGCTCGACCGCGCTTGCGGGGTGCCGCTGCGCCCACCCGTGCCGCCCCGGCGGCACGACTGCCCCCAGCTACGACGACCGGGCAGGTGGTTTGCCGTCATCTTGTGTCCCCCGCCCGCAACTCCGCCACCGACCCCCGTCTCCCCGACCACCACGCCTGTACCCCCGCCACCCCCACCGTCACCAGTACCACCGCCAGGGCCGGGATCACCAAGGACAGCGGGGACGTGCGGAGCTCCGCGGTGCCGCCTGAGGAGGGGGCTGTCGCCAGGGCGATGGTGGTCAGGTCGATGCCGGGGGAGAGGAGGTGGACCGTCGCCCAGCCCGTGAGGATGCCGCCGGCTGCCGCCAGGGTCGCCTGGGGCAGGGACTCCAGGACCAGGAGGCGGCGGCCCTGTGCGCGGGTGAGGCCCATGGTGCGAAGGCGCGCCAGGAGGGCGATGCGTTCGGGGGCGGCGCGGAGCAGGGAGAGGAGGAGGGCGAGGACGGCGTAGCCGGCGCCCGCCGCCACCGCTGCCGTGTAGATGTCCTCGGCGCCCGACTGGAGCGGGGAGTTCACATAGTGCGACCGTTCCTCGGACCGCGTCTGGACGTGGCCCGCGTCGCCCACCGCCTTGCGCAGGTTCGCGCCGGACATCCCCGTGCCTGTCAACAGGAGTGAGGTCGGGCGGGCCGTCGGGCCGCTCAGGCCCGCCCGGTCGACGACCAGGAACTCCGTGCCGTTCACCGCCGGGGTCCGGTCCCGGACGAGCGTGATGCGGACGGTGATCGTCGTCGTGCCGTCCTCCAGGAGGACGGGGAAGGGACGGGTGCCGTACGCCTTCGCGACGGAGGGGGAGGCCAGGGCCGGGAGAACGCCACCAGTGTCCGCCAACTCATGCCCGGCGTACGCGCCCAGGCCTGTCCCCGCCGTCAACTGCGCGTATCCGCCCGGCTCCACGCCCACCAGCGGCACCGACACCCTGCCGTCCGTCGGCTTGGCCTGGTACGCGATGCTCACCTCGGTCAGGCCGTCCACCCCCGGTCGGTGGCGGAGTCGAGCCGCCAGGCCCGTGGGCAGGGGGCCGTCGGCGTCGACGCGGGCGTCCGCGCCCACCGCGAGCAGGGCCGCTTCGTCACGGGCCTCGGTGACGCCCGTCAGGACCGAGCCACCGAAGGCCGCCGTCGTCAGGGCGGTGAGGAGGGCGAGCAGGGGCAGCACCGCCGAGGCCGACGTACGGCCCGCGCGGGCCAGGGACAGATGGGCGACCGCGCCGCGCAGCCGGCCGGCCGGGCGGGCCAGGCCGCGCAGCGGGAACGGGTAGAGGCGGACCAGGACCAGGGCCGCGATCACTCCCGTCAACGCCGGTGCCACATAGGCCAGTTCGTCGCCGGACGAGCCCCTTCTGCGCAGGGTCTCCACCGCCGCCAGGGCCAGCACGAGGAGGGTCAGCTCCGCCACCGTGCGGCGCCGAGTGGGTCGTAGCGTCGCCACGTCCTCGCGGCCGGTGTGCAGCCGGACGGCCCGGTGCGCCACCGCCGCGCGCAGCGGGAGCGCGACGCAGGCCGCGGCCGTGACGGTGGTGGCGGCGACGACGGCGTACGTCGTTCTGGCCTCGGGGAGCGCCAGTACGGCGGCCGTGAGGCCGAGGGCGCCGGCCGGGACGGCGACCGTGGCCGTCTCGGCGAGGAGTCGGCCGGCCAGGCCGCGCAGGGAGGCGCCCCGGGCGCGCAGCAGGGCGAGTTCGGTGCGACGGCGGTCGGCGGCGAGGCCGCCCGACATCAGGAGGACGACCGCGGCGACCGTACCGGCACCGACCGCGGCCACCGCGACGAGCGGGGAGACGCCCTCGCGGAGCCGCGAGTACGCGGTCAGGACCTCGCTCAGGTCGGTGTCCGTGTCCGTGAGGCCACCGGTGATCGCGCGGGCCTGCTGGAGGGCCGGGCCGGACTCCAGGGAGGCCACGGCGGTTTTCAGGCGGTCCACGTCATAGGCGTGAAGGTGTTTCATGGCGGGCGCCAACTGCCAGTAGCGCCAGGGGGTTCCCGGGGTGCCCAGCATCGCGGGCGCCGACTCGGGGGCGAGCAGCAGGGCGCCGACCCAGTACCTGTCGGCGTCCGAGCTCGGACCCGGCATCCGGATCAGGGCGGGCTCGTGGAGCAGCGGCTGGGCCGACCAGAAGGCGCCGGACGGCTCACGCGGGGTGACGATGCCGGTGACGCGGACGGCGAGCGGGGCCTGGGACTCGCCGGGCACGTGGATGACCGAACCGACCTTGATGTGCAGGGACTTGGCGGTCGCGGCACTGACCGCGGCCTCCACCTCGGGTGTCATCGCGTCGGCCGGTGCGGCGGGCCCGCGCGGCAGCCGGCCCTCGACCGAGCGGACGTGGTCGGCGAGGCCCTGCTGGGCGACCAGGGCGACCTGCGCGGGCGTACCGGTCGGCCGGGGCAGCCAGGGGTCGGGCACCTCCATGTTGGTGGAGGTGCGCACACCGTACGTCGACTGCCGGCGGTCGGCGACGAGCGGCTTCTCGACCGTGGCCAGGATCTTCTCGTACTGCGCGCCCAGGGTGGCGGGGCGCAGGTCCTGCTCGGAGATGATGCCGTACTCGGGCTGGGCGTACAGCTGGATCGAGGTGCGGTCGGCGCCGGCCTGCTCCACGGCCCGGTGCAGGCCCGCGTCCGCGTACCGGTCCAGGGCCCGGGGCAGGGCCGCGGCGAGGCACGCGGTCAGCGCCACCAGCAGAGCGAGGGCGAGGGCCGCGCCGGGGGCGGTGCGCAGCCGGGTGCGGATCCACGGGGCGACCACGGACGTCCGGCGGACGGTTGCGGGGGCCATGTCACTCCCCTCCCTGTTGCCGCAGGGACACCAGCGGATTCGCCCGCCGCAGCGCGAGTACGGCGGTGACGGCCAGCGGGGTCACCGCGACCGCCGCCAACAGCAGGGCCACCTGTCCCACCGGCAGTTCCACCAGCACCTCCGGTACGGGGCGGGTCGCGTCGCCGGTCAGCAGGACCAGCGGGATCACCGCCCGGGCCAGGACCGTCCCCAGCGCCGCCCCCACGAGCAGCGCCAGCGTCACCAGGACGCCCTGTTCGACGGCGATCGTGCGGGCCAGCCGACGGCGCGGGGCGCCCAGGGCGCGCAGTACCGCGAACTCGGAGTCCCGTTCCCGCAGCGAGCCCGTCGCGCTGACCGCGAAGCCGAGCGCGGCCAGGGCCGCCGCCACCCCGGCCGCCGCGGTGAACGCCGCTTCCGGGCCTGCCCCGAACGGGTCGTCGCGCAGTTCCTCGGCGATCTCGTCCCGTACGACGACCTGCGCGGGGTCCAGGTCCGGGCGGGCCCGCAGCGCCGTGGCGACCGAGGACGGCCGGTCCGTCTCCAGCCACCACTCCGTCGGCGTGACGCTCTCGCCGTACTTCGTCTCCAACACCCGGTTCACGGACCGCAGATCGACCAGCAGCGCACCGCCGCTGTCGCTCCCCGTCGTCGGCAGCGCCCGGACCGCTGCGACGATCCGCACCGGCAGCGACCGGCCGCCGAAGGTCACGTCCACGCGCTGCCCGGTGCGGGCGCCCGCGGAGTCGAGGAAGCGGTCGGTGGCGACGGCGGTGATCTGCGCTGCCGCGGGCTGCCTGGCCTGGAGGCGGACCGTCAGCGAGGCCAGCGTCCAGGTGTCCTCGCGCGGGATGTATCCGGTGTCGTACGCCACGGCCGACCCGCTCACGCGGGGCGGGGCGGGGGCGTTGCTGCGGTCCGGGAACTCCGAGGTGTTGTCGCTGACGGTGTGGGCCATCCAGGCGGCGGGCAACTCGATCCGCCGCTCGGCACCTTGGGCCGTCAGGGCCGTCAACGCATCCAGCGAGAAACGCTGTTGCTGCGCACGCCCGCGCGGTACCGGCAGCACCAGCTGTACGTCGGTGAGCGTCAACTTCCCCGGCGGCACCGCCAGTTCCAGGGTGTGCGGGCGGCCGTCGGCCGCGAGGGAACCGGCCGGGAGCCGGTAGGGGGTGCCGTAGCGGTCCTCCAGGGTGACCGTCACGTCGGCGCTCGTGCCCTGCGCGGCACCGCGCAGCGTGGCTGTCAGCTTCACCAGGGAGCTGCCCGCCGGGACCGCCGCGCCCGCCGACGCCCCCTTCGGGCCGAGGCCGGCCAGCAGCGGCCGTACCGGCTCGGACGTCAGGTCCCGGCGCAGCAGCACGGTGTCCGCCGTGTGCGCGGTGTCCAGGGCCAGCACGGTCGCGGATCGGTCGTCGGCGAGGGGCAGTTCCGCGCGGACGGCGGGAGCGGCCTCGCCGACATGGGGGACGGCCGCGTACGCGTCGGTGCGGCCGAGGTCGTCCTCGCCGTTGGCCAGCACTCGCACCGGGACGCCCGCGCGGAAGTCGGCCTGGTCGTCCTGCGAGCGGTCGAAGGAGGCGCCGTGCCCGATCGCCAGCATGCCCAGCGCCACGGCGAGCACCAGCAGCAGCACCGGACCCGCGCCCCGCATCGGACGCCGCCCGATCTGCCAGCCCGCGAGCGCGACGGCGATGCCCCGCCCGGCGGCGGCCCGGCGTTCGGCGAGCCGGGCCAGCGGTGGCAGCAGCCGCAGCGTGAGGACCGTACCGGCGAGGAGCGCCAGGGCGGGGGCGGCGACCAGCAGCGGGTCGACGCCGAGCGTGCCGATGGGGGTCCCCCCGCTCGAGCGCAGCCGAGAGTGGGGGATGTCGTCGGTGACCGCGCCCGTCGTCTGCCGGCCCAGCTGCCAGTACGCGACCGCGGCCACCACCAGCAGCCCCACGTCCGCGCCCGAGCGCACCGCACCGGGCAGCGCACGGGCCCGGCCGGTCGCGAAGGACGAGGTCAGCGCGGGGAGCGTCACCGCCAGCGCGCAGCCCAGCGCCACGCCCCCCGCGACCAGCCACACTCCGAACGAGCCGGCGGCCGGCACCTCAAGGCGCAGCCCGATCCGGGACAGCGCGCCCTGTCCGGCCAGCAGCCGGGTGAGCGGTCCCGCCAGCAGCGGCGCGCAGACCAGCGCGGGCACCGCCAGCAGCAGCGCCTCCACCGCGGCCAGCCCCGCGACCCGCGGCCGGGAGGCGCCGCGGGCCCTGAGCAGCCGGGTCTCGCCCGTGCGTTGGGCGCTCAGCAGCCGGGCCACCAGCAGCAGCGCACAGCCCGCGAGGAGCGCGAGCTGGAGCGCGACGATCAGCAGGGTGGAGCGGGAGACGAGCAGGGAACGGTCGACGCGGTCGAGGACGGCGGGCAGGTCGGTGTGCGCGGCCGTGGTGCCGCTGAGCGCGGCCTCGCCGCGCAGCGCGGCGCCGCCCTCCCGGGCCGCTTCGCGCAGGGCGCCGATCCGGCCGGTCGTCACCGACGAGAAGTCGGCCGTCGCGAGCCACGCCGAGGGTCCGGCGCTGACCTTGTTGCCGGTCAGGGTGTCGGGGGCGGCGAGGAGGGGGCCGTAGGTCGTGAAGTCGAGCTTGTTGACGCCGCGGCCGTGCAGATCGTCCAGGAGCTGCCAGTACGGGGCGTCCGCGCGGGCGGGCCGGTAGAGGCCCACCACCTCCACCCGCACCTTCGGGCCGCCGAGGCGGTCGACGAGGGTGAGGTGGGCGCCCGGCTCGAGTTCCAGCAGCCGGGCCGCGCTCTGCGGCACCGCCACCTCGGTGGTGCCGGCGGCCGGGGCCCTGCCGTCCGTGATCCGGGCCTGGGACGGGTCCAGCGCCGCGAAGTGTGTGAGATCCGGGTCGCCGGAGCGCTCGGCGGGTGGCTGGAGCGAGCGGGGCAGCGCGTACGGGCCCGACTTCAGCAGTGTCCGCACGGTGACCGGCAGCCCGGCGAAGGTCTCCCGGGCGCCCGCGCGTACGGCGCTGTCGGCGGCCTCTCGGGACGCGGCCGGGACGTCGGCCTTGACGATCAGCGCGGTGTCGGCGGCGTTGCGCGGATCGGCGAGCGAGTGGCGCAGGGCCGCGTCGCCGATCGCGCCCGAGTACGCGGTGAGCGCCGCCAGGACCGCCGTCGTCAGCACGACCGTCAGCAGGGCGGCGGCGAGGAGCGGGCGGTGTGCCCGCGCCCGCTGAAGGACGAATCTCGCGAACCCCCCGGCCTTCGCGAACCCCCCGTACCCCGTCACCCGACCCCCGTCGTGTTGTCCAGACCTCCCGGGATGCTTTCAGAGGAGGGCGGGGGCGGGTAAGCGTTTGTGCGCCGGACTTGACCGGATCGTGATCGGAAATCGACGTCGTACGACCGGAATTCGGGACTCAGCGGCGCTCGGAGGGGATCAGCCCTCCGTGTTCACCATCGACGCCGCCGCGTACGTCAGGTAGTTCCACAGCGTGTGCTCGTGCTCCTCGGACAGGCCGAGCTCGTCGACGGCGACCCGCATGTGCTTCAGCCAGGCGTCGTGCGCCGCCCGGTCCACCTGGAACGGGGCGTGCCGCATCCGCAGCCGGGGGTGACCGCGGTTGTCGCTGTACGTCGTCGGACCGCCCCAGTACTGGATGAGGAACAGCGTCAGCCGCTCCTCGGCCGGACCCAGGTCCTCCTCCGGATACATGGGCTTCAGGAGCGGGTCCTCGGCCACACCCTCGTAGAAACGGTGGACGAGGCGGCGGAAGGTCTCCTCCCCACCGACCTGCTCGTAGAAGGTCTCCGTCTGAAGCGTGCCGCGCCGAATCTCTTTCACCGCTCCATCGTCTCAGACGCAGGGAACCAGGACTTGGGGCTTAGGACCCTTCCGCAGGACAGTGGAGGTATGGGTGCGCACGCTCTCCACAAGGACCTGGAAGAACTCGCCGCCGAGGCCCGGGCCGAGCTCGTGGACCGGATCGACGCGAGCGGGGCCTGGGCGGACGACCCGGTGTGGCGGGAGGCCTTCACGGCCGTACCGAGGCATCTGTTCGTGCCGTACTACTACGTCGGCGTCATGGGCGGCCACGAGCGCAGGTGGAGCGAGAGCCCCGACGCGCACGAGCGGGAACGCTGGGTGCGCGGTGCCTACGCCGACGCCCCGCTGGCCACCCGGCTGCGCGACGGCGAACTGCTCTCCTCCAGCAGCCAGCCCTCCCTCATGGCGATGATGCTGACCGCGCTGGAGGTGGCGGACGGCGACCGGGTCCTGGAGATCGGCGCCGGTACGGGATACAACGCGGCGCTGCTCGCCCACCGCCTCGGCGACGACGATCTCGTCACCACCATCGATCTGGAGCCGGACATCACCGAGGCCGCCCGGCGGCATCTGGCCGCCGCCGGCCACCACCCGGTCGTCGTCACCGGTGACGGCGCCCGCGGGGTGCCCGAGCGCGCCCCCTTCGACCGGATCATCGCGACCTGCGCGCTCACCTCGATCCCGACGGCCTGGATCGCCCAGTGCCGCCCGGGCGCCCGCATCCTGACCCCGCTGGCCACCGGCCTGGTCGCGCTGACCGTACGGGACACCGGGCACGCCGACGGACGCTTCCTGCACACCCCCGCCTACTTCGTGCCGCTGCGCGGCGAAGGGCGGTCGGAACCGGAGCCCGGCTCGCCGGGCGGGGTGCCGCGCGCGGCGCGCGAGCACGAGCTGTACCGGTTCCTGCTGCTGCTCAGCCGGGGCAGCCTCGATCCGCGGGAGGCGTATCAGCTCTGGGAGCGGGAGGGCAGGCCACTGCGGCAGCGGTACGGCATCACGGTGAGCGGCGAGGACGAGTGGGCGTGGCTGGACGATCCGGAGGGGCCGTACACCTGGCCCCTCCGACCGCCCTGACGGGGTCTGTCCGCGCCGGACGTCTATCCGCGCCGGACCGTGATCGTCGTCCAGGCGCCCACGTGGACCCGGTCGCCGTCCTGGAGCGGCACCGGGACGAAGGGCTGGATGGGCTCCTCCGCGCCGTTGACCGTCGTACCGTTCGTCGAGTTCTGGTCGACGACCGCCCACGAGCCGTCGGGCTGCTGCACCAGCACCGCGTGCTGGTGCGAGACGCCCGGGTCCTCCGGGGGCACCGACAGATCGATGTCGGGGGTGTCGCCGGTGGAGTGCCGGCGGCGGCCGATGGTGATCTGGTTGCCGGTGAGGGTGCGCTGCTGCTCGGGTGAGTACGCGGGCAGGTTGAGGCCCGCGGCCTCGGGGCCGGAGCGCTGCATCATCGCCATGAAGTACTCGCGGTCCGGGCCGATGGTCGCGGTCCAGGTCGCCGGTCCGGCGGGCTGCTGCTGGTAGCCGGGGCCGGGCGGGGCCTGGGTGGAGCCGGGCTGCGGGTAGCCGTAGCCGCCGGGTCCGCCGCCGGGGCCGCCGGGGGCGCTGGAGGACGGCGGGGAGATCACCCAGTCGTCCTCGCCGCCGCCGAAGGACGGACCGCCGGGCTGCGGCCGGTTCGTCTCCTGCGGGAAGGCGGGCGGGGCGGCCGGGCCGGACGGCGAGAACGCCGACGGGGCGCCGGGGCCACCAGGTCCGCCGGGACCCGCGGGAGGCGTGGGGCCGGGCGGGGGCGGCACCGGACGGGAGGGGTCGCCACCGAAGGGCGAGGGGCCGCCGGGGCCGTTGGGTCCACCGGGTCCGCGCTGGCCGTCGAAGCCACCGGGTCCACCAGGGCCGCGCTGGCTGTCGAAGCCGCCGGGGCCGTTGGGCCCACCGGGTCCACCGGGTCCGCGCTGGCCGTCGAAGCCACCGGGCGCGCCGGGACCGCCCGGGCCGCCGAAGCCGCCCGGGCCATTGGGACCACCGGGACCCGCGGGGCCACCAGGGCCGCCCTGGGTACCGAAAGCGCCGGGGCCGTTCGGTCCACCGGGTCCGCCCTGCGTACCGAAGCCGCCGGGTCCGCCGGGGCCGCCCTGGGTGCCGTAGCCACCGGGACCGTTGGGTCCGCCCGGAGCACCGGGGCCGCCGGGTCCACCGAACGGGCCTGGGCCGCCGGGACCGCCGAAGCCGCCGGGCCCACCGGGACCGCCGCCGGGGCCACCCTGGCCGGGCGGCGGGGGCGGGGTCGAGGGGTCGCCGCCGAAGGGCGGGATCGGCTCGGCGGGACGGTTCATCTGGGACGGGCGGGAGCCCTGGTACTCGTACGAGTCACCGCCACCGCCGTACGACTGACCCGGCGGCGGGCCCTGGAAGCGGACGCCCGGGCCGGGGGCCGGCGGGCGCGGGGCGGCCGGGGTGTACGAGGTCGCCGTGTTCGTCAGGAAGTTCCACCGGCACTCCTCGCAGAACGGTGCACCGCCCTCACGGGGCGTGCGGCACTGCGGGCAGAGCTCCGGCTCGGGGTCCGGTACGGCGGACAGGTGGTTGCGTCCCTGCTGGCCACCGGCGCCCGGCGGGGGCGGCGGGAAGCCGTAGCCGCCACCGGGGGGCGGCGGGGGAGGGGGCGGAGGCACGGCACCGGCCATGCGGTGACCGCAGACCTCGCACCAGTCGTCGGAACCCGACTGGTGTCCGTTCGGGCAGGTCGGCATGTCGGCGCTTCCCCCTCTCACGTAAGGGAACTTCTGCTTCTGGTCGTCACTTCTTTACACGAACAGTCTTTGTGGACCGGGTCTCCAGAGTCATCTCGTCCGCCTCCGCGACCTTCGCCTTCAACCGCACAGTACCTGTCGCGGCATCGACCACGTCCACCACCTTCGCAAGCAGTTTCGCAGTATCGGCGTTGCCGGAAGCGCTTGCGAGCTGAACGGCCCGGCCCAGTTTGGACGTTGCTCCATCCATATCGCCCGCTTTGCGCAGATCCAGACCTTGTTGGATGACTTGTGCAAGTTCGGCCTGGCCGGTGTAGTGGGCGACCTGGGGGTTGATCGACGTCGAGGCGACCATGTCGTCGGTCCACACCGCCCGCACCAGTCCCTGGGCGCCCAAGTTCTGTGCGGTGCCGTCGGGTTGGGGGATCACGAGGGAGACCCGGGCGGCCAGCATCTCCTGGCCGAGATGGGCGACCGGCACCTCCACACAGACGTGGTAGTCACGGGACTCGTCTCCCCAGGAGCCGGTGGGATAGTCCCCGGCGCGCGGGCCCGCCTCGGTGCGGCGGTCGGTCAACTCCTCGACGGTGGGCGCGACCTGCTTCACGAACCTGATCGTCGTGCCGACCGGCGTCCACACCCGCAGGGAGACGTCCGCGACCTCCTTGCCCATCGCCGTCTCCATCATCTGCGTGAAGTCGGCGGCGAGACCGGCCGGGTCGGCGACGATGTCCGCCGTGCCGAGCAGCGCGGAGGCGATACCTGTGACTTCTTTCACTTCCCAGTCGGTGCCCACGCCCCGGGCGTCACAGGTGAAACGTCCGGCGCAGGAGTCGAGGGACGCCTTGAGGTCCTCGGGTGACTCGTGTTCATTGCGGCCGTCGGTGAGCAGGATGCCGTGCCGGATGGTGACGTCCGCCGAGGACAGCAGCCGGTCGGCGAGCCGCAGCCAGGTGCCGATGGCGGTGCCGCCGCCCGCGCTGAGCTTGCGCAGGGCCTGCTTGGCCTGGTCGCGGGTGGTGGCGTCGGCGACCGCGAGCCGCCCGCCGCCCGGATACACCTCCTTGGCGACATGGGTGCCGCCGATCACCGCGAAGTGCACCCCGTCGCGCAGGGTGTCGACGGCCGCGGCCGTGGCGTCACGGGCGTTGCGCATCTTGGTCGGCGGGTAGTCCATCGACCCGGAGCAGTCGACCATGATCGCCACGGCCGCGTCCGGGCCCTGACCCGGCGTGTAGAGATGGGGCGCGGCGACCGCGCTGCCGATGGTGCCGCCGCCGGTCGCGCTCACCGTGACGATCGCGTTGACCTCGCGGCCGCCCTCCGGCAAATACTCGTTCTGGTACACGTCGACCGAGAACTGCGGCACGTTGGACTTCGAGAAATTGGCCATGCCTGATCGAATCCCCCTTGAGAACCCCACGGTTGCAGGGCGTACGACTGTGTGCGGACCGGTCCCCTCCGGTCCGTCGAGGCATTCCCCGTACGAATCGGCCTCAGGCCGATCCTGCCCCCTGCGAAGGGGCGGGGAACGGCACGAGGGCCACTGTTACGTTGTCGTGGCCCCCGCCGTCCAGGGCGTGACCGACCAGGACCTGCGCGCCGTGCAGGGGGCGCACGGCGGCATCGAGCGGTACGGCCTCGGCCATGTCCTGCGCGGCCTCCGCGTAGTTCCACAGTCCGTCGGTGCACACCACCACTACACCCGGCCGGTCCGGCTTGAAGGAAGCGGTGTGCGGCTCCAGTTCGTAGGCGTCCGCGCCGAGCCAGCCGGTGATCGCGTGGGCGCGCTCGTCGGCGTACGCCTCCGCCTCGTTCATCAGGCCCGCCGCGACCATCTGCGCGGCCCACGAGTCGTCCTCGGTGAGCCGGGCCGGCAGCGAGGTGCGGTCCACCGGCACCCAGTAGGCGCGGCTGTCGCCGACCCAGCCGACGACCAGCAGTCCCGACGTCACCACGGTGCCGACGATCGTGCAGGCCGGGGCGTTCTGGTGGGGGGCGTGCTCACGGGCCGTCTGCGGTTCGGCGGCCAGGGCGTTGACCGCGCGGGAGGCGGCGACGATCGCGTCGTGCATCGCCTGCTGCGGGTGGGTGCCGCGCGCGAGGGCGGCCAGCAGGGACTCGCTCGCCGCCCGGGACGCGGCGAGGGAGGCGTCGTCGGGGCGGGTCGCTGAGGAGACGCCGTCGCAGACGATCGCCACGGAGGCGGGCGAACCGTCGGGCAGGGCGGCGGTGCCGACGGCGAACGCGTCCTCGTTGCGGTGGTGGCGCAGACCGCGGTCGCTGACGGCCGCCATCGGGCCGCACTCCTGCTCCATGTGGTCGCGCTCGCGGGGCTGGGCGTGCCCGCAGTTCTCGCAGTAGCCGTCGTGGTCGACCCGGCCCGCACGGCAGGCCACGCACACCTTGACGCCCTCCGCCGGGGTAGGTGTCTCGGCGGTCACCCGCGGGTCCGGCGCCTGAAGCGGGTACTCGTCCGGCTCCGACGGCCGGTCGAAGCGCACCCCGGAGGCCGGGGAGACGGGGGAGCCGCTCGGGGGCGGCACGGCCAGGCCGTGGCCACCGGAGTCTCCGGAGTCGATGCCCGTCAGATCCGTCGGCAGATGGGTCGCCGGCGGGGTGTCGGCGCCGGCGGGCTCGTGCGCGGCCGGCCAGGGGGCGCCCCCGTCCGCTGCCGGTGACGGCGCGGCCACCGGCGCCGAGCCGTTCACGGCGAGCGTCGGGTGGTCGTCCGGGTGGGCCGGTACGGCGGACAGGTCGTATCCGCACGCACCGCAGAAGCGGTCACCCGACTCGAGCGGCTCCTCGCAGCTCGGGCAGTTCGTCAGGGCGGCCTGCTGGGGCATCTGCGACATCAACTACACCCACGTCCGGGGGCGGTAACGGTTGGCACGTTCCACCAGGTCGATCCTCTCCTCGCCGCCCCGCGCGAGCCGGGCCAGCGTGCGGTACGAACGCTCCAGGCCGAAGCGGAGTCCCCGCTCGTCCAGTTCGCTGCCGAGCAGCACCCGACGGGCCGCCGGGTCGGCGCCCCGGCCACCGGAGAGTACCCAGTCCAGGGCGCAGCCGAGGACTTCGGCGGACAACTGCTCCCGGCGCGCCGGATCCAGCCCGTACGCGTCCAGCGCCTCGACCTGCCCCGCGGCTGCGGTGAGGTCGTCAAGGAACGGTACGTCACCGGCGCCGGGTGTGCGTTGACGCAGCCGGGCCCGTACGGCGGCCACGCGGGCGGCGGTGTAGTGGATGGAGCTCTCCGGCACCGACTCCAGTGTCCCCACGGCGCTACGACGGTCCCCGGCCGCGAGCTGGACCCGCGCGAGCCCGAACGCGGCGCTCACATAGCTGGGGTCGGTCGCCCAGACCAGCCGGTAGTACTCGGCGGCGTTGTCCAGCTGGCCCAGCACCTCCGCGCACAGGCCGAGCGCCAGCTTCGGCGCGGGCTCGCCGGGGAAGGCGTCGTAGATCGCGTCGAAGGCGAGTGCGGCCGCCTCGTGGTCCCCGGTGACCAGGGCGGCGACCCCGCGGTACCAGACCACCCGCCAGTCGTCGGGCCGCTCGTCCTCCACCCGCGCCAGCGCCTCCAGCGCGGTGTGCGCGTCGCCGTTCTCCAGCCACGCCCGGATCTGCCGCAACCGCGTCTCGACCGACGGGGCCGGCGCGGCGGCGAGCGCCCCCAGCAGTTCCGCGGCGGCGGTCGCCATGAGCCCGGCGAGGAAACCGGCGTTGGGATCGGCGGGGTCGACCCGCGGAACGGGAAGCGCCAGCGCCGCGGCCGGCGTCCCGACCGGCTTGACCAGCGCCACCATGCTCCCGAGCGTCGGGACGGCGCCACCGCCCACGGCGGCGGACGCGAGCGCGGCGGTGCCGGACGGCCGACGCCGCGGAACGACCACCCGCGCCCCCAGCCGTGACACCTCCCCGTCCAGCTTCGGGAACAACTCCGTGTCCGTCACCCGCAGTTCGGGACCGAACAGCGTCGACAGCGCGGGCCGCGCCCGGCCCGTCTGGAGCGAGACGACCTCGCGCAGCACACCGGTCAGCTGCTCGGCCATCTCCTGGGCGGAGGCGAAGCGACGGGCCGGGTCGGGGTCGGTGGCGCGGACCAGGAAACGGTAGAAGGACTCGTACTGGCGGAAGACCTCGATGTTGTCGGGGTCGGGCAGGGAGTCCACGAAGACGTTCGTGTAGCCCTGGAAGTCGAAGGTGAGGACGGCGAGCGTGCGGGCGACCGTGTAGAGGTCGGACGCCACCGACGGGCCGACCTCGGCTACCTCGGGCGCCTGGTAGCCGACCGTGCCGTAGATGGCCGACTCGTCGTCGTCCATCCTGCGGACCGCGCCCATGTCGATGAGCTTGAGCTGGTCCTCGGTCTGGATGGCGTTGTCGACCTTGAAGTCGCAGTAGAGGAGGTTGCGGCTGTGGAGGTGGCCGAGCGCCTCCAGGGCCTCGATGCCGTACGCGCAGGCCTGTTCCACCGGGAGCGGGTCGCGCTTGCCGGCCGGGGTACGGCGGCCGTTGGCGATCTCCTTGAGGGACTTGCCGCCCACGTACTCCATGACGATGTACCCGTCCAGCGAACCCGTCCGCTGGTCGAGGTGCTCCACGAAGTTGTAGATCCGCACGATGTTGGCGTGCTCGATCTCCGCGAGGAAGCGCCGCTCGGAGATCGCCGCCGCCATCGCGTCCTGGTCGCCGGTGTCGAGCAGGCCCTTGAGGACCACCCAGCGGTCCGAGACCGCGCGGTCGACGGCCAGGTAGACCCAGCCGAGGCCGCCGTGCGCCAGACAGCCCACGACCTCGTACTGGCCGTGCACGATGTCGCCGGACGTCAGCTTCGGGACGAACGAGTACGGGTTGCCGCACTTGGTGCAGAAGCCCTCCGTGCGCCCCGGCCGCTCGCCGCGTGCCCGGCCCACCGGCGCCCCGCAGTCCGACCGGGAGCAGAACCGCTTGCGCTCGGGGACCTCGGGGTTCTCCAGCACCATCTCGCGCGGATCGGGACGCGGGACGCCCGGCACCTCGACCAGACCGGCGCCCAGCCGGCCCCGGGTACTCGCCCCGGTGCCGGAACCCGAGCTGCGCACCGACACCGACCGGCTCGTCGACCGGCCCGACAGGGCACGCGAGAGGCGGCCCGACACGGAGCGCCGGGACTTCGACGACTGCGAGGTGCTGCGGGACGTGCTGCGGCTGCTGCCGGAGCGTGAACTGGCGCTGCCCGAACCGCGCGAACCCTTGCCGCCGCCCGTGATCCCGGTCGGCGGGGAACCCACCATGCCGGTCGCCGACACCACCGGCGCGAGTCCGCAGGTGTCGCAGTACAGCTCACCGCCGCCGACATCCTCGTACGACCCGCCGCAGCTTGGCCGCTGACAGGTCTGCTGTGCTGCCTGAGTCATGACTGGGCCTCCCCCCTACGGTCCTCAGGACCGCTCTGCTCCGGCACCCGCGGGGCGCGGAGCAGTTCGGCGGCCGCGTGCTGGTAGCGCAGCACGGCCTGTTCGGCGACGCGCAGATCGCAGGGCGCGCTCCACAGCATGCGGCGCGCCGCGTCGTACCGCTCGATCAGGAACGGATCCTCGGCGAGCCCGTGCCGGGCGACCTTCGCCTTGTACGCGTCGAGGCGGCCACGCAGCTCCGCGCGGACCGCCAATGGCTGGGTGACCGCGGTCAACGACTCGCGGGCCCGCAGCAGTTCGTCCTCCGCCTTCTGCTCCAGGGACTCCAGGAGCGGGGACAGACGGTGCCACTGGGCGTGTCTGCGGTACTCGGCGGCGGTCGCCAGCTGCTCCTGAAGCACGGTCGGCGGACCGCTGACCACCGGCACCTCCGTGGCCGCGATCTTCGCCAGCACCTCACCGCGCGCGGTGCGGGCCTCGGCGAGCGTGCGGTCCGCACGGGAGAGCACGTCACGCAGCCGGACCAGCCGCTGCTCCGCGTCCTGGCGGACCGTCAGCACCGCGTCGATCTCCCGGCGTACGTCCTCCAGGGCACGCGCCTCCCGGTCGTACACCGTGGTGTCGGGTCGCCCGCCGCCCGGTGCCGAACTGCCCGGGGTGGGGTTCCAGTAGGCCAGCGGGTCGGAGACCACCTGCTCGCGCAGGGTCGTCAGCGTGCGCGTGATGCGCTCCAGGTCGTCGCCCGCCGGGTGCTCGCCCGGACGGACGCCCACCGAGTGCGCGAGCTTACGGGTGCGCTGGAGCTCCGCTGCCAGTAAATCTATCCGCGCGGGCAGCGCCGACCAGACGGCGTCGGCGGCGACGACCATGTCGAGCGAGGTCGCGTACAGCTCGTTCATCCGGTCGACGAGCGCGGCGAGGCTGAACTGCTCGCTGAGCTTGCCGGAATTTCCGTGCAGCGTGGGCGCGTTGGCCGTCGCCGTCGCGCTGCCCGCCACCGTCACCGACGAGCCGCGCAGCAGTTCCGTCAGCTCCACCAGGTCCTCACGGCTGGACCAGCGGCGGCGGGAGCGGATGGTGCGGGCCGTACGCAACGCGTCCGTGTACGCGTCGAAGTACGCCCACAGCAGCGTGATGGACGCCTCCGCGGCCGTCCAGCGCTCCCTGGTGACGCCCGTGAGCGCGGCGCCCTCCAGCAGCCTGCGGCCGGAGTGGTCCTGCAGGGCGAGGAGCGAGGTCTCGATCGCCTCGTACTCCGCGCCCAGCCGCGCCAGCGCACGGTCCACCTCGTCCCGGTCCATCACCGGCCCGGCGGGGGGTCCCGTGACGCCCATCGATCACCTCTCGCTGCTGGTCTGGTTGTTGGGGGTGGTTGCTCGCCGTGCTCGCCGTTCAGGTGCCTGTCGGTGCCTGTCTGTGCCTGTCTGTGCCTGCCTGTGTCCGTATCAGCTCGTGCGGAGGTACTCCGCCGGTGTCGGCGGCTTCGACTTCGCGGAGTCCTTGTCCAGTGTCGCCGAGAGCCACTTGTCGTACGACGCCTGCCAGCCGTCCGCGGTGTCCTTGCGGTAGTCCGCCAGGATCTGGTTGACCCGGCGTACCAGATCGTCCGCCTTCAGGTTCATCGCCACGCCGTAGTACTCGGTCGTGAACGGGTCGCCCTTCAGCTGGACCGTCGGGTCCTGGGCCGCCTGGCTCGCGGCGAGCGCGCCGTCCGTCACCACCGCGTCCACCTCGCCCAGTTGAAGCCGCACCAGGCAGTCCAGCTGGTTGGGCACCGGCTTGACGATCTCCGCCTTCGCGGTGAGCCCGCCCGCCTTCTGGTCGTCCGTCAGCGTGGTGTTGGCCGTCGAACCCTCCGCCGTGCAGATCCGCTTGCCGGCGAGGGTGTCGTCATACCCTGTGATCGTCGAGGACTTGGGGGCGAGGACCTGCTGGCCGGTCTTGAAGTACGGGGCGGAGAACGCGACCTGGCCGAGCCGTGTGCAGTTGATGGTCATCGTGCGCACCACCATGTCGACCCGGCCCTCCTGGAGCGCCGGGATGCGCTGGTTGGTGGGGATCGCCTTGAACAGCACCGCGTTCGGGTCACCGAGTATCTCTTCGGCGATCCGGTGCACCAGGTCGATGTCGAAGCCCTCCAGCGTTCCGCTGGTGCCCGCGTTCGGGTTGCGGTAGCCCCAGCGGTAGCTGTTCTGGTCCACGCCGACGATCAGCTTGCGCTCGTCGCCCACCCGGGCCTTGATCTTCTTGATGGTGTCGCCGTCCGCGCCCGACGGCGACAGGGTCTGCTTCTCCGGCGCCTTCTTGATCTGCGGGTCCTGACACGGGTCGTCCTCGGCCCGCGCCTGGCTGCCGTGGGCCACGCCGGGGCCTTTGGTCGCGGTGCCGTCGGCGCCCTTCGACTGCGTCAGCGGCAGCAGCAGCACGAACGCGAGCGCGAGGACGCAGACCACCGCCATCGCGGCCACACCGCCCCAGCCCCGCAGGCCGGCCCGCAGACGTCGTACGTTCATCGTCACGCCCCCTCTCACCGGTACTCCGACAGCCTGCGGCCGATGCCGAGGACCGCGCTGGCCGCGCCCAGGACGGCGAGCACCGCCGCGCCCACGGACAGACCCGTCATCGCGTCCAGGCCGTCGCCGGCCGCCTGCTCGAACTCGGACTCCTCGTGCGCGATCGCCTTGGCGAGATTGTCGTCGACGCTGTCGAAGCACTCGCCCGTCGCGTTCTCGGGGCCGATGACCCGGTTCAGCGCCGCCTCGTAGTTGCCGCGGTCGTCCTCGTCGCGGGCCGTGGCGTGGCGCTTCTGCCACTCCACCATGTTGCTCTCCGCCGCGGTGACCGGCTTCTCGCCGGAGCTGTCGTCGGCCAGCTTCGCCGCCTCGGCGAGGCCCGCGCCCAGCGTCTTCATGTTCTGCTGGAACGTGTTGTCGTAGGCGTCCTTGACCTCGTCCTCGCCCTTCGCGTTCTTGACGGTCACGGTCTCCGCGCCGCGCGCGACCAGCGTCAGGTTCTCGTTGCCCCTCGCCTTGAGCGACGCGATGCGCGCGTCGTGCAGGACGTTGAGGGAACGGACGCCGTGGTCGTAGGAGTCGTTGAGGCCCGCGCGGGCGATGCTGTGGCCGACAACCAGCCACAGGAGTACGACGGTCGCGGTGGCTGTCGCCGCCACCAGGCCGTGGTTCATGACCCGGTTCGTGCGGCGGTAGTTGCGGTGCTGGGCCCAGGCGAGGGCGGCGAGCGCCACGACGCCCAGCGCTATCGCCGCCCACGGGTACGGGGTCGCGTCGTCGTAGTCGGCGCGCAGGCGTTGGTTCTCGCTGGTGTAGAGGTCTTCCGCCGCCGGGAGCATGTCGTGCTGCATCTTGTCGTTGGCGTAGCGCAGATACGCGCCGCCGACCGGGAAGCCCTGGCGGTTGTAGGTGCGGGCGCGTTCCACCAGGCCCTTGTACTCCGGGAGCAGACGGTTGAGCTTCGCGACCGTCGCCGCGGCCGGGGAGTCGGGGTCGGAGTTCGCCGCGGCCTTGACGAGACCGGAGGCCGCCTTGTCGATGTCCTCCTCGTAGACCTCGCGGGAGGTCGGCGTCTCCTGGCCACCGGCGAGGAAGCCGCTGGAGGCGGCGGTGTTCGCGTCGGCGAGGCTGCGGTAGATGTCGGCCGCGGCGCTGCTGAGCGGCTGGCTCTTGTGCAGGACGTCGTCGGCCGCGGCGGCACGCTCCGCGGTCTGCCAGGCCGTGACGGCGCCGAACGCGATGACGAGGGCGGCGAGGAACGCGCCGATGATGCGCAGGCGGCCGGGTTCGGTGGTGGCCGCGTGGCGCAGGCGGTCGAAGCCCTCCGCGAACGCGGTGCGGCGGGGTTCCCCGGCGGTGGGCGTGGGCATGGTGGACGGGGCGGCGGCAGGGGTGGGGGTGCCGTTCGCCTGCGGGGTCTGTTGCGGTGGTACGGCCGGCATGGTGGGCATGCCGGTGTTCGGTGGTGCCGCGCTGCTTTTCGGCGGGTGTGTCACTGTTGACCTCCCCCATGGTCATCTGTCGCCGCAAGTATCGCTGCCGGGACCGACAATGCGCACCGGCCTTCACTGGATCTTGATCGGATCGCAGCGTGGGTGCCGGAAATCCGGCATAACGTAGCGCCCCGCACACCCCCTGCCCATTCACACGCGGCGGGAATCTGTTCGGTTCCCGGTGGGGAGGGTGCGGGGCGGTGGGGGTTCAGGGTTCGTAGTGCTGTCTTGTTCTTGCCTGGGCCGCCGTGGGGGCCTCTACGTCGTCCAGGCCCAGGAGTGCCGCGCCCAGTACCGGGCTCGCCGTGACCACCTGGGGTACGGCTTTTGGTGCGCGGGCTGACAGCAAGGTGCGTATGCCGGTGTCCAGTTGGGGGTGGGCCGCGGCCAGGACTCCGCCTCCCAGGAGCACCGGCGTCTCCTCGTTCAGCAGGTCCAGGCGGGTCAGGGCCACCGTGGCCATCGTCGCTACCTCGTCGGCCATGCGGTCTATCAGGGCGCGGGCTGTCGGATCGCCTGCCGCAGCCGTGGTGAAGAGGACCGGGGTCAGTTCGTGGCGGCGGGCGGGCTCAATGTGTTCTCGGTGCAGGGCCTCTATCAGGGCGTACATGGAGGGGAGGTGGAAGTGTGCGGGGAGGGTGCGGGTCAGGGTGGTGGGCTCGCCTCTGCCGTCCTCCGCTCTCGCCGCGTGCCAGAGTGCCTCTTCCGCCAGGCCCCAACCGCCGCCCCAGTCACCGGAGATCCGGCCGAGGGCGGGGAAGCGGGCGGTGCGGCCGTCGGGGCGCATGCCCACGCAGTTGATGCCGGCGCCGCAGACCACGGCCACGCCTCTTGGCTCGGTGGTGCCGGCGCGGAGGATGGCGAAGGTGTCGTTGCGGACCTTGACGGTGGTGGCCCAGCCGCGGGCGCGCAGAGCGGTGGTCAGCTGTTCTTCCTCGAAGGGGAAGTCCGCGTTCGCCAGGCACGCCGAGAGGTGGTCGGCTGTGCTGACTCCGGCGGTGGTGAAGGCCGTGGTCACGGCTTTGGCCACGGTGTCGAGGGCTTGCTCGGTGCCTGCCGCGTGGGGGCGGAAGCCGCCGCCTCTGGCGGTCGACAGGACCGTGCCGTCGGGGGCCAGGACGGCTACGTCCGTCTTGCTGTTGCCCGCGTCTATCGCGAGGACACGTGCCGTCATGCCCACGCGAGGTGCTCCCGGTTGTGTGCGATCAGTCGGTCGGTGAGGGTCTCGGCGTACTCGTACTGGGCGATCAGGGGGTGGGCGAGGAGGGCCTTGAAGACGCGGTCCCGGCCGCCGTGCAGGGCCGCCTCCAGGGCGAGGCCCTCGTAGGTGGTGACGTGTGCCGTCAGCCCCGCGAACAGCGGGTCCACGGGGGCCACGGGGAGGGGGCGGGGCCCGTTGCGGTCGACTGCCGCCTGGATCTCGATCACGGCGTCGTCGGGCAGGAAGGGCAGGGTGCCCCGGTTGAGTGTGTTCACCACCTGGTACGGGCTTCCCCCTCCGCTCAGCAGGGCCGCCGCCAGGTCGACGGCCGCCTCCGAGTAGTAGGCGCCGCCGCGTCGGGCCAGCAGGGCCGGCTTCTCGTCGAGGGTGGGATCGCTGTACAGGTGCAGCAGTTCCTGTTCCATCGCCGCTACTTCGGCGGCCCTGGACGGCTTGGTGCGCAGTTCGCGGACGACCTCGTCGTGTGCGTAGAAGTAGCGCAGGTAGTAGGACGGGACCACGCCCAGCCGGTTGATCAGGGTGGGGGGCAGGTGGAGGTCGGTGGCGATCGACTCGCTGTGCTTCGCGAGGAGTTCGGGCAGGACGTCCTTGCCGTCGGGGCCGCCGAGCCGTACGCCGGTCTCCCAGGTGAGGTGGTTCAGGCCCACGTGGTCCAGGTGGATCTCGGACGGGGCGACGTCCAGGAGGGCCGCGAACCTGCGTTGGAAGCCGATCGCCACGTTGCACAGGCCGACTGCCTTGTGGCCTGCCTGGAGGAGGGCCCGGGTGACGATGCCCACCGGGTTGGTGAAGTCGATCAGCCAGGCGTCGGGGTTGGTGCGGCGGACCCGTTCCGCTATGTCCAGGACCACGGGGACCGTGCGGAGGGCCTTGGCCAGACCGCCCGCTCCCGTCGTCTCCTGGCCCACGCAGCCGCACTCCAGGGGCCAGGTCTCGTCCTGCTGCCGGGCCGCCTGGCCGCCCACGCGGAGCTGGAGAAGCACCGCGTCGGCGCCCTCCACGGCGGCGTCGAGGTCGGCGGTGGTCGTGATGCGGCCCGGGTGGCCCTGGCGCGCGAAGATGCGGCGGGCCAGGGGGCCCATGAGGTCCAGGCGGTCGGTGGACGGGTCCGTCAGGACCAGTTCCTGGATGGGCAGGGTGTCCCGCAGACGGGCGAAGCCGTCGATGAGTTCGGGGGTGTAGGTCGAGCCTCCGCCGACCACGGTGAGTTTCATTCGGTGTTCAACCCTTTACTCCGGTGAGCGTGACACCCTCCACGAACGCCTTCTGCGCGAAGAAGAACACGAGGATCACGGGGGCCATGACCAGCACGGTCGCGGCCATGGTCAGGTTCCAGTCGGTGTGGTGGGCGCCCTTGAAGGACTCCAGGCCGTAGCTGAGGGTCCAGGCACCGGGGTTCTCCGAGGTGTAGATCTGGGGGCCGAAGTAGTCGTTCCAGGCGTTGAAGAACTGGAAGAGGGCCACCGCGGCGATGCCCGGCCTCGCCATGGGGAGGACGACCTTCAGCAGGGTGCGCAGATCGCCGCAGCCGTCCACCTTCGCCGCGTCCAGATACTCGCCCGGGATCGTCATCAGGAACTGGCGGAGGAGGAAGATCGAGAACGCGTCCCCGAAGGCGAGCGGGATGATCAGCGGCCACAGGGTGCCCGAGAGGTCCAGCTGCTTCGCCCAGAACAGGTACATCGGGATGACCACCACCTGGGGCGGCAGCATCATCATCGAGATGACCAGCATCAGGGAGAGGTTGCGGCCCCGGAAGCGGAACTTGGCCAGCGCGTACGCCACGGGGATCGACGACACGACCACGAGGACGGTGCCGGCGCCGGCGTAGAGCAGCGTGTTCTTCCACCAGGTCAGAAAGCCCGGGGTGTCGAAGACCTTCTGGTAGTTGGACCACTCCCAGGTGTGCGGGACGAGGTCGCGGCTCAGGGCCTGGTCGTCGCTCATGAGCGAGGTCAGGAAGACGAACACGAAGGGGAGCGTGAAGAAGAGGGCGGCCGCGATGCCGAGGGAGTGGATCGCTATCCATTCCAGGAGGGCCTTGCGGCGGGCCGTGCGTTCGGCCGGGGAGGTCGTCTCCTTCAACTCCACGGGCCTGTCCAGTAGTTGGGTCATCTGTCAGTCACCTGCCTGGATCAGGCCGCCTCGGCGCCGCATCAGGAACGCGGTGAAGGCCATGGAGAGGGCGAAGAGGACGAGCGCGACCACACAGGCCGAGCCGTAGTCGAAGCGCTGGAAGCCCAGGTTGTAGACGAGTTGGGGGAGGGTGAGGGTCGACTTCTCCGGGTAGCCGGGCTCGAACATGGTGCCCGCGCCCTGGATCACGCCCGAGGCGACCTTCCCGGCGACGAGGGGTTGGGTGTAGCACTGCATCGCCGCGATCACGCCGGTGACGACCGCGAACATGATGATCGGGGAGATGTTGGGGATCGTGACGTAGCGGAAGCGCTGCCAGGACGAGGCGCCGTCCAGCTCCGCCGCCTCGTACTGCTCCTTCGGTACGTCGAGCAGCGCGGCCATGAAGATGACCATGAGGTCGCCCACGCCCCACAGGAACAGGAGGGTGAGGGCCGGCTTGGACCAGTTCGGGTCGTTGAACCAGCCCGGGGCCGGGATGCCGATCTTCTCCAGGATCGAGTTGACCGGGCCCGTACCGGGGTTGAGGAGGAAGGCGAAGGCCATCGTCGCCGCGACCGGCGGGGCCAGGTAGGGCAGGTAGAAGAGGGTGCGGAAGACGCCCGTGCCGGTCCTGATCTTCGTGATGAGGAGACCTATGCCCAGTCCGAAGAGGACGCGCAGGGTCACCGTGATCACCACCAGCCACAGGGTGTTGCGCAGTGCGGGCCAGAAGTAGGGGTAGTGCTCGAAGACGTAGGTCCAGTTCTTCGTCCCGCTCCATGTCGGCGGCCTGAAGCCGTCGTAGTGCATGAAGGAGAAGTAGAGCGTCGAGATCATCGGGTACGCGAAGAAGACCGCGAAGCCGATCAGCCAGGGGGACATGAAGGCGGCCGTACGCAGGGCCGCTCGGCGGCGTTTTGACGCCAACGTGACGGTGCTCATGGCTACTTCGCCTGCGCGATGTCCGTGTCGATCTGCTGGGCCGCGGCGGCCAGACCCGCCTTGAGGTTCTTGGTCCTGCCGCTCTCGTAGTCGTAGCCCAGGTTCTGGATCGTGGTGAGGTACACGCCGCCGTTGAGGGAGGCGGGGCTGGTCGTGGAGTCGGGGTTCGCCGCGATGTCCAGGAACGTCTTGAAGCGCGGGTCGTACTTCAGCTTCGGGGACTTCAGGGCGGCGAGGGTCGACGGCACGTTGTGGATGGCGTTGGAGAAGTCCACCACCGCGTCGGTGTCCGTGGTGATGTACTTGACCAGTTCCCAGGCCGCGTTCTGCTTCTTGCTGGTGGCGGCGATGCCGGTGATCGTGCCCGTGATGTAGCCCTTGCCGTACTGGTCGGCCCGGTCGTCCGGGACGGGCAGCGGGGCGACGCCGATCTCGAAGTCGGGTTTGGCCTCCAGGGCCATGCCGAGGCGCCATTCGCCGTCGAGCTGCATGGCCACCTGGCCGGTGTGGAAGGGGTGCTTGGGGCCCCACTCGTCGCCCAGCTTGGAGCGGTACTTCTCCAGCTTGGTGTAGCCGCCGAGTTCGTCGACCAGCTTCTTCTGCGTGGTGAAGGCGGCGGCGACCGCCGGGTCCGTCGCCACCGTCGACTTGCCGCTCTTGTCGAAGTACGTGGGGGAGAACTGACCCATGTAGTGCTCGGTCGTGGTCTCCCAGCCGTGGTAGTTCGGCATGAAGCCGAGCTGCTTGAAGCTGTCCCCCTGAGGGATCGTCAACTTCTTCGCGTCGGACTCGAACTCCGACCAGGTCTTCGGCGGGGAGGCGATGCCGGCCTTCTGGAACGCGGTCTTGTTGTAGTAGAGGCCGTACGCGTCACCGAGCAGGGGGGCCGTGCAGCGGTTGCCCTCGAACTGGGTGTACTCGTTCATCGCCGTCGGGAAGGTCTTGGCGGGGTCGACGCCCGCCTTCTCGAAGAACGGGTTGAGGTCGACCAGGGCGCCGGAGGAGCAGAACTTGCCGACGGCGTTGGTGGTGAAGGACGAGATCACGTCGGGCGCCTTGGAACCGCCCGCGCGCAGCGCCTGGTTGATCTTGTCGTCCGTCATGTTGCCGACGACGTTGACGTGGATGTTGGGGTGCGCCTTCTCGAAGCCGGCGATCAGGGACTTGACCGCCTTCACCTCGTTCGGTGCGCTCCACGCGTGCCAGAAGTTGATCGTCGTCTCGGCGTTGGCGTCGTCGTCTGCGCCGGAGGTGGACTGGCCGGTACAGGCCGCCGTGGTCAGGAGGGCGAGGGAAGAAAGCAGGGCAAAAGCAGCTGTTCGGGCACGGTTGGGCATGGCGAAGTCTCCCTGGGGCGGGGAAAGGGGATGGGAGGAGGGGCTCAGCGCGAGGTGTCGAAGACCTCGTCGCGGGTGGCCGCCAGCGCGCTCTCCAGCGCGCCGCGCAGCACGGGCTGTTCGGATACGTCGCCGACGACGAGGTGGGGGCGGGCCGCGGCCAGCTCCTCCAGTTCGGACTGGACGAGTGAGCGCAGCGGCTCGCCGCCGGCGGTGAGGGAAGCGCCGCTCAGGACGACGAGTTCGGGGTCGAGGACGGAGACGAGCGAGGCCAGACCGGTGGCGAGGCGGGTCGCGTACGTCTCCAGCAGCTGTTGGTGGGCGGGGTCTTCGGAGTGTGCGGCGCGGGCGACGAGGGCGGCGGCGACCTCGGCGTACGGGCCGCTCGGAATGTCGTCGACGCCGAGTTCGCGGGCGAGCCGGGGGATGGCCTGGGAACCGGCCAGCTCCTGGTAGCCGCCGCTGTTGGCCTTGGTGACCTGCCGGACCAGCGGGGTGCCCGGCACCGGCAGGAAGCCGACCTCGCCCGCGCCGCCGGTCCAGCCGCGGTGCAGCCGGCCGCCGAGGACGAGCGCGGCGCCGAGACCGCCCTCGTTCCAGAGGAGGACGAAGTCCTCATGGCCGCGGGCCGCGCCGAGCCGCTGTTCGGCGACGGCGACGAGGTTGACGTCGTTCTCGTACTCCACCGGCATCGGCAGCGCGGCGGCGATCTCGTCGAGGAGGGCCGGGGTGTGCCAGCCGGGGAGGTGGGAGGCGTAGCGCAGTCGGCCGGTGTTGGGGTCGAAGGCGCCGGGGGTGCCGATGACGAGGCGGTGCACGTCGGCGCGGGTCAGACCCGCCGCCTTGGTGGCGCCGTCGAGGGCGTCGGTGACCTGCTGGACGACCGGGGTACCGGTTCGCCTGCCAGGGGTGGGCAGTTCGTACGAGCCGACCGTGCGGCCGGTGATGTCGGCGACGGCGGCGAGGACGCGTTCGGGGGTGACGTCGAGGCCGGCCGCGTGGGCGGCGGCCGGATTCACCTCGTACAGCTGGGCGTTGGGGCCGGGCCTGCCCTCGGTGGTGCCGCCGGCCAGGACCAGTCCGGCGGCCTCCAGCCGGGCCAGCAGCTGGGACGCGGTCGGCTTGGACAGGCCGGTGAGCTTGCCGATCCGGGTGCGGGACAGCTGCCCGTGCTCCAGCAGGAGGTCGAGGGCGGCGCGGTCGTTCATCGCGCGGAGTGTGCGCGGGGTGCCGGCCATGTGTACCCCTCTCCCGGGACTGTTCCGCAGCAGACTCTACGGATTGTGACTGTTAGGAAGGTTTCCTATCGGATGCGAGGAACATAGGTCTGGACCGAGGGGGAGTCAAGAGGGGCAGAAGAAACCGCCCCGGCGGGAAACGGAGTCGTTACCTGCCGGGGCGGTGGGAGGGGGGCTGTGACTACTGGACGTCTATGTAGTCGCCGGTCGCCTTCGCCGAGGCCGTCGTGGACGTGCCCGCGAAGACGTACCGGTAGTAGCCGTCCTTCGACGCCGTCACGGTCGTCTTCAGAGCGCCGGTGGTCGAGGACGTCACCGTCTTGACGGTGCTGTAGGTGTCCGAGCCCTTGGCGCGGAACTGGAGCGTGGCCTTCTGTGAGGTGTAGGCGGAGTAGGAGCCCGTCTCCCAGTTGGCGCGGCTCAGCTTGCCGGTGACCGTGATGGTCCTGCCCTTCTTCACCGGCTCCGGCGAGGCGTTGACGGTGACCTTCGCGGCGCGCTTGAGCTGGACGCTGCCCTTGTTGCCCCAGGCCGCGTAGCCGTACTCGAGGCTGATGTGGTCGTCCGAGTCGTCGTCGTCCGCGTTGATCTGGCCGTAGAAGCCGCCGACCGTCCAGGTGGTGGCGTCCGCGGCCTCGAAGAGGTCGTACTCCGGGTCGATGCTGAAGGTGTCGGAGCAGGACTCCGTGACCGTGGTGTCGGTCGTCGCCGTGGTGGTGCAGGTCGGCGAGGACGAACCCTCGATCACGTTGTCGGAGGTCGCGAGGCCGCCGCGGTAGATCATGACGCCGGCGGCGTTGTTCTTGTAGTCGATCGTCAGATCGGAGGGGCGGGTCAGGGTGTACGTCACCGGGACCTCCACCTCCTTCGAGGTGCCGACGGTGATCGCCTTGCCGTTGTTGACGGTCACGTCGGCGAAGACGAGGTCCGGCGTGGCGGCCTGTGCGGCGGGCACGGCCAGCGCGGACAGAGCCAGGGCGCCGGTCACGGCGGCGCCGATGGCGAGCATTCTCATGTGTTTCCCCACATTCGAAGCGGGCCCCTGGGCGTTGCGCTCCAGAACAAGGGCCCGCTGACGGATCGAACCTAGCCGGGAGGGGGTGTGGAGGGAATGCGGGTGGGCTGTGAACATCATTAATTACGGCGCGGGGTCCGGGGCCTGGTTCCGGAGCCGTCACGAGTTCATCACGATCATGCCTTTTCGCAGGTGGAGGGTGTTCGCTTCACAGGTTCCTGCTCTGTCATCCGGCTACGGAACATGAAGGGGAGGGGAACCCTGTGAACAACTCGGCTCGACGTGCGGTGCCCGCGGTGCTGTTGTGCGCGGCTGTGGGTTTCGGCGTGGGCGGGTGCCGGGTGGGGGGCGACGACTCGGCGGCGACGGCGCGGGTGGCCAGGGCGGCTTCGGTGCCCGCCTGTCCAGGAGAGATCCGGTGGGGGCGGGTAAGCCAGGAACGGACCCTCATCGCGGTCTCCGGTGGGCAAGGAGACCGGGGACGTGCGTCTGGTGCCGCTCCGTGTGCGGGAGTTGGAGCCGCGGGTCGAGACGAGCGGCGCCGGGCCGTCCACCGAGCGGGTCCTGGCCTCCCTCGACAAACGCCTCGGGGGCGCGATCCCGGTGGCCCGACCGGGTAGGTCGTCCGCGACCGTGGAACACACCGACGTCGCCGACTACCTGGGCGCCTCGGGCCGTTTCGTGTCCGCCTGGGGCGTGCGGGCCGTCGAAGCGAGCTTCACGGCGGACTGCGACGGTACGACGGTGTACGGCAGCGTCAGCACCTGGTACGGCGACAGCGGCGCCGCGCTGAGGTGCGGCCTCGACCCCGCCGAGGAGGGCGACAAGGAGCAGTGGGTCGCCGAGGCCTACACCCTGGCCTGCGGAGACGGCTCGTGAAGCTGCTCATGGCGTGCTGGCGGGCGGCCGTGGCCGTCCAGTCGCCCCTGATGGCGGTCCAACTGCTCGCCGGGCTCGTGGACGACGGGTTCACCTGGGCAGGCCTGGGCCAGGAGGCGGCGACCGCGGTCCTGGTCTGGGGCACCGTCAGCCTCGTCTGGGCGGCGCTGGTGTGGTGGTGGCTCAGGCGCCGGTCGCGGACGGCCGGGCTCACCTTCTCCGCGGCGGTCCTCGACGACCGGCAGCGGCATCTGCTGCGCGCGGCGGACGTCTCGGACGGCTGGCCGGAGCGGATGCGGGAGCGGTTGAACTCCGCCGAGCGGGCGTTCCTGATCGCCGAGAAGGGCCGGCCGGAGGAGGTCCGGTTCCGGTGGCGCGCGGGCCGTTCCGCCTCCTCGGCCCACGGCTCCCTCGCCTTCGACCCGGCCACCGGCACGGTCCTCGTCGACCTCCGCGCCGACGAGGGCCACCTCGGAGTGGCGGGCCTGCGCAGAGGCACGGCGTTCGTCGCGGTGTGCCAGGTCGCGGGGGAACTGGGGCTGACGGGGGCGGGCGGGTGATCGGCGAGGCGTACGCCGGGGCGCTGGCCGTCCTGGCGGCCTTCACGACGATGCCGCCCCGATGACCGCGCCACCCGACGCCGGCGCCTCGACCTCGCTCGAAGGGGCGGCGGGCGACGCCCTGGGCCGGCCGGGCTGCCGCCGCTGACGGGACTGGGCGACGTCCCGGGCCGGCCGGGCTGCCGCGCTGACGGGGCCGCCGTGGCTCGCCGACCCAGCCCGGCGCAGGCGTCGGCTCTGCTGCCGATGGCGGGTGTCGTGGTGCTTGTCTCAGCTGCCGACCTTGTCGCGGGAGGGGGTTGGTCGGTGGCCGGTTGGGGGTGTGGGCGGTGCCCTGGGGTTGGCTGGCTGGGGCCGGCGTGGCTCGGCGGCTCGGGGTATGCCGACGCTGGTGCTGGTGCTGGTGCTGGTGCTGGTGCTGGTGTTGGGCGTCGTGGCGCGGCTTCTCAGTGGGCGGCCGGTGGCGGGATGGCGGGGGCCGGTGCGCTTTTGCGGAATGACCGCAACCGACGTGCCGTAGGGGAAGGAAAGAAGAAGGCGGCGCCGAGGCGGGATGACCGCGGCCGATGTGCTGTAGCGGAATGGCAGAAGGCGGCGCTCAGGGGGACCCCGGGCGCCGCCTGTCTCGTGGTGGCTACTTCTGGGTGAGTGGTGTTGCTGCCTGGGCCTGGGGGGAGGCGGTGTTGGAGTAGGCCGAGGGGGCCGCGATGGCGGCGGTGGGGTCGGGTGCGGGGTCGGGCGCCGCCACCGGGCCGCCGACGATGTCGATGTCAGCCGCGTCGAAGGCCCGCTTGACGCGCCAGCGGAGTTCGCGCTCCACGGTGAGCGCCTTGCCCGGCATGGTCTTCGCCGAGACGCGCACGATCATGGAGTCCAGCAGGACGCTGTCGAGGCCCAGGACCTCGATCGGGCCCCACAGGAGCTCGTTCCAGGGCTCTTCCTTGCTCATGCGCTCGGCGACCTCGTCGATCGTCGCCTTCACCTTGTCCAGATCCTCCTCCGAGCGGACCGTCACGTCGACGCCGGCCGTGGCCCAGCCCTGGGAGAGGTTGCCGATGCGCTTGACCTCGCCGTTGCGGACGTACCAGATCTCGCCGTTGTCGCCGCGCAGCTTCGTGACCCGCAGGCCCACCTCGATCACTTCGCCCGAAGCCACTCCCGCGTCGATCGTGTCGCCCACGCCGTACTGGTCCTCCAGGATCATGAAGACGCCGGAGAGGAAGTCCGTGACCAGGTTGCGGGCGCCGAAGCCGATCGCCACGCCCGCCACACCGGCCGACGCCAGGAGCGGGGCGAGGTTGATCTCGAAGGTGCCGAGGATCATCAGGGCCGCGGTGCCCATGATGATGAAGCTGGCCACCGAGCGCAGCACCGAACCGATCGCCTGGGACCGCTGACGCCGCCGCTCGACATTGACCAGCAGGCCGCCGAGCGCGGTGCCGTCGACCGCCTGGACCGTGCGGTTCATGCGATCTATCAGCTTGGTGATCGCCCGCCGTACGGCGACTCTCAGCACCGCCGCTATCACCAGGATCAGCAGCACGCGCAGACCGATCGCCAGCCAGGTCGACCAGTTCTGCTCGACCCAGCTCGCGGCGTTCGTCGCGCTCTCCTGGGCGTCCTGGAGCGAGGGGACGGTCGCGGTCTGGCTCTCCGAGGGAGAGGGCGACGGGGTCGCGGTCGCGGCCAGTAGGACGGCGGGCAAGGACACGGCAGGTACCTCCAGGTGCAGCGTCCGCCGCCCGGCGTACGGGCAAGGTCACGGAAAGGTCACCGGGCGGCAGGCCCACCACACTAACGGTGCATCGTGTGTGGATCGTCGCCATGTTCGAGGGAGAGACCGTGCTCACCTGGGGATGCTGAAAGCAGTGGTCGCAGGTGTGGTCGAAAACACTCCCAGCCCGTTACCGGGAGATGGTGGCGCTTCCACCAGGCATGAGGGGAGACTGACTACAGATCGTCCCGGCGCGAGCCACGCGCCGCCGACGCCCAAGGAGGCATCCGTGCCGCATGTCCTGGTCCTCAACGCGTCGTACGAGCCACTGGGCGTCGTACCGCTCCGCCGCGCGCTCGTCCTCGTGCTCGAAAACAAGGCCGTCTGCCTCGAGGAGTCCGGCGCCTTCATGCACAGCGCAACCGTCACAGTCCCCGCACCAAGCGTGGTCCGGCTCAAGCGATTCGTCCGGGTTCCCTATCGGGGGCCCGTTCCTCTTACCCGGCGCGCGCTCTTCGCCCGCGACGGGGGCCGGTGCATGTACTGCGGTGGCGTCGCAACCAGCGTCGACCACGTCATCCCGCGCAGCCGCGGGGGCAAGCACGTGTGGGACAACGTGGTGGCCTCGTGCCGCCGCTGCAACCACGTGAAGGCCGACCGACACCTGTTCGAGATCGGCTGGCGGCTGCGCCACAAACCCGCTCCACCCACCGGCCTGGCCTGGCGCATCATCGGGACCGGCCACAGGGACCCGCGCTGGCTGCCGTACTTGCAGCCGTACGGCGCGGAAGACGCGATGGCCCGGATCGACGGCATCTCTGCCTGACCACGATCCGGGCCTTTGTGTTGTCGTGGCCCGGTGCCGCGCGGTGCCGCGCGGTGCCCCGGGGGTCCCCCGTGCCCCCGGGGCAGCTCAGTGACTACGCGTACCGCAGCTCCGCCGGGCGCAGCCCGCGCCGCAGCAGCGGCAGCGAGGTGGCCGCGGCCAGCAGGCTCGCCGCGTACACCGCCACCGGGACCAGCAGCGCCAGGTACGGCACCGCCGGCGACCCGTGCTCGGAGGCGGCCGAGGTGTACCAGATCGCGATCGTCATCCCGCCGAGCCCGGCCACCACGGTCGCGGGGGCCAGCGGGATCGCCGTCTCCAGCACGGTGGCCTTCGCCAGCACCGAGTACGGCACTCCGCTCGCGGTCTGCGTGGCCAGGCCCCGGCGCCGGGTGGCGACGGACTCGGCGGTGCCGACGGCGAGCGCGGTGAGCACCAGCGCGAGGGCGACGAGGACCGCGAGGCCGGTGAGGTTCAGGCCGTTCTCGTAGTAGCCGATGTCCTCCGCGTAGTGGTTCTCCCGCTCGCGCAGGAGCGACAGCATCACCTGCCGCACCCCCAGGAAGCCCGAGCCGATCACCGTGACCAGCAGCAGCGCGGCATGGGTACGGGCCGCCGCCCACGGGTCGTCGCGCAGCCGCTCCGCCGCGATCAGCACCGCGGGGCTCTTGGCGCGGGCCGCCAGGCCCTCGCCGAGCTGCCGGGCCGAGGCGCCGGTCAGCCACACCGACACGGCACCGGCGAGCAGGCACATGGCGAAGATCGTGAACGGGCCGAGCGCGAAGTCGAACGGGTTGCCGAAGAACGGGATCGTCGCGATGTACAGGGCCAGCAGGACGAGCAGCGTGGTCGCCAGCTGGAACAGCCGCCCCGGACCCCGGGCCGGCCGCACCCGCCGTATCCAGCCCAGCGGCGAGGCCACCACCCGGCGCAGCGCGAACGCGCTCACGACCGCGCCGAGGACCGGCACCAGGACGGCCACGACGGCGATGCCCGCCCAGGCGAGCGGGGCGGGGCTCGACAGCCGCAGCAGGACCGGCAGGGAGAACAGCGTCGCCACCGCGGAACCGGCCAGACAGGCCAGTCCTGACTCCAGCGCCGCGATCCGCCGCACCTGCCCGGGTGCCGCTCCGGCCAGCCGCAGGCCGGCCAGCCGCCGGTCGCGGTGCACCGCGCCGACCCGGGCGCACTGCCCGAGGAACCCGAGCACCGGGAGGAGCAGCAGCATCAGCGCGGCGATCACGCCGGCGCGGGTGCCCGGCTGATCGAGCACGTCGAGACCGTTGCCGACGGAGTACTGCCCCTGCATCGGCAGCAGCACGGCGACGGCCAGCCCGAGGCCCGTCGCCAGCGCCGCCCCGGCACCGGTGAGCAGCGCCCGCCACCATTCCCGGCGGTCGGAACCGCGGGTGAGCAGCCAGGCGAGCCGGAGATCGGCTGCGTACGAGGTCGTCACGCGGCCACCTCCTGCGCGGCCAGGGTCCCGTCGCTCAGCCCGACCTCGCGGTCCGCGTACGCCGCCACCTGGGCGTCGTGCGTGATCAGCAGGACCGCCGTGCCCTGCTCGCGGGCCGTGTGGGTCAGCGCCGTCATGACCTGCTCGCTCGCCAGGGAATCCAGCGCGCCCGTCGGCTCGTCCGCGAAGACGATGCGCGGGCCGGTGACCAGGGCGCGGGCCAGTGAGGTCCGCTGGGCCTGGCCGCCGCTCATCTCACCGGGGCGCAGCGCCTCCTGCCCCCGTACGCCGAACCGCTCCAGCCACTCCCCGGCACGGGACTGGGCCTCCTTGCGGGCGATGCCGGCCAGCATCAGGGGCAGGGCCACGTTGTCGAGGGCGGTCAGCTCCGGGATCAGCTGCCCGAACTGGAACACCACCCCGAACTCCGTGCGCCGCAGTTCGCTCAGCCGTTTCTCCGGGAGGGTGTCGAGACGGTCCCCGGCGTAGCTCACCGAGCCCTCGTCCGGGCGGACGATGCCCGCGAGGCAGTGCAGCAGCGTCGACTTCCCGCTGCCGCTGGCACCGGTCACGGCCAGGATCTCGCCCGCCCGCAGTTCGACGGAGGCGCCGCGCAGGGCCTCGGTCCTGCCGTGCGTCTTCACGAGATCGCGCGCCGCCAGGAGCGGCACTGTGGTGCTCATGCTGTCTCGACCTCCGCGGTCAGAGTGGTCAGCCGGCCCGCCGTGGTGGTCATCCAACGGAGGTCGGCGTCAAGGTGGTTGAGGGCGTAGTCCGCCGAGAGCACGGTCGCGAGATCGGCGCCCTTGGCGGTCTTCAGGTGCGTCAGCTCCCGCATCCGGCCCATGTGGGCGGCCCGTTGGGCGCGCAGATAGGCCTCCGGGTCGCCGCCGGCCAGGATCGAGACGACGACCTTGGCGAAGATCTCGTTCGTCACGAAGGGTGCGGGCGGGGCGATCTCCTCGGCCCAGCGGCCGAGTTCACGCTCCCCCTCGGCCGTCGAGCGGTACGTCGTGCGCTCCGGTCCGCCGTCCGACTCGGTGGCGTCGAGCTCGGCGAGTCCGTCGCGGACCAGGCGCTGAAGGGTCGTGTAGACCTGCCCGTAGGCCAGTGGGCGGGCCTGCGGGAAACGTTCGTCGTGGCGTCGCTTGAGGTCGTAGCCATGGCTCGGCCCCGAGGCGAGCAGCCCCAGCAGGATGTGGCGGGTGCTCATGGCGATCATTATGCACTCGATACATGTACTGAGTGAATAGTGATCGGAGGAAGATCGGAGGAAGTCGGATCGAGAGTGACCGGAGGCGTGATCGGTGGACGGATGAGGAAGCGGGCCGGAACATGACGAACAGCACGTTCTTCCCCTCCGCACGTCTGCCGCCGCGACCGCTGGGTAGGGCTGCGATGACCCGTCACGCCGCCGTACCCCCGAGGAGGCCCCCGTGGCCGCACCGACCAGCCCCCTGTTCCCGGCCGCCCTGTCCAAACCCGACGAGGCGCTCTACTGCGTCTTCAGCGCCGAGGGAGCCTGCGCCGAGACCCCGCTGACCAGCGAACCGCCGCTGCCCGACGCCGAGCCCCTGACCAGCGAGCCTCCCCTTGCCGACGCCGCCCCGCTGACCAGCGAGTCAGATGCCGATGCGGAGCTGTAGATGACCGCTGCCGAGCCCCCGTCCGCTGCCGAGCCTCCGTCCGGTTCCGGGCTCTCGTCCGTTGCCGAGCCTCCGTCCGAGGAGCTCTCCCGGCTTGCCGGGCTGCACGGCGTGGCCACCTCCTACAGCCCCGCCCCGGACCGCACCGTCGCCGCCTCCGCCGCCGCCGTCATCCGGGCCCTCACCGCCCTCGGCGTCGACACCGGCGACCCCGCCGCGGCGCTCGCCGCACGGGAACGCGAGTTGGCCGCGCGACTGCTGCCGCCCACGGTCGTGCGCTGGGCCGACGGCGGTGCGTGCGCCGCGCTGGACGCCCTGCCCGACGGCACTCGGCTGCGCATCGAGACCGAGCAGGGCGAGGCACGCTCCTCCGTCGAGCAACTCCCACCCGGAGTACACCGGTTGACCGCCACGGCGCCGGACGGCCGGGTCGCCGAGGCCCACCTCGTCGTCGCCCCCGCCCGGCTCCCCGCCCCCACCGGACGCTCGTACGGACTGCTCGTCCAGCTCTACTCCCTCCTCTCCCGGCGCTCCTGGGGCATGGGCGACCTCGGTGACCTCGGTGAGCTCACCGCCTGGGCGGGCCGCGCGCTCGGCGCCGGATTCGTCCAGGTCAACCCGCTGCACGCGGCCGTACCCGGCGCCCCCACCGACCCCTCGCCCTACCGCCCCTCCTCCCGCCGCTTCCCCGACCCCGTGCACCTGCGCGTCGAGGACGTCGACGAGTACCCGTACGTCACCGACCGCGACCGTCTCCACGCGCTGACGGAACGGGCCGCGCTGCTGCGCGAGGCGGTGCTGGGGAAGGGGGCGTTGATCGACCGGGACGCCGTGTGGGAACTCAAGCGCGAGGCGCTGGAACTCGTCCACGAGGTGCCCCTCGGACCCGGCAGGCGCGCTGCCTACGCCGACTTCCTCGCCGAGGAGGGCGAGGCGCTGGAGGACCACGCCACCTGGTGTGCGCTGGCGGAGGTGCACGGCTCGGACTGGAGCGGCTGGCCGGCCGCGCTGCGCGACCCCCGCTCCGGCGAAACCGCCCGCGCCCGCGCCGAGTTGATGGACCGCGTCGACTTCTGGTCGCGGCTCGCCTGGCTCACCGACGCCCAGCTCGCCGCCACCCAGCGAGCGGCCCGCGACGCCGGGATGTCCGTCGGTGTCGTCCACGACCTCGCGGTCGGAGTGCACCCCCTGGGCGCCGACGCCTGGGCGCAGCAGGAGTACTTCGCCGCCGGGATGTCGGTGGGCGCCCCGCCGGACGCCTTCAACGCGCGCGGCCAGGACTGGGGGCTGCCGCCCTGGCGCCCCGACCGGCTCGCCGAGTCCGGCTACGCGCCGTACCGGCGGCTCCTGCGGGCGTTGTTCCGCTATGCCGGCGCGCTGCGCATCGACCATGTCATGGGCCTGTTCCGGCTGTGGTGGGTGCCGCAAGGGCTGCCGCCCACCGAGGGCACGTACGTCCGCTACGACGCCGAGGCCATGCTCGCGATCCTGGTCCTGGAGGCCTCCCGGGCCGGGGCGATGGTCATCGGCGAGGACCTCGGTACCGTCGAGCCCGGGGTGCGCGAGACGCTGCGCGAGCGCGGGGTGCTCGGTACCTCGGTGCTGTGGTTCGAACGGGACTGGGAAGGCGACGGCCGCCCGCTGCCGCCCGAACGCTGGCGCGCCGACTGTCTCGCCACCGCCACCACCCACGACCTGCCGTCGACCGCCGCCCGGCTCAGCGGCGACCATGTCGAACTCCGGCACCGGCTCGGGCTGTTGACGCGTGGCCTGGCCGAGGAACGCGCCGAGGCCGCCGCCGACACCGGGGAGTGGCTGGAGGTGCTGGCCCGGCTGGGGCTGCTGCACGGCACGGGTGGAGGGCACGGCACGTCGACGGAGGAGGCCGAGGTCCAGGCCGTCCACCGGTTCCTGCTGCGGACACCGGCACGGCTGGTGGGGGTGTGGCTGCCGGACGCGGTCGGCGACCGGCGACCCCAGAATCTGCCCGGCACGTGGGACCAGTACCCGAACTGGCGACTCCCGATCGCGGACGCGGAGGGGAGGGCGGTGACGCTGGAGGAACTGGCGGCGGAGCCGCGGTTGTACGCGCTGGTGGAGGTGTTGCGGGGGCTGGGGTGAGCGGGGCGGGGTGAGGCGCGGTGGGTCGGGTGCGGGTGCGTGGGGGTTGCGGTGGGTCGGGTGCGGGTGCGTGGGGGTTGCGGTGGGGCGTCGCGCCTGCCGGCGGAGGCCGCGCGGCTCTTACGCACCCCCGGGCGCGCGCTCCGGAGCCGCGTTGGATACTTTGGCACCGTGGACAAGAAGAACGCCCTGCGCGCCGGTGCTCTGGCAGCCGGTACGACGCTGATGATGCTGCTCATGACGTCTCCCGCGCTCGCGCTCACCCGCGACGACGGTGACGACCCCGGCCCTGGCCTGAGCGTCATCGAGACGCTGGGTCTCTACGTCCTGGCCCCGCTCGCGATCTTCGCGGTCATCGCGGGCCTGGTGCTGGTCCTGGACAAGTCGCACGCGGACCACCGGGTCAGCGTGCCCAAGAGCAAGGCGAAGGCCAAGGCCGGCGCCTGACGCCTGACCGACCGAGGGGCTGAGACACGGCTCCACCGGTCACCGCACGTTCACGAGGGCGCCGGCCCCGTCCCCAAGGGGGCGAGGCCGGCGCCCTCGACGTGTGTTCAGGGGCTCGGCGCCGTGAGGTACCGCTGCACCGTCGGCCCCAGCCACGCCACGATCTCCTCGGGGTGCAGCGCCACCGCCGGCGGAATCCGCAGCACATAACGGGTCAGCGCGAGGCCGAGCAGTTGCGACGCCGTGAGCGCGGCCCGCGCCGGGATCTGCGCGGGATCGGGGCACACCCGCCGGGCCACCGGAAGCAACTGGTCCCGGAAGATGCCCTGCATGCGCTCGGCCCCGGCCTGATTGGTCGCGCCGACCCGGAGCAGGGCGGTGAGGACCTCGTCGTCCTCCCACATGTCGAGGAAGTGCCGCACCAGGACCGCGCCCACGTCCCGCGGCGACAGCCCGCCGGCGTCCGGCAGCCGCAGGTCGACGGTGACGGCCGCCGCGAACAGGCCCTCCTTGTTGCCGTAGTAGCGCATCACCATCGACGGGTCGATGTTCGCGTCCTTGGCGATGGCGCGGATGGTGGCCCGCTCGTACCCGTCGGCGGCGAACCGCTCCCGGGCCGCGACGAGGATCGCGTCGCGCGTCGCCTCGGAGCGGCGCGCGCGGGCGCTGGGCGAGGGGGTGGTGGGTCCGGGGGCGGGGGGAGTGCCGTTCATGCCTACAAGCGTAGGCCAACATCCGTTTGCCAACAACCGTTGACTCGACGCCGGGCGGCGCTCTACTCTCATCAACGAGCGTTGGCAAACGGATGTTGGCATACAAGCGTTGGCAACAGGAGGCCCTCCATGAACGGCACCATCCACCCCGTGATCGTCGTCGGCTCCGGACCCACCGGCCTCCTCCTCGCCGGTGACCTCGCCACCGCCGGTGTCCCCGTCACCCTCGTCGAGAAGCGCCCGCACAAGATCAGCAACCTCTCCCGCGCCTTCGTCCTGCACGCCCGCACCCTGGAGCAGCTCGACGCCCGCGGACTCGCCGACGACCTGGAGGCGGTCGGTCAGCCGCTCGACCGCCTCCGCCTCTTCGGTGACCTCACCGTCGACCTGGGCGCCCTCCCCTCCCGCTTCCGCCGCCTCCTCGTCCTCCCGCAGTACGAGGTCGAGAAGGTTCTGGAGCGGCGGGCCGTGGCGGCGGGTGTCGAGTTCCGCCACGAGACCGAGGTGACCGGCCTCTCCCAGGACGCCGACGGCGTGACGGTCGAGGTGCGTGGGCCCCAGGGCGCCGAGACTCTCCGGGCCGCGTACGTCGTCGGCGCCGACGGGATGCGCAGTGCCGTGCGGGACGCGATCGGGCTGCCGTTCCCCGGTAAGTCCGTCATCCGTTCCGTCGTCCTCGCCGACGTACGGCTTGCCGAGGAGCCCGAGACACTGCTCACCGTCAACACCGTCGGTGACGCCTTCGCCTTCCTCGCGCCCTTCGGCGACGGCTACTACCGGGTGATCGGCTGGAACCGCGCCCGGAACGTCCCCGACAGCGAACCCCTCGACCTGGCCGAGGTCAAGGAGGTCGCCCGGGCGGCGCTCGGCCGGGACTTCGGGATGTACGACGCCCGCTGGATGTCCCGCTTCCACAGCGACGAACGCCAGGCCCCCGCCTACCGCGTCGGCCGGGTCTTCCTCGCCGGGGACGCGGCCCACGTCCACACCCCGGCCGGCGGGCAGGGCATGAACACCGGCCTTCAGGACGCCGCCAACCTGAGCTGGAAGCTGGCCCAGGTGATCCACGGCCACGCCACCGCCGAACTCCTCGACACCTACCAGGCCGAACGGCACCCCGTCGGCAAGGCGGTCCTGCGCAGCAGCGGCGGCCTGGTCCGTCTCGCCATGGCCAAGCGCCCCTGGGAGCTGGCCCTGCGCGCGACGCTCACCACGGTCCTCGCCCATGTCGCCCCGGCCCGCCGCCGCATGGTCGGGCAGCTCACCGGCATCGGCTACCGCTACCCCGCCCCCCGCGGCGCGCACCGCCTCACCGGCACCCGCGTCCCCGACGTGGCCCTGACGGGCGGTCGCCTCCACGAGGCCCTGCGCGGCGGCCGGTTCGTACTGATCACCCCGGGGGCCTACGACGACCAGGGCGCCCGCAAGGACCGGCTGACCGTGGAACGCTGGGCGAGCGACCGTCGTACGACCGTGCTGGTGCGGCCCGACGGATACGTGGCCTGGGCCGCGGACGCGGCGGACACCGCGCAGATCGAGGCGGCGCTCGCCGCCGGCGTCGGCTGAACTAACGGGACTCGGGCGTCCCGGCGAGCAACTCCCGCAGCAGGTCGGCCAGTTGGCCGGCCTGTTCGGCGTTCAGGGCGGACAGTGCCTCGGTCTCGGCGTCCAGCCCGGCGCCGACCGCCGCGTCGACGACGGTCAGCCCCTTGTCGGTCAGCGTCACTTGGAGGCCGCGGCGGTCGTGGGGATCGGGGGAGCGGCGGATCAGGCCCGCGCGTTCCAGCTTGTCGAGGCGGCCGGTCATGCCGCCGGTGGTGAGCATCAGCGTCCCCGAGAGCTGTCGGGGGGAGAGGGTGTAGGGCTCGCCGGAGCGGCGCAGGGTGGCCAGGACGTCGAACTCGCCGCGCGCGATGCCGTAGGGGGCGTACGCCTTCTCCATGCGGTCGCCCATGGCGCGGGAGAGGCGGAAGATCCGCCCGAAGACCTCCATCGCCTTGGTGTCGAGGTCGGGTCGTACGGCCGCCCACTGGTCGACGATCGCGTCGACGGGGTCCTTGCGCTGGGCACTCATGGGTCGAGTATCGGCGGCGCACAGGGTCACCCGCAAGAAAGTGGCTTGACTAAAAGTTGCTTAGCGCTAAGCTACTTTCCATCAAGTTATATTCGTCGAAGTCACCGCCACTAGGGGGAGTCGTGAACCGCACCGCGACCGTCCTGCTCACCGCCCTGGCGCCCGTCTCCTGGGGCACCACCTACGCCGTCACCACCGAGTTCCTCCCGGCCGACCGCCCCCTGTTCACCGGCCTGATGCGGGCCCTGCCCGCCGGTCTGGTCCTGCTGGCCCTCGCCCGGGTGCTGCCGCGCGGCCTCTGGTGGGGGAAGGCCGCGGTGCTCGGCGCGCTGAACATCGGTGCCTTCTTCCCGCTGCTGTTCCTGTCGGCGTACCGGCTGCCGGGCGGGATGGCGGCGGTCGTCGGGTCGGTCGGGCCGCTGTTCGTGGTGGGTCTGTCGGCGGTGCTGCTGGGGCAGCGGCCCACGACCCGCAGTGTGCTCACCGGGGTGGTGGCCGCGTTCGGCGTCAGTCTCGTCGTGCTGAAGGCGGCCGGAGCCCTCGACCCGGTCGGCGTCCTCGCGGCCCTCGCCTCCGCCGCGTCGATGTCCACCGGCACCGTGCTCACCAAGCGCTGGGGCCGCCCGGACGGGGTGGGGCCGCTGGCGCTCACCGCCTGGCAGCTGACCGCGGGAGGGCTGTTCATCGCGCCCCTCGCCTTCCTCGTCGAGGGCGCCCCGCCGGCGCTGGACGGGCGGGCGATCGGCGGCTACCTCTACCTCGCGCTCGCCAACACGGCCGTCGCGTACTGGCTCTGGTTCCGCGGCATCGGCCGGCTCACCGCCACCCAGGTCACCTTCCTCGGCCCGCTCTCCCCGCTGACCGCCGCGGTCGTCGGCTGGGCGGCGCTCGGCCAGACGCTGACGCCGCTCCAACTGGCGGGCATGGCGCTGGCGTTCGGGGCGACGGTGGCCGGGCAGCTCCGCCAGCGTCCTCCTGCCGCTCCGGGGCAATCGTTCAGTTCTACTGAAAAGAACGCTCGAAAAGATTCGATGGACCTGACAGGTGCGGCGCTGCGACGGTAGATCCACCGAGATCACCGACGTAAGACCGGCGGAAGGACCTGTGTGACCGACGTCCTCGAAAGGACCCCCACCCGTACGACCCCGAGGGCCGCGCAGACCGCCGCCCTCGGGGTCGTCTGCGCCGCCCTCGCGACCGTCGTCTGGTCCGGCAGCTTCGTCGCCTCCCGTGCCCTGCACGACAGCGTCCCGCCGGTGCAGCAGGCGTTCTGGCGCTGGATCGTCGCGCTCGTGGCGGTCGCCCCGTTCGGGGCGCGGCAGGCCTGGCGGCAGCGGGCGCTGATCCGGCGCCGGCTCGGTTTCGTCGTCCTCGCCTCGCTCCTCGGCGTCACCGTCTACAACACCCTCGTCAACCAGGCCGGGTTGACCACCCCCGCCGCCACCATGGGCCTGATCATGGCCGCGTCACCGGTGCTGATGGCGGTGTTCGAGCGGGCTTCCGGCGTACGGCTGGGGCGGCGCCGGGTCGCCGGGCTGCTCATCGCCTGCGCCGGGGTGCTGCTGTTGATGGGCGGGGGCGCCGGATTCGCGGCCGGGGACCTGTGGATGATCGGCGCGGCCTGCTGCTTCGCCGGGTACAGCGCGCTGCTGCGGCGCAGGCCCGCCGAACTCGGCGGCGCCGCCTTCCTGTTCACCACGTTTCTCGTCGGCGCCGGGCTGCTGCTCCCCGCGCAGGGGGTGAGTCTCGCGGTCCAGGGAGGCTTCACGCCGACCACCGCGACCGTGCTGCCGCTGGTGTACGTCGGGGTCGCCTCCTCCGCGATCGCCTTCTTCGCCTGGAACAAGGCGATCGCGCTGGTCGGCGCGGCCCGTGCCGGGGTCGTGTACTACCTCCAGCCGGTGTGCGTGGCCCTGCTGTCCTGGGCGCTGCTCGGGGAGACGTTCGGGCCGGTGCAGGTGCTGTGCATGGGACTGATCCTCGGCGGGGTGATGTGGGGCGCCGCCGGCCGGCGTGCGTAGGTTGCCCTCATGGCCGAGTGGGACATCCGAAAACTGCACATCCTGCGGACGCTGCGGGAACAGGGCACCGTGACCGCGACGGCCGACGCGTTGCGGATGACACCGTCCGCGGTGTCGCAGCAGCTGACGAATCTGGCGAAGCAGGTGGGGGTGCCGCTCCTGGAGGCGCAGGGGCGACGGGTGCGGCTCACCGACGCGGCCCGCCTGGTGCTGCGGCACGCCGAGGTCGTCTTCGAGCAACTGGAGCGGGCGGACGCGGAGTTGGCGGCGCATGTGCGCGGCGAGGTGGGGGAGGTGCGGGTCGGTGCCTTCTCGACCGCGGTGCCCGCGCTGGTCGTCCCCGCCGTGCGGGCGCTGCGGGTCTCGTCGCCCGGGGTGAGTGTGCGGGTGCGGGAGGCGGAGGCGGGGGAGGCGTACGAGCTGCTGGCCGCCGGGGAGGTCGACCTCGCGCTGTCGCTGGCCGCGCAGGCGCCGGTGGTGGGGGACGGGCGGTTCACGCGGGTGGAGCTGCTGGCGGACCCGTTGGATGTCGCGCTGCCGCGGGGGCATGAGCTGGCGGACGTGGAGGGGCTGCGGTTGGCCGATCTCGCCGGGGAGGCGTGGATCTTCGGGGGGAGCGGGCCGTGGTCGGACATCACGCGGGGGGCGTGCGAGGCGGCCGGGTTCACGCCGCGACAGGGGCATTCCGCGGCGGGGTGGACGGCGATCCTGGCGATGGTGGAGGCCGGGATGGGGGTGGCGTTGGTGCCGCGGATGGCCGCGGCGGGGAGGGGTGGGGTGGTGATGCGGGGGCTGGGCGCGGACCGGCCGGTGCGGCATGTGGTGGCGGCGGTACGGCGGGGGAGCGAGGCGGGGGTTGTGGTGAGGCGGGTGATGGAGGCGTTGGCAGGCGTTGCTGCGGGGCTGGGCTGACGGTGGCCCGGCGTGTGGGCCGGCCGGGGGTGGGTGTCGCTCGCCCGCGCTTGCGGGGTGCCGCTGCGCCCACCCGTGCCGCCCCAGCGGCACGACTGCCCGCAGCCAGGGCGGCATGCGAGTGCCCGCGGCTGGGGCGGGTAGGCGGGCGCCGGTGCTGCACGACTGCCCGCAGCTAAGCGGGTTTCAGGGGCGCGGGGAACTGCGCGATCAGCCCCCACCGGCCCGCACCTGATCCACGAGCTGTCGTCCCCAGGCATGACAAGGGGCGCCCCGCATCGCGCCGGGCGCCCCTCGTCGTCGTGATCGCTACTCCGCCGCCGCGTCCGCCGCCTGGGCCTTCAGGGCGCGTTCGACGCCTGACCGGGACTCCGAGACCAGGCGGCGCAGGGCCGCGTTGGGCTCGGCCGACGTCAGCCACTCGTCCGTCTTGTCCAGGGTCTCCTGGGAGACCTGGATCGACGGGTAGAGGCCGACCGCGACCTGCTGGGCGATCTCGTGGGAGCGGGTGTCCCAGATGCCCTTGACCACCTCGAAGTACTGGTCCGTGTACGGGGCGAGGAGTTCGCGCTGGTCGGTCTGGACGAAGCCGCCGATGACAGCCTCCTGCACCGCGTTAGGGAGCTTGTCGGACTCCACGACCTGGGCCCAGGCCTCCGCCTTCGCCTCCGCCGTCGGACGCGCCGCGCGGGCCGTCGCCGCGTGACGCTCGCCCGCCGCCGTCTTGTCCCGCTCGTACTCGCCCGCGATCTCCGTCTCGTCGAAGCGGCCGACCGACGCGAGGCGCTCCACGAACGCCCAGCGCAGCTCGGTGTCCACCGCCAGGCCCTCGATCGTCTGCGAGCCGTCCAGCAGGGCGTCCAGGAGGTCCAGCTGCTCCGGCGTACGGGCCGTCGCCGCGAACGCGCGCGCCCACGCCAGCTGGTGGTCGCTGCCGGCCGAGGCGGACCGCAGGTGGGCCAGCGTGGCGTCCGTCCAGCGGGTCAGCAGGGCCTCGCGGGCGGTCGGGTCGGCGTACAGCTCGATCGCCAGCTTCACCTGGCGGTGCAGGGACTGCACGACACCGATGTCCGACTCCTTGCCGATGCCCGAGAGGACGAGGGAGAGGTAGTCGCGGGTGGCCAGTTCGGCGTCTCGCGTCATGTCCCACGCCGACGCCCAGCACAGGGCCCTCGGCAACGACGACTCGAAGTCGCCCAGGTGCTCCGTGACGAACGCCAGGCTCTGCTCGTCCAGGCGGACCTTCGCGTACGACAGGTCGTCGTCGTTCAGCAGCACCACCGCCGGGCGGCGCTTGCCGACCAGCTGCGGTACGGCCGTCAGCTCGCCGTCGACGTCCAGCTCGACGCGCTCGTCGCGGACCAGCTTGCCGCTGTCCTCGTCGAGTTCGTACAGGCCGACCGCGATGCGGTGCGGACGGAGCGTCGGCTCCCCCTTCGCGCCCGCGGGGAGCGCCGGGGCCTCCTGGCGGATCGCGAAGGACGTGATGACACCGTCCGCGTCCGTCTCGATCTCGGGGCGCAGGATGTTGATACCGGCCGTCTGGAGCCACTTCTGCGACCAGGTGCTCAGGTCACGCCCGGACGTCTCCTCCAGCGCGCCCAGCAGGTCGGACAGCCGGGTGTTGCCGAACGCGTGGCGCTTGAAGTACGCCTGCACGCCCGCGAAGAACTCGTCCATGCCGACGTACGCCACGAGCTGCTTGAGGACGGAGGCGCCCTTGGCGTAGGTGATGCCGTCGAAGTTGACCAGGACGTCGTCCAGGTCGCGGATCTCGGCCATGATCGGGTGCGTCGACGGGAGCTGGTCCTGCCGGTACGCCCACGTCTTCATGGAGTTGGCGAAGGTGGTCCAGGAGTGCGGCCACCGGCTGTCCGGGGCGTACGCCTGGCAGGCGATCGAGGTGTACGTGGCGAACGACTCGTTCAGCCACAGGTCGTTCCACCACTCCATGGTGACCAGGTCGCCGAACCACATGTGGGCCAGCTCATGGAGGATGGTCTCGGCGCGCAGCTCGTAGGCGGCGTCGGTGACCTTGGAGCGGAACACGTACTGGTCCCGGATGGTCACCGCACCGGCGTTCTCCATCGCGCCCGCGTTGAACTCCGGCACGAACAGCTGGTCGTACTTCTTGAACGGGTACGCGTAGTCGAACTTCTCCTGGAACCAGTCGAAGCCCTGCCGCGTGACCTCGAAGATCGCGTCCGAGTCGAGGAACTCGGCGAGCGAGGGGCGGCAGTAGATGCCGAGCGGGACGGACTGGCCGTCCTTCTCGTAGACGCTGTGCACCGAGTGGTACGGGCCGACGATCAGGGCCGTGATGTACGACGAGATCCGCGGGGTCGGCTCGAACTCCCAGACGTCGTCCTTGGGCTCCGGGGTCGGGGAGTTGGAGATGACGGTCCAGCCGGACGGCGCCTTCACGGTGAACTGGAACGTGGCCTTCAGGTCCGGCTGCTCGAAGGAGGCGAAGACGCGGCGGGCGTCCGGCACCTCGAACTGGGTGTACAGGTACGCCTGCTGGTCGACCGGGTCGACGAAACGGTGGAGGCCCTCACCCGTGTTGGTGTAGGCGCAGTCCGCCACCACGCGCAGGACGTTGCGGCCCGCCAGCAGGGCCGGGAGCGCGATGCGGGAGTCCTTGAAGACCTCCGCCGGGTCGAGCGAGTCACCGTTCAGGGTGACCTCGTGGACCTCCGGGGCCACCAGGTCGATGAACGACTCGGCCCCGTTCTCGGACACGTCGAAGCGCACCGTGGTCACGGACCTGTAGGTACCGCCCTCTTGCGCGCCGGAGAGGTCGAGATCGATCTCGTACGACTCGACGGTGAGCAGCTTTGCCCGCTGCTGAGCCTCTTCGCGAGTCAGGTTTGTGCCAGGCACGCGGTCATCTCCTCGTTATGGGTGGGTTCGGCGGTTCCGCCATCCTTCCATGGGAGCCGCGCGAAACGCGATGTCCGGAACCCGCCGGTGACCGGGGAGGACTCCGAGGAGGGTGGAACACATGACCACCCACATCGCACGCCCCATCCCCCCGTCCGCTCTGAAGGAACTCCGTTCCACCGACGACGCGGGGCGCAAGACGGTTCCCGTGACCGACGACGAGGGCGGTGCGCCGCTCAGGTGCTGTCTGCGGCGCAGCGCGCCCGGCGAACGGATCGCCCTCGTGTCGTACGCCCCGCTGCGCCGCTGGGCCGCCGCGACGGGCGCCGAGCCGGGGGCCTACGACGAGCAGGGCCCCGTCTTCATCCACGCCGAGGAGTGCGCGGGGCCGGACTCCACCGGCTACCCCTTCGCGAACGCGCACCGGACGGTCCGCCGCTACTCCGCCGACGGGCACATCCTCGGCGGCGAGCTGGTCGACGCGCCCGACGACGACGCCTTCCGGAACGCGTTCGACGACCCGGCCGTGGCGCTCGTCCACGTCCGGGCCGTCGAGTACGGCTGTTTCCTCTACGAGGTCACAAGGCCCTGAACCCTGGGGGTCTAGCCCTTCAGCTCCGCCGCCACCAGCTCCGCGATCTGCACCGCGTTCAGGGCCGCGCCCTTGCGGAGGTTGTCACCCGAGACGAACAGGGCGAGGCCGTTGTCGACGGTCTCGTCGCCGCGGATGCGGCCGACGTAGGAGACGTCCTTGCCGGCGGCCTGGAGCGGGGTCGGGATGTCGGAGAGCGCGACCCCGGGGGCGCCGGCGAGCAGCTCCGTGGCGCGCTCCGGGCTGATCGGACGCGCGAAGCGGGCGTTGATCTGGAGGGAGTGGCCGGAGAAGACCGGGACGCGCACACAGGTGCCGGAGACCTTCAGCTCGGGGAGCTCCAGGATCTTGCGGGACTCGTTGCGGAGCTTCTGCTCCTCGTCGGTCTCGTTCAGCCCGTCCTCGACGAGGTTGCCGGCGAAGGGCAGCACGTTGAAGGCGATGGGGCGCTTGTAGACCTGCGGCTCGGGGAAGTCGACCGCCTCGCCGTCGTGGGTCAGCTTGTCGGCGTCGGCGACGACCTTCTGGACCTGGCCCTGCAACTCCGCCACGCCCGCGAGGCCGGAGCCGGAGACCGCCTGGTAGGTGGTGGCGACGAGCGCTTCGAGGCCCGCCTCGGCGTCCAGCACCTTCAGGACCGGCATCGCGGCCATCGTGGTGCAGTTCGGGTTGGCGATGATGCCCTTGGGGCGGTCCGCGATGGCGTGCGGGTTCACCTCGGAGACCACCAGGGGCACCTCGGGGTCCTTGCGCCAGGCCGAGGAGTTGTCGATCACGACCGCGCCCTGCGCGGCGACCTTCTCGGCCAGCGCCTTCGAGGTCGAGCCGCCCGCGGAGAACAGCACGATGTCCAGGCCCGTGTAGTCCGCCGTCGCCGCGTCCTCGATCGTCACGCCGTCCAGGACCGTCCCCGCCGAGCGGGCCGAGGCGAACAGACGCAGCTCGGTGACCGGGAAGTCCCGCTCCACGAGGATCCTGCGCATGACCGTGCCGACCTGGCCGGTGGCTCCGACGATTCCTACCTTCACGACGACTCCTTCTACATGGCGGGTGCGTGGCCTGGACGTTTCCATGATGCGTCTCTTACCGGCCGGTGTGTCCAATCGTTTGCCCGAGGGATGGGACGCCATGCGGGTCAGGGGCGCAGTTCGAGGGTCCACTCGCCGAGGCAGCGGACGTGGAGGATCGAGCCCGAGATGCGGTACGGACCGGAAGAAGCGGTGAGTTTCCGGTGCGGGAAGAGGTTTTCGTCCAGTTCGAAGACATGGATCAGGGCCGTCCCGACGACCACCAGCTCGGCCTCGGGCCCGGTGTGACGTACGACTCCATACCAGCCACCCGGCGTCCTTGCGCCCAGCACGGGGGCCGCGCTGAGCGGGGCCGGCTCCAGACGCCACTTCGTGTCCTCGCCGGCACGCACCGTGAGGAAGCAGCTGCCGCCGGGGTCGACCCACACCGGCCCGAGGGTGGGGCGCCGCCGGCCCAGCGTGTCGGCGATGGTCGTCGACTTGCCGTAGGGATGGTTCAGGGACCACGCGCTCAGGTGCTCGTCGTCGCCGCGCGAGGTCCGGGTCACCGTCATCAGGGTCGGCGGGCCCTGGTAGCGCAGGACGGTGCTGCCGCGGCCCTCGGTCGGGCCGGTGAACAGCGGCGCCTGTTCCTCGGGCAGCAGCCGCAGCGTCCAGTCGCCGGCGCACTTGACGTGCACGGCCTGCTCGGCCCTGCCGTCGGCGAACAGCACCGCCATGCCGCGGGTGCCGTGCTGGCGGCCGGTGAGCCACTCGTCCTCGTCGCCGTACTCGTCGACGCGCTTCACTTCGAGGCTGTAGTCGGCCTTGGCGCCGGGGAAGTCGTACTGGACCAGCGCCGGGCGCCCGGGACGGGGGTTCAGCAGGGTGATCGTCCGGTCGCCGCGGCCCTCGTAGGCGCCGGTCGTCCGGCCCGCCGAGGGGTCGCGGACGGGGAGCGGCTTGGCGGTGAGCTCCCAGTTGCCGTCGCCGTGCTCGATCACCAGCAGCAGGGGGCCGTCCGGGACCGGGACGGTCTGCTTGAGCTTCCCGGTCTCGTTGCACAGCATCTCGTGCTCGTCGAGGTCGTCGAAGTGCTCGGCCTCGTGGCAGTTGAGCACGAACCACTCGCCGCGGTCGGCGCCCCCGTCGAAGCGGACCTTCACATCGGCCATCGTGCCCGGGTAGGCGAGGACGTCGGGGCCGCGTCCCGTCAGGGTCCGGGTGCCCAGCGGACGCGCCGCCGACAGCGGCAGGACCCTGATCGTCCAGTCGCCGTCGTAGTTGACCTTCATCCGCAGCGGACGGTCGCGCGGGGGCTGCACCAGGGCGCGGCCGTGGAAGTCGCGCAGGGTGGTGTTGAAGACGGTGTCCTCGTCCTTGTTGCGCCGGTTCAGCGTCTCGACGAGGAGCCATTCGTCGCCCCGGACCTGTGCCTCCACGATCACCGGCCCGGGCGGCAGCGGTACGTCCACGGAGACGACGCCGTTGCCGCGACCGCTCTGGGTGTGGGGCGGGAAGTCGGTGCCGAGGGGAGCGGGCGTGGCCATGGGGGCGGCCATGGGCGCGGGTGCCGGGGTGTACGCGGGGATCGGGGCGGGCGCCGGTACGGCATCGGCTGTCGGCGGCCCGGCCGCCTTGGTCACCCCGGTGTGCATCACCGGCGCCACCGGCTCCGCCTCCACCACGATCCCGAAGTCCGTCGCCAGCCCCGCGAGCCCCGAGTCCCAGCCCTGCCCGACCGCCCGGAACTTCCACTCCCCGTTGCGCCGGTAGAACTCCCCGAGCACGAAGGCCGTCTCACCGGCGGCGTCCGTCACGTCGTAGTGCACGACGATCGTGCCGTCGCCCGCGACGGTCTGGAGCGCGAGCCCCGGCACCGCCCCGAAGGTGCCGTCGTCGCAGGACGCGGCGACCAGCACCCGCTGCACCGCCGGTTCCACCCGGGGCAGGTCCAGCTCCAGCCACTCGGCGAGCTGGTCCACGCCGTCCCCGGTGCCGAGGTGCCGCACCGCGCCAGAGGGATGCGCGGGCTGGTTGTGGAAGACGAGGTCGGCGTCGCCGCGCACCTTGCCCGCCGCGTCGAGCAGCAGCGCCGAGACATCCACGACCGGCGTCCCCGGCACCTTCCGGCGGGAGACGGCAACCCTCAGGAGACCAGCGGGGACAGGGGCGTTGGCCCCCTTCACGATGTGCGTCATGGGGCTCATGGTGGCAGCGAAGATCACGTGAAGAAACAATTCCGGAGATCGGACCGAACGTTTCCGCCCGAGCCGGCGTCATAGAGGAAACGCGGCGAGGAGAGGGGTGGCTGTGCTGCGCAGAAAGGCCCGCCGCGGCCAGGGGGACAGCATTCATGACGGGCCCGACGACCCGCTCGACGCGGCCCAGGAACGTCGGGTACGAGCCGTGCTCGCGCTCGGCGGCGTACCGCAGGCGGACCTGCCGGACGGGGTGCAGCAGGTCCGCCTGCGGTTGCTGGAGCGGGCGGCCAAGGGGTACGAGGCGCCGCGCGACGTCTCCGCGTGGGCGGCCGTCGTCGCCTCCAACCTCGCCATGGACTGGCACCGCGCCAAGCGCCGGCAGGAGCGGATCGGCGAACGCCTGGCCTCTCTGCGCCAGTTGGAGCACCCCTCCGGCGAGGACACCAGCGTGCTCTCGCTCGCCGTCGCCCAGGGACTGGACGAACTGCCCGACAACCAGCGCCAGGTCCTCGTCCTGCGGTTCTACGCCGATCTTCCGGTGCGGGACATCGCCCAGGAACTCGGTGTCCCGGAGGGCACGGTCAAGAGCAGGCTGCACACGGCGGTCCGCGCGCTGCGCGCCCGTCTGCACGAGGACGAGGTGGTGTGACATGACCGCCGAACACCGGGACCGGGATGCCGACGCGCTGATGGCGGCGCTCACCGGCGAACCACTGCCCGAAGGGGCCGACGCGGATCTGCTGGCGGAACACCGCGAGGCCACCTCCGACATCGCCCTCCTGCGGGAGCAACTCGGCCTCATCGGCGACGCGTTGGCCCAGGAGCCGCGTCCCGCGCCGCGGCCCGCTCCGGTACGTCCCGCACGGGCCCGGCGCTGGGTCCCGAGGCTCGCCTTCGGCACCCTCGCGACGGCCGCGGTGGCCGCCGTGGTCACCGGCATGGGCTGGCTGATCGCGACGAACGGCGACAGCCTCACGGACTCCGGGGGCGACGCGAGCAGCGCCGAGAAGTCCCAGTCCGACGTGGACACCCGCTTCGGCAGCCCGCACTACCTCGCCTGCACCCGGCTGGTCGTCGAGGGGACGGTCTCCTCGGTCGAACGCCTCTCGGACCAGGTGCAGTTGCGGATCACCGTGGACGTGGTCCGCTACTACAAGCAGGACATGAAGGGGCCCGAGCGGCTGACGTACGTCGTCGACGACACCTTCGTCGACGGTCTGCGCAAGGGTGACCCGGTGCTGTTCGGGGTCCTGAAGGGGGACGCCGTGCCCGACCACTGGGTGGTCGGCGAGCGGGAGGTGGCCCGCGAACGGGCCTGGGTCCAGGCCTCGCTGCCGGAGTCACGGCGGCTCGCCTGCGCATGAGGATCGAACGATCTGCGATGCTCCCGCGTCATAGGAGAAACACGGACGAGGGAGAACGCGGGTGCAGATCAGGAGACCTGGCGGCGCGGAGGCAGGCACGGACCCGCTGGACGCGGCGCAGGCCGACCGGGTCCGTGCCGTCCTGGCGCTCGGCGGGGTCCCTCAGGACGACCTCCAGGACGGGCTCCAGCAGGTGCGGCTGCGCCTGCTGGAACGCCGGGCCCGCGGCGACGACCCACCGCGTGACCCGGGCGCCTGGGCCGCGGTGGTGGCCTCGAACCTCGCGGTGGACTGGCACCGCGCCAGACACCGGCAGGAGCGCGTCAGCGAGCGGCTCTCCCTGCTCGGTACGCCGGACGAACGTGTCCAGGACGACACCGAGAACAGCATCCAGGCGCTCGCCGTCGCCGAAGGGCTCGACGCCCTGCCGGGCGCGCAGCGGCAGGTCCTGATCCTGCGCTACTACGCGGATCTCTCGGTTCCGCAGATCGCCGAACAGCTCGGGATCCCCTTGGGAACGGTCAAGAGCAGGCTGTACGCCGCGGCGAAGCACCTGCGTGACCGGCTGCACGTGGAAGAGACGGTGTGACGGTGGAGAAGCACGACGAGCTGATGGCGGTCCTGCTGGGCGAACCCGCGCACCGGGAGACGGAGGAGTACGGGACGGCGGAACGCGACATGGCCGCCGTACGCGAGCAGCTCCGGCGGATCGGGGACGGGCTGGCCCGCGCGGCCGCGCAGGCGCCGGAACCGGTGCCGGCACCCGTGTCCGTGCCCGAACCCGTCCCCGTGCGCCGGCGGTGGCGTGGGCGTCTCGGGCTCGTGGCTCTCGCCGCGGCCGTGGCCGTCGCGTCGCTGGGGACGGGGGCGGCGTATCTCGTCGCCCACAACGGGGTCGAGGGCGAGGGATCCCAGGCCCTGCTCACCGTCGAGGGGCTCATCGCCTGCTCCAGCACGGTCGTCGAGGGCACGGTGGCACGGGTCGAGGCGGCGGGCGGCGACGACCGGTACCGGGTGGTGCTGGAGGTGGAGCGTCACTACAAGCCGGCGAGCGGGGAGCGGACGGTCACCTTCGTCGACCAGGGTGCGAACGTGCCGGCGTACTACCGGACCGGGGCGCGGATGCTGGTCCTGGTCTCCAGCCTGCCGGGCGAGGGGCCCGAGACCTATCGCGCGGGCGATCCGCCGTACGCCGAGGACCGGACCGGTGCCGCCCAGGACGCGCTGGCGGAGGGGCGCCTGCGGATCGAGCGGGCGCTGCCCGCCGCGCGGGGTCTGACCTGCGAGGGCGGGGCCTGACCCGCGGGGACGGAGAACGCAGAAGGGCGGGCGTTCCATGGGAACGCCCGCCCCTTTACTGCCGTACAGCCGTTACGGCGTGACCTTCTCGATCGTCACGCTGCCGATGCCGGCGGCCGTGCCGCGGGCGTTGACCAGCTGGACCTGGCCGAAGAACTCACGGCCCTCCGGAGCGGCCGCCAGGGCGGTCACGTTCGCGGAGACGTTCGTCGAGTCGCCGGTGCCGAGCTTGACGGCGGCGGTGTCGTCGACGGTGACGGTGCCCAGGGCGTTGGAGAAGAACACGTCCTGGTAGTCGTACGCGGTGGTACCGGACGGCACCGAGTAGCCGATGACCTCGATGGTGTAGGTGCCGGCGGCCGGGGCGGCGACCGAGACGGCCTCCTCCGAGTCGCCGTCGGCCGAGGTGCCGGCCTCGCTGCCGTCGGGGCCGTAGACGACCAGGTCGAGGTCGGCGGCGGCGTCGGAGACGTTGCCGATGACCACGTCGAGGGACTTGGCGCCCTCGGGCACGTCGACCGTGGTGGTCTGGGTGACACCCTCGGTGATGGACGGGCGGGCCGACTTGGCCGAGCCGAGCGGACCGCCGACGAGCTTGCCGTCCAGGGCTGCGAAGTTGTTCGTCACCTTCCAGGAGGCGGCGACCGGGGTGCCGACCTTGGCCTCGGGAACCGTCACGACCTCGGGGTCGAAGGCGGCGCCGAGGACGGCGACGTCCAGCTTGTACGGGTTGTCGAGCAGCGGCGACGTACGGCGCGACTCGACCTCGATCTCCCAGACGCCGGCCTGCGGGTCCGCGTACGCACGCACGTCGGGCTTGCAGCCGTTGCCGTCGAGGTAGTTGTTGTAGCAGTACGGGGTGCCGGTGTTGTCGACCGGAGTGCCGTACGGGTGGATCGCGATGAACCGGGTCTGGCTCTTGTCCTTCAGCCCGCCGATCGCGACCTCCAGGGACTTGGCGCCCTCGGGGACGGTCACGAAGTACGACTGCGTGCTGTTGCGCTGGACTGTGTTCGACGCGGAGTAGGTGTACTTCACCGGCGACGAGACGACGACCGTGTTCAGGATCTGCTTGTCGACGCCCTCGGTGCGCGGGTCGTCGACCTCCAGGATCGCGCTCTTGACGCCGGCGGACGGCGACTTGGCGGCGATCTTCACGGTGACCGGCTTGTTCAGCTCCAGCTTGATGTCGTCGGAGCCGACGATGGAGAAGGTGCCGGAGGCGTTGTTCTCCAGGCTCAGCTCGTGGCGGAGCGGACGGTCGGCGCCGGTCGTACGGGTGATGGTGACCTCGTACGACTTCTTCACGCCGGCCTTCAGGCCGCCCTCACGGTCGTAGATGCCGGTGCCGAAGCCCGGGGTCTTCAGGAACTGGTCGATCGCGGTGTCGACCGGCGCCTTGACCGTGTAGTCGTGGGCGGTCGCGCCGTCCTTGATGGCGTCCCAGGCGTCCACGATGTCGATGAGGCCCGCGCCCTCCTCGTACGCCTGCACACCCTTGATGTGGTCGGCGGTCGAGGTCAGGGCCGTGCGCAGGGTCGCCGGGGTGAGCGTGATGCCCTTCTGCTTCGCGGCGGAGAGCAGCAGCGCCGAGGCGCCCGCGGCCTGCGGGGAGGCCATCGAGGTGCCCTGGAGCATCGAGTAGCCGGCCGGCAGCGTGTAGCCCGACTCGGCGACCGGGGAGCCCGGCAGCCAGGTCTGCGTGGTGTTGATGGAGGCGCCCGGCGCGGACAGCGTCGGGGTGAACCCGCCGTCCTCACGCGGACCGCGCGAGGAGAACGGCATCATCGCGTACGACTTCGTCACCGCGGAGCCGTAGTTGGAGGCCCACGTCGCCTTGGAGATGGCCGCGCCGACGGAGATCACCTTGTCGGCCAGACCGGGGTCGCCGATGGTGTTGGCACCCGGGCCGGAGTTGCCGGCCGAGATGACCAGCTGGACGCCGTAGGTGTCGATGAGGCGCGTGTAGAGCTCGGCGCGCGCGTTGTTGCCGTCGTTGAGCGCCGGCAGACCGCCGATGGACATGTTGACGATGTCGACACCGCGGTTGGTGACGAGGTCGATCATGCCCTCGGTGAGCGCGACGTTGGTGCAGCCGCCGGACCAGGTGCAGGCACGGGACGAGACGATCTTCGCGCCCGGGGCCGCGCCGTTCATCTTCCCGCCGAACAGGCCGTTGGCGGAGGTGATGCCGGCGACGTGGGTGCCGTGCTCGGACTCGATGACGCCGATGTTGACGTAATCGGCCTTGGCGCCCGAGGAGTTGTAGACGACGTCCTTGCGGATCTCGACGACGAACGGAATGCGCTCGACGACCTCGGTGGTGGGGTCGTCGGTGCCGAAGTAGCCGATCTGGTAGCCGTCCTTGTACGGCTTCATGGCCACGTCGTCGGTGAAGTCGAGGTTGTCGTTCAGGTCGACGCGGACGGTGCCGGCGGCCGCGTCGTACAGCACACCCCAGACGTCCGTCTTGTCGCCGTCGCGGTTCAGGTCGCCCGCCATGTCGCCGCCGGTGGTGGCGGACTCGGACATGTAGCTGAACTTGTACGAACCCTCGGGCGCCTTGAACGTCTCGGTGCCCTGGCTGGTCGTGGTGATCGAGAACGTCGGGCCGGCGACCGCGGTGGTCATCCGCCGCCAGGTGCCGTCGCCGTCGGAGACGGGGTCGGTCGAGGTGACCCAGTCGACGATCTTGCGCTCACCGGTGGTGGTCTTCTGCAGCGCGGGGTGGCCGAGGTCGACGCCGGAGTCGAGGATGCCGATGGTGATGCCGCGGCCGTCCGCCTTCGGGTGGTCCTGCACGAAGTCGACGGCGCCCGTCTCGAAGGACGGGTTGTACGGGTTCTTGGCGGGGGTCTTCTTGTTCGGCCCCGTGTAGGTGCCCGTGGCGCTCGCGGTCGAGGCGGCGCCCTTCGCGGTGTCCGCGGCGGGCGTGGGATCGTCCAGTGCGATCTCCTGCCGCAGGTCGATGCCGTGCACGGAGGAGAGCTTCGCGGCGGCGGCGATGGCCGCGTCCGCCTTGGCGGTCGGGACGGTCGCACGGACGTACCCGAGCTTGTCGTAGGTCTTGCCCACGTAGCCGCCCTTGACCGCGTCCAGCTCCTCGGTGACCTGCTCGGTCTTGCCGGGGGCGGTGGCGACCATCAGCGTGACGTTCTTGTCGCCGTCGGCCTTGGCCTCGGCGAGCAGGTCCGCGTCGTCCGAACCGAGCTTCTCGTGGGCGGACTTGACGCCCGGGTCGGCCGCGGCGGGCGTACCGGAGTCGGCCGAGAAGGCCATGGGTATCGGCCCGGCCGCGGAGAGCGCGGCCACGAGACCGGCGGCCACGGCTATACGCACCACGCGTCTCGCGCTCGGTATCGGTTCGCGCTGGGGGGTGAGGGTCATCGGCATCCCTTGTAGGTAAAGGAACGTGCGGTGGCGACCGGGACCGATCGGTCCTGACCGCGGGGGTCCGGAACGAGGTTCCGGGTGATCGCACAGCTTTACGCATGGGAAGGATGTTTAGGGAGAGTTGACCGAATCGATATGGACGCGTGGGGAAAACCCCCTAGGTCATTGGTGAGTTAACCGGCATACCGGTCCATCCGGCGTCACGGGCAGCGGGGTTACCCCGCCCCGGCGGTGCTTTAGATCCTTGTTGCCATGGCCTGGTCAAACCTTTACGATCTGCTCCGACCAAGATCACAGGGCTTTCACAGGGCGGAGCGTGCCTTGACCATGCTGGACTTCCACTTCCCGAAATGGGGGGTCTGGGCCGCCGCGGCCGTCGCGGTGGCGGCGGTGGCCGGGGGCGCGACCCTGCTGCCGGTCGCCGAGGCCGACACCAGGACCCTGGACTCGGAACCCGAGGTGATCGCCCACGCCCTGGAGAGCGTGGAGTTCGAGAGCGTCGGGCAGATGGCCGTGACCTCGCCCGCCGTGGTCCGCGCGACCGTGACCGCGGTGAACCCGGGACGCATCGTCGGCGCCGACGAGACCGCCGAGCCGGGCGAGGAGACCGCGGCCACCCAGGCCCGAGAGGTGACACTCCAGGTCAACCAGGCGTTCTCGCCGAACGGCCGCACCACCTTCCCGGCCCCGATCAAGGTCGAGGAATGGGGCTGGGACGCCAGCGGCGACGGCTACCAGGTCAACAACTACAAGTGGAGCGAGGTCGGCAAGGAGTACGTGTTCTTCCTGCGCGGCTCCGCGACCACCGGCTGGAACGTCATCAGCACGGAGGGCCGGGCGGAGATCCTCGCCGACGGCTTCCTCTCCTCGTCGGCCGAGGAGGGCTCGGCGCTGAAGCAGAGCATCGAGAGCTACGACATGCTCGACCTCTCGATCTACCTCAAGCGGATCTACGACACCAAGAACCCGCCGCCGGATCTGCCGACCGCCGCCGAGATGCCGGTCGCCGGCCCCTCCGGGTACGAGAACTCGCCGCTTCCGACGGCCGGCGCCACCGCGGAGCCCACCGACCTGGGCACCAACGACGGCTCGGAACCCACCCCGTACCCCTCCTCCACCTGAACCGTCTCCAGCTGAAATGAGAGAGCAAATGTCACGTACGACGCGCCCGTTGTGGGTCGCGCTGGCGGCGGTGCTCCTGGCCTCCCTCTCCTCGCCGGCCCACGCGAGTCACGACGACTCCGGCATGGACCCGGACAACAGGCAGCAGGCCGTCAAGGGCTTCAACCTGACGGTCAAGGGCAAGGGGGCCATGGAATGGGGCAAGGAGCAGCTCGAACGGAGTGTCATCACCACCTCGTGGGGTGGCGGTGACATCGAGGTCCACGACTACAAGACGGAGAACGTGACGTGGGCGGGGCAGACCAGGTGCAAGGACTGGAACGCGCTCTTCACGTCGTGTGACGTCATCACCATCCAGTTCAACACCGCCATGTACCACGACGACTTCGAGTGGCTCACCATGGGCTGCCACGAGTTCGGGCACACCGGCGACCTCGGGCACCGCAAGGCGTCGAACGACACCGACAACAACTCGTGCATGCGCTCCACGACGGCGGCCTACTACAGGTTCGACCAGCACGACCTCAACGCCATCAAGGCGGGGACGTGATATCCAGGCGGACCCGTATCGGCGTGGGCGCGGCGGTGCTCGTCGTCGGCCTCGGCGGCGGACTGCTCGGCTACCGGTGGGCGACGGCGGACGACTTCGCCGACGCCAAGGCGCAGGCGGCCTTCTGCCGTACGGCGGAGCCGCTGGATCTCCAGACCGTGAACGATCTGGGTCTGCACGACAAGCACCACATCCTCGAGGATCTGAGCGAGCAGGCGCCCGACGGCGTCCACGACGACTTCGCCACGCTCCTGGACTGGTACGACCACTTCGATCCGCAGGACGAGAACGACGCGCGTGCGGCGAGCTTCGCCGTGGGCGAGTTCATCGAGCGCAGTTGCGACGCCATCAACATCGGTGGGGTGCGCGCCGCGGACGGCTGAACGGCGTCCGGACACGGCGAGGGCGGGTTCCCGGCAGGGGGCCCGCCCTTCGCGCGTCAGGGCTTCTGTGTCCGCGCGTAATGGCGCGACGCCTTCGCCCGGTTCCCGCACGCCGCCATCGAGCACCAGCGGCGCGTCCCGTTCCGTGAGGTGTCGAAGAAGTGCAGGATGCACGCCTCGTGGGCGCAGCCGCGGATGCGGTCGGGCGCGGTGGCGAGCAGTTCCAGATAGCCCCGGGCGGCGAGCCACGCGGGCCCCCAGGCGGGGTCGCGGAACTCGGGGATCTCGCCCGGCCCTTCGGCGGTGAGGGTGGCCCGGATACGGCCATGATCGAGCACGGCGTCCAGCGGAGCCGTCTCGCCCCCGTCGACCGCCTTGCGCAGCGCGTCCCGCGCCTGGAGGGTGTGCCGCAGGGTGGCCGCGTCCGCCGCGAACCGCCCGTCGAGCGCGTTGGCCGCCAGCCATACGGCGAGCCCGTCGGCGTCCTGGAGCAGATCCTGGACGGCCCCTTCCCGCATCCACCGCGTGTTGAGCAGATCGAGGGCGAGCGGCTCGCCGGTGAGCGGGCGCGGGTCGGCTGACATGCGGGTCTCCTTCGATGCTAACCACTCAAGGGTACGTGAGGGGTTGCGTCGACCGCGCCTAACCTTTAACTTTATTGAGAGAGGTTAGTCATCCGAAGGGACGCGTCATGACCTTGCGCACCGGCCACATCGGCCTGAACGTCACCGATCTCGACCGCTCGCTCGCCTTCTACCGGGACGTCCTGGGCTTCACCCTGATCGCCGAGGGCAAGGAGGAAGGCCGCCGGTACGCGTTCCTGGGCGACGGCACGGCCCTGGTCCTCACGCTCTGGCAGCAGGCGGAAGGGCCGTACGCGAGCGACCGCGCGGGCCTGCACCACCTCGCCTTCGAGGCGGACTCGATCGAGCGGGTGCGCGCGTACGAGGAGGCGCTGCGGACGTACGGCGTGGACTTCGCCTACGAGGGAGTCGTCGCCCATCGCGAGGGCGCCGCGTCGGGCGGCATCTTCTTCCACGACCCGGACGGCACCCGGCTGGAGATCTCCGTGCCGAGCGGGGCGGAGGGGGCGCCGGCGCCGGTGGAGTCGGCCCCGACCTGCGGGTTCTTCTAGCCATGGGCGTCTATCACGCGGGCTCGCGGGCGGTGCAGGAACGGGTGGGGGTGCGGGAGCGGGCAGATCACGTGGGTGCCTCGATCGGGGAGGGCATCAAGCCGATCGCCGCCGCGTTCCTGGAGGCGCAGCCCCTGCTGACCGTGGGCGCCGCGGACCCGTCGACGGGCGCCGTGTGGGCGTCCCCGCTCACCGGCCCGCCGGGCTTCGTACGGGCGACGGGCCCGCGCCAGATGTCGGTGACGGGAGGGGTCCCGGCGTCGGACCCGCTCGCCACGGCCCTCGCCGAGGACGGCACGCTCGTCGGCACGATCGCCCTCGACCCCCGCACCCGCCGCCGTATGCGCCTCAACGGCCGACTCCGGCCCACGGAACGGGGATTCGCGGTGACGGCGGACCGGGTCTTCGCCAACTGCCCGAAGTATCTCCAGCGGAGAGAGGCGTACGAGGTGGTGGCCGGCCGGGGTGGCGGGACGCCGCGACGGGGGCGGGAACTCTCCTCGGACCAGGCGGAGTTCATCGCCACGTCCGACACCTTCTTCCTGACGACCGTGCACCCGGGCGGCGCCGACACCAGCCATCGGGGCGGCAACCCAGGCTTCGTGAGGGTGGCTTCGCCGGGGGAGCTGAGCTGGCGGGACTATCCGGGCAACTCGATGTTCCTCACCCTGGGCAACCTCGCGGCGGACCCGCGCGCGGGCCTGCTCCTCCTGGACTGGACGACGGGTACGACGCTCCAGCTGACGGGGGAGGCGCACACGGAGTTCGACGCGGCGGGCGGTCGCCGGGTGCGGCTGGCGATCCGGGAGGTCGTCGAGACACCGGAGGCGCTGCCCCTGCGCTGGTCGGCGCCCGAATACTCACCGGCCAATCCGCCGGACAGGCCCTAACGTCCCCCTATGCGCAAGAAGTTGAGGGTGGCGGCCTACGCCCTGTGCGTCCGAGACGATCACCTCCTGCTCGCCCGCTGGATCGGCGACGACGGCAGGCCGGAGTGGACCCTGCCGGGCGGCGGCATGGAGCACGGCGAGGATCCCTACGACACGGTGCTGCGCGAGGTGGAGGAGGAGACCGGGTACACCGTCGAGATCACGGACCTGCTCGGGGTCGACTCCATCCGCCTTGCACAGGAACGGCGTTGGGGCCGCGGCGTCGACCGCCAGGGCCTGCGCCTCGTCTACGAGGCCCGGGTCACCGGCGGCGAGCTGCGCCCCGAGATCGGCGGCTCCACCGACATGGCGGCCTGGCATCCCCTGGCGGAGGTGCCCGAGCTGAACCGGGTCGGACTGGTGGACGTGGGGCTGGCGTTGTGGCGGGAGCGACCGGCGACGGGGCGGGTGGCGGGCGTCCGGGATTAGGCCTTTGGGTCGCCGCTGCCGATTCCCTCCCGGACGGGGCGCTTGTCTGGAATGCTGAACGGCATCGCCATTGCCGAGGGGGACGGCCATGGAATGGTCGATGTCCATCACATACGGGGCGCTGGGTGGCCTGGTCGTGGAGATCGTGGTCTTCTACGGCCGGATCGCGACCTGGCAGGCGGCCAGGCACCGCGCGCTGTCGCGGAACCGTCGCCGCGACAAGCTGCCGCGCTTCGACAAGTACATCGACCCGCCCTCCGACGCGCTGGCCGCCCTGACGCGGATCTGCCTCGGCGCCGGCGCCGGCTGGCTCTTCGCCCCCCAACTGACCGGCGCCCTCGCCACGGTGGCGGTGGGGGCGTCGGCACCGGCGCTGCTGCGGCAGCTGGGGAGTGCGCGCACGCTCCAGGCGGCGATCGCCGGGACGCAGGCGGAACCCGCGACGCCGGCCGGTGAGGAAGTCCTCGAGTCATGACCCGCCGCCTCGCGGAACGCTACTGGGCCTCCCTGACGGACTCCCACCCCGAGGCCCTGGACCACCTCGTCGAACACGGCCGCCGCCGGGACCTGCCGCTGTGGCGGCGGTACGTGGCGTCGCTGCTGGACGTCGAGCCGCTCGCCCTCGACGGCGGCGCGGACATGCGGGTGGGGGAGGGGGATGCGGCTGGGGTATCGGAACCGCCCGCATCCACCTTCTCCTACACCCTCGACACGGACATCGACCTCGGGCGGCCCGTGCCCGCGCGCGGGTTCGGCCGGGTGATGGCCGGCTGGGCGCTCGCGGTGGTCTTCGTCGGCGTGGCCGTCCTCGGTTTCTCGCTCCACTTCGGTGCCCGGCAGCAGGTCGTCCCGGTCATCGAGATCGGCGGCGCCCCCCGTACGAGCCCGCCGCCCGCGGCACGTGAGGAGGCCGGCGGGTTCGCCTGGGTCCCGCCCCAGGGCTGGCGCCGGGACGTGAAGACCGGTGCAGAGGTGCACTACACCTCTCCTGAAGGCGACCAGGAGGTCGCCGTGAAGTCCGCCCTGGCCCGGGGCGACCTCATGAAGACCTGGAAGGCATCGGAGAAGAACGCCCGGCAGGGGGAGGACTACCGGAAGATCCGGCTCGACCCGGCCCGCTTCGAGGGCTGGCCCGCGGTCCTGTGGGAGTACACCTTCACGCTCCAGGGCAAGCCCTGGCACGCGGTGCTCCTGGGCTTCACGGTGGAGGGGCGGACGTACCAGATCAACACCTGGTACCAGCCGACCGCGACCCAGCCGACGAAGACCTACGAGAAGGTCCGGGCGAGCTTCACCTTGCTGCCGTCGGAACCCTCGACTACCCCGCCAGATGAACAGCCTGTGACCACCATCCGCCCACCGGACGAGCCCTCGTAGACACCCAGGGTCCCCCAAGATCCACGTACGGTGATCGGTGTTGCGCGTTGCCGTCTCGTTCACGCACAGGTCATCCTCGCTGCCAAGCATCCAGAGCGAGCGGGGAATTCGCGTCAGCGAGCGACCCGCGACCACTGCCGACGCGTTCGCACTCGGGGAGACCGCGCCATGTCGCGCACACGCTCTGTCGCCACCTCCGCCCTCGCGGTCAACCGCCGCACCGTCCTCGCCGCCACCGGCGCTGCAGCCGTCTCCGCCGGCGTCGGCTACGCCCTGCGGCCGACCGACAGCCAGGCCGCCACCGCCACCTCGACGTCCACCGCCGCCGGCTCCGGCATCGCGGCCGAGGCGCCCGTCGCCCAGTCCCGGCAGGCTCCGGCCACCACCCCCCTCGCGCCCTACACCCGCGGCACCACCGTCGCCACCGTCGCCGCCGCCCGCACCTCCTCCGGCTTCCGCCGCCTCGGCAACGGCCCCGGCTGGGCGCGGGTCGTCCGCGGTGACCTCGCCGCGCCGAAGACCGGCCGCGCCGGCCGCCGTACCGCGCTCGCCGCGTTCGTGCAGCTCACCGACATGCACCTCATCGACGCCCAGCACCCGATGCGGCTCGAATACCTGCGCTCGACCGACGTGCACGCCTGGCGTCCGCAGGAGGCGCTGACCGTGCACGGCGCGGTCGCCCTCGTCGAGCGCATCAACGCGCTGCGCGGCGGCCCCGTCACCGGAGCCCCGCTGCACTTCGCGATGACCACCGGCGACAACACGGACAACAACGCCAAGTCCGAGCTGGAGTGGTTCCTGAAGGTGATGAGCGGCGGCCGGATCAGCCCCAACTCCGGTGACCCGCGGCGGTACGAGGGCGTCCAGAACAGCGGCCTCAAGCAGTACTGGCAGCCCGACGCCACGGTCCGCGACGCCGACAAGCAGCTCGGCTTCCCGCACCTCGACGGCTTCCTCGCCGCCGCGATCCGCGAGCTCAACAGCCCCGGTCTGAACCTGCCCTGGTACTCCACGGTCGGCAACCACGACGCCATGCCGCTCGGCTGCTACGGCTCCCACGCCGACCCCTGGCTCACCGAGTACGCGGTCGGCGGCAAGAAGCTCATGAGCCTGCCGGCCGCCGAGGCGAAGAAGCTCCAGAACGCCATCAAGACGGCCAAGGACCCCAAGGGCGCCGGCTTCCGCGACCTGCTCAAGGCCCACGCCCGAGACATGCGCGCGGTGACGCCGGACGAGAAGCGGGCACCGTACACGCCGACCGAGTACGTCAGGGCCCACCTCGACCCGGCCCACCGCGGTGTCGGCCCGGTCGGCCACGGCTACTCCACCGCCAACCTCGACGCGGGCACCCAGTACTACTCCTTCCGCATCGCCGACGACGTCATCGGCATCAGCCTCGACACCACCGACGCGGGCGGCCACTACGAAGGCTCCGTCGGCACGGCCCAGTTGAAGTGGCTGGAGAAGACGCTGACGGACAACAAGGACTCGTACGCGATCGTCTTCAGCCACCACACCAGCCAGTCGATGGACAACACCCGACCCGACCCGGCCCGCCCCGGCGAGCGCCGCCACAGCGGTGCCGAGGTCGTCGCCCTGCTGGCCCGCCACCGCAACGTCCTGGCGTGGGTCAACGGTCACATCCACCGCAACGACATCACCGCCCACGCGGGCTCCGGCGGCGGCCCCGGCTTCTGGGAGATCTCCACCGCCTCCCACGTCGACTACCCCCAGCTCGCCCGGGTCGTCGAGCTGGTGGACAACAAGGACGGCACGCTCTCCCTCTTCACCACCTGCGTCGAGTCCTCCGCCCCGCACCGCACGGACTTCGCCGACCTCTCCCAGACCGGCCTCGCGGCGCTGTACCGCGAGCTGTCGTTCAACGCCCCGGGCGCCAGCACGACGCTGGGCGGCGCGGCGCGGGACCGCAACACGGAGCTGGTGCTGAAGAAGGGCTGAAAGCCGCTCAACCGGAGTACACCGGTCAACCTCGGCGATACCGGCCGTGTCTCCTCCTCCGACCAGTACGAAGGGCCGGAAGGGGAAGTACATGAGGACCGTACGGACGACTCTCGTGGCGGTGACGGCGGTGGTGCTGTCGGCGGCACTGGCGGGCCCCGCCCTGGCCGCCCCGAGAGACGGCGGCGAGCACGGCGCTACCCGGGAGGCGATCGAGGCCGCGGTGAAGGACGGCGTGCCCGGCGTCACGGCCACGGTGGGCCGCTGGTCGGCGACGGCGGGCGTCGGCGACCTGCGGACCGGCTCCCCGCGCTCGCCGTACGACCACTACCGCGTCGGCAGCATCACCAAGACCTTCGTGTCGACGGTGCTGCTCCAACTGGAGTCGGAGGGGCGGCTGTCGCTGGACGACACGGTGGACAAGTGGCTGCCGGACGTGGTGCGCGGCCACGGCCACGACGGCCGTGGGATCACCCTCCGCCGGCTGCTGAACCACACCAGCGGCATCTACGACTACACGTCCGACGACGACTTCGGCCGGACGTACTTCCTGGCCGACGGCTTCCTGAAGCACCGCTACGACACCAAGTCGCCGCGGGACCTCGTGGCGATCGCGATGCGGCACGCGCCGGAGTTCGAGCCGGGTGCGTCGTGGAGCTACTCCAACACCAACTACATCCTGGCGGGGATGGTCATCGAGAAGGCGACGGGACGGCCGTACGCCGCCGAGATCCGTGACCGGATCATCGAACCGCTCGGCCTGCGCGCCACGTCCGTCCCCGGCACCCGCGTCACCGTCCCGCAGCCCTCCGGTCGCGCCTACTCCAAGCTCGCCGAGACGACGACGGGCCCGACGTACGACGTCACGAAGCTCAACCCGTCCCTGGCGGGTTCGGCGGGCGGCATGATCTCCGACTCCGCGGACCTCGGCCGCTTCTACTCGGCTCTCCTGCGCGGCAGGCTGCTCCCGCCGAAGCAGCTGGCGGAGATGAAGACGACGGTCACGGCGGTGGGCTGGCCGGACGCCGGCTACGGCCTGGGCCTCATCGACCGCGAACTGAGCTGCGGCGTCCACGTCTGGGGCCACGGCGGCGGCATCCACGGCTCCCGGTCGGAGGCGGTCACCACGGCTGACGGCCGTCACACCCTGGCCTTCAACTTCAACGGCGACTGGTCGGGAGACAGTGACGCGGTGATCGAGGCGGAGTTCTGCGGAAGGTAGCGCTCGCTCCGCACTCCTGGGGACCACCTGTACGCATGCCGGTCATTGACAGCGAGTCGGCGACCGGCGGAAGATCTGCGTCGCCAGCGGTGATCTTTCGGGTCGGGATGTGTGATGCCACGGTCGGCGGAGCGAGTCAGGGCCGTCTCGCAGGGTCTTCTGGAACCCGGTGAGCGGACCCGGCGGGTCATGCTGGCGCAGGGCGGGGTCAGTCCCTGGTGGCGGGCCGGGTTCTTCCTGGTCGGGGCGATGGCGTTCCAGCTGGTTCCGGTGGGCGGGTACGCGGGATTCCGGGGCGCCCTCGGCGGTCTTGCCGGGGTGCTTCTCGCCAACGCGTTCACGAGCCGACGGGTGGTGCTCGTGACCGACCGGGCTGTCGTGGTGCTTCAGTACGGCCGCTTCGGGGCGGTCAAGCCGACCCGGGTGCTGGCGCGGCTGCCGCTGGGAACGGAGATCGGGCCGCTGTCCGGGACCTGGGCACGCATCGAACTGGCCGGTGAGCCGCTCTGGGTGCACCGGCAGTGGCAGGGGGACGCGGCGGCGTTCGTGCCGCCCCGGCTCGGCTAGCGCGGCACACGAGGAGGGGCCGCCCGGTCCCCTCCGCCCGGCGGCCCCCCCTCTCCCCCCTTGATCCCCCCGGTCCGTCACTACCGGGGGAGGACGACCACGTACGCGGCCGGGTCGCGGTCGCCGGACGCCATGAGCGCCGTACGGACCACGGCCGCCTGTTGCTCCATGGACTCCCTCAGCTTCTTCGGGGTGATGTGGACGACCGTGATGCCGAGGCGCTCCAGGTGCTCGCGCTTGCGGGCGTACTCGGACCACAGCGCGTCCTCGTCCTGGCGGGGGGCGCGGGTGTCCAGTTCGACGGCTACCGCCTGCTCGGGCCAGTACGCGTCCAGGCCGCCGAGGTGCGGGCCGCCGGGCAGGCGCAGGTCCACGTTCCACACCGGGTCCGGCAGGCCGTGCTCGCGCACCATCCGGTACAGACGGTCCTCCGCGATCGCCCGCCCCTCGGCGAGCAGGGAGTCCACCGCGTCCACCACATGAGGGCGGGACAGGAGCTTCGCCTGGTTCAACTCACGGACCACGGCCGCCGGTTCGCAGTGCCCGCCCCGGACGGCCTCGGTGAGCAGACGGCGTACGGCGCCCGCGTCCGTCAGCTCCGACACCGCGTCCGCCAGGGCGCGCGGCACCGGCGCCACCGGGACGCCCGTCACCTGCTGCGGGGTCGGGAGGGACGCCGTACGGACGATCCGTGCGCTGCCCGTCGAGCGCAGCCGGCGCAGCCGGGGGACCAGGACGTCGATCCTGTCGACGGACATCAGCGGCGGGGAGGAGGTGAAGCCGTGCAGGGTCAGGGCCGCGAGGCCGGTCAGCATCGCCTCCGTGTACGTCGGGGCGTGCGCGTCCTCCGCGCCGGGCTGGGCCGGAACCCCGGCCGGACGCTCCTTCGCCGCGTACATCAGGACCGCGTGCAGCCGCTCCTCGCTGGTCGGCGGGCCGGGGTGGAGCAGGATCACGCCCGGGAGGATCTGCTGCCAGGGGCCGCCGGGACGGCACTGCTCGTTCACGTCGGCCGGCGAGACACCGTGCGTACGCAGCTGCGCCGTCGTCATCACCCGGCGGTGCACCTCGGAGAGGTGGCGGACCGGGCGGGGGGAGAGCGGGGGGACCGGGGTGTTGTGGTTCATGCAGCGGGGATGCCCGCCGACCGCCGCCCCTCTAACCGCTGTTACGCGCCTGTCGATAAATGCGGACAAGCCGGTACTAAAGGACGGGTGTTCGGATGCCGAGTAGGCGGCGAAAACCCCTGGTCCGAATGGGTGGGACCAGGGGTTACGGTCATAATTGACTGAATTCCGTAACGGCTACGGACCGCCCAGGCTTTGGCCAGAGATCAGCCCGTCTTCGCGTCGCACTCCTGGCCTCGCAACGCCCTCGCCAGATCGTCCCTCGCCTCCAGCACCAGCCGCCGCAGCGCCGGGGGCGCGTCCTCGTGCGCCGACAGCCACGCGTCCGTCGCGTCCAGGGTGTCCGGGGAGTCCTGCAAGGACGGGAACAGTCCGCGCACCACGTCCATGCCGATCTGGATCGACCGGTCCGCCCACACCCGCTCGATCGCCGCGAAGTACTTCTGCGCGTACGGCGCCAGCAACTCCCGTTGCGAGGACTGGTTCCACCCCCCGATCGTCGCCTCCACCAGCGCGTTGGACAGCGCGTCCGACTCGACCACCTGTGCCCACGCCTGTGCCTTCACCGCCGCCGACGGCCGGGAGGCCAGGCAGCGGACCTGGTGGCGCTTGCCGGACGCCGTGTCGTCGCGGGCCAGTTCGGCCGCGAGGACCTCCTCGTCCGCGAGGCCGTGCGAGGTCAGCGGGCCGAGGAACGCCCAGCGCAACTCCTGGTCCACCGTCAGACCGTCGATCTTCGCCGTGCCCTCCAACAGGCCCTGGAGCAGCTGGAGATCGGCCGGGGAAGAGGCCACCGACGCGAAGAACCGCGCCCACGCCAACTGGTGCTCGCTGCCCGGCTCCGCCAGCCGCAGCTCCTTCAGCGCCCCCTCGGCGAGCAGCCGCTCGCCCGTCGGCCGCCACCCCGGCGCCGCGTAGTTGACGAGCGACGAGTTCGCCCACGCGTGCAGCATCTGGAGCACACCGATGTCGGACTCGCGGCCCGCGAAGCGCAGCACCAGGTCCATGAAGTCCCGGGCCGGCAGCAGCGCGTCCCGCGTCATGTTCCACAGCGCCGACCAGCACAGGGCACGGGCCAGGGGGTCCGTCAGATCGCCCAGCTGCCGCTTCAGCGTGTCCAGCGACTCCGCGTCGAAGCGGGTCTTGCAGAAGGTCAGGTCGTCGTCGTTGACCAGCACCAGCTCCGGCGCCTCCGCGCCCGCCAGCTCGGTCACGATCGTGCGCGGGCCGTCGACGTCGACCTCCACGCGCGCGTACCGCTCCACGGCGCCCTCGGGGGTACGCCGGTACAGGCCCACCGCGACGCGGTGCGGGCGCAGTTCGGGGTGCGACTCCGCGGCCTCCTGGAGCACCGCCAGCTCGGTGATCCGGCCCTCGGCGCTCAACAGCACCTGCGGGGTGAGGGAGTTGACGCCCGCCGTCTGGAGCCATGACCTCGACCACGCCGCCATGTCCCGGCCGCTGGTCTCCTCAAGGACCGACAGCAGGTCACCGAGGCGGGTGTTGCCGTACGCGTGCCGCTTGAAGTAGCGCCGCGCCCCCTCCAGGAACGCGTCCTGGCCGACGTACGCCACCAGCTGCTTGAGCACCGAGGCGCCCTTGGCGTACGTGATGCCGTCGAAGTTGAGCTTGGCGTCCTGGAGGTCGCGGATGTCGGCGGTGATGGGGTGCGTGGAGGGCAGCTGGTCCGCGCGGTAGGCCCAGGCCTTGCGGCGGTTGGCGAAGGTGATCCAGGCGTCCTTGAAGCGGGTCGCGCCGACGTTGGCGAACGTGCCCATGAAGTCCGCGAAGGACTCCTTCAGCCACAGGTCGTCCCACCACACCATGGTGACCAGGTCGCCGAACCACATGTGCGCCATCTCGTGCAGGATGACGTTGGCCCGGCCCTCGTAGGACGCCTGTGTCACCTTGCCCCGGAAGATGAACTCCTCGCGGAAGGTCACCAGGCCCGGGTTCTCCATCGCGCCCAGGTTGTACTCGGGCACGAACGCCTGGTCGTACTTCCCGAAGGGGTACGGGTAGTCGAAGTGGTCGTGGAAGAAGTCCAGGCCCTGCTTGGTGACGAGGAAGACGTCGTCGGCGTCGAAGTGCGGGGCCAGACCCTTGCGGCACATCGCGCCCAGCGGGATCTCCAGGCGGGTCCCGTCCTCCAGCACCCGCTCGTAGGAGTCCGTCACATAGTGGTACGGACCCGCCACGACACAGGTGATGTACGTCGAGATCGGCTTCGTCTCCGCGAAGCGCCACACGCCGTCCGTGTGCGTGGCGACCCCGTTGCTCCACACCGTCCACCCCTCGGGCGCCCGCACCTCGAAGCGGAACGGGGCCTTGAGGTCGGGCTGCTCGAAGCACGCGAGGACACGACGGGAGTCGGCCGGCTCGTACTGCGTGTAGAGGTAGACCTCGCCGTCCTCGGGGTCGACGAAGCGGTGCAGGCCCTCACCCGTGCGGGAGTAGGCGCACTGGGCGTCGACGATCAGCTCGTTCTCGGCGGCGAGGTCCTCCAGGGTGATCCGGGAGCCGTCGAAGACCTCGCCCGGATCGAGATCACGGCCGTTGAGCGAGACCGAGGTCACACTCGGCGCGATCAGATCGGCGAAACTGGTGGCGCCGGGCTCGTTGCAGCGGAACCGGAGCGTCGTCACGGAACGGAAGGTGCGCGGAGACTCGTCGCCCTCCCCGACGGCCGAGCGGACGTCGAGGGACACCTCGTACCCGTCGACGGACAGCAGGGCGGCCCGCTCCCGGGCCTCGTCGCGGGACAGATTCTCACCGGGCACAGGCGGCACTCCCTCAGATCGACAGCGAGCGGTGTTCGGTATGTGGACAGCACCGATCCTGCCATGTGCCCCTGACGGGCGGGAGGAGGGAATGAGGTGGGGTGGGGACGACGTTGTCCCAGGGAATCGAACACTTTCCTGAGGAGACGCATGTCCGAGACCAGCTCCGCGAAGACGCCCGTCGACTTCTGGTTCGACCCGCTGTGCCCCTGGGCCTGGATGACCTCCCGGTGGGTCCTCGAGGTGGAGAAGGTCCGGAACATCGAGGTGCGCTGGCACATCATGAGCCTGGCCGTGCTGAACGAGCCCAAGATCGACGAGCTGCCCGAGGAGTACCGCGAGCTGCTTGAGACCAAGGCCTGGCAGCCGATCCGGGTGGTCACCGCGGCCTGGCAGAAGCACGGCTCCGACATCCTCGGCCCGCTGTACACCGCGCTCGGCACCCGTATCCACAACGAGGGCCAGGGCCCGACCCGCGAGGCCGTCGAGGGCGCCCTGGCGGACGTCGGCCTGCCCGCCGACCTGATCGAGTACTTCGACCAGAAGGACTTCGAGTTCGACGCCGAGCTGCGCGCCTCCCACAAGGAGGGCATCGACAAGGTCGGCCAGGAGGTCGGCACCCCGGTCATCGCCGTCCCCGGCGACGACGGCGAGCAGATCGCCTTCTTCGGCCCGGTCGTCACCCCGGCCCCCAAGGGCGAGGCCGCGGCCCGCCTCTGGGACGGCACCCTCGCCGTCGCCTCGGTCCCCGGCTTCTACGAGATCAAGCGCACCCGGACCAAGGGCCCGGACTTCAGCAACCTGTAGGTCACGGTCGATCCGCGTCGGCGGCGGGCTCCTTCTTGAACTTCTCGGGGAGGAGCCCGCTGTCGTGGATATGGCCGATGCGGAAGTAGGTCAGACAGCCGGCGGCCGTGCACCGCCAGAGGTCGTGCACATAGGTGCGGCCCCCTTCCGCGCGGGCCCAGGCCTTCTCGGCCTCGTCGAGCTTCTCGAACTCCTGCATGCCACGGCAGGTCCGGCAGTACCGGCTGATCGTCACAGACCCCTCCTCGCCATCACCGCCAGATCCGGACCGCGTGGGACAGCGGCTCCGTGGCGGGCGGTCACCACCGCGTCGACCCCGAGTCCGTAGTACAGCGCGTATTCGGCGAACGCGTCCCCGAAATCACCGGCTCCGGTACCGCCGCGAGCAGCAGGCAGCGGCGTCTCAGGCGCATGTGATTCCCTTTCGTCGGCGGACTGTTCAACGGCGCGCCCGGTCACGGGCCACGGCCAGCCGTGCCAGATGGTCGGCGTAGCCCTTCGCGTAGTACGCCGCCCGCCCCGCGTCCGGCTCCACGACCGCCGTCGGCCGGGTCCATGTGGCGGTGTCCAGGGCGATGCCGTACCGCTCCGCCGCCGCCAACACCGCGCCCCGCGCGCCCACTTCACCCTCGACGACCCGTAGCGGCCGGCCCAGTACGTCCGCCAGCAGCCGCATCCAGGCGGGGCTGCGGGTGCCGCCGCCGCACACGGCCAGCGTGCCGGTCAGGCCCGCAGCCTCCAGGCAGTGCCGGGCCGCGTAGCCGATGCCCTCACAGGTGGCCCGGACGAGATCGGCCGGGGTCGACTCCAGGCAGACGCCGCTGAGTTCGGCGCGGAGGCGGGGTTCGACGAAGGGGGCGCGTTCGCCGGAGGGCGCGAAGTAGGGGAGGACGCGGACGCCGTGCGCGCCGGGCGGGGTGTCGGCGAGGAGGGTGTCGACCTCGTCGTGGGCCACGCCTGTCGTCTTCAGCACCCAGTCCAGGGCGGCCGTGCCGACCATCGCCGGCATCGCGCGCAGCCAGTGGCCGGGGCGGTCGGTGGAGATGTGGAGGCCGGCCGGTTCGCCGGACAGGTCGAGGCCGGTCGTGGCGACCAGGCCGGCCAGACAGGTGCCGACGATGAGCAGGCCGTCGCCGGGGCGGGTGACACCGGCGCCGAGGGCGCAGGCCGCCAGGTCGTAGGGGCCGTTGGCGAGGGGGGTGCCGGCGGGCAGGCCCTCGCCCTTCGCCCCGCCCGTCGCCACCGGGTCGCTGACCGGGGCGAGCAGGCCGCGGCGGTGGGTCAGGCCGAGGAGTTCCACGACCCGGTTGTCGTAGGCACGGGTCCTCGGGTCCAGGAACGGCATCGACGCGTCCGAGACGTCGGTCGTCGCGCGGGGCGCCCCGGTCAGCCGCTGGAACACCATGTCCTTGCAGTAGACGGCCGCCGTCGCCCTGTCGAGGGGCTTCGGGTCGTGGCTGTCCAGCCAGGCGAGCAGGGGGCCGGGACAGCCGGGGAACATCGCGCTGCCGGTGCGGCGGAAGACGGTCTCGAAGGTGCCGTCCGCCAGCCAGCGGTCGACGAGCTCGGCGGCCCGCCCGTCCATCCAGGAGACGGCGGGCCGAACGGGCCGCCCGTCCCGGTCCAGCAGCCACACACCGTCGCCCTGGCCGGTGAGCCCGGCCAGCTCCACCTCCTCACCGCCCACTTCCTCCAGGACGGCGACGACGGCCGCGTACACCTCCCGCATGTCCTGCTCCACGAACCCGTCACGCATCCCGAGGCCCACCGACCGTGCGGCGACCTTCAGCTGCCGCCCCTCTCCGTCGAACGCGGCGGCCTTCACCGTGGACGTACCGACGTCGATCCCGATGTACATCGAAGGCTCCCTATGGCTCGGTCCGTCAGCTCAGCGAGTGCGCCAATGGTTCCCCCCTGGCCCAGCGCCCTACCTCCGCCGCTGCCGTCGCCGCCGCCTTTTCGGCCACCGCACGGCTCGCGCCGCCCAGATGCGGGGTGAGGACGACACGGTCGCCGAGCGGGGACCGCGGGCCGCGTTCACCACCATCGCGCCGGGCGGGAGGAGGGACAGTTCGCGGGCGCCGATCAGGCCCCGGGGCTCCGGGGTGAGACGGGCGTGCAGGGTGATCGCCCCGGACCGGGTGAGGAGTTCGTCCAGGGACGTCATGCGCAGCCCGTGGATCTCGCCCCGCACATAGGGGTCGTAGACCAACGTCACGCGTCCTGGCTGCGTCCACGTTGACGTTGACCGGGCCGCCCCGGCAGACCACGACCAGCCGCAGCCGCCCGGCGCGGTCCAGCACCCGTTCGGTGACCGGCGCCATCTGGGTGACCAGCACCTCCGCGCCGTCCTCCAGGGCCGCGATGACCTGGTCCTGCGTACCGCACGCCTCCTGGACCTCGGCCACCGGACCGAACGGCTCCAGGGGCCGGCCCAGGGTCAGTTCTCGTACGGCAACGGCCTGTTCGGGCAGTTCATGGGCAAGGGCCCGGGCGATCAGCCGGGGCTGTACGAAGTGGTCGCCGGCCGCGACGATCCGCAGGGGGTCACTCATCGCAGGCTGTCTCCCGTCTCGGCGTCGAAGACGTGCGTCAGATCCCGGTCCGCCACGACCCGCACCCGGTCGCCGTGGGCCGTTCTCCGCCACCGTCAGCAGCGGGTACAGCGCGTAGTTCTCGCACGCCACTCACGTAGTTCCAGCCAGGTCATGGCCGCCCCTCGTCACACAGACCTCGTAACGAACCTTGTGCTCGTCCAGGTCGCGCAGCGCGTCCGCTGGTGCCCCGTCGTCGACCAGGAGCAGGTCGAAGCGGGAGAGGGGGGCGACGCGGTGCAGGGCGGCCCGGGCGAGCTTGGTGTGGTCGATCAGCAGGACGTTGCGGGCGGCGGAGTCGAGCATCGCCCGCTTCACCGACACGATGTGCTGTTCCTGGTGGTAGGCGTACCCCCCGTGCACGGCCGACGTGGACGCGAAGCAGACGTCCACCCGCAGGGCCTCGATCGCCTCGACGCAGGAGACGCCGAGGAAGGAGGAGTGCAGGGGGTCGTAGTCGCCGCCCAGGGCCATGAGGTGGATGCCACGCTGGTCGGAGAGGAGGTTGATGGCCTCCAGGAAGTTGGTGACGACGGTGAGGGGCGTGATCTCGCCGAGGCGCAGCGTCCGCGCTATCTCCAGGGTCGAGGTCGAGTCGTCCAGCATGATCGCCATGCCGGGCTCTATCAGCCCCACCGCGTGTGCGGCGACGGCGGCCTTCTCGGCGCGCATGGCCTTGAGGCGGTACTGCACGTTGGACTCGAAGACACCGGACGGCTGGGCCGTCACGCCTCCCCTGAACTTCCGGACGATTCCCTGCCGTTCGAGCTCGTCGAGGTCCCGGTGGATCGTCATCAGGCTCACCCCGAACCGCTCGGCGAGTTCCGCGGCGGTCGCCGAGCCGTCGGCGAGGACCTGCTCGGCCATGGCGGACTGGCGGGCCGCGGGACCCTGCTGTGCGCTGTTGTTCATCGTTTCCCGATCCGTCGTCCTGGGCGCTGCGGCCGGTCGGCCTCGAACAGCAGCAGGTTCTCAGGCCGGACCGTCGGCCGTACCGGATCGCCCCGGCCGAGCGGCGCGCCCGCCTTCAGCGACCACTGGTCGGCCTGGAGGAGGTCGGGGAAGAAGTCGGCCTGGTCCCCTTCGGCGCCCGCGGCCAGGGCGGCGCCGAGCGCGAGGACACGTCGTCGGTCGTGCGCGTGCGTGTCCATCCATGACCTCCAGGTGGGGCTGGGCCAGGTGCTGGGTAACACGTCGAGTCGACTCGATAACAGAGGGTGTAACGGCGGAAGATGGCCGTCAATCCCTCGCGCGCGCCCAAATCTCGGGGCAGAGTGAGAAGTTCACGGATCGTTGTGTGCGGGAGGCCGGGATGGAGCAGGAGACGTGGCTCGGGATCGACCTCGGGACCCAGAGCGTCCGCGCCCTGCTCGCCACGGCCGACGGCACGGTCCTCGGCAGCGGCTCGGCCCCGCTGCGGGGACGACGTGACGGCGTACGGCACGAACAGGACCCGGGGGAGTGGTGGACGGCGGTGTGCATGGCGTCCCGGGCGGCCCTGCGCGATCACTCCGGCGGGATCGGCGGCCTCGCGGTGTGCGGCACGTCCGGGACCGTGCTGCTCGCGGACGACGCCGGGCGGCCGGTGAGCCCGGCGCTGATGTACGACGACGGGCGGGCCTGGGCGGAGGGGGAGCGGTTGCGCGGGGCGGGCCTCGCGGTGCAGAACACCTGGGGGCTGCCGAAGGCGCTCTGGCTCCGCCGGGTCCATGGGCCGGGCCGCATCACCCACCAGTCCGACGTGATCACCGCCCACCTCACGGGCGGCCCCGTCCCCACCGACTCCAGTCACGCCCTGAAGACGGGATACGACGCGGCGGCCGAGGTCTGGCCGGACGTCCCGGGCCCGCCGGTGCCGCTGCCCGGTGTCGTACGCCCCGGCACCCTCCTCGGCGAGGTCTGCGCGGGTGCCGCCGAGGCCACCGGCATCCCCGCCGGTACCCCCGTCGTCGCCGGGATGACGGACGGCTGCGCGGCCCAGATCGCGTCCGGCGCCCTGCGCGCGGGCTCCTGGAACTCGGTGCTCGGCACCACCCTGGTCCTCAAGGGCGCCTCCCCGACGCCGGTCCACGACCCGACCGGCGTGGTCTACAACCACCGTGCCCCCGACGGGAGTTGGCTGCCCGGGGGTGCCTCCGGCGTGGGTGCCGGTGTGCTGACGGCGGCGTTCGCGGGGGCGGATCCGGCGGTGATGGACCAGCGGGCGGCGCGGTACGAACCGGCCGGGGCCATCGCCTACCCGTTGGTCTCCCCGGGTGAACGCTTCCCCTTCCTGGCCCCCGGGGCGACGGCCCTGCTCCTCGGCGAGCCCGCGGGCGAGGCCGACCTGTGGGCCGCGCTCCTCCAGGGCGTCGCCTTCACCGAACGGCTCTGCCTGGACTACCTCCACCACCTCGGCGCCCGCCTCGACGGCCCCCTCTCCTTCACCGGCGGCGCCGCCCGCAGCCCGTACTGGAACCAGCTCCGCGCCGATGTCCTGGGCCGCGAGGCGTGGGTGCCCGAGCAGACCGAACCGGCTCTGGGGATGGCCGCGTTGGCGGCCCACGGTGTCACCGGAGAGACCCTCCCGGACATCGCCGACCGCATGGTCCGCGTCCGCACGGTCGTCACCCCCCGCCCCGACCGCACGACCCGTTTCGCCGAGCCGTACACCCGCCTGGTGGACGAACTGACGACCCGCGGCTGGCTGCCGCCCCCGGTCGCGGCGCATGCGCACGCCCGGCTGGGCCGGGATACTGCGGACTCATGAGCAGCGCGACCCTCCTCCTCGCCCGCCACGGGCAGACCGTCTGGCACGCCGAGAACCGCTACGCCGGTGTCAGCGACATCGCCCTCACCGACGAGGGCCGGGCCCAGGCCGAGGCGCTCGGACGCTGGGCGGCAGCGCACCCCGTGGACGCGATCCGGACGTCCACGGTGTCCCGGGCCATCGCCACCGCCGCCCCCGCCTGCCGCGCCCTCGGCCTCACCTCCCACCCCGAACACGGCCTGCGCGAATGCGACTTCGGGGTGCTGGAGGGTCGGACCCTCGCCGAGTTCGCCACGGAGAACCCGATCGCCGCGGAGGCGTTCCGCACCGACCCGGTGGCGAACCCGTTCCCCGGCGCCGAGGACCCGAAGGAGGCGGCGGCGCGCGGCACCGAGACCCTCCGCCGCATCGCACGGGACCACCCCGGCGAACGGGTCCTCGTCGTCGCCCACAACACCCTGCTCCGGCTGGTCCTGTGCGAGCTGCTGTCCATCCCGCTCAGTGAGTACCGCCGGGTCCTCCCGCGGTTGCGGAACGCGGCGATCACCGAACTCCGCGTGACCGCCGCGGGATCCGCCGCACTTCTCTCCCTCAATGTGCCGTGCGACCTGCACCTTCCGTAGCACCATGGGCACATGACGGAGATCGACACCTCGGTACCCCATTCGGCCCGCATCTGGAACTACTGGCTCGGCGGCAAGGACAACTACCCGGTCGACGAGGCGGCGGGCGACGCGTACACCGCCGTCTTCCCCGGCATCGTCACCATCGCCCGCAGCAGCCGCGCCTTTCTCGGCCGCGGCATCCGGTACCTGGTGCAGGAGGCGGGGGTACGTCAGTTCCTGGACGTCGGCACCGGCCTGCCGACCGTCGACAACACCCATGAGGTCGCCCAGCGGATCGCCCCGGAGTCGAGGATCGTCTACGTCGACAACGACCCGCTCGTCCTGACCCACGCCCGCGCCCTGCTCACCTCCACCGCGGAGGGCGTGACGGCCTACGAGGACCTCAGTCTGTACGAGCCGGAGCGCATCCTGGACCAGGCGGGCAAGACCCTCGACCTCTCCCGGCCCACCGCCCTGATCCTCAGCGGCATCCTCGGCCACGTCGCCGACCACGACCTGGCCCGGGACCTCGTCGCCCGCCTTCTCGCGGGCCTGCCCTCGGGCAGCTACCTCTGCGTCAACGACGGCTCGCGCGGCACCGACCCGGACTACGAGCAGGCCCAGGACGGCTACAACGAGACCGGTGCCGTCCCGTACTTCCTGCGCCCGGTCGAGCAGATCACCGCGTACTTCGAGGGGCTGGAACTGGTGGACCCGGGTGTCGTCTCGGTGCCGCTGTGGCGCCCGGACGCCGGCGCCCGCCCGGAGCCGATCGGCCAGCACGGCGGCGTGGGCCGCAAGCCGTAGCCGCCGCCGGAACGGAAGGAAGCCCCCGCGAGTCACGTCCTCGCGGGGGCTTCCGTCATTCCGCCTGCCACGTGAAGGGTGAGAAGACGATCACGAGCAGGACGTATTCATACACCCGTCAGGGCGCGAGCAGCAGCACATCCGCACGGGACCTGGCCGCCTCGTAACGCCGGGCCACGTCCTGCCAGTTGACGACGGCCCACATGGCGTCGATGAAGTCGACCTTCTGGTTCCGGTACTGGAGGTAGAAGGCGTGCTCCCAGGCGTCGAAGACCAGGATCGGGACGGAGCCCTGGCCGACGTTGCCCTGGTGGTCGTAGACCTGCTCCACGACGAGACGGCCGCTCAGCGGCTCGTGGGCCAGCACGCCCCAGCCGGATCCCTGCGTGGTCGCGGCGGCCTTGGTGAGCTGTGCCTTGAACCCGGCGTACGACCCGAAGGACTCGGCGATCGCGTCGGCGAGGTCGCCCACCCCGTCGGCGGCGAGCGGCTCACCGCCGCCGTCGCCGGTCATGTTGTGCCAGTAGATCGAGTGCAGGATGTGCCCGGAGAGGTGGAAGGCCAGGTTCTTCTCCAGCCCGTTGAGCGCCCCCCACTGCTCCTTGTCCCGCGCCTCCGCGAGCTGCTCCAGCGTGTCGTTGGCCCCCTTCACGTACGCCGCGTGGTGCTTGTCGTGGTGCAGCTCGATGATCTCCGGGCTGATCACGGGGGCGAGCGCGGCGTAGTCGTACGGCAGTTCAGGGAGCGTGTAGACGGGCATGAAGGGTCCCCTCAAGAGCTTGTTGCAAGTAGCTTGCAACAACAAGCTAACAGCAAAAAGCCCCCGGGTGGATCACGCGGGGGCTTTCGGGTGGTCGGTTCGGGTCAGCTCGCGGCCCGTCTGCGCTGCCACGCATGGCCCACGGCCGCCAGCACCACCGTCATGACGCCGGTCGAGTACAACTGCACCCGCGTGTCCGCCTCCCGTGCCATCAGCACGAAGATCCCGGCCATCCCGGCCAGCGCCACCCACGTCAGCACCGGGAACGCCCACATCCGTACCGTCAGCTTCTCCGGCGCCTCGCGCTCCAGCTGCCGACGCAGCCGCAGCTGGGAGGCGGCGATGAAGATCCAGACGACCAGGATGACCGCGCCGATCATGTTGAGCAGCCAGGAGAAGACGTCGTTCGGGCGCCAGTAGCTCAGCACCACGCAGGCGAAGCCGAACACCGAGGACACCAGCACGGCCACCCGCGGCACCCCGCCGGAGACCCGGCCCAGGGCGCGCGGCCCCTGTCCGCGCTGCACCAGCGAGTAGGCGATGCGCGAGGAACCGTAGATGTTGGCGTTCATCGCGGACAGCAGGGCGACCAGCACGACCACGTTCATCAGCTGTCCGGCGCCCGGGATGCCGAGGGAGTCGAGGGCGGCGGCGTACGGGCCCTTGGCCGTCACCGCCTCGGCGTCCCACGGGACCAGCGTCACGATGACCGCCATCGAGCCGATGTAGAACAGCGCGATGCGCCACATGGCGGTGCGGACCGCGGTGGCCACGCCCCGCACCGGGTTCTCCGACTCCGCCGCCGCGATCGTCACCGTCTCCAGACCGCCGTACGCGAACACGGAGGCGAGGATGCCGATGACCAGGCCCTCGCTGCCGTTGGGGAGGAGGTCGCCCAGATGCGAGGCGCCCGGTGAGTCCGTGCCCGGGAGGACGCCCGCGATCGCCAGCACCCCCAGCACCAGGAACAGGCCGATCGCGCCGACCTTCAGCGCCGCGAACCAGAACTCGAACTCGCCGAAGTTCTTCACGGAGGCGAGGTTCGTGGTGCAGAACACCACCATGAACAGCGCCACCCACGCCCACTCCGGCGTCCCCGGCAGCCAGCCGGTCACGATCTTCGCCGCGCCGATGCCCTCCAGGCCGACGGCCGTGCAGAGCAGGACCCAGAACGACCAGCCGGCGGTGAAGCCCGCCCAGGGGCCGATCGCGCGCTCGGCGTGGGCGGAGAAGGAGCCCGAGGACGGATACGCGGCCGACATCTCGCCCAGCATCCGCATCACCAGCATCACGAGGAGCCCGGAGAGGGTGTAGGCGAGGACGATCGAGGGCCCGGCCGCGGCGATACCGGCGCCGGAGCCCACGAACAGACCAGCGCCGATCACCCCGCCGAGGGCGATCATCGACAGATGGCGCTGCTTCAGGCCGTGGGAGAGGGAGGCGCCGGGCTCGGGTGGGGCCGGGGCGGCGGTGGTGCGGGACATGAGAGCGATTCGTCCAGTGCGTGAGACGGCGTGCGGGGGCAAAAACGCCCACAGTCTGGGCAGCCTCTCCGGTCAGGAGGAGAGGCTGCCCAGTATGCGGACACCGTCCGTACAGGCCGTGACTAGGCGGCCACGCTCGTGTAGTGCGAGGCGTCGCCCTCCACCGAGTAGCTCTCCTTGCCCTCGATGCCGACCGGGATGTCCCCGGCGACGGTCACCCGGTGCAGACGGCGGGCCTGGCGGTCGTAGTTGTCGACGGCGTAGTGCTGGGTGATGCGGTTGTCGAAGAGGACCAGCTGGTTCGGCGACCAGCGGTGGCGCAGGATGTGCTCGGGCCTGACGACGTACGACTGGAGCAGGTCGAGCAGGGTGCGCGACTCGGTCACCGACAGACCCACGATGCGCTGCGCGAACCCGCCGATGAACAGGCCGCGTTCACCGGTGAGCGGGTGGACGCGGACCACCGGGTGGGCGGTGCGGTACTTGATGGAGGTGAACTGGGCGCGCTGGGCGGCCTTCTTCTCGTCGATGTCCTCGGCCGGTACGGCGTAGTCGTAGTCGTTGGTGTGCTCGGCCCACAGCGTGTCCGCCAGCCGGCGGAGCGGGTCCGGCAGACTCCGGTACGCCGCCGCGGAGTTGGTGATCAGGGTCTCGCCGCCGTACGGCGGGAGCGTGATGCTGCGCAGGGTGCTGGCCTGCGGCGGGTTGAGGACGAAGGTGACGTCGGTGTGCCAGTGGCTGGCGCTGCCCTGCTCGCTGTCGACGGGCAGCACGTTCGCGGCGCCGTCGACGGCGGGGACGGTCGGGTGGGCGGTGGTGAGGTCGCCGAAGTGGCGGGCGAAGGCCTGCTGGCCCTCGTCGTCGAGGTCGACGTCGTCGAAGACGAGCGCCTTGTGGATGTTCAGGGCCTCACGGAGGGCGGCGACGGTCTCGCCGTCCAACGGCTTGGCGATGTCCACGCCGGAGACCTGGGCGCCGATGTGGGCGGTGACCTTGCGGATGTCGATCGTCATGACGGTCAGTCCTTTCAGACCAGGGTGGCGGTGTACTGGTTGGCGGGGCGGGGGAGGCCGTAGCGCTCCCGCAGGGTGCGGCGCGGGCCGTACTCCTCGCGGAGCAGCCCGCGGTCGCGCAGGATCGGGACGACGTGGTCGACGAAGAGGTCGAGGCCCGAGGGCAGCACGGCCGGCATGATGTTGAAGCCGTCGGCGGCGCCGAGCGTGAACCACCGCTCGATCGCGTCGGCGACCTGCTCGGGCGTTCCGGCGAAGGTGAGATGCCCGCGCCCACCACCCAGTCGGCCGATCAGCTGCCGTACGGTGAGCCGCTCGCGGCGGGCGAGTCCGACGACCAGCGTGTACCGGCTCTTGGCGCCCTCGATCGCGTCCTCGGAGGGCAGGTCGGCGGGGAGTTCGGCGTCCAACTCCAGGGTGCCGACCGGCAGTTGGAGCAGCCGCTCCAGGTTGGCCACCCCGTGCTCGTGCACGATGTGGTCCTCCAGCTCCTGCTCCGCCGCCCGTGCCTCGGCCTCCGTCGAGCCGATGACCGGGACGATGCCGGGCAGCACCTTGAGGTGCTCGGGGTCCCGACCCGCCTGGACGACCCGGGACTTGAGGTCGGCGTAGAAGTCCTGCGCGTCCTTCAGGGTCTGCTGGGCGGTGAACACCGCCTCCGCGTACCGGGCCGCGAACGCCTTGCCGTCCTCGCTCGACCCCGCCTGCACCAGCAGCGGGTAACCCTGCGGGGAACGCGGCACGTTGAGGGCGCCGCCCACGCTGAAGTACGTGCCCTCGTGCCGGGGCGGGTGGATCTTGGTGTCGTCGCCCCAGACACCGGTCGCCTTGTCGGCGACGATCGCGTCGTCCTCCCAGCTGTCCCAGAGCTTCAGCGCCACGTCCAGGAACTCGGCGGCCCGCGCGTACCGTTCGGCGTGCGCCGGTTCCGCGTCGAGACCGAAGTTGCGGGCGGCCTCGGCGCCGGCGGTGGTGACGATGTTCCAGCCCGCCCGGCCACCGCTGATGATGTCGAGCGAGGCGAACTTGCGGGCCAGGTTGTAGGGCGAGTTGTAGGACGAGGACGCGGTGGCGATCAGGCCGATGTGCTCGGTGGCCGTCGCCAGCGCGGTGAGCAGCGTCAGCGGCTCAAGGGCGCCCGCGGGCCGCTGGCTGACACTGCCCCACAGCTGGGGGCTGTCGGCGAGGAAGAGGGAGTCGAAGGTGCCGCGCTCGGCGATCCGGGCCAGCCGGACGTAGTGGTCCAGCTCGACATGCGCGTACGGATCGCTCTCCGGAAGCCGCCAGGAGGCCTCGTGGTGCCCGGTGGTCATCAGGAACGCGTTCAGGTGCAGCTGTCTGGTGGTCATGCGTGGTCCTCCGTCACTCCGAGCGCCTTCAGCAGCCGCTCCCGGTACTCGCTCAGCAGCGGATCGCGGTACGACCGCGGATGCGGCGGCTCGACGGTCAGATCGAGGCCGATCCGCCCCTCCTCCAGCACCAGCACCCGGTCCGCCAGCACGATCGCCTCGTCCACGTCGTGCGTGACCAGCAGCACGGACGGCCGGTGCCGCTCCCACAGCTCCCGCAGCAGGACGTGCATCTTGATCCGGGTCAGCGCGTCCAGCGCCCCGAACGGCTCGTCCGCGAGCAGCAGTTCGGGCTCCCGGACCAGCGACCGGGCGAGAGCCGCTCGCTGCGCCTCCCCACCCGACAGCTCGCTCGGCCAGGCCCGCTCCCGCCCCCCGAGCCCCACCTCCTCAAGCGCGGCCCGCCCCTTGTCCTCGCCATCGGTGCCCAGCAGTACGTTGTCCAGGACCCGGCGCCAGGGCAGCAGCCGCGAGTCCTGGAAGACCACGGATATCCGTTCCGGGGCGGCGAGCCGGCCGCTCCCGGTCACCTGGTGGTCGAGGCCCGCGACGGCCCGCAGCAGCGTGCTCTTGCCGGAGCCGCTGTGCCCGAGGAGGGCGACGAACTGTCCGGCCGGGATGTCGAGGTCGATGCCGTCGAGGACGGTGCGCCCGTCGAACGACCGGGTGAGGCCCCGGAGCTGGACGGCGGGGCGGGTCAGTTGCTCAGTGTGCGTCGCCATGACAGCACCCTCCTTTCGATGAGGCGGACCGCGCTGTCGGAGGCGAGGCCGAAGACGCCGTAGACGACGAGCCCGACGAGGATGACGTCCGACTGGCCGTAGTTCTGGGCCTGGAACATCAGATAGCCGAGGCCGCTGGTGGCGTTGATCTGTTCCAGGACGACCAGGCCGAGCCAGGAGCCGGTGACGCCGAGCCGGAGTCCCACGAAGAATCCGGGCAGCGCGCCGGGGATGACGATCTGCCGGACGAACTGGAACCGGTTCAGCCCCTGCACCTCGGCGAGTTCGACGAACCGGCTGTCGATGCCGGACAGCGCGGCATGGGTGTTGAGGTAGATCGGGATGTAGACGACGATCGCGATGATGGCGATCTTGAAGGTCTCGCCGATGCCCAGCCAGAGGATGAACAGCGGGATCAGACCGAGGGTGGGGATCGCCCGGTTGAGGTTCACCGTCCCGTCGATCAGCGCCTCCCCGACCCGGCTGAGCCCCGCCGCCAGCGCCAGCGCGACCCCTGCGACCAGCCCGATCGCGAAGCCGGACGCGGCCCGCTGGAGCGAGGTCAGGATGTCGGTGCGCAGGGTCCCGTCGGTCCACAGATGGGCGCCGGTGTCCAGGACCGTCCAGGGTGCCGGGATCGCGGCGGTGTCCAGCCGGCCCGCGGCCGAGGCGGCGGCCCACAGGGCGAGCAGGAGGACGGGGCCGACGAGGCGGGCGGCGGGCAGCCGCTTGCCGGGGGAGAGGCCGCGGCGCCGGCGCCGTACCGTCTCCGGGGCCTGAGTGACGACCGGAGCCGTCGCCGTCGTGGTCACAGCGCTCACTTGCGATACTCCTCTGCTACGGACTTCGCGGCGATGCCCTCGAAGCGGTGGTCGAACAGCGAGGCCACGTCGAACTTCTTCACGAAGCCGCCCTCCGCCAGCAGATCGGCGGTCTCCTGCTCCCACTTGATGGCCTCGCTCCAACTCGGCGGGAACAGCGGCTTGTTGGCGAGCGCGGTGATCCCCTGGGCCTGCGCGAGGGTCAGGTTCTGCGTCTTGACGTAGAACTCCTCGTTCCAGACGTCGGGGTTCTCGTACGTCCAGACCTGGCCCTTCGCCCAGAACGGGATGTACGCGGCGACCGCGGCGGCCTTCGCCTCGTCGTTCAGCACGGAGGCCGGCGCCCACAGCAGGTTGAGCAGGTCGACCACGTCCGTGGTGATGACCCGGGCGCCCTTCGCCTCGTACTGCGAGAGATAGGCGGGCGACTGGGTGTTGCCGAGCGGGGCGATGTCCACCTGGCCCGACTGGAGGGCGGTGAGGAACTGGTTGCTGGTCAGCGGGACCAGCTTCACGTCGTCGTAGGCGAGGCCCGCCTTCTTCAACGCCCGCAGCAGCACGACTCCTTGGGCCTGGCCCTGGGAGAAGGCGAGCTTCCTGCCCCGGAAGTCCTCGACCGTCCTGATGTCGCTGCCGGGCTTGGTGGCGAAGACGTAGTTGGGCTTGCGGGTGATGTTGATCGCGACGATCTTCGCGTCGAAGCCCTGGTAGTGCGCCTGGATCGGCGGAATACCCGCGTTGTTGGCGAGGTCCAGGGACTTGGCGCGGAACGCGTTGATCACATCGGGGCCGGCTCCGATGTTGACCCAGCTGGACACCTTGAACGGCAGTTCGCCCAACTTGGCCAGCTTGAACTGAAGTTGCTGGGTGTCCTGATACGAGGCGACCTTCAGGGCCGTCCCCGCCGGGACCTTGTCGGCGAGCGGCGCGGTCGAGGCGCCCTCACCGCCGGTGGCGGCACTGGACTCGGCGCAGCCGCTCAGCCCCGCGACACCGGCCGCGGCGCCGAGGACGGAGGTGAGGAAGAGTCGCCGGTCTATGCCGGACGTACGGGAAAAAGGCATGGGAGGACTCCCTGAATTGGTGCAGGGGAAACATGAAAGAGAAGGCAAAACGCGGCGGGAAATAAATTCACGCGGCGGAAACGAGCGCGTCACACGGGGCAGGGTGTCAGCAACAGAAGGTGCGACAGTGCAGGTGAGGGCTCATGAACACGATGCTCGCGGCCATACGGAACCCCTGTCAACATTCGGAGTTTCTGAATTAAATAGCCTCAGGTGACGCGGTCAGCGGATCCCGGTAGAGCACGTCCAGGGCCACCGAACCACCCGCCACCGCGAGCACCGAATCGGGGAAACTCGTCGGGATCACCGACCCCGCCCGCCCCGTCCCGACCTCCGCCCGCAGCGCCGCCAGGCAGTCCTCCCGATGGATCGCGCCGACCTCGGTGACGACGACGGCCTCCGGATTGAGGATGTCCAGCAGCAGCCCCGCCGCCCGGCCCGTCATCCGCGACCGCTCCACCAGCAGCCGTACGGCCACCGGGTCGCCGTCCGCCGCCGCCCGCACCAGATGCATCGGGTTCACCCCGGCGATCACCCCGGCCGCCCGCGCCCTGCGGCACAACGTCCGCTCGCTCAGCTCGGCCTGGAGGCAGCCGGTGCGCCCGCACTCGCACGGCTCGGTACCGCCAGGCACCGGCAGATGGGCGATGGCGCCCGCCTGGGAGCGCGGCCCGTGGTGCACCTCGTCATGGGTGGCGAAGGCCGCGTCGACCACGTTGCCGACGAACAGATGCAGCACGCTGAGGCTGCCGCGCGCCCGCCCGAAGAGCCGCTCCGCGTTCACCAACGCCCGCGCGTGCCCGTCCACATGGACCGGCAGCCCGGTGCGCGCGCCGATCAGCTCCCGCACCGGCACGTCCCGCCAGCCGAGCAGCTGATGCTCGACGACGGTCCCGGTGTCCCGGTCCACCCAGCCGCCGGCCGCGAAGCCGACGCCGAGCGGCCGGCACCCCGGGGACGCCGCCAGCAGTGCGCCCAGCCCGTCGGCGGCCCGTGCCAGCACCGGCCCGGGATCGGTGCCGTCCGTGTGCCGTAGCTCCCGCGAGGCGACCACGCGCCCCCGCAGATCGAGCAGCGCGACCGTCGTATAGGGCACCGCCACATGGACGCCGCCCACGACGAACCGCGACGAGTCCAGGTCGACCGGCACATGGGGCCGGCCCACGCCGTTCGACCGCCGGGGCGCGGCGGCCTCTTCGATCAGCCCCAGCCGGGCGAACCGGGCGCAGTAGTCGGTCACCGACGCGGGCGAGAGCCCGGTCAGCCGGGCGATGGTGGAGCGCGCCACCGGCCCGTGCTCCAGCACGGACCGCAGGACGATGCTCGCGCTGGTCCGCCGCCGGTCGCTGTCGGCGGCGCGGGCCAGGGTAGACGTAAGGGTGGGCATGGTGATCACCTCGGGGGCCGGTCCGACTCTGCGCCGTACGCGAGGGGCGAGACCGGAACGGGGCCTCACCCAGGACGGCGACAGGCGGCAGCACTCACACGCCGCAGGTCGACATGGCGACGCGACGTGAGGAAGAGGGCCTGGGCAACCATGGCTGGAAGGGTAGGGGGCGCCGACCGGATCCGGCCAGAGCGCGTCTCGGCATTTGGTGGGACCCTACAGACGCCGTTCACACTCGACACGTGAGTGAAACGTCCCGGCCTCAGTGACCGGCATCACGCCGTACCGGGTGTAACCGACACCCTTTGTATGGAGACCACCAAGTCGCCGCTCCAGCCTTTGTCGACCGCTGACGGTGATCGACGCGAGGCGCCCGGGATAGCGTCGCGATGTCCTGTCCCCGTCACCACCTCGCGGAGTCCCCATGAGCACCGCCGTCGCCCCCGTCCGCCCCGGTCAGGTCCTCGCCGACCTGCTGCCGGCCTCCCGTGTCCGGGACGTCGCGCTGGTCGTCGGCGGCGCGGCGCTCACCGGCCTCGCCGCCCAGATCTCCGTGCCCGTGCCCGGCTCCCCGGTGCCGGTGACCGGCCAGACCTTCGCCGCGCTGCTCGTCGGCACCACGCTGGGCGCGGGGCGCGGCTTCCTCTCCCTCGCGCTGTACGCCCTCGCGGGCGTCGCGGGCATGCCGTGGTTCGCGGGCGCCACCTCCGGCTCGGCCGCCCCGTCCTTCGGCTACATCCTCGGCATGATCCTCGCCTCCACCGTCGTCGGCGCGCTGGCCCGCCGCGGCGCCGACCGCTCCGTGCTGCGCACGGCGGGCGCGATGCTGCTCGGCGAGGCGATCATCTACGCCGTCGGCGTCCCCTACCTCGCCCTCGACCTCGGCATGTCCGCCTCCGCCGCCGTCGCGGCCGGCCTCACTCCGTTCCTGCTCGGCGACGCCCTCAAGGCGGCCCTGGCGATGGGCCTGCTGCCGAGCGCGTGGAAGCTCGTCAAGCGCTGAGTCGTCACCCTCACCGAAGAGGTTCGCCGGGTCGTACGTCGACTTCACCTCGGCGAGCCTCTTCCGTGTCTCGGCGCAGCGCCCGCGCCCTCCCCGTGCAGCTCACTCGCCACCGTGCTGTCCCCGTAGTGGGCGTGCGGGAAATCCGGGTCGCTGTGGATGTGCGGCTCTCGGCGTAGGGCAGCTCCCGCAGCGAGTCGTCGAGCACCGGCCCGATCTCCCGCAGCGGGGCGACGAGTTGCTCTCCGCCTCGCCCGTGTGGGCGCCCCGCACGGACACCACGTACCGCCCGCGCAGACGCGGCGGCAGCGCCGGCGGATCCGGGTACGGTACGGCGGTGAAGGACGAGGTCAGCCCGTCCGGCACGGTCCGCGTCCAGGCCTCCTACGCCCGCAGCGCGTCCGCCGGATCGACCTCGCGCCCGTCGAACGCGAGCGAACCGCCGTACAGCGTGCGCACGGGGACGAGCCCGATCTCCAACTCGGTGACCACCCCGAGCCGATGACCGCCGCCGAGCAGCGCCAGTACAACGCGGATCCCGGCGCGGACCCTCCCCCCACCGCACACCCGCCTGTACCCGGACGGTACGGGCCGCGGGATGGACCTCATGGTGGAGGCATGACCTGACAGCCACCGTCAGGTCATGCCTCCGGTGGATCAGATCTCCTGCCGCGGTCGACGCGTCGACCACCACAGCCCGGCCACACCGGCCGCCATCAGGGCCGCGCCCGCCGCACCCGCCGGGAGCAGATCACGCGCGACACCGGTCTTCGGCAACGCGTCGCCGCCGGGCGCCACCGGCTTGTTGTCGGTACCGAGGAGCAGCGGGGTGGCCGGGGCGTTCGGCGACGGATTCGTCGTACCGAACGGAACCGGTCCCTGCTGCCAGTACGTCTTCTTCCCGTCGCCGGTCTGCACCGGCAGACAGATCTTTCCGGTCTTGTCGAGATCGAACGACGCGTCCACGGCGTACGACTTCGACTTACCGGCCGCGAGATTGTCGATCGGGCAGGCGAAACCGCTGTTCGAACCCTCCGGCAGATCGCTTTCGGCAATCGAGGAGCATCCTTGAACGCTATTGACCGTGAGGCCGTCGAAACCGACGACCAAAAGCTGGATCTTTCCGCTGTCCTTGGTCCCTTCGTTCTTCACGGTGGCGGTGAGGTCGGTTTTCTCGGACTTGTTGTCGACCGAGATCTGTTCGGGCAGCAGCGTGGTCAGCTTCACGCCGTCCGGCGCCTCGTCGACAACCTTTCCCCCCTTGCTGCTTCCGGGCCCCTGGTCATCCGCGCCGGCGGTGCCGGAAAGGATCAGTACGGCCGAGAAAGATGCTGTGACCAGCGATCCCGTGATGGTCGTCATACGACGAGAACTCATGTTCGCCCCCCTTGGCTGCGCCTGAATTCGCAGTACTTGAAGAGCTACCACAAGATTTCTCCGCACTATGCTGGTACGGCGTGAAGTGTGACCATTGTGTTGAAGTAGGCGTTGGCCGGTGCGTGGTGGAGGGGGTGCGACGGATTGCCGGGGAATACGGGAAGCACGGGAAGTACGGGTAACACGGGAAACACGAGGAGCGGCGGAGCGCCAGGGATCCTGGTGGCGGGCCGTTATCGCCTGGTCGAGAGTATCGGCCAGGGGGGAATGGGGCGGGTGTGGCGAGCCGCCGACGAAATGCTGGACCGGCTGGTCGCGGTCAAGGAAATGCGCATAGACGGCCTCGACGCCGAGGACGCCCGCACCCGCCGTGAACGCACCCTGCGCGAGGCGCGCGCCACGGCCCGCATCGACCATCCCAACGTCGTACGGGTCTACGACGTCGTGGACGAGGGCGAACGCCTGTGGATCGTCATGGAGTTGGTGGCGGGCCGCTCCCTGGAACGCATGATGATGGAGGACGGCCCGCTCGGCCCCCAGCAGGCGGCCCGGATCGGCATCGGCCTGGTGACGGCACTGCGCCAGGTGCACGCACGCGGCGTCCTGCACAGGGACATCAAGCCGGGCAACGTGTTGGTGGAGGCCAACGGCCACCGCGTCGTCCTCACGGACTTCGGCATCGCGGCCATCCAGGACGCCAAGGCGCTCACCATGGTCGGCATGCTGGTCGGTTCCCCCGACTACATGGCCCCCGAGCGCATCGCGGGCCGCCCACAGGGCCCACCGTCCGACATCTGGTCCCTGGGCGCGACCCTCTGCGCGGCCCTGGCCGGCCACTCCCCCTTCTCCCGGGACACCACGCTGGCAACCCTCCACGCGGTCCTCTACGAGGAGCCCCAACTCCCCACCACAGCAGGCGCCCTACGATCCGTCCTCGCCGCCCTCCTGGAGAAGGAGCCGGAACTGCGCCCGGGCCTGGACGAGGTGGAGGAGGCCCTCCATCCGGTGGCGTTCCCGGCCCCGACCCCCACGGTCCAGGTAGGACCGGAGGCGGAACCCCCGCCCCACCCCGAGGACGAGCGCCCCCTCCAGGACCCGGCAACCCCGGCCTTCCCCTGGCCCAGACCGGAACTCCCCACACCCCCCTTCCTGAACACCCCCCAGCCCCCACCCACCCCGACGCCCGCACAGGAACCCACGTCCGCTCCCACATGGGAACCCGCACCCGACTACGAGAGCCGCACGGGCAGCCCGGGTGGGAACCCAGACCGGGCCGAGGGACTGGTACCCACCCACAACGCCTCCTCAGAGGCACACGGCGGCATCTCCCTCATCCGCTCAGAAGCCGTCACCGAACAACGACCGACCCCGCGACCCTCACCACGGCCCTGCCCGCACCCCCACCGCCGCACCCGCCTCCTCACCGCCGCAGCCCTCACCACAGCCGCCGCGGTGATCACGACCCTGATCCTCCTCAACGCCAACTCACCCGGCACCAAGCACGAGGCACAGGGCACCCCCACCCCAACCGCCCCCACCTCCCCACCCCCGACAGTCGAGGGCACCTCCAGGCCCCAGTCCCTCCCACCCGGCGCCCACCGAGAAGCCGGCGGCTTCGCCTGGGCAACCCCCAAGGACTGGCGCAGAGATGTGAAGACGGGGGCGGAGGTGCACTACACCTCACCCGACGGCACCCAGGAACTCGCCGCGAAGTCCTCCCTCGCCCGAGGCGACCTGATGGACACCTGGAGGACCTCGGAACAGAACGCCCACCAGGGGCAGGACTACCGGAAGATCCGCTTGGAGGACACGGAGTTCCAGGGCCACCCGGCGGTGGTCTGGGAGTACACGTTCACGCTCAAGGGCGTCCCCTGGCACGCCCGCCTGCTCGGCTTCAACGCGGATGGCAAGTCGTACCAGGTGAACACGTGGTACCAGCCGCAGACGGAGACGCAGGCGCTCAAGACGTACGAGAAGGTCAAGAACAGCTTCACGGTGCTGTAGAGAATCCACAGCACCGTGAAACGAGCAGCACCCCGAGGTGCCTCAACCCACCTTGATCTCGTCCTGCACGTCAGCTCCACCGACGACGTCCGAACGCCGGCCTCGCATCCGCTCCTTGACCACGGCGACACCGAGCACGAACGCCGCGACGAGCAACGACAGCAGCACGGTCGTACGCCCGCTGCTCGCCCCTTCCGTGTCGGTCAGCATGTAACCGAGCACGAAGACGATCAACCCGGCCGTGGCCCAGGTCAGATACGGGTACAGCCACATCTTCACGACCAGCTTCTCCGGCGCCTCGGCCTGGATGATCTTCCGCATCCGCAGCTGCGAGAAGCAGATGACCAGCCACACGAACAGAGCGACCGCGCCGGAGGAGTTGACGAGGAAGAGGAAGATCGTGTCGGGGGAGAGGTAGTTGAAGAAGACGGCGACGAAACCGAAGAGCACGGACGCGAGAATCGCGGCCATCGGCACGCCCCGCGCGTTCGTGCGGGCGAACACCTTCGGCGCGTCCCCCCGCTCGCCCAGCGAGAAGGCCATGCGGGAGGCCGTGTAGAGCCCGGAGTTGAGGCAGGACAGCACCGAGGTCAGCACGATGAAGTTCATGATCTGACCGGCGTGCGCGATCCCGAGGGAGTCGAGGGCGGCGACGTACGAGCCGGACTCCTTGATGGACGGGTCGTCCCACGGCAGCAGCGTCACGACGACGAAGATCGAGCCGAGGTAGAAGACGCCGATCCGCCAGATGATGCTGTTGGTCGACTTGGTCACCGCCCGCTGCGGGTTCTCGGACTCGCCGGCGGCCAGCGTGGCGATCTCGCTGCCCATGAAGGAGAAGACGACGAGCAGCACACCGGTGAGGATGGCGCCGGGCCCGTTGGGCAGGAAGCCACCGTGGTCGGTGAGGTTGGACAGGCCCGCCTTGTCGGCGTCGACCCCCGGCAGCACACCGAAGACCGCGAGCCCGCCGATGATGATGAACGCGCCGATGGCGACGACCTTGATCCCGGCGAACCAGAACTCGAACTCGCCGTAGGAGCCCACGGAGACCAGGTTGGTGGCGGTCAGCACCACCATCACGATGAGCGCCCACCCCCACTGCGGGACGGCGGGTATCCACCCTTCGAGGATCTTGGCGCCGGCGGTGGCCTCCACCGCGAGCACGACGACCCAGAAGAACCAGTAGAGCCAGCCGATGGAGAAACCGGCCCAGCGCCCGAGCGCCCGGTCGGCGTGCGCGGAGAAGGAGCCGGACGTGGGGTTCGCGGCGGACATCTCACCGAGCATCCGCATCACCAGCACCACGAGCGTGCCGACGAGCGCGTACGACAGGAGGATGCCGGGTCCCGCGGTGGCGATGCCGGAGCTGGAGCCGACGAACAGTCCGGCACCGATGACACCACCGATGGCGATCATGGACAGATGCCGGTTCTTGAGTCCGGCCTGGAGACCAGTCATACGGGTAGTTCCTTTGGTGCCAGGTGTGGGGGGCGATAAGGATCGACTCAATGAATCAGAGGCAAATAAATAAATGAACCTTCGAATCCAGATTGTTACTTGAGGTTTCCTTGAGCTTCCGTGGTTCAGGTCATTGTTTTCCTGGCCGACACCCGAGGCTGCTGCCCCGAAACAGCCATGTCACACTCATCCCATGCGCGTGTATCTCGGCTCCGACCATGCGGGCTTCGAACTCAAGAACCACCTCGTCGAGTGGCTGAAGGCGGCCGGCCACGAGGCCGTCGACTGCGGCCCCCACATCTACGACGCCCAGGACGACTACCCGCCGTTCTGCCTCCGCGCCGCGGAGCGCACGGCGGCCGACCCCGACGCCCTCGGCATCGTGATCGGCGGCTCCGGCAACGGCGAGCAGATCGCGGCCAACAAGGTCAAGGGCGTACGCGCGGCTCTCGCCTGGAGCGAGGAGACGGCGTCGCTCGGCCGCCAGCACAACAACGCCAACGTCGTCGCGGTCGGCGCCCGGATGCACACGCAGGACGAGGCGACCAAGTTCGTCGAGACCTTCCTCGCCACGCCGTTCTCCGGTGACGAGCGCCACATCCGCCGCATCGACATGCTGGCCGACTACGAGACCACTGGCGACCTCCCGCCGATCCCGGCCCACCACCCGCAGCAGGGCTGACCGCCCCGGTCCGGGGGCTGGAAGGAACAGGCACCGTGCCAGAGGGGCACACGATCCACCGGTTGGCGGCCGACTACGCCGACCGCTTCTTTGGCACGGCGCCCCGAGTCACCAGCCCCCAGGGCAAGTTCTCCGACGCCGCCGCCCTGCTCCACGGCGCCGGACTCACCCGTACCGAAGCCCACGGCAAGCACCTCTTCCTGGGCTTTCGCGACACCGGCCGGGACACCGACTGGGTCCACATCCACCTCGGCCTCTTCGGCAAGGTGAACTTCGGCGACGCCCCCGCGCCGCCGCCCACGGACACCGTCCGGCTGCGGCTCGCGAACGCCACGTCGTACGTCGATCTGCGCGGCCCGACCACCTGCGCCCTCATCACGGACGCCGAGAAGCACGCGATACACGACCGCCTCGGCCCCGACCCGCTCCGCGAGGACGCCGACCCGCAGGCTGCGTACCGCCGCATCTCCCGCAGCCGTACGACGATCGCCGCGCTCCTGATGGACCAGAAGGTCATCGCCGGCGTCGGCAACGTCTACCGCGCCGAGGTCCTCTTCCGGCACGGCATCGACCCGTACCGCGCGGGGAAGGATGTCACCGCGCGGGAGTGGGACGCGATCTGGCGGGATCTCGTCGACCTCATGCGCGAGGGCGTGCGCCACAACCGGATCGACACCGTCCGGCCCGAGCACACCCCGGAGGCGATGGGCCGCCCGCCCCGCGTCGACGACCACGGCGGCGAGGTGTACGTCTACCGCCGGGCCACCATGCCCTGCCACATCTGTGGCGGCGAGATCCGCACCGCCGACCTCGCCGCCCGCAACCTCTTCTGGTGCCCGGGCTGCCAGACCCGTTAGGGCGGGCGTCAGAACCCGTGCGGCAGCCAGGGCGCGACGGCCGAGCCGAACCCGACCGCCGCCTCCGTCAGCGCCCCCTGCCGCAGCTCCCGCACCCGCCCCGCGGCCCCCAGCGCGGCGAGGCTCACCCCGCCGAGATACGCGGCCCCCAACTCCCGTACGGACAGCGCCAGATCGGCCGCGTCCTCGGTCCGCTCGCAGGACGCCCCCTTCGCGTCCCCACTCAGCCGCCAACGCCCCGCGTTCCAGGGGCAGAAGTCGTCCTCGACCTCGAACACCACGTCCACCGGCGCCTGATAGGTCCGCGCCGCCAGCGCGGCCCCCACATCCACCAGCCGTACGTGCAGCGAGTCCCGCAGCCGCAGCTCGCACCGCCGGATGTCGGAGACCGACTGCTGCCAGCCCTCGTCGGCCGGCCGCCCCCGCACCTGCACCTTCGACGTCAGGTCGATCCCGAACAGGAACCGCCACAGCGCGCCGTGCGCGGCCGGATCCAGCGCCTGTACGTCCCGCAGCGCCACCGTCCCCTTGGGCCCGGCGGTGTCCCACTCCGGCTTCACATGGAAGCGGGCGTACCCGACGACCTCGCCCTCCCGCTCCGCGACCACGCACTGCAACGGTGACGCCCCCTCCCGGCTGCTCTCGGGATCGAGCAGTCCGAGCCGCTCCCACCCGGGAATCCGCGCGACCATGCCCGGCCGCAGCGGCACCAGCCGCGCGTACACCGCCTCACACGCGTCGAGCACCTCGGCCGGCCGCGCGTACCGCACCCGTACGTCATCGGTACCGGGCGGGACGGACAGCCGTACCCGAGTCGTGTCGATCTCGGCGCTGACATGGAACGTCGCCGGCGCGTAACCGAACCGTCCGTAGATCGCCGGCTCGCTCGCCGTCAGCACGGCCAGCGGCCAGCCCCATTCCCGTACGTCGTCCAGCTGGCGCCGCATCATCGAGCGCAGTACCCCGCGCCGCCGATGCGTCGCCGCCACACTGACCATGGTCACGCCGGCGGCCGGCACCGAGGCGCCGCCCGGCACGGTCAGCCGGAAGCTGAACGCCCCGGCCGTGCCGACGCACACCTCCCCGTCCCAGGCGCCGAGGGAACGGTCGAGCTCGGTGAGCCCGTTCCACAGCTCCCGTTCCTCGGCCGCCTCCGCGACCCCGCCGAAGGCCCGGATCAGGTTGTCGTACCACTCGTCCCATTCGTCCTGCCGCAGCACCCGCAGGTCGGTCGCGAAGTCAGAAGCCATGGACCATGCCTACCAGGGCATTGCGGGACGAGCCAGGGGATTTCTCCTTGGTGGCCGCAGGGTGGCTTTCCGTGAAGTTCACTGTGAAGTTGAACCTCGGACGGGGGACAAGTGGGACCTCCCGTGCCAAGCAGCTGGTCCGATGGATAGGGTCCCGAACTAATGGCAGCAGGACGAGAGCGGCGCGCGGAAGCCGATACGTTCACGGCCCGGTTGAAGATGCAGTGGCACCGGGCCCGCGTCGGCCTGCGCAGAAGCGCCGTCGACTACTTCCGCGGGGACGGCTCGGACTGGATCGCACTGGCCGGTCTGCTCCTCACGATCCCGCTGATCGCGGCCACCACGCTGATGAACTCGGTGTGGTGTTCACCGGCCGCGCTGGTCCTGCCGATCGTCGCGGGCGGGCTGCTGCTGCGCCCGGCGAGCCTGCTGGGTCTGTACGCGGCGGCGGCGACGGCACTGATCGTGGAGTCGGTGCAGCTGGGCCCGTACACGGAAGGCCCCTCCCGGGTCACCCCCGGCATCGTGCTCGTGGTCGCCGCCTGCGGCTTCTTCGGCCTGCTCATCGCCCAGTTCCGCAGCCGGGTCGGCGTGCCCTGGCGGCGCGGCGGCACCATGCTCTTCGACCTGCGCGAACGCATCCGCGTCCAGAGCAAGCTCCCCAAGCTCCCGCCCGGTTGGCACCGCGAGATGGCCCTGCGCCCGGCCGGCGGCCAGTCGTTCTCGGGCGACTTCGTGGTGGCGGCCCGCACGAACGGCGGCCGCACGATGGAGGTCGTCCTGACGGACGTCTCCGGCAAGGGCATGGACGCGGGCAGCCGCGCCCTGCTCCTCTCCGGCGCCTTCGGCGGCCTCCTCGGCTCCCTGCCCCCGCACGCGTTCCTGCCCGCCGCCAACGGCTACCTCCTCCGCCAGGACTGGGACGAGGGCTTCGCGACCTCCATCCACCTGGTCCTGGACCTGGACTCCGGCGACTACGAGCTCTACTCCGCGGGCCACCCCCCGGGCCTCCAACTCAGCGCGGGAAGTGGCCGCTGGGAGGAGAAAGCGGCGGAAGGCCCCCTCCTCGGCGTCTACGACGGCGCCCAGTTCGACCCCGTGAAGGGCTCGCTGCGCCCCGGCGACGTCCTGATGCTCTTCACGGACGGCCTGGTGGAAACCTCCGACCGCGACATCGTGGAAGGCATAGACCGCCTCACCGGCGAAGCCGACCGCTACGTAGCCGGCGGCTTCCACGGCGCCGCCTGGCACCTGATCGAGGCAGTGGCAAAGGACGTCAACGACGACCGAGCCCTACTCCTGATCTGCCGAGAGGGCCCAACGGCGGCGGCCCAGCCGACCCTGCCGTAGCCCCGCCGGGGTGGGGTTTTCCCCCGCCCCGATCCGCCAGCGCCCCTCATCGCCCCCACCCCCTCCGCTCCGTAGCGTCAAGTGCATGACCTCGGACCGGAAGAAGAAGTCCCTCACGGCCCCCACCCCTGGCGAGTGGGCCGTGGAACTCCACGGAGTGACCCGTCGCTACGGCCGCGGCCGCACCCCCGTCCACGCCCTGCGCGGCATCGACCTCACCCTCCCCCCGGGCACCTTCACCGCGGTCATGGGCCCCTCGGGGTCCGGCAAGTCCACGTTCCTCCAGTGCGCGGCCGGCCTCGACCGCCCCACCGCCGGCACGGTCCGCCTCGGCGGCACGGAGATCACCGGCATGAAGGAGAACAAGCTCACCGCCCTGCGCCGCACCCGCCTCGGCTTCGTCTTCCAGGCCTTCAACCTGCTCCCGTCCCTCACGGTCGAGCAGAACGTCGCCCTCCCGCTGCGCCTGGCAGGCCACCGCCCCGACCGCCACCGCACCGCCGAGGTCCTCGCCCAGGTCGGCCTCGCCGACAAGGCCCGCCGCCGCCCCGGCCAGCTCTCCGGCGGCCAGCAGCAGCGCGTCGCCATCGCCCGCGCCCTGGTCACCCGCCCCGACGTGGTCTTCGCCGACGAGCCGACCGGCGCCCTGGACACCACCACCGCGGCCGAGATCCTGGCCCTCCTGCGCCGCGCCGTCGACACGGAGCGCGCCACGGTCGTCATGGTCACCCACGACCCCACGGCGGCGTCCTGGGCCGACCGGGTCCTGTTCCTGGCGGACGGCGAACTCACCACCCACCTGGACCGCCCGACCCCCGACCAGATCGCCACCCGCATGAAGACCCTGACGGCCCGCCGGGACGACGTGAAGGCGGCCGCCTGATGCGTCCCAACGGCCTCGCCCGCGCCGCCGTCCGCTTCCGCCCCTCCGCGTTCGTCGGCACCTTCGTCGCCCTCGTCATGGCCGCCGCGATCGTCTCGGCCTGCGGCATCCTCCTGGAGACCGGCGTCCGCGCCGAGGTCCCGCCGGGCCGTTACGCCGGCGCCCCCGTCGTGGCCGCCGCCGACCAACGGGCCCACTACGGCGAGGGCGACAGCGCCGACAGCGAGCCCGTCCCCGACCGCGCCCGCCTCGACGCCTCCCTGGTGGCCAGGGCGGCCACCGCCCCCGGCGCCCGCACCGCCGTGCCCGACGTCACCTTCCCGGTCACCGGCCCGCACGGCCCCCTCACCGCCCACAACTGGTCCGCCACCGCCTTCACCGGCGAACACCTCACCAAGGGCCGGGCCCCGCACCCCGGCGAAGTGGTCCTGGGCAACGCCGGGATCGGCACCCGCGTCACCCTCACCACCCCCGACGGCACCCACACCTACCGCGTCTCCGGCACGACCACGGGAACCGGCGTGTGGCTGGCCGACCCGGACGCCGTACGCGTCTCAGGGCACCCCGGCCGCATCGACGCCGTCGCCGTCCTCCCGAAGCCCGGCGTCGCCACCGACACCCTGGCGGCCCAGGTGGCACACGCCCTGGGCGGCCAGGCCAGGATCCACACCGGGGACGGCCGCGGCACCGTCGCGGACCCCACCCTCGACGGGGCCAAGGAAACCCTCATCGGCATCGGCGGCTCCTTCGGCGGCATCGCCACGGTCGTCGCGATGTTCACCGCGGCCGGCACCATCGCCCTGGCCGTCGGCCAGCGTGCCCGCGAGTTCGCCCTGCTGCGCGCCATCGGCACCACTCCGCGTCAGATCCGCCGCACCATCGCCACCGAGACCCTCCTCGTCGCCCCCGTCGCGGGCGCCCTCGGCTGCCTCCCCGGCATGGCTCTGGCGGCCTGGTGGCTGGACCAGCTCCGCGACCGTGGCGCGGTCCCGGCCCAGGTCGACCTGGCCGTCTCCTGGATCCCCCTGGTCTCCGCGAGCGGCGCCGTCCTCCTCACCGCCCTGCTCTCCGGCTACACGGCCGCCCACCGCAGCTCCCGCATCAAGCCGGGCCAGGCGCTGAACGAGGCGAGCGTGGAGCGGCTGCGCATCGGCTGGATCCGCACCCCGCTCGGCCTCGCCGCGGCGGCGGGCGGCATCGTCTGCGCGGCCCTTTCCGCCTCCCTGACCGGCGAGGACGCGGCCAACGCGGCCCTCGGTGTCGTCGTGCTGTTCATGCTCGCCGTGGGCCTGCTCGGTCCCCTGGTCGCCCGTGTCTGCGCGGCCCTGTTCGGCCTCCCGCTGCGCGGCGCGAGCGCCTCCGCCGTGCTGGCCGCCGCCAACTCCCGTACCAACGCCCGCCGTCTGGCCTCCGCGATCACCCCGATCGTGCTCGCGATGGCGTTCTCCTCGGTCCTGGTCTTCCTGCACACCAGCGAGGACCACGTCACCGCCCAGCAGCAGCGCGACGGCATCACCGCCGACCACATCGTCACGGCCCCGGACGACACCCCTGGCCTCGCTCCCGATGCCGTACGACGGGCCGAGAACGCCCCCGAAGTCACCGCCGCCGTGGGCCTGTTGAAGACATCCGTGCTGGTCCCGGCCACGGGCGGCGCCCTGGAACCGGCCACCGCGCAGGGGGTCACCGGCTCCGCCCGCGCCCTGGCCGCCGTACAGGATCTCGACGTCAAGGCAGGCCAACTGTCCCTGAAGCAGGGTGAGATCGCGATCGACGCCTCCCTCGCCGACAACGCCGACGTCAAGGTCGGCGACCGTCTCCGCCTCCGCCTTCCCGACGGCACGAAGGCCGCTCCGCGGGTCGTGGCGACGTACGGCCGCGGCCTGGGCCTCGCCCAAGTCACCCTGAGCCGTGCCGATCTGGCCACCCACGTCACCTCCGCCTACGACACGGAACTGTGGACCAGGGGCGGCACGACGGCCGGTCTGGAGGCGCTCGGCACGGTCCAGGGCCGTGACGGCTACACCGCGGCCCAGTCCGTGGACCGCGAGCTCAACGCCTGGGCGAACAACCTCATGGCGGCCGTCCTCGGCGGCTTCGCGGCCGTCGCCGCCGTCAACACCCTGGTGATGACGGTCCTCGACCGCCGCCGCGAACTGGGCACGCTCCGCCTCATCGGCTCCACCCGCCGCCAGGTGCTGCGCATGGTCCGCTGGGAGGCCCTGCTGGTCGCGCTCGCGGGCATCGTCCTCGGCACCGCGATCGCCCTCGCCACACTCGTCCCGATGATGAACGGCCTGACGGGCCAGGGCCCTTACATCCCCCCGCTCACCTACGGCGCGTTCGCCGCCACGATCGTCGCCCTCGGCCTGACCGCGGCGACCCTCCCCGCCAAGGCGGCCCTCCGCGGGGACACACTGGACGAGTGACCGAACCACTGACACTCGCCGAGATCGAGACCCTCGCCCGCACCGCCCACGAGGGCCAGACCGACAAGGCGGGCAGACCCTACGCCGAGCACCTCCAGGCCGTCGCCGAGGGCGTCCGCGCCCGCGGCGGCGACCCCGACCAGATCGCGGCGGCCTGGCTGCACGACGCCGTCGAGGACGCGGCACTCTCCGAGCAATGGCTGACGGAGGCCGCACTGAGCAGCCGTACAAAGGCGATCGTACGAGCCGTGACCAAGCACGAGGGAGAACCCCCCGAGGCGTACGCAGCCCGCATCCTCACCACTCCAGGAGCCTTGCTGGTGAAGGAGGCGGACCTGGCCCACAACGCCGACCCATCCCGCCTGGCGATGCTGGAAGCCCCAACGCGCAACCGCCTGACCGAGAAGTACGCACGTATGCGCAGACTTCTGGATCTCAACTCCGGTCCTGCGACCCCCTGAGGGGCGCGGGGCTGTATCAATGTGCGGCTACCGCCGCGTGGGCGCGACCAGCCACGACGAAGCCGCACCCGAACGACAAGCAGCTACGCCGGCACCTTCTCGCGAAGCTCCCGCTGCTGCCGCTCCCTCGCCTGCTCCGCCGCATCCCGCCTGAACGCCCACTCCATCTTCGGCTCCATCGCGAACCGGAACACCCGCTGCACCGGCTTGGTGCACAGCGCGGTGACGACCGCGGCGGCGACCAGACTCACGAAGATCTCACCGGTCGGCCGGTGCAGCCAGGCGTGGTCGAACCAGCCCTCGTAATCACCGGCCTTCACCAGGAAGCCGTGCAGCAGATAGCCGTAGAGCGTGCCGGCGCCCAGCGCCGTGAACCACATCTTCCGGCGCGGCACCCAGGCGAAGAAGCAGGCGGTCAGCAGGAGCGAGCAGCCGAACATCGCGAGCACCATCACCGGGCCGACCCACCACGGCGCGGCCAGGTCCTGGGCGGCGTCCCGGTGGTAGAACCACGCGGTGTTCATCCGCGGCACCGCCCACCAGCCCACGACGAGCGCGGTGGCGAACACGGGCACGGCCAGGATCCGCATGCGCCAGGTGCGCACCCGGTGGAAGTGCTCGGCCTTCATGCACAGGCCGAGGACGAAGTAGGGCAAGAACTGGAGCACCCGCTGGAGGTCCAGGTCGTTGCCGATCGACGGCGCGACGGACGCCAGCATGGCGACGCCGAGGGCGAAGGGCAGCGGCCAGCGGATCAGCTTCAGGATCGGCGTGCACAGCCGCCAGACGAACAACGCGCACAGGAACCAGGTCAGATACCAGGGGTCGAGCAGGCTGATGTCCTTGCCGGGGTCACCGCCCACCGTCCGGTCGAAGAGGACGTACGCCGTCTCGAAGAGCACGTACGGCACCGCGACACCCGTGATCAGCCGCTTGAGCCGGTCGGGGCGCATGTCGAAACTGCGCGAGAAGAAGCCGGAGATGATGATGAACGCCGGCATGTGGAAGGAGTACACGACCGTGTACGCGCCCTCCAGGATGCGGCTGTCGCCCTTGAGGGGCTCCCAGGCGTGACCGATGGCGACGAGCACGATCGCCAGGTACTTGGCGTTGTCGAAGAACGCGTCGCGCTGCTTGCTCTGCGGCTGGTGCCGAGGCTTCTGCTGAGCGAGCGGTGAGCGCGGGCTCGGCACTCCGGGTGCCGACGACTGTGCCGGCGGGAGCGGCACTCGGGGCGAGGCAGCGTGGAACATCTGAGGCACCCTAGCGTTCTCTGTGCGATTTCGTAAAACCGGCCACGTCATTCCTGGTTATCGGCTTCGGGTACCCGGTATTTCGGCAAGCCCTCGCCATTCCGCACGTGACGGTGAACACAGCGAACGGGGCGTCGCAGTCGTCACTGCAAGGGTTGTATTGGTGTGATTCATCCTGACTAAATAGGGCATAAGACCAGCAGGCGACTCCGGCGGAATGTCCGCTTCCTGTGGGCTGGTTGAGGGCGCCGCAAATTTTCGAATTACCTGCGAACGGGATGTGTGGAGACCGAAACGATCCCGTCGAATTCCCTGTGCGCCGCACTCTCGAATTGCTGTGCGGAAGATGACGGGCCGATCGCCGGACCCGTACGGCGCCGCACAGTTCGGGCACAGGTGTGGTCAACGATGCATCACCAGCCGCATACAGCGGCTTGGTTGGTGGCACGATGGTTCTGGCGGGGGTGCGCGGGGCTGGCATCCCCGGGCCGGGAGAGCGGACCGACCTAGGGTGTGATCAGTTGTGGCCATTTCGCTGTCAGTGGTGCTGCTGTTGGCGATCATCATGGTGGTGTTGATCCGTGGCGGGTCCCTCAAGGCCGGACCCGCAGTCGTGGCCGTGCTGTTCGGCTTCTTCCTCGCCTCGACGGGTATGGCCGACGACATCCAGCGCTTCCTCAACTCGATAGCGGAGACCATCAACTCGATCCAGTTCTGACCCCCTTGACTCGGCCGGACCACGGCAGGCCCTAGGCTGGCCAGCCCGGTCGCGGGGGCCGGGGACGGACGGGGGGACGTACGGGGATGGCGCTGCGCGACTCGGACCCGGCGGAGGTGGGCGGTTACCGCATCGAGGACCGGCTGGGCAGCGGGGGCATGGGCGTGGTCTACCTCGCCCGCTCCGCCTCGGGCCGTCGGCTCGCGGTCAAGGTCGTGCATGCCCAGTACGCGGACGACGACGAGTTCCGTGCCCGGTTCCGCCGCGAGGTGGCCGCCGCCCGCCAGGTCAGCGGCGCCTTCACCGCGCCCGTCGTGGACGCGGACGCCGACGCGCCGCGCCCCTGGATGGCCACGCTCTACATACCGGGCGCCGACCTCGGCACGCACATACGCGACCAGGGCCCTCTGCCGCCGCCGCGGGTGAGGGAGTTGGCCGCCGGCCTCGCCGAGGCCATCCGCGACATCCATCGCGCCGGCGTCGTTCACCGGGACCTGAAGCCGGCCAACGTGATGCTCGCCGACGACGGCCCCCGCGTCATCGACTTCGGTATCTCCCGCGCCACCGAGTTCGCCGCCTCCGACGCCCTCACCCAGACCGGCCGGGTGATGGGCACCCCGCCGTTCATGTCCCCGGAGCAGTTCTCCGCCCCGCACGAGGTGGGCCCGGCGGCGGACATCTTCTCGCTCGGCGCGGTGGTCGCCTTCGCCGCCTCGGGCAAGGGCCCCTTCGACAGCCCGAGCCCCTACGAGACGGCGATCCGCGTGGTCGAGGGCACCCCGGAACTCGCCGACGTACCCGCGGAGTTGCTCCCGTTCATCCGCCTCTGTCTGGAGAAGGAGCCCAAGTCCCGCGCCACGGCGGACGAGTTGCTCCGCCTCCTGCGCGACGGCACCCTGCCCACCACCGGCCCCCCGACCCTCCTGGACGCCCCGCGCCCCCGCCGGCGCCGTACCCGCCTCTGGCTGGCCGCCGCGGCGGGGGCCGCCGTCCTCGCGGCCGTCGCCACCACCACACTCGCCCTCACCGACGACGAGGCCGCCGACCAAGGAAACCTCCCCGCCGGCTGGCAGGAGTGGCACCGGCAGGCGAAGGACCCGAGCGTCGACAAGGACCCGATGGGCCCCACCGCCCTCTTCAACCGCTGCGTCGCCTCCGGCACCTCCCTGGTCTGCGCGGGCGACGAGATCATGGCCACCCGCTTCGCCCTCGCCGACGGCACCAACACCTGGGGCCGGCCCATCGACCCGACCGCCGAGGACTCCGACTTCGGCAGCAGCAGCTCCGGCGCGGGCACGATCATCGGCGCCCGCGACGGCCGCGTGTACGTCTACGGCGCCGACGACCGGCCCACCAGCGACCAGGCGTCGTACCCGACCCGCTACTCGGTCCAGGCCCTGGACGCCAGGACCGGCGAGGTGGCCTGGAAGACGGTCACCGCCGACAGCGAGGACGGCACCGAGCCGAGCAGCGACCAGGGCGCCTCCGCAGCCGTCCCCACGGGCGTCGTCACCGTCTACGGCAGATCCGGCAACCAGTACGCCCTGCTCGACGCGGAGACCGGCCAGGTCCGCTGGAAGCGCCCCCTGCCCAACCCGAACCGGTACATGAGCCTGCTGCGCAGCGCCGGGGGACAGGCGTACCTGCTCACCGCGAAGTACACGAGCGAGGACATCGAGAGCACGAGCGTCAGCCAACTGGACCCGGCCACCGGAAGGCCCCGCTGGACGGTGAAGGTCAAGGGCGAGGTCGACATCGTCGGCCGCCACGACGGCCGCCTGGTACTGGTCAACACCACCGGAACCCGCCGCACCCTGACCCTGATCAGGACCGACACCCACATCGTGACGGCGGTGAAACTGGCCGAGCCCCAGCCCGAGGGCGCGGCCCCCACCCTCGCGGGCGGCACCCTCTACTTCACCCTCTCCAACGGAAGCATCCGCGCGGTCGTCCCGGAGACCGGGCGCCAGCTGTGGGAAGGCAACTCCGGCGTCGAGCTCTCCGGCCCGCCCACCGCCTCCCGCACCCACCTGTACCTGGCGTCCCCCAGCGGCCGCCTCGCCGCGGTGAACCGGACCACCGGCAAGGTCGACGGCACCCTCGACGGCCGCGACGACGGCGCCGTGGACGGCTCCCCGACCGGCGCCCCCCTCACTCTTGTGGGCGACGCGCTCTACGTCCCGTACGGCCTGCGCTCCGTCTACACGGTCGACGTACGCACTCTGTGAAAACACTCAGGGCCAGATCGAGGAAAGATCCTCTGACCTGGCCCTGAGCCGTACAGAGCGGGCGACGGGAATCGAACCCGCGTAGCTAGTTTGGAAGACTAGGGCTCTACCATTGAGCTACGCCCGCACAGGACGCGCCGCAGGTCAGGTGACCGCGGCACAGAAGGCATCGTAGCGGGTCGGCCCCCCTCGCCGCACACCCCGGGCTTCGTTGCCGCGCACCCCGTAAATGCGGCGGTCCCATGGCCTGCGGGCATGTACCCTACGTGTCGCACCAGACGGGGTGTGGCGCAGCTTGGTAGCGCGTCCGCTTTGGGAGCGGAAGGCCGTGGGTTCAAATCCCGCCACCCCGACCACCTTCCTTGATCGCCTTTTGGGGCGTGTCGTGGCTGCGGTTACTATGCAAGCTGCATGCCCGTGTGTCTCTCGTCGGACCTGACGACGTCCTCCGGGCGGCGAATCCGCCGGAGCCGTTCTGGCCCCGGCAGAATCCAAGAAGTCAGCCACAAGGAGACCGAACCGTGAAGAGCGCCGTTGAGAACCTGAACCCGACGCGGGTTCGGCTCACTGTCGAGGTGCCCTTCGAGGAGCTCAAGGACAGCCTCGACGCGGCGTACAAGAAGATCAACCAGCAGGTCACGGTGAAGGGCTTCCGCAAGGGCAAGATCCCGGCCCGCGTCATCGACCAGCGGTTCGGCCGCGGTGCGGTCCTGGAGGAGGCGGTCAACGACGCGCTTCCGAAGTTCTACACCGAGGCGGTCAACGAGGCCGACCTGGACGTCCTCGGCCAGCCCGAGGTCGACATCACGGAGCTGAAGGACGGCGACACGCTGAACTTCACCGCCGAGGTCGACATCCGCCCCGCCCTGGAGATCCCGGACTACTCCGGCATCGAGGTCGAGGTCGACGCCGTCGAGGTCACCGAAGAGGACGTCGACAAGTCCGTCGAGCAGCTCCGCGAGCGCTTCGCCTCGACCTCCCCGGTCGAGCGCGCCGCCGAGGACGGCGACGTCGTCACGATCGACCTGGAGGCCAAGGTCGACGGAGAGGTGCTGGAGGACGGCATCGCCAGCGGTGTCTCCTACACCATCGGCTCCGGCGAGCTCCTCGAGGGCATCGACGACGCCGTGAAGGGCCTGGAGGCCGGTGGCGAGGCCACCTTCACCTCCGAGCTCAAGGGCGGCTCCGCGGCCGGCAAGGAGTCCGAGGTCACCGTCAAGGTCACCCAGGTCGCCGCCCGCGAACTGCCCGAGCTGGACGACGAGTTCGCGCAGCTCGCCTCCGAGTTCGACACCCTGGAGGAGCTGAAGGCGGACAGCCGCAAGCGCCTCGAGAACATGAAGCAGTACGACCAGGCCACCCAGGCCCAGGAGCGCGTCCTGGAGAAGCTCCTGGAGCTCGTCGAGGTGCCCGTCCCCGAGAAGCTGCTCGAGGACGAGATCAACACCCGCAAGCACAACCTGGAGCACCACCAGCTCGGCCAGATGGGCCTGGACCTCGAGAAGTACCTGGAGATCCAGGGCAAGACGGTCGAGGAGTTCGACACCGAGACCAAGGACGCCGCGGTCAAGGGCATCAAGACCCAGTTCGTCCTGGACGCCCTGGTCAAGCGCGAGAAGCTGAACGTCAACCAGGAGGAGCTCACCGAGCACCTCATGCGCCGTGCCGCTTCCTCCGGTATGTCCCCCGACCAGTTCGCCCAGGCGGTCGTCGAGGGCGGCCAGGTTCCGCTCCTCGTCGGCGAGGTCGCCCGCGGCAAGGCCCTGGCCGTCGTGGTCGAGGCCGCCACGGTGAAGGACACCAACGGCGAGGTCATCGACCTGGACGACGAGGAAGAGGTCGAGGAGGCCGCCGAGATCGCCGGCGAGGCCACCGAGGCCGACGCCACGGACGCCGAGGCGGAGAAGACCGAGGGCTGAGCCCACGGCACCTCGTAGGTCGTAGGAAGGGCTCCTGGGGATGCACATCCCCAGGAGCCCTTCTTGGCACTACCGCGCTACGCCCCCGGCGAACAGCCCTGTATCCGGGATTCCCCGAAGGGACCAGCGCGTTAGGGTCCATGAATACGAGGGGAGTGGAGTCCCCGAGTGGCTCCAAGCCCCGCAGGGATACGCAGGGAAACGTGAAGACGGCCCGGCGCCGTCGTAAGACGAGCAGGTGGATACGTGACGAATCTGATGCCCTCCGCCGCCGGCGAGCCTTCCATCGGTGGTGGCCTCGGCGACCAGGTCTACAACCGGCTGCTCAACGAGCGGATCATCTTCCTCGGCCAGCCGGTCGACGACGACATCGCGAACAAGATCACCGCACAGCTGCTGCTCCTTGCCGCCGCGGACCCCGACAAGGACATCAACCTCTACATCAACAGCCCCGGCGGCTCGATCACGGCCGGCATGGCGATCTACGACACCATGCAGTTCATCAAGAACGACGTGGTGACCATCGCCATGGGCCTCGCCGCTTCCATGGGTCAGTTCCTGCTCAGCGCTGGTACCCCGGGCAAGCGTTTCGCGCTGCCGAACGCCGAGATCCTGATCCACCAGCCCTCCGCGGGTCTGGCCGGCTCGGCTTCCGACATCAAGATCCACGCCGAGCGGCTGCTGCACACCAAGCGGCGGATGGCGGAGCTCACCGCCCAGCACACCGGTCAGACGTTCGAGCAGGTCACCCGTGACTCCGACCGCGACCGCTGGTTCGACCCCGAGGAGGCCAAGGAGTACGGCCTCATCGACGACGTCATCACCGCGGCCGTCAACATGCCGGGCGGCGGCGGCACCGGGGCCTGAGCCCCGCCGCGGGGCCCGTGAAGGCCCCGCAGAGCCCCCAGCCGACCGCCACAGTTCCTAGGAGACAGACAGTGAACGACTTCCCCGGCAGCGGCCTGTACGACCGCACGCGCGCCGAGTACACGGGCCCCTCGGCGGAGTCCCGGTACGTGATCCCGCGCTTCGTCGAGCGCACCTCGCAGGGCATCCGCGAGTACGACCCGTACGCGAAGCTCTTCGAGGAGCGCGTGATCTTCCTCGGCGTCCAGATCGACGACGCCTCCGCCAACGACGTCATGGCGCAGCTGCTGTGCCTGGAGTCGATGGACCCCGACCGGGACATCTCGGTCTACATCAACAGCCCGGGCGGCTCCTTCACCGCCCTCACGGCGATCTACGACACGATGCAGTTCGTGAAGCCCGACATCCAGACGGTCTGCATGGGCCAGGCGGCCTCCGCCGCCGCGATCCTGCTGGCCGCCGGTACGCCGGGCAAGCGCATGGCGCTGCCGAACGCGCGCGTGCTGATCCACCAGCCGTACAGCGAGACGGGTCGCGGTCAGGTCTCCGACCTGGAGATCGCCGCCAACGAGATCCTGCGGATGCGCGGGCAGCTCGAGGAGATGCTGGCCAAGCACTCCACCACGCCGATCGAGAAGATCCGCGAGGACATCGAGCGCGACAAGATCCTCACGGCCGAGGAGGCGCTCGCCTACGGTCTGGTCGACCAGATCATCTCCACCCGGAAGATGAACAACGCCGCAGTCCGCTGACGCGACTGCTGTATCGTCTGCCGCCCCTTGGCACGGTTCGTGTGCTTTGACACGCTGCACGTCAAAGTGAACCGGGCCAAGGGGGGCCCGAACGGGGGGCCAGGCAAGGTACCGTCGGAATAAGGCAGCACCAGGAGCCGCTGGATTCGAAAGCGTCCAGGCGTCTCCCAGGCGAAGGGGAAGCACACCGTGGCACGCATCGGTGACGGCGGCGATCTGCTCAAGTGCTCGTTCTGCGGCAAGAGCCAGAAGCAGGTCAAGAAGCTCATCGCAGGGCCCGGTGTCTACATCTGCGACGAGTGCATCGATCTCTGCAACGAGATCATCGAGGAAGAACTCGCGGAGACCAGCGAGGTGCGCTGGGAGGAACTCCCCAAGCCCCGCGAGATCTACGAGTTCCTCGAGGGCTACGTGGTCGGCCAGGAGGCCGCCAAGAAGGCGCTCTCCGTAGCGGTCTACAACCACTACAAGCGCGTCCAGGCCGGCGAGAACGGCGGCGCCAACGGCCGTGACGACGCGATCGAGTTGGCCAAGTCCAACATCCTGCTGCTGGGCCCCACGGGCTCGGGCAAGACGCTGTTGGCCCAGACACTGGCCCGCATGCTGAACGTCCCCTTCGCGATCGCGGACGCAACCGCGCTCACGGAGGCGGGGTACGTCGGTGAGGACGTCGAGAACATCCTCCTCAAGCTCATCCAGGCGGCGGACTACGACGTCAAGAAGGCCGAGACCGGGATCATCTACATCGATGAGATCGACAAGGTCGCGCGGAAGAGTGAAAACCCGTCGATCACGCGGGACGTGAGCGGCGAGGGCGTCCAGCAGGCCCTCCTGAAGATCCTGGAAGGCACGACGGCGTCGGTCCCCCCGCAGGGCGGCCGCAAGCACCCCCACCAGGAGTTCATCCAGATCGACACGACGAACGTCCTGTTCATCGTGGGCGGCGCCTTCGCGGGCCTGGAGAAGCTCATCGAATCGCGGGCCGGCGCCAAGGGCATCGGCTTCGGCGCGACGATCCGCTCGAAGCGGGAGCTCGAGGCCAAGGACCAGTTCGAGGACGTCATGCCCGAGGACCTGGTGAAGTTCGGCATGATCCCGGAGTTCATCGGCCGCCTCCCCGTCATCACCTCGGTCCACAACCTCGACCGCGAGGCGTTGTTGCAGATCCTGGTGGAGCCGAGGAACGCCCTGGTGAAGCAGTACCAGCGCCTCTTCGAACTCGACGGCGTGGAGCTGGACTTCGAGCGCGAGGCCCTCGAAGCCATCGCCGACCAGGCCATCCTCCGCCAGACCGGCGCCCGAGGCCTGCGCGCCATCATGGAGGAAGTCCTCCAGGGCGTGATGTACGAGATCCCGTCCCGCAAGGACGTGGCGCGGGTCGTCATCACGGCAGACGTGGTCCACTCCAACGTCAACCCGACGCTGATTCCGCGCGATGCGCGGGGCGGGCGGGGGTCGGGGGAGCAGAAGACGGCGTAACGGCCGTACAGAAGCGAACGAAGGGGCCCCGGTCAACCGACCGGGGCCCCTTCGCCGTTGAGGAACCTCAGACCTTGACCCGCACGTCGCTGCGGAGCTTGGCGGCCAGTTCGGCCGCGTCCTCCATCGAGGCGCTCTTGCCCGTGACCAGGAGAGCCATGTCGTAGGAGACCACGTACGTCAGCGTGCTGTGGTCACCCCAGACGCAGACCGGCATCGTGACGGTCTGGCCGGACTCCTTGGACTCCATCTCCTGGCACTTCATGATGCCGTTGTCGAACCCGGAGGGCTTGAACTCCTGCGGGCTGCCCTTGAGCGTGACGCCGGAGTCCTTGTCCTTCTGGGACTCCTTCTTCAGCTGGGCGAACATCGCGTCGACCACCTTCTCCGGGTCGTCGATGCTGCCGTAGACGCCCGCGAACATCAGGTTCTTGGCGGTCATGCCCGTCCCCGCGGTGTAGCTCGCGCTGACGTCCTTGGCATCCTTGACGCCCCACGACTCCGCGTCCTTCACATCGCTCTCGGTGAGCGTGTCGGCCTCGGCGTCGTCGCCCTTCTTGTACTCGCTGCCGATGACCGTCGCCGGCGTCGTCAGCTTGTACGTGCCGTCGTCGGCGATGTCCGACCCACCGTCACTGCCGCCCTTGAGCAGCAGCGCCGCCCCCACCGCGATCGCCGCGACCACGGCCACCGCGCCGATGATGATGCCGAGCTTCTTCTTGCCGCCGCCCGGGGCCGGGGGCTGCGGGACGCCGTACGGGGCCTGGCCGTAGGGGGGCTGCTGGCCGTACGGGGGCTGGCCCTGGGGCGGGACGCCCTGCGGGGGCTGCTGCGGGTAGCCGTACCCCGGCTGGGGCTGGGCCGGCTGCTGGGGGTAGCCGTAGCCGGGCTGGGGGGCCTGCGGCGGCTGCTGGCCGTACGGACCCGGCTGGCCGTACGGTCCGGGCTGCTGGGGCTGCCCGCCGTACGGGCCCGGCTGGTTGTAGCTCATTTCCTGGGTTCCCCTCCAGATACTTATGTGTTCCTGACATCCTTGCGCAGGCCGGGCACAGCCACCGCATCGGGGGGCCCACCGTTACAGAACAAACGCGTTTCGGGACACGCCCGGGACACCCCTAAACTGACCCCGTGACCGAGAACGCTCAGCAGCAGCCTCCAGCGCCCAACACCGAACTGCCGACCCAGTACGCGCCGGCCGACGTAGAGGGGCCGCTGTACGAGCGCTGGGTAGAGCGCGGTTACTTCGAGGCGGACGAGAAGAGCGACAAGCCGCCGTACACCATCGTCATCCCGCCGCCGAACGTCACCGGCAGCCTGCACTTGGGGCACGCCTTCGAGCACACCCTCATCGACGCCCTGACCCGCCGTAAGCGCATGCAGGGCTTCGAGACGCTGTGGCAGCCCGGCATGGACCACGCCGGCATCGCCACCCAGAACGTCGTCGAGCGCGAACTCGGCAAGGAGGGCAAGTCCCGGCACGACCTCGGGCGCGAAGCCTTCGTCGAGCGCGTCTGGCAGTGGAAGGGCGAGTCCGGCGGGCAGATCAGCGGTCAGATGCGGCGCCTGGGTGATGGTGTCGCCTGGTCTCGTGAGCGGTTCACGATGGACGAGGGGCTGTCGCAGGCCGTTCAGACCATCTTCAAGCGCCTCTACGACGACGAGCTGATCTACCGCGCCGAGCGCATCATCAACTGGTGCCCGCGCTGCCTCACCGCCATCTCGGACATCGAGGTCGAGTACCAGGACGACGACGGCGAGCTGGTCAGCATGAAGTACGGGGAGGGTGACGAGACCATCGTCGTCGCCACCACCCGTGCCGAGACCATGCTCGGCGACACCGCCGTCGCCGTTCACCCCGACGACGAGCGCTACAAGCACCTGGTCGGCAAGCTCATCAAGCTGCCGCTGACCGACCGTTCCATCCCCGTCGTCGCCGACACCCACGTCGACCCCGAGTTCGGCACGGGCGCCGTCAAGGTCACCCCGGCCCACGACCCGAACGACTTCGAGATCGGCCAGCGGCACGACCTGCCGGCCATCACGATCATGGACGAGCACGCTGTCATCACGGCCCACGGTCCCTTCCAGGGCCTGGACCGCCTGGAGGCCCGTTCCGCGATCGTCGCCGCCCTGCGCGCCGAAGGCCGGATCGTCGCCGAGAAGCGGCCGTACGTCCACTCCGTCGGCCACTGCTCGCGCTGCAAGACCACCATCGAGCCGCGCCTGTCCATGCAGTGGTGGGTCAAGGTCGGTCCGCTGGCCAAGGCCGCGGGTGACGCTGTCCGTGACGGGCGCGTCAAGATCCATCCGCAGGAGATGGAGAAGCGCTACTTCGACTGGGTCGACAACCTCCACGACTGGTGTATTTCACGGCAGTTGTGGTGGGGACATCGGATTCCCGTGTGGTACGGCCCCAACGGCGAAGTGGTCTGCGTCGGGCCGGACGAGCAGCCTCCGACCGGCGAGGGCTGGCGTCAGGACACCGACGTCCTCGACACCTGGTTCTCCTCCGGCCTGTGGCCCTTCTCCACCCTTGGCTGGCCCGAACAGACCGAGTCACTCGCGAAGTTCTACCCGAACTCCGTCCTGGTCACCGGCTACGACATCCTCTTCTTCTGGGTCGCCCGGATGATGATGTTCGGCTTGTACGCGATGGACGGCACCCCGCCGTTCCACACCATCGCCCTGCACGGCATGGTCCGCGACCAGTTCGGCAAGAAGATGTCGAAGTCCTTCGGCAACGCGGTCAACCCGCTGGACTGGATGGACAAGTACGGCAGCGACGCCCTGCGCTTCACCCTCGCGCGCGGTGCCAACCCCGGCGTCGACGTCCCGATCGGCGAGGACTGGGTCCAGGGCTCCCGCAACTTCGCCAACAAGATCTGGAACGCGACCCGCTTCGCGCTGATGAACGGCGCGACGGTGGACGGCCCGCTGCCCGACGCCTCCAAGATGTCGGCGACGGACCGCTGGATCCTCTCCCGCCTCAACTCGGTCGTCGCCGAAGTCGACGCCCTCTACGAGGACTACCAGTTCGCGAAGCTCTCCGACGCCCTCTTCCACTTCGCGTGGGACGAGGTCTTCGACTGGTACGTCGAGCTGTCCAAGACGACGTTCCAGGCGGGCGGCGAACCGGCCGAGGTCAGCAAGCGCGTCCTCGGCGAGGTCCTCGACGTCACGCTGAAGCTGCTGCACCCGGTGGTCCCGTTCGTCACGGAGACCCTCTGGACCACCCTCACGGGCGGCGAGTCGGTCGTCATCGCCGACTGGCCGACGGACAGTGGCTTCCGTGACACGGCTGCCGAGCGCGAGATCGAGTCGCTCCAGTCCGTCATCACCGAGGTCCGTCGCTTCCGCGCCGACCAGGGCCTCCAGCCCGGCCAGCGCGTGCCCGCACGGCTGACGTTGGACGGCACTGCCCTGGCCCCGCACGAGGCGGCCATCCGCCAGCTCCTCCGCCTCCAGCCGGAGGGCGAGGCCTTCTCGGCGACGGCCACCCTCCCGGTCGCGGGTGCCACGGTCGCCCTCGACCTCTCCGGCACGATCGACGTCGCGGCGGAGCGCAAGCGCCTCGCCAAGGACCTCGCGGCGGCGGAGAAGGAGAAGGCCCAGGCCCAGGCCAAGCTCGGCAACGAGGCCTTCCTGGCCAAGGCCCCGGACAACGTCGTGGACAAGATCCGCGGCCGCCTGGCAAAGGCCGACGAGGACATCGCGCGGATCCAGTCCCAGCTGGACAAGCTGCCGGAGGCGTAAGCGGTTGTACGTGGATGAGGGTGTCGGGAGTTTTCAGCTCCGGGCACCCTCATCGCCGTCAGGGGCGCGGGGAACTGCGCGACCGGCCACACCACCCGCACCCGCCAGCCAAGCCCAGCCACCCCACTCCATAGGCGAGCTGTCAGCCCTCCTCCGTAGACTGACCCCGTGAGCGACAGCGACGACCCCTTCGACGAGATCATCTCGGCAGAGACAGACCGCGACCCCGACCTCGCGGTCATCGAGGCCGGCAGCCGCACCCTGCGCACCCAAGGCACCCCGCCGGAGGCACAGGTACCGGCCCGCCCCGAGGACCCCGAGCTCGACAAGGCCCTCAGGGACGTCGAGGCGGAGCTCGCCACGCGCTGGGGCGAGACCAAGCTGGAGCCCTCCGTCAGCCGCATCGCCGCGCTGATGGACGTGCTGGGCGAGCCGCAGCGGTCGTACCCCTCGATCCACATCACGGGGACGAACGGCAAGACCTCCACGGCCCGCATGATCGAGGCCCTGCTCGGCGCCTTCGAGCTGCGTACGGGTCGCTACACCAGCCCCCACGTGCAGTCCGTCACCGAGCGCATCAGCCTCGACGGGGCGCCGATCTCCGCCGAGCGGTTCATCGAGACGTACGAGGACATCAAGCCGTACATCGAGATGGTGGACGCGCAGCAGCAGTACCGCCTGTCCTTCTTCGAGGTGCTGACCGGCATGGCGTACGCCGCCTTCGCGGACGCGCCCGTGGACGTGGCCGTCGTCGAGGTCGGCATGGGCGGCACCTGGGACGCGACGAACGTGATCGACGGGGACGTCGCCGTCGTCACGCCCATCGACCTCGACCACACCGACCGGCTCGGTGAGACGCCCGGCGAGATCGCCAAGGAGAAGGCGGGCATCGTCAAGCAGGACGCCACGGTGATCCTGGCGCAGCAGCCGGTCGACGCCGCTCAGGTGCTGCTCAAGAAGGCGGTCGAGGTCGACGCCACGGTGGCTCGGGAAGGGCTCGAGTTCGGGGTCGTCTCGCGGCAGGTCGCCGTCGGCGGACAGCTGCTGACGCTGCGCGGGCTCGGCGGGGAGTACACGGAGGTCTACCTCCCGCTGCACGGCCCCTACCAGGCGCACAACGCCGCCGTCGCGCTCGCCGCCGTGGAGGCGTTCTTCGGCGTCGGCTCGCAGCGGCCCGAGCCGCTCGACATCGACACCGTCCGCAAGGCGTTCGCGGCCGTGTCCTCGCCGGGCCGGCTGGAGGTCGTACGGCGGTCTCCCACCGTCGTCCTCGACGCCGCCCACAACCCCGCGGGCGCCCGCGCCACCGCCGAGGCGGTCGGTGAGGCCTTCGACTTCAGCCGGCTGATCGGCGTGGTCGGGGCGAGCGGCGACAAGAACGTACAGGGGCTGCTCGAGGCCTTCGAGCCGATCTTCGCGGAGATCGTGATCACGCAGAACTCCAGCCACCGCGCCATGGACGCCGACGAGCTGGCCGCGATCGCCGTCGAGGTGTTCGGCGAGGAGCGCGTCCAGGTCGAGCCGCGGCTGCCCGACGCCCTGGAGGCCGCGATCACGCTGGCCGAGGAGGAGGGCGAGTTCGCGGGCGGCGGTGTGCTCGTGACCGGTTCCGTCATCACTGTCGGCGAGGCCCGACTGCTTCTGGGGAGGGGCTGACCACCCGTGCGTACGCTCTGTTCTTCGACCCTGATCGGCGAGTTCTTCGTCATCGGCTTCGCCGCGCTGGTCGCGATGAAGGACGACGACCTGTCCTCGTCCACGGTGTGGACGGTCAGCGGCATCGCGATGTTCCTGTGCCTGGCGCTGTGCGGCGTGCTGACCCGGCCGGGCGGCGTCGCCTTCGGCTGGGCCCTGCAGATCGCGCTGATCGCCTCCGGGTTCGTGGTGCCGACGATGTTCTTCCTGGGCGCGATCTTCGCCGCGCTGTGGTGGGCCTCGGTGCACTACGGCCGGAAGGTCGACGAGGCGAAGGCCAGGTTCGCGGCCCAAGCGGCCCAAGCGGCACCGGCCGAGGGCCCCACACCTGACGCTGCGTGACAGGCGGCCGGACACGCCCTGTAACCTCGGTCTTCCCGCACCCGCTTGACACGCTTGACTAAGGAGTCCCCTCGTGACGCAGCGCACCCTCGTCCTCCTCAAGCCCGACGCCGTCCGTCGTGGCCTGACCGGCGAGATCATCAGCCGTATCGAGCGCAAGGCCGGCTGGCAGATCACCGCGCTGGAGCTGCGCACGCTGGACCAGGAGACGCTGGAGCAGCACTACGGCGAGCACAAGGGCAAGCCCTTCTACGAGCCGCTGATGGTGTTCATGGCGTCCGGCCCGGTCGTGGCGCTGATCGTCGAGGGCGAGCGGGTCATCGAGGGCGTCCGCGCGCTGGCCGGCCCGACCGACCCGATCGCCGCCGCGCCCGGTTCGATCCGCGGTGACTTCGGTGTGATCGTCCGTGAGAACCTCATCCACGCCTCCGACTCCGAGGAGTCCGCGGAGCGTGAGGTGAAGATCTTCTTCCCGGGCCGCGCCTAGGCAGTGTGCCGGCGGTGAAAGTCCGGGGAGGTGCTCCCCGGACTTTCTTGGCATATGCGTGCCGATCGAGGGAACGCGCACCCCCGAACGCCCCTCTCCAGAAGCGAACAGCGTCGGCATCTGCTGACAATGGCGGAGACCCTTACGCAGTGTTCGTGCGGGCGCCACTACGATGGAAGCCTTCACGTCACAGCACCCACTTCGCCGACCTGAAAAGCCCTCAAAAGCTCCCAGGAAGGCCAGACGAATCCTGATGGGGAACTCAATGTCGTTCATCGGCCGTGACATGGCTGTCGACCTCGGGACCGCCAACACGCTGGTGTACGTCAGGGGTCGCGGGATCGTACTCAACGAGCCGTCCGTCGTCGCGATCAACACCAACACCGGTGGCATCCTGGCGGTCGGCGCCGAAGCGAAGAAGATGATCGGGCGCACGCCCGGCAACATCGTTGCCGTTCGTCCGCTGAAGGACGGCGTGATCGCCGACTTCGAGATCACCGAGCGGATGCTCCGCTACTTCATCCTGAAGATCCACAAGCGGCGGTATCTGGCTCGTCCGCGGGTCGTCGTCTGTGTGCCCTCGGGCATCACCGGCGTCGAGCGCCGTGCCGTCATCGAGGCGTCGTCCCAGGCCGGCGCCCGTCAGGTGCACATCATCGAGGAGCCCATGGCCGCGGCCATCGGCTCCGGCCTGCCGGTCCACGAGGCCACGGGCAACATGGTGGTCGACATCGGCGGCGGCACGACGGAGGTCGCGGTCATCTCGCTCGGCGGGATCGTCACCGCCCAGTCCATCCGCGTCGCGGGCGACGAACTGGACAACGCGATCATCCAGCACATCAAGAAGGAGTACTCCCTCCTCCTCGGTGAGCGGACGGCCGAGCAGATCAAGATCACGATCGGTTCGGCGTACGACCTCGACGCTGACGAGCACACCGAAATCCGCGGCCGGGACCTCGTCTCCGGGCTGCCCAAGACCGTCGTCATCTCGGCCGCCGAAGTCCGCAAGGCGATCGAGGAACCCGTCAACGCGATCGTGGACGCGGTGAAGACGACCCTCGACAAGTGCCCGCCCGAGCTGTCCGGCGACATCATGGACCGCGGAATCGTTCTGACCGGCGGCGGAGCCCTGCTGCGCGGTCTCGACGAGCGGCTGCGCCGGGAGACCGGCATGCCGATCCACATCGCCGAGGACCCCCTCGACAGCGTGGCGCTCGGCTCCGGCAAGTGCGTGGAGGAGTTCGAGGCGCTCCAGCAGGTCCTGGACGCCCAGCCGCGCAGATGACGTAACTCTTCGATTCCGCCGTACGAGATGATCTCCTCTCGTACGGCGGATCGTTGATATAGAGACATAAGCTCGCCCATAGGCATCCGCGAGCGTTTGTACACCCGCGTACCTGAACACCTGCACATTCCTATGAGGAAGGCACGGCCGCCGCACGTGAGGGACACACGAGAGAGCCGGCTGCTCCTGGTGCTGCTGATCGCCATCGCGTTCGCACTGATCACGGTGGACATCCGCGGCGGGGAGGACTCACCGGTCGACGGTGCCCGTCAGGCCGCGGCCACGGTCTTCGGCCCGATCGAGGACGGCGTCTCCGCCGCGGTGAACCCGGTCGGCAACGCGATCTCCTCCGTCCGCGACTCCGGTGAGCGGCACGACCGGCTCGCCGCCCTGGAGAAGGAGAACGCGGCCCTCAAGGCGAAGCTCGGCAGCGACGACCGCAACGCCAGCCGCCTCAAGCAGCTCAACAAGATGATGGGCATCGCGGCCGAGGGCCAGTACGGCATCAAGGGCGCCGAGGTCATCGCCATAGGGGCGGCCCAGGGCTTCTCCTGGACCATCACCATCGACGTCGGCTCCCACGACGGCATCAAGCGCGACATGACCGTCCTCAACGGCGACGGACTGGTCGGCCGCGTGACCACGGTCGGCCCGAACACCGCCACCGTGCTCCTCGCCAACGACCCCGACTTCACCGTCGGCACCCGCATGGAGGCCGGCGACGAACTCGGCTTCGCCTCCGGGCAGGGCGACCGCCCGCTGCGCGTCGAACTCCTCAACGGCAAGGCCGAGGTGAAGAAGGGCGACCGCCTGGTCACCTTCGGCTCGCAGGCCGACAAACCCTTCGTGCCCGGCGTCCCGGTCGGTGTCGTCGCCCGCGTCGACCCCTCGGGCGGCGGCCTGACCCGCACCCTCTACGTCACGCCGTACGTCAGCTTCACCAAGCTCGACGTCGTCGGTGTGGTCGTCGAGGCCCCGAAGAAGGACCCGCGGGACACGGTGCTGCCGAAGAAGCCGAAGCCGACCCCCACCCCGACCGTCACCGTCACGGTCACCCCATCGGCGAACACCAATGCCGACGGCCAGTTCGAGCAAGAGCAGTAGGAGCTGATTCCCCTTGCGTGTCAACCGGATCCTGCTCTCCACCTCCCTCGTCGTCGTCGCCCTGGTCCTCCAGGTCAGCGTCCTGTCCAGACTCCATCTCCCAGGCGCCGTCCCCGACATCCTGCTGCTGACCGTCCTGGGCCTCGCCATGGTCTACGGCCATGTCGGCGGCGCCCTCGTGGGGTTCGGCGCGGGACTCCTCGCCGACCTCGCGCCCCCCGCGGACCACGCCGCCGGCCGCTACGCGCTGGTGCTGTGCGTCATCGGCTACCTCGCGGGCCTCGCCAAGCCGGAGAACGGCCGTCTGAAGTCGGCCACCGGCCCGATGGTCGTCGTGGTCGTCGCCGCCCTCGGCACGACACTGCTCTACGCCGGTGTCGGCGCCCTCGTCGGCGACACCGCCGCCCGTCATGTCGGCCTCGGCAGCCTGCTGTTCACGGCCGCGCTCTACGACCTGCTGCTCGCGCCCTTCGTCGTCCCCGGCATCATGTGGCTCGCCCGCCGCGCCGAGAACGACCCGCTCGCGGAGACCAGCTCCTCCGCCAAGAAGACCACCGACATCTCCTCGGGGTGGCTGTCGTCCGGGACGGGGCTGAAGATCGGCGGTCAGCGGGGCGGGCTCGGCTCGCTGAAGACCAAGGCGCGGACGCGCACCGCGCGGGTCGGCCGCATCAAGGGGGTCAAGCGGCTGTGAGGGCGGGTGTGTTGAGGCCGGATCAGGTGGCCGCTGTGGCCTCGGACGAGTTCACTCGAACGGGTTCGCCCGGGCGGAACGAGCTTTCACAGGTCAGCCGTTCATCATTCGTACGCGCACACAACTCGGCGCACTGAGAGGGGGCGGCAGCCGCAGTGACCAACATCCCCGAGACCGGTCGGACTCCACGGGTCCAGATCAGGCTCATCGTGATCCAGATCCTCGTCCTGTCCCTCCTCGGCACCCTCGGCGGGCGCCTGTGGTACCTCCAGATCCGCGAGGGCGACGAATACGCCAAGGAGGCGTCGGGCAACCACGTCCAGCAGGTCGTCGAGCCCGCGGTGCGCGGCTCGATCCTGGACGCGCGCGGCGTGCCGATCGCGGACAACGAGACCCGGCTGGTGGTCTCCGCCTCCCGCACGGACCTGCTGAAGATGAAGGACGACGGCAAGGCCGTCCTCACCAAGCTGGCCAAGGTCCTCGGCATGAAGCCCGCGGAGGTCATGCAGAAGGTTCGCCTGTGCGACGCCAAGACCCCCCAACCCTGCTGGAACGGCTCGCCGTACCAGCCGATCCCCATCACCGACGAGGCCACCGCCAAGCAGGCGCTACAGATCCGCGAGCGCGCCGAGGACTTCCCCGGCATCACCGCCGAACCCGAGGCCGTGCGCCGCTACCCGAGCCCCGGCAACGCCAACACCGCCCAGGTCCTCGGCTATCTCTCCCCGGTCACCGACGAGGAGATCACCAAGGCCCAGGACACCGACTCGCCCTATCTGCGCTCCGACCAGGTCGGCCGCTCGGGGCTTGAGCGGGAGTACGACAAGGAACTGCGCGGCAAGGCCGGCGTCACCCGCTACGAGGTGGACAACCTCGGCCGCGTCATCGGCCAGGCCGAGGCGGACGAGGCCCAGCCCGGCGCCAACCTCGTCACCAGCATCGACTCCCGCGTCCAGCGCGTCGCCGAGTACGAGCTGAACGACGCGATGAAGGAAGCCCGCAAGCAGTTCGACGACAACACCGGCGAGAACTACAAGGCGGACTCCGGTGCCGTCGTCGTCATGGAGGCCAAGACCGGCCGCATCGTCGCCATGGCGTCCAACCCGACCTACGACCCCAACGCCTGGGTCGGCGGCATCTCCGCCAAGGACTACAAGAAGCTGACGGGCAAGAGCTCCAACTACCCGCTGCTCAACCGGGCCATCCAGGGCCAGTCGGCGCCCGGCTCCACCTTCAAGGTGATCTCCACGGCCGCCGCCGTCGAGGCCGGCTACGACTTCGACGGCCGCTACCCCTGCACGAGCTCCTACTCGGTGGGCGGCCAGGTCTTCAAGAACTTCGAGTCGGAGAACTTCGGCCCCATCAACCTCGGCCGCGCGCTGGAGGTGTCCTGCGACACCGTCTTCTACGGCCTCGCCCACAAGGAGTGGCAGCGGGACGGCGGCATCAACCCGAAGAAGGGCGAGCCGAACGACTACTTCTTCAAGGCCGCCCACCAGTTCGGCCTCGGCAAGACCACCGGCATCGACCTGCCCAACGAGGTCACCGGCCGCGTCCCCGACCGCCAGTGGAAGCAGGCGTACTGGGAGGCCAACAAGGACGCCTGGTGCAAGACCGGCAAGAAGGACGGCACGTACGTCGAGAAGATCTCCTACGAGAACTGCCTCGAAGGCAACAAAATGCGTGCCGGTGACGAGATCAACTACTCCATCGGCCAGGGCGACACCATGGTCACCCCGATCCAGATGGCCACGATCTACGCGGCGATCTCCAACGGCGGCACCCTGTACGACCCGACGGTCGGCAAGGCCGTCGTCAGCGCCGACGGCAAGAGCGTCGACGAGATCGCGCCCAAGTCCCACGGCAAGCTGCCGATAAGCAAGACCACGCTGGCCAAGATGGACGACGCCCTCGCGGGCGTGGCCACCCGCGGTACGGCCGCCTGGCGCTTCGCCCAGGTCGGCTGGCCGCAGGACAAGATCCCGATGCACGCCAAGACCGGTACGGCCGAGGTCTACGGCAAGCAGACGACGTCCTGGTTCGCCACGTACACCAAGGACTACTCGATCGTGATGACGATCTCCCAGGGTGGTACGGGCTCCGGCGCCTCGGGTCCGGCCGTCCGCAACATCTACGACGCGCTGTACGGCGTCGCCGACGACGGCACCATCACCAAGAAGAACGCGCTGCTGCCCACCCCGCAGAAGAGCCTGCCGAAGGTCCGCACGGACGGCACCATCAAGTCGCCGAAGGTCGCCAAGGACCCGGCCAAGGAGCAGCGGGTGAACCAGCAGGGCGCTCCCGAGCCCGACGAGACCACGCTGGCGGCGACCGTCGAGAAGCCGGCCACTGGCAACCGCAACACCCGCAGGCGGCGCCGGAAGCGCGGAAGCCGGAGGATGTGCACATGACCGGCAACAGCTTCTCCGTCTCCGGGTACGGCCCCGAGCGCGCGGGCTGGACGCGGCTGTTCGCCCGTGACTCGCTGGCCCGCCGACTGGACTGGCCGATACTGTTCGCGGCCCTCGCCCTGTCGGGGATCGGCTCACTGCTGGTCTTCTCGGCCACCCGCAACCGCACCGAGATCAACCAGGGCGACCAGTACTACTTCCTGATCCGGCACATCATGAACACCGGCATCGGGTTCGCCCTGATGATCGGCACGGTCTGGCTCGGCCACCGCGCCCTGAGGACGGCCGTGCCGATCCTCTACGGCGCCTCGGTGTTCCTGATCCTGATGGTGCTCACCCCGCTGGGCTCCACCGTCAACGGTGCCCACTCCTGGATCGTGCTCGGCGGCGGCTTCTCCCTCCAGCCCTCGGAGTTCGTGAAGATCACGATCATCCTGGGCATGGCGATGCTGCTGGCGGCGCGGGTCGACGCGGGCGACAAGCCCTACCCGGACCACCGGACCGTGCTCCAGGCCCTGGGCCTGGCCGCCGTACCGATGCTGGTCGTCATGCTGATGCCCGACCTCGGGTCGGTCATGGTCATGGTCATCATCGTGCTGGGCGTGCTGCTCGCCTCCGGCGCCTCCAACCGATGGGTCTTCGGACTGCTCGGCACCGGGGCGATGGGCGCGATCGCGGTCTGGCAGCTCGGCATCCTGGACGACTACCAGATCGCCCGCTTCGCCGCCTTCGCCAACCCCAGCCTCGACCCGGCCGGCGTCGGCTACAACACCAACCAGGCGCGGATCGCGATCGGTTCGGGCGGTCTGACCGGCTCGGGCCTGTTCCACGGCTCGCAGACCACCGGCCAGTTCGTGCCCGAGCAGCAGACCGACTTCGTCTTCACGGTCGCGGGCGAGGAACTCGGCTTCGTCGGCGCGGGCCTGATCATCATCCTGCTCGGCGTGGTGCTGTGGCGGGCCTGCCGGATCGCCCGGGAGACGACGGAGCTGTACGGCACGATCGTGGCCGCGGGAATCGTCGCCTGGTTCGCCTTCCAGTCCTTCGAGAACATCGGGATGACCCTGGGCATCATGCCGGTCACCGGCCTGCCGCTGCCGTTCGTGTCCTACGGCGGAACCTCCATGTTCGCCGTGTGGGTCGCGGTGGGCCTGTTGCAGTCGATCAAGGTGCAGCGGCCGATGTCGGCGTAGGGCCAGGTCCTTCGGCGCGTGCCTTTTACTACGGGGGAGTGGGAATGTCCGAGGAGTACGTGGCCCTGTGCCCGGTCGACGAGGAGCTGGTCGACCGGCTGCTGGCCCTGGCCGAGCTGGACCTGACCGACGCCGACACGGTCGGGGCCCGGCTCGGCGAGGCCGGGTGGCCCGACTGGTCGGAGGCGGTGAGCGGTCCGGCGTACGAGGAGACACCCGACGTCCCCGAGGCCACCCATGTCACCCCGCACGGCCATTTCGTCACCGCCGACGGCGACGGCACGCTCTGTCTGCCCTTCGCCTACCTCTACACCGTCGACGGCGGCCTGCTCGACGAGGACATCTGGGGCCCCGTCCCCGGCTGGACCAGCCAGGAGGGCGCCTGGCGGCCGGAGTTCGACGCCCACCACGCCACCGTCGTCCAGCGCTTCACCGACCGCCTCGGCCTGCCGCACCACGACATACGCCGGCCCAGACACCACACCCGGTACGTCAGCTGGCGCCTGGAGCACAACGTACTGATCGTCGGACAGGGCCCCGAGCCGCTGTCGTACGACCAGTTCGAGGACGCCCATGTCCTCCTGCTGTCCCGCACGGCGAAAGACGCGCCGTTCTCGGACAGCGAGGCGATGCGGGCGCTGCTCACCTCCTGATTCCCCGGAGTTTCCCGGGGATTCGGCGTCGGCGCCCTCTGCCGTCGCGCCCTGACTCCGTCTAGATTCGGGTCATGGCGGACACAAAGCGCGAGATCGAGCGGAAGTACGAGTCCGACGACAGCGGACTGCCCGACCTCACCGGCGTCGCCGGGGTCGCGGCCGTCATCGACAAGGGTGTCGCTCACCTGGACGCCACCTACTACGACACCCACGACGAGCGCCTCGCCGCGTCCTCGATCACCCTGCGCCGCCGCACCGGTGGCACCGACGCCGGCTGGCACCTGAAGTTCCCCGTCGCACCCGGCGTACGGGACGAGATCCAGGCGCCGCTGTCCGACACCGTGCCCCGCGTCCTCGCCGGACTCCTCCGCTCCCGGGTCCGGGATGCCGAGCTGCGGCCCGTCGTCCGGCTCCGCTCCGACCGGGACGTCCGTCATCTCGTCGACGCCGAGGGCGTACTCCTGGCCGAGGCCAGTGTGGACGCCGTGCGCGCCGAACGGCTCACCGAGGGCGGCGGCGCCGTCCAGTGGACCGAGATCGAGGTCGAACTCGCCGACGGCGGCGACCCCGGTTTCCTCGACAAGGTGGAGAAACGGCTGCGGAAGGCGGGCGTGCGGCCGTCGGGGTCGGCGTCCAAACTGGCGCGGGCGCTGGCGGAGACCGACGGAAAGAGGAAACGGAGGAGGAAGGCCGGCCGGCCCGCCGCCCCGGAGACCGCCGGGGACCACGTCCTCGCCTATCTCCGCGCCCAGCGGGACGCGATCGTCGAGCTCGACCCGGCCGTACGGCGGGACGTGTACGACTCCGTGCACCGCATGCGCGTCGCCACCCGCCGGATGCGCAGCGCGTTCAGGTCGTACGGCCTGGTCCTGGACCGTGCGGTCACCGACCCGATCGGCGAGGAGCTGAAGTGGCTCGCCGGCGAACTGGGCGTGGACCGCGACCAGGAGGTACTGACGGAACGGCTGACCGCCCGCCTCGACGAACTGCCGCGCACCCTGCTCACGGGCCCCGTGCGCACCCGGCTGCGCACCTGGGCGCACGCCCGCAGCAGCGGATCGCGCCGCCGGCTGATCGCCGTACTGGACGGAAAGCGGTACCTGGACCTGCTCGCCGCCCTGGACACGCTGGTGGCCGATCCGCCGGTGCTGAAGGCGGCCGACGGGAGGCCGTCCAAGGTGCTCCCCAAGGCCGTACGGAAGGACTTCGGGAAGCTGACGGAGCTGGTCGAGCAGGCGATCGAGCTGCCGTCCGGCACCGACCGGGACCTCGCGATCCACGAGGCGCGCAAGAAGTGCAAGCGCACGCGGTACTCGGCGGAGGCGGCGGCCAAGGCGCTCGGGGAGCCCGCCGTCGATCTCGCCCGGTCGATGAAGAGTCTCCAGGGGCTGCTCGGCGACCACCAGGACAGCGTGATGGCCCGCGCGGCCCTGCGCGATCTCGCGGGTCAGGCGTACGGGGCGGGGGAGAGCACGTTCACGTACGGCGTGCTGTACGGGCACGAGGAGCGGCGTGCCGAGCTGGTCGAGCTGGATCTGCCCGTCACCTGGCCGACGATCAAGGGCGACATGGAGGTCTGAACGGCCGGGCCGGAGTGGACGGACGGACAGGGGCGGTCCGCGCTCGCGTTACGCTAGATGGTCACCCCTGTCAGTCCACGGAAGTGCGAGATGTCAGCCGAAACCGCCGAGTCGGTGTTCCCGCAGCTCGAAGCTCTGCTCCCGCATGTGCAGAAGCCGATCCAGTACGTCGGCGGCGAGCTCAACTCCACGGTCAAGCCCTGGGAGTCCTGTGACGTCCACTGGGCGCTCATGTACCCGGACGCCTACGAGGTCGGGCTGCCCAACCAGGGCGTCATGATCCTCTACGAGGTGCTGAACGAACAGGAGGGCGTCCTCGCCGAGCGCACGTACAGCGTGTGGCCGGACCTGGAGGCGCTGATGCGGGAGCACGCCGTCCCGCAGTTCACGGTGGACAGCCACCGCCCGGTGAAGGCCTTCGACGTCTTCGGCCTGTCCTTCTCCACGGAGCTGGGCTACACCAACATGCTGACCGCGCTGGACCTGGCGGGCATTCCGCTGGAGTCGCGCGACCGCGGCCTGGACGACCCGATCGTGCTGGCCGGCGGGCACGCCGCGTTCAACCCCGAGCCGATCGCGGACTTCATCGACGCCGCGATCATCGGCGACGGCGAGCAGGCCGTGCTCGACATGACGCGGATCATCCGCGAGTGGAAGGCGCAGGGGCAACCGGGCGGCCGCGAGGAGGTCCTCTTCCGCCTCGCGAAGACGGGTTCCGTCTACATCCCCGCGTTCTACGACGTCGAGTACCTCCCCGACGGCCGTATCGCGCGCGTGGTCCCCAACAAGTCCGGCGTCCCGTGGCGTGTGTCCAAGCACACGGTCATGGATCTGGACGAGTGGCCCTACCCCAAGCAGCCCCTGGTCCCGCTCGCCGAGACGGTCCACGAGCGCATGTCGGTGGAGATCTTCCGCGGCTGCACCCGTGGCTGCCGCTTCTGCCAGGCGGGCATGATCACCCGCCCGGTGCGCGAGCGTTCCATCACGGGCATCGGCGAGATGGTCGAGAAGGGCCTGAAGGCGACCGGCTTCGAGGAGGTCGGCCTCCTCTCCCTCTCCTCCGCCGACCACACGGAGATCGGCGACATCGCCAAGGGCCTGGCGGACCGGTACGAGGAAGACAAGATCGGCCTCTCGCTCCCCTCCACCCGGGTCGACGCCTTCAACGTGGACCTGGCGAACGAGCTGACGCGCAACGGCCGCCGCTCGGGCCTGACCTTCGCCCCCGAGGGCGGCAGCGAGCGCATGCGCAAGGTCATCAACAAGATGGTGTCGGAGGAAGACCTCATCCGCACCGTCGCGACGGCCTACGGCAACGGCTGGCGCCAGGTGAAGCTGTACTTCATGTGCGGCCTGCCGACGGAGACCGACGACGACGTCCTCCAGATCGCGGACATGGCGATGAACGTGATCGCCAAGGGCCGTGAGGTCTCCCGCTCCAACGACATCCGCTGCACGGTCTCGATCGGCGGCTTCGTCCCCAAGCCCCACACCCCCTTCCAGTGGGCGCCCCAGCTCTCCGCCGAGGAGACGGACGCCCGCCTGGAGAAGCTCCGCGACAAGATCCGCGGCGACAAGAAGTACGGCCGCTCCATCGGCTTCCGCTACCACGACGGCAAGCCCGGCATCGTCGAAGGCCTCCTCTCCCGCGGCGACCGCCGCATCGGCGCGGTCATCCGCGCGGTCTACGAGGACGGCGGCCGCTTCGACGGCTGGCGCGAGCACTTCTCCTACGACCGCTGGATGCAGTCCGCCGACAAGGCCCTCGCCCCCTTCGGCGTGGACGTCGACTGGTACACCACCCGCGAGCGCACCTACGAGGAGGTCCTCCCCTGGGACCACCTCGACTCGGGCCTCGACAAGGACTGGCTCTGGGAGGACTGGCAGGACGCCCTCGACGAAACAGAGGTCGACGACTGCCGCTGGACGCCCTGCTTCGACTGCGGGGTGTGCCCGCAGATGGACACGGCCATACAAATCGGGCCGACCGGGAAGAAGCTGCTGCCTCTTACGGTCAAGAACGCGGCTCCAGCACCTAGCGGTCACTCGCACTGAGGTGAGCGAGGCGCTTGATCGGGTGGTTGAAGCTTTGTCGGGGGCGAGCCGGGTCGAGATTGCCGCTGCCAGGGCCTGGATGGTCCTCGGGTATCCATTCTGAAGTCGAGTGGGGCTGACCGCGCCTCGGGTACGCGGCCCTGCAAGCTGCTGAGCCTCCTTCCGTTAGAGGAAGGGGGCTCAGCGCTTTCGGCTTCGATCCCGCAGTGCCGACTGATGAACCTTTGGATACGCTCTAAGGGTGGTGACCTGCACTGATAGTCGAAGTGGGTCGCATTTGGCAAGTCCATAGGCGAGGCGGCCGTTGCTGGATACAGTCGTCTCATCACTCCTGGTTGTCGGGGCAACCAGAGCTCTGGTCGGCGGTGCCGACGTCCTGGGGAGGGCTTGCAGCGCATGAGTCGTCGTTCTAGCGGTTTTGTTGGCGTCTGGGCTGATATGCAACGTCAGCAACAGCGGCAGCTTGAGGCTGAGGCCAGACAGCAGCGGGAGCGGGCGAGGCAAGCGCGCGCCTACCAGCGACATACTGCGCAGGCTCATCGCGAGTATCGGCAAGCGGAGGCAAGGCAGCGCACCGAGGAGTTGGACGCGCAGGTGGCTTCGCTGCAAGGGGTGCTTGCTGCCGGTTGCCGTGCTCTGGCCTTCAGGGCGGCTTCGTTGATGCGCTCCGAAGCGCTTCAACCCTTCTCGCCGGGGCCGCTGGCAGTGCCAGTGCCCATGCCCGACCCGAATCAGTACCAGGCCCAGGGTGGGTGGACCGCGAGTCGACGTGCCCATGCGGAGGCCGAGGCGCGTGCTCGTTTTGAGCGTGACTGGAATGCGGCGCAGGCCGCGGAGGCTCAACGGCAGCAACAGTTAGCCGCCCAGCAGCGTCAATACGAGCAGTGGGCGGAAGAGCAGCGGTCGGAGGTGCGTCGGTACAACGCCGGCATCACCGAGGTGACCGAAGGGGTTCGACAAAGGGATCCGGGTTCGGTCGTCGAGTACTTCACGGCGGCCCTCTACTCGTCGACGGCGTGGCCCGAAGGGTTCCCCCGCCAGGTTGCCGCAGCTTACGACTCAGCGGCACGACAGCTGGTGCTCGACTGGGAGTTGCCGGGATACGGGATCGTCCCTGAGGCGAAGTCGGTGCGGTACATGGCATCTGTTGATCAGGACAAGGAAACGCCACGTCCTGCGGGCCAGCGTCGAGCGTTGTACCGCGAGGTTCTCGCGCAGTGCATGCTGCTCGTGTTGCATGAGCTATTCGCGGCGGATGAGTTCAACGCATTGGAGTCCGTGGCGTTGAACGGGTTCGTGGACGACCATGATCCGGCGACGGGGCGACTTGCGCACATCTACCTGGCGACCGTGATGGCGCAGCGATCCGTATTCACCGGGTTGCACTTGGAGCAGGTGGACGCGGTCAGTTGCTTGACTGACGCCCTTCGGGGGCAACTTGCGACTCGACCGGACCAACTCGGCCCCGTGCGGCCTGCCCGCAAACCGCAGGAAGTCGGAAACCGCGTAGCCGCTCACGGAGGCGACGAGGAACCGGATCTCTTCGAAATGGATCCGATCGCCTTCGAGTCCCTTGTTGCCGACCTCTTTCGGGCCATGGGGATGCAAGCTGTGACGACCCAACGCTCGAACGACGGCGGCGTGGATGTTGATGCCGTTGATCCCACGCCCATCCGGGGCGGCAAGATCGTCGTTCAGGTGAAGCGCTACCGCAACACCGTGCCCCCCACGGCCGTCCGCGACCTGTACGGCACCGTGCAGGACGCCGGCGCCAACAAGGGCGTCCTGGTGACGACAGCGGGGTTCGGTCCGGGCTCGCACACCTTCGCCAACGGCAAACCGTTGGAACTCATTTCGGGCGGCGAACTCATTGACCTGCTCCACCGGCATGGACTGCGCGGACGCTTGGGGGAGGGTGGACGAGCAGCCCCAGCACCGCAGTCGGCGCCTCCGAGCGCTACGACCCCGCCCGACGACTACAACGTGTTGGGCATGTCCTGGTCCGGCCGCGTTGCGCTCGACGTTTGTGCGCTCGTCTGCTCCGGCAATCGAGTCCTCAGCGACAACCACTTCGTCTTCTTCAACAACCAGCAGACGCCAGATCGTTCGGTGTGTGCGCTCCCTGCTACGGCGCCGGACAAAGCGGCAATCCGAGTCTCCTTCGACTCGCTGCCGGAGAATGCCGACCGCCTCGTCCTGGTGGCGGCCGTTGACCCAGAGGTCAATCCGCAGGCGGATCTGTCCGGGTTCACTGATGCGTGTATCCGTTTGCTCGACCCGGTGATGGCGGAACTCGGACGGCTTGAGGTCTCCGACGGGCGCCCTGGGGAGACTGCCTTGGTGCTCGGGTCCTTCCGGCGCAGGCCCGGTGGGGACTGGGACTTCGTGCTCGGCGGCAAGGGCTACACGGGGGGCTTGGAGCAACTCGTGAAGGACTACGGCATCGACGTTGAGTGACCTCTCTGGGCTCTTCTGTAAGCCTGCGTTCGACCGTAGATGGGCACGGCGATACAAATCGGGCCGGGTAAGAAGTTGCTGCCCTTGACGGTCAAGAACGCTGGTCCGGCGCCCGCTTCGAGCGGCCACACGCACTGAGGTGAGCGAGACACTCGATCGGGTGATTGAGGCGCTGGCAGGGGCGAGGGAGGGCGAGTCGCAGGCGGCGCTAGTTGCAGCTGGCGCTTCGACTTCTCGCCCCGCAGCGTTGTCGGCGTCCCGCCGGACGCCGCTTCCAGGCCCTGGAGGTCCGTCGCGGATCGCCTCCTTGGTGGAGTTGGTATGAGCCCCGGGGCCTCCTTTCGGTCATATCGTCTACTGGGTGCATGATTCGCCAAGTCTGTAGCCACGATTACTGGCATGGCGACCTCGGGGGCGAGACGCAGTCGGTTCGGTGGTTTGGGGCAGTGGTGGGGCGTCCTGGCCGGGGCGCTTCTCATCGCGGCATGGATCAATGCGGCAGCCGGCCCAGTGGTGATCATCGTCCTGTCGGCCGCGGTCCTGCTGTGGTCCTTCTTCCAAGCTCCGGTGACCTGCGGAGCCCCGGTCCGAGGACGGACCGACGGCTGCCGTAACAACGCCACCGGCATCCTCATGGGCTGCCATATTCATCAACATCGCTGGCAGAAGCTCAAGATGCTGATCCTCCGGCGCCGCGTGCGCGAGTTCTGCTCCGGGTTGTTCTCGGACGGCAAAGCTGCCCTCGTGACCCTCGCGGCGGTGGGCAGCTTTATTTCCGGGCTGGTGGCGCTGATCCCGGGGGCTGCTGTCTGACGCGACCACGCAGCTCCGTCATACGCCTTTGCCCGCAGATGGACACGTCCATCCAGATCGGCCCGACGGGCAAGAAGCTGCTGCCGCTTACGGTCAAGAACGCGGGTCCGACGCCGGCTGCGAGTGGTCACTCTCACTGACGTGAGTGAGGCGACGCGGCGAGTCGCTTAGGCCCTGGCCGAGCACTCTCTGACCGCCGGGGTGGCTTGGTGGCTGTCGCCTGAGTGGCTGCTCTCGGTTCGCGAGGTGCCTCATGGCTTCCTAGCGTGGCGGTATCCGCTACCGACGAGGCCGCATGTCGGTGAGCGAGCCGCCTGGGGGCAGTCCTGGTTGGGGGAGTCCGGGTCAAGCCTCGCCGCCTCCCGGGGGGTGGGCGTCGCCGCCCGGGCCGCCTCAGAAGAAGCCGCGCAGCCGTGGCTGTCTCTGGGGATGCGCCGGCGCTGTGGGCGCGGTGGTCGTCATCGTCGTCGTGGTGTTGGCGATCGCGCTCGCGAGCGGCAGCGACGAGAGCACCACCCCCGCTCCCCGCGCGACCACGACCCCGGCGACGCGGCAGGGGGAGACACCCGGACCGGAGACGGAGCGGGACGACCTCGTCAGCTTCCGGCTCGACGACCGCTCGCAAGCCGGTATCACCGACATCTGGCTCGTCTGGACGATCAAGAACAGCAGTGGCGAGAAGTCCGACTACTCCTGGGAGTGGGAGGCGGTCGACGCCGGCGGCACTCGCTTGGAGAACGGCTCGCAGCTGGAGACGGAGGTGCGGCCCGGCCAGACGGCCAAGGGTGAGTACCCCACGACGCTCAAGAGCGTGAAGGGCATCAAGCTCAACATCACCAGCTTCGACCGCACTGCCAGCTACTGAACTGAGCCGCCACCAGGTGTACGGGTCGGACTGGGGGTAGGTCTCCGGGGACCAGCCCATCCTCGTCCTCACCCGCTCGATGTCCGCCTGCGGGGCGCGTGAGGCGAAGGCGAGGGTGGTGTCGCGGGCGTTGAGGTGGGCGAGGTCGCCCACGTGGTCGGCGACCATGGAGCAGCCGACGCAGGCGTGCTCCGGCCAGCCGTTGACGCCGGGCTCGAAGAAGGCGCGGTAGACGATCAGCTGGCGGCGGCCCCGGAACAGGTCGCGGAGAGTCGCACGGCCGTCGGGGCCCTCGAACTCGTACGCCTTGTCCACCTTCATCCAGGGCATGCGCCGGCGCCTGGCCGCCATGGCGGAGGTCACCTTCCTCTCGGTCCCTGTCCAGGGTCCCCCGCCACGGCCAGTTTGGTGCGGGCGAAGTCGTGGTTGGCGGCCACGCGCTCGCGGTGCTGCGCGGGCAGCTTCCCGCCGTCCAGGAGCTGCTCGCAGGCCTCCAGCGACTCGCGGTAGGAGCCCATCCAGTACGCGGCCACCGCCAGCTCGTCCAGGGCCCGCCAGTCGTACCAGGCGTGCTCGACGAAGAGGATGTCGTCGGGCGGTGCGAGTTCCGCGGCGCGCCGCGCGAACAGATAGGCGAGCGGCCAGCGTTCTCCCCGTGTCCGGCACAGATGGGCGAGTTCGCCCAGCGGTTCGGCACGGGTGGGCCGGTGTTCGTGGGCCTCCAGGAAACGGGACATGACCTCGGGCGTACGGCGCTTCAGCGTCAGGGCGAGGCGGGCCGCGTAGAGCCGGGAGCAGAACGCCTCCTCGGCGAAGCCGTCCATGGCCGCGCGGCGGTCGTAGGCGGCCAGGGCCTTCGCCGGTTCGTCGGCGTCCCGCCAGCTCTGGGCGAGATAGAACGCGTACCGGGTGTTGCCGGGATCCTTGGCGAGGCCGTCCTTGAGGAGCGCCGCGTCCCGCAGGTACTTCGTGCGCGGGCTGCCCTGCGACCGGCCGCCGCCGCCCATGATCACCATATGGACGCCGGCGAGCGATGCCCGGCTGAACTCCGTGTCGCATTCCAGGTATTCGTGCAGTACGCCGACGTACCGCCACGGGAGGCGCGTCGACACCAGCGTCGGGCGCCAGTGGACGACGGGCCCATGGCGCACCCGCATGTCGTAGCAGTCGTGGGTGAGCGTCGGCAGGGTGAAGCCGGGCTCGGTCTCCAGCACGTCGTCGGCGTCGATGAAGAGCAGATGGTCCGCCCGTTCCCGGGCCCGCTCGATCGCCTCCGTGCGGCTCGCGCCGAAGCCGCGGAAGGGGCTCTCGTACAGCGCTCCCGGCAGGTCGGCGAGGGTCTCGCGGACGATGTCCTGGGTGCCGTCGGTCGAGCCGGTGTCCAGGATCACCCAGCTGTCGACGAGGGGCCGTACGGACTCCAGGCAGCGTCCGATCACATGCGCCTCGTTCTTGACGATCATATTGAGGCAGACCGCGTTTGTGTTATTCATGGCATTTTCTTTTCTCTGCAGAAAAGGACCGCCCGGTGAAATTATCCGGCCCCGGGGGTGCGTGCAAGGAGCCACCGGCGAAAGGGCAGGTATAGGTATTCCCATGGTCATCGCCGCGCAGCTCCCTCCGCCTCGCGAAGAATTCCGGCCCGATGTCGCGGACGCTCCCGCGCGGGGCCGGGTGATGCTCTGGCTGGGGCCGCTCGCCCTCGCCCTGGGCCTGGGCGCCTTCGGGCTCACCGGCTCGCTGCTCAGCCGCGACGAGCTGGTCACCTGGGACATGGTCGGCCGCGACACGGACCGGATCCTCGCCACGGTGCGCAACGTCGACGCCGTACACGGCACCTATTACCTGCTGATGCACGGTTGGGTGGAGCTCTTCGGGGATTCCGTCCTTTCGCTTCGGTTGCCCTCCCTGTTCGCGGCGGCCGGGGCGGCGGGTGTCGTGGCGCTCCTCGGGAACCGGCTCTTCGGATATCGGGCCGGAATTCTGGCCGGCATTCTCTTCGCGCTCGTCCCGGCGGTGAGCCGCTATGGCCAGGAAGCCCGCTCCTACGCGCTGGTGATGCTCGCCGTCGCCCTCGCCACGCTGCTGCTGCTCCGCGCGCTGGACCGGCCGCGCGGCCCCTGGCGATGGGCCGCTTACGCGCTCGCGCTCGCCGTCACCGCACTGCTGCATCTGGTCGCGCTGTCCGTCGTGACCGCCCACGTCTGTCTGGTCGCCGCCCACGCCCGCCGCGACCGCTTCCTGTGGTGGCGGGCCGGCTTCGCCCTCGCGGCGGTCGCCGCGGTGGTCGTCCCGTTCGCCCTGCTCGGCCGTTCCCAGGCCGGACGCCAGCTGTACTGGGTTCCCGCGCCCGACGGCTGGGGGCTGCTCTCCCTCCCCGGCGAGGTCTTCGTCTCCGTGGTCTGTGCCGGAGCCCTGATCGCCCTGGCCCTGGCGGCCCGCTCGGAGCGCAGGGCACCGCTGCTGCTGTGCGGCACCTGGGCGCTGCTGCCCCCGGCCCTGGTCTGGGCCGCCTCCCACGGCGAGGTCTCCTACTTCCGCGGCGTCTACGTCCTGTTCACCCTCCCGGCCTGGGCCCTGCTCGCCGGTTCGGGCCTCGCCTCGGCCAGGCGTTCCTGGAAGGCGGCGGCATCGGTGGTCGTGGCGCTGGCCCTGCTCACGCTGCCCGACCAGCGGCAGGTGCGGCAGCCCTTCGAGCACAACGCCCCGGTGCCCCTCGACTACGCGGCCGCGGCGGAGGTGATCGAACGGCTCCACCGGCCGGGCGACGCCGTGGTCTACGACCGCTTCGACAGCTGGCAGCTCGACGGTGGCGTGCGCTACTACCTGCCGCGTGAACTGACACCGCGGGATGTCTTCCTGACGCGGACCCCGGCCGAGATCGACGATCTCTACGCGGTCCAGTGCCCTGTCCCGGAGCTGTGCCTCGGGGGCGAGCGCCGGATCTGGCTGCTGACGCAGGGGACCGACTTCCCCTTCAACGCGATCGATCCGGCGCAGGCGGGGGCCTTGCGGAGCCGGTACAGGATCTCGACGAGCACACAGGTGACGGGGATGACGGTGAGTCTGCTGGAGCGCAACGACGCGGCAGGGGGTGCCCGGCAGTCCTGACATGCTGCCGGACAGCCCCTTGCGGCGGTCCTACGGCACGACGGTCCCGCCGTTCACAGCGCCGGGGGCCGGCTGTCTGTTCACGAGGGTCCAGTCGCCTTCGCAGGTCAGCGTCGGAGAGCTTCCGGTGTCCACATCACACGTGGTCTCCCAGATCGCACCGGTCGTGGTGATGACGTCGATGTTGACGTCTCCTTCCGTACCCCCACCCAGGGCCTGCTGGGCGATGGAGATTCCGCAGGCGTTCGAGGGATAGTCGTCGAGGCCGCTGAGGTCGGTCCACAGATACGGCCCCGGATCCGGCTGGAGATCGCGAATGCCGGCGTAGGCCCTGGTGATCGGGTCGCTCTCGGTCGCCGGGGACAGCACGGCCCGCAACTCGAAGTTGTTCTCGTCCCGGGTGGCGTCGATGTCGACACACGGACCGGCCGCGCCGGTGGCTCCCGTCGCGCCCGTGGCTCCGGTCGCCCCGGTGGCGCCCGTGGCTCCGGTCGCCCCGGTGGCACCCGTGGCGCCGGTCGCTCCCGTGGCACCCGGTGTGCCGTCCTCGCCCGAAGTGCCCGTGGCTCCGGTCGCACCCGTCGCCCCGGTGGCACCCGTCGCACCCGTCGCGCCCTTCGGACCCGTGGCGCCCTTCGGACCCGTCGCCCCGGTGGCGCCCTTGCAGTTGTCCTTGCCGGTGTACGCCTCCGCGCCCGCCCTCGACTGATGGGGCTTGTGCGGCTTGCACTTGTCGCCCGTCCGCGGTGTCGCGGCCGGTTTGTCGGAGACCGCCCGCGCGGCCGCCGCGGCCGGCGTGATCACTCCGCCGGCGATCACCAGAGCGAGGGAGGTCAGCACCCCGGCCTTCTGGAACCTCGCCCGGGCCAGTGGCCCCAGCAGCGAGGGAGTGGGTCGAGGACTCATGGGCATGCTCCTTGGCGCGAAACGGGCCCGGGGGAGTTCCCGGACCTCGGTGCGAGGGTGACCTGATCACCCACGACAACCGCCGCGCGCTCGGCGGACGCGCCGTCAAATAGGTAAAACGGTCTAGCGCACAAGCCTTGTGACGGCATCGCAACCCAAGAGGTGCATCCGGGCCGCGGGCCGTCGCGTCCTGTCGGGTATGGAACCGCAGAAGCCGCTGCCCGAACCCCGACAGCCGGAGGGGTGCCTCGTGACGGCCGTCCGCATCCCGGTGCGGATCGTCGTGCTGGTGCTGGTCGTGCCGGTACGGATGGTGTGGGACGCGCTCGTCGTGACCGGGCGGTTCCTCGGCGACACGCTGCTCAGGCCGTTCGGGAGGGCGCTGCTGTGGGTGGGGCGGGCGGTGTTCGTGTGGCCCCTCGTCGGGTTGTGGCGGTACGTCGCCGTGCCGCTCGGCAAGGGGCTCGCGTGGCTGGGAAACGTTCTCGTCGTCGTACCCCTCGGGTGGCTCTACCGGTACGTCCTCACCCCTGTGGGGCACGGCCTCGCCTGGGTGTACGCGCGCGTGCTCACGCCGATCGGGCACGGCATCAGGTGGGTCCTGCGGGGGATCGGCGCCGGGCTCGCCGCGGTCGGGCTCGGGCTGTACGCCGCCGCGGCCTGGCTCGCGCGGTACCTCGTCCTCGTCCCCGCCAGCTGGGTGTACGCCTGGATCCTCACGCCGATCGGACACGGCATCCGCTGGATCCTCCGGGGGATCGGGCTCGCCCTGTACTGGAGCACGCGCGTGGTGCTCGTGCTGCCCGTGCTCGCCCTGTGGCGGTGGGTGCTCGTGCCCGTCGGGCGGTTCCTCGCCGTCGTGGGGCGGGAGGTGGGGGACGCGCTCGGGCACGCCTGGCGGATCGCCGGGCACCTCTCGCTCGCCGTCGGACGGTTCCTCGGGACCTTCTTCCGGTGGATCTTCGTGGAGCCGGTGCGATGGGTGTACCGGACGCTGCTCACGCCGGTCGGACATGTCGTACGCGATCTGGTGCTGCGGCCCGCCGCCGCGGTGGCCCGCGGTGTGGGCCGGGCCACGCGGGAGGCGCTCGCCTCCGTGCGGGAGTCCGCGCGGCAGGCGCGGGCCGACTTCCGGCGGATGCTGCTCGGTGAGCCCCGGGAGCCGGTCGCGGTGGACCGGCGGGAACCGACGGAGCACGAGACACGTACTCTTGGTAGAAGTACGACCGTTCTCACTAAGGACTGACGACACTGGGCAAGCGACAGCCCGAAGGCCCGCCGCCCGCACCCGCGGTGCAGCGCATCCGACTGCGCTACACCAAGCGCGGCCGCCTCCGGTTCACCAGCCACCGTGACTTCCAGCGCGCCTTCGAGCGTGCGCTGCGCCGTGCCGAGGTGCCGATGGCGTACTCGGCGGGGTTCACGCCGCATCCGAAGGTGTCGTACGCCAATGCCGCACCCACCGGCACGGGCAGTGAGGCGGAATATCTGGAGATCGCCCTCACCGAGGCGCGGGACCCCGAGAAGCTCAGGGTCCTGCTCGACGAGTCGATGCCTGTCGGGCTCGACATCATCGACGCGGTCGAGGCCCGGACGTCCGGGCTCGCCGACCGGCTGACCGCCTCGGTGTGGGAGCTGCGGCTCGACGGGGTCGAGCCGGCGGAGGCCGATCGGGCCGTCGCCGTGTTCAACGCCGCCGAGGCCGTCGAGGTCCAGCGCATGACCAAGAACGGCGTTCGCACCTTCGACGCCCGTTCGGCGGTCGTAGATCTTGAAACGCACAGTTCGGCTGCTGATAGGCCGAGCGACCAGCCCTGTGCGATACTGCGGCTGGTTGTTCGGCACGTGACGCCTGCCGTACGACCCGACGACGTCCTGTCCGGTCTCCGCGCCGTGGCCGACCTGGCGCCGCCGGTCCCCGCAGCGGTGACCAGGCTGGCGCAGGGGCTGTTCGATGAAGAGACCGGCGAGGTGACCGACCCGCTCGCGCCCGACCGCGAGGCAGCTGAGGCCCCCACAACGGCCGCTGCCGCCGCGAAGGCGCCGGCGTAGGGAAGGTCCCGCGAAAGGACGGACGTCGTAGCGCCGCCCTCGTATCCGGGAGCCACCTGGGTCGGGCAGCGCACCGACCAGAAGACTTTCGCCAGGCCGTACCCAACAGGGTGTACGGAACCGGCGAGACAGGACACAGAGAGCTCCCGTGCGGCGCCCGCGCCCCGGACGGCGGCACCGCGCATCGCGCGAGCCGCGGACGTCACCGGCATCGCCGGACCAGGCGCGGCGCCCGGGAGCCTGACGGGAGAAACGCCCGCATGCTCGAGCCGACCGAACCCACCGAGGGTTCCGAACTCAACACCCCCAGCGACACCCTGCCGCCGCGCCGTCGGCGCAGGGCCGCGTCCCGACCGGCGGGTTCGCCGGTCGCCGCCGCGGCCGAGGCACCGGACGAGGTGACGCCGGCCATACCGGCCGCCGAGGACGCTGCCGAGGAGCCGACGGCGAGCGCCGAGGCCGACCAGATCGAAGAGGCCCCCGCGCCCGCCGCGCGTACGCGCCGTCGTGCCACTCGTCGGGCCTCCGCGCCCGCCGGGGCTCCCGCCGCCGACACCGCGGTCGCCGAGACCGTCGTGCCGGTGGCCGAGGAGAGCGCGTCCGTCGCGCCCGCCGAAGAGCCGACGGCGGCCGAAGAAGCCCCCGCGCCCCGTACGCGGCGTCGTGCCACTCGTCGGGCGTCCGCGCCCGCCGGGGCCCCCGCCCCCGAGGCCGCCGAAACCGTCGTGGCCGCCGCTGCCGAGCCCGAAGCCGTGGTTCCGGTCGCCGAGGAGTCCGGGACCGAGGAGGCCGCCGCGCCCGCGCCCCGTACGCGGCGTCGTGCCACTCGTCGGGCCTCCGCGCCCGCCGGGGCCCCCGCCGCCGACACCGACGCCGCCCCCGAGGCCGAGGCTCCGGTGAGCGTCGAGCCGGAGACGAGCGTCGCCGAGGAAGCCGCCCCTGCCGAGGAAGAGGCCCCCCGTCGGGGCCGTCGGCGTGCCACGCGTCGAGTGTCCGCGCCCACCGAGGCGCCCGAGACCGTGGAGGCGCCCGTGAGCGCTGACGACGAGACCAAGACGGCCGAGACCAAGACGGCCGAGACCAAGACGGCCGACTCCAAGCCGGCCGAGACCGCTGCCGAGGCTCCGGCCGAGGAGGCCCCCGCCGCGGAAGAGGCCCCGCGCCGCGCCCGTCGGCGTTCCGTGCGCCGGGCCGCCACTGGGTTCTCCGAGCCCGCGCGGGCCGCGGGCGACGAGGCCGCCGAGGAGGACGCTCCGCGTCGGCCCGCGCGGCCCGCGGTGGCCGTCTTCCAGGCGCCCGTGTTCGCCGAGCCGCAGTTCCAGACGCCCGAGCGCGCCGCCGCCGCGGCCGCCGCCGAGGCGGAGGTCGAGGAGCCCGAGGAGCCCGCCGCCGAGGAGCCCCAGGAGGAGCCGGTCGCCGCGCGCCGCCGTCGCCGCCGCCGGGGTGAGCCCGCGGAGGCCGAGGCGCCGCAGGCCGTCGAGACCCCCGCCGAGGACGAGCCGGAGGAGGCCGAGGAGTCGGCCGAGGACGTCGTCGACTCCGAGTCGGACGACTCGGACGAGGGCGGCTCCCGCCGTCGCCGTCGCCGTGGTGGCCGTCGCCGTCGCCGCGGTGAGTCCGCCGAGTCGGACGCCGAGGACGGCGACGAGCTCGCCGCCGATCAGGACGAGCGGGCCGATCAGGACGGCGCGGACACCGCCGAGCAGGTCGAGGAGGACGGCGAGGACGACGACGAGGGCGGTTCCTCGTCCTCCAGCAGCCGTCGCCGCCGTCGCCGTCGGCGTCGCGCAGGTGACTCCGCCACCGACGCCGAGCCCGGCGACGGCGACCCCGAGCGCACCGTCGTGAAGGTCCGCGAGCCGCGTCCGAAGTCCGAGCCGTCCGACGAGGTGCAGTCCATCAAGGGCTCGACCCGTCTGGAGGCCAAGAAGCAGCGCCGCCGCGAGGGCCGCGAGCAGGGCCGCCGCCGCGTCCCGATCATCACCGAGGCCGAGTTCCTGGCCCGCCGTGAGGCCGTCGAGCGGGTGATGGTCGTCCGGCAGAGCGGTGAGCGCACGCAGATCGGCGTCCTGGAGGACGGCGTGCTCGTCGAGCACTACGTCAACAAGGAGCAGGCCACCTCGTACGTCGGCAACGTGTACCTGGGCAAGGTCCAGAACGTGCTGCCGTCCATGGAGGCCGCGTTCATCGACATCGGCAAGGGGCGCAACGCGGTCCTGTACGCCGGTGAGGTCAACTTCGAGGCGCTGGGCATGGCCAACGGGCCGCGGCGCATCGAGTCCGCCCTGAAGTCCGGTCAGTCGGTCCTCGTCCAGGTGACGAAGGACCCGATCGGCCACAAGGGCGCGCGCCTGACCAGCCAGGTCTCTCTCCCGGGCCGCTACCTCGTGTACGTCCCCGAGGGCTCGATGACCGGCATCAGCCGCAAGCTGCCCGACACCGAGCGGGCCCGGCTGAAGACGATCCTCAAGAAGATCGTCCCCGAGGACGCGGGCGTCATCGTGCGCACCGCCGCCGAGGGCGCCAGCGAGGACGAGCTGCGCCGCGACGTCGAGCGGCTCCAGGCGCAGTGGGAGGACATCCAGAAGAAGTCGAAGAACGGCAACGCCCCGACGCTGCTGTACGGCGAGCCGGACATGACCGTCCGGGTCGTCCGCGACATCTTCAACGAGGACTTCACCAAGGTCGTCGTCAGCGGCGACGAGGCGTGGGAGACCATCCACGGATACGTCTCGCACGTCGCGCCCGACCTGGCCGACCGGCTGTCGAAGTGGACCTCCGAGGTCGACGTCTTCGCCACCTACCGGATCGACGAGCAGCTGTCCAAGGCGCTGGACCGCAAGGTCTGGCTGCCCAGCGGCGGTTCGCTGGTGATCGACCGGACCGAGGCGATGGTCGTCGTCGACGTCAACACCGGCAAGTTCACCGGTCAGGGCGGCAACCTGGAAGAGACCGTCACCAGGAACAACCTGGAGGCGGCCGAGGAGATCGTGCGCCAGCTGCGGCTGCGCGACCTCGGCGGCATCATCGTCATCGACTTCATCGACATGGTCCTTGAGTCCAACCGGGACCTGGTGCTGCGGCGCCTCCTGGAGTGTCTGGGCCGGGACCGGACCAAGCACCAGGTCGCGGAGGTCACCTCGCTGGGCCTGGTCCAGATGACCCGTAAGCGGGTCGGCCAGGGCCTGCTTGAGTCGTTCTCCGAGACCTGCGTCCACTGCAACGGCCGCGGTGTCATCGTCCACATGGAGCAGCCGACCTCCGTCGGGGGCGGCGGCAAGCGCAAGAAGCGCGGGCGTGGCGGCATCGAGCACGTGCACGAGGCCGCGGTGGCGGCGGAGGCCGTGGACCACGACCACGACCACGACGCCGACGTGGAGACCGAGGCCGAGCTCGTCGCCGAGGTCGCCGAGCCGGTCGCGCTGCCCGCGCCCGTCTTCGAGCCGGACGAGGAGCTGTACAGCAGCGCCGCCGAGGCGGAGGCCGCGGCCGGTCGGGGCCGTTCGCGGCGCCGGACGAGCCGGCGGGCGTCGGCGCCTGCCGGTGCGCCGCGCCGTGAGCGGGCGGACAGGTCCGAGCGGGCCGAGCGGAACGAGCGGGCGGAGCAGGTCGAGGAGACCGTCCCGGCCGCCCCGACCGCGCAGGACGTCACCGTCGAGCAGGAGGTCGAGCGTCCGGTGCAGCCGGAGCCGGCCGCCGAGGCGCACGCCGAGCCGGTCGCCGTCGAGGACCCGATCGTCGAGGAGGCCGCGCCCAAGGGCCGTACCCGTCGCCGCGCCACCCGCAAGGTGTCCGCGCCGGCCGGGTCGCCCGCGGGTGCCGAGGCCGCCGTGGTGACGGTCGCCGAGACCGCCCCCGTGGCGGAGGAGGCGCCGGCCGCGCAGCCCGAGACGCCGGCCGAGCCGGTCGCCGAGAGCGCCGCACCGGCCCGCCCGCGGCGCCGCGCCGTGCGCAAGGCCACCGCGCCGACCGCGTCCGAGGAAGCGGCCGTCGTGGTCGTGCCGACGGCGACGGAGACCGTGGCCGCGGAAGAGGCCGAGGTCCCCGCCAAGAAGACGGCCCGTAAGACGGCCAAGAAGGCGACGGCGAAGAAGGCCGCCACCAAGAAGACGGCGGCCAAGAAGACGGTGGCGAAGAAGACCGCCGCGAAGAAGACGACCGCCAAGAAGGCGGCGTCGAAGAAGACGGCGGCGGCCGAGCAGCAGTCCGTCCCGTCCGTCTCCACGGCGGCGGACGAGGGCTGACGCTCCGCCACCCGCGCGCACATGAAGCCGCCCCCCGGTCTTTCGACCGGGGGGCGGCTCATGTTTTTCCCTCCAAATGGGCAACCCCTATGGAGTGCGAGCCGTCCTACAAGTGGCATGGTTACGATGTAAACCGAGATCGACGACAAATCCTGACAGTTGGGGTTTCATCCCCTCTCGGCACAGTCATTGGGGCTCAATACGTGAAGGCACTCGTGCTCTCCGGGGGAGCGGGCACTCGCCTCCGCCCGATCACCCACACCTCGGCCAAACAGCTCGTGCCGGTCGCCAACAAGCCCGTGCTCTTCTACGGCCTGGAAGCGATCGCCGACGCCGGGATCACCGAAGTCGGCATCGTGGTCGGCGACACCGCGGACGAGATCCGCGAAGCGGTCGGCGACGGCTCGCAGTTCGGCATCGCGGTCACCTACATCCCGCAGGACGCGCCGCTGGGCCTGGCCCACGCGGTGCTGATCGCACGGGAGTTCCTCGGTGACGACGACTTCGTCATGTATCTCGGCGACAACTTCATCGTCGGCGGTATCACCGGTCTGGTGGAGGAGTTCCGGGCCGAGCGGCCCGAGGCGCAGATCCTGCTGACCCAGGTGCCCAACCCGACCTCCTTCGGTGTCGCCGAACTCGACGCCGGGGGGCGGGTGGTGGGCCTGGAGGAGAAGCCGAAGCAGCCCAAGAGCGACCTCGCGCTCGTCGGCGTCTACCTCTTCACCCCGGCGATACACGAGGCCGTGCGCTCCATCGAGCCGTCCTGGCGCGGCGAGTTGGAGATCACGCACGCCATCCAGTGGCTGATCGACGAGAAGCGCGACGTCCGTTCCACCACGATCTCCGGCTACTGGAAGGACACCGGCAACGTCGCCGACATGCTGGAGGTCAACCGCTCGGTCCTGGAAACCGTCCCCGCGGTGAACGAGGGCACGGTCGACGCGGACAGCGAGATCATCGGCCGGGTCCGCATCGAGGCGGGCGCCCGGATCAGCGGCAGCCGGATCGTCGGGCCCGCGATCATCGGGGCCGGATCGGTGGTCAACGACGCCTACATCGGCCCGTTCACCTCGGTCTCCGAGGACTGCCGTATCGAGGACAGCGAAATCGAGTACTCCATCGTGCTGCGCGGCTCGTCCGTGACCGGTGTGCGCCGGGTGGAGGCCTCGCTCATCGGACGTGACGTCGAGGTCACGCCCGCCCCCCGTAACCCGTCGGCCCACCGGCTCGTGCTCGGTGATCACAGCAAGGTGCAGATCTCCTCATGACAACCACCAGAATCCTGGTGACCGGCGGCGCCGGTTTCATCGGCTCGCACTACGTCCGTACCGTGCTCGGCCCCGAGGGCCCCGGTGACGTCGAGATCACCGTCCTCGACAAGCTGACGTACGCGGGCAACCCGGCCAACCTGGACGAGGTCCGCGCGCACCCCGGGTTCTCGTTCGTGCAGGGCGACATCTGCGACCCCGAGCTGGTCGGCAAGCTGATGGCCGAGCACGACCAGGTGGTGCACTTCGCCGCCGAGTCGCACGTCGACCGGTCCATCGACGGCGGCGCCGAGTTCGTCCGCACCAACGTCGTCGGCACGCACACGCTCATCGACGCCGCCCACCGCGCGGGTGTCAGGACCTTCGTGCACATCTCCACCGACGAGGTCTACGGCTCCATCGACGAGGGCTCCTGGCCGGAGACGCACCCGCTCCAGCCCAACTCGCCGTACTCCTCCGCGAAGGCCTCCAGCGACCTGATCGCGCTGTCGTACCACCGCACCCACGGCCTGGACGTGCGGGTCACCCGCTGCTCCAACAACTACGGGCACCACCACTTCCCCGAGAAGGTCATCCCGCTCTTCGTGACCAACCTCCTCGACGGCAAGAAGGTCCCGCTCTACGGCGACGGCGGCAACGTCCGCGACTGGCTGCACATCGACGACCACGTGCAGGGCATCGAGCTGGTGCGCACCAAGGGCCGGGCCGGCGAGGTCTACAACATCGGCGGCGGCACCGAGCTCTCCAACAAGGAGCTCACCGGGCTGCTCCTGGAAGCCTGCGGCGCCGACTGGGACACCAGCGTCGAGTACGTCGAGGACCGCAAGGGCCACGACCGCCGCTACTCGGTGGACTGCACGAAGATCCGCGAGGAGCTCGGGTACGAACCCCGCAAGAGCTTCCGGCAGGGCCTCGCGGAGACCGTGCAGTGGTACAGAGACAACCGCGCCTGGTGGGAGCCGCTGAAGGAGCGGGCCGCGCTGTGACCGACAACCGCATCTGGCTGGTCACCGGCGCCGGTGGCATGCTCGGCCAGGACGTCCTGGCCCGGCTCGCCGAGGCGGGGGAGCGGACCGTCGCCCTCGACCGGGCCGCCCTCGACCTCACCGACGCCGACGCCGTGCGCGGCGCCCTGAAGACCCACCTGCCCGCCGTCGTCGTCAACTGCGCGGCCTGGACCGCCGTGGACGACGCCGAGAGCCAGGAGAAGGACGCCCTGCGGATCAACGGCGACGGCCCGGCCCATCTCGCCGCCGCCTGCGCCGCCACCGGCGCCGTTCTCCTGCACGTCTCCACGGACTACGTCTTCCCGGGCGACGCGACGACCCCGTACGCCGAGGACGCCCCCACCGGCCCGCGCAGCGCCTACGGCCGCACCAAGCTCGCCGGGGAGCGGGCCGTGCTCGGCATCGAGCGCGGATACGTGGTGCGCACCGCCTGGCTGTACGGCACGGGCGGCCCCAACTTCGTCCGCACGATGATCAAGCTGGAGGGCGTCAAGGACACCCTGGACGTCGTCGACGACCAGCGCGGCCAGCCCACCTGGAGCGCCGACCTCGCCGGGCTGCTGTACGACCTGGGCCGCGGCGCCCTGGCCGGCACCGCCCCGGCCGGCGTCTACCACGGCACCAGCTCCGGCGAGACGACCTGGTACGGCCTCACCCGGGAGATCTTCCGGCTGCTCGGCGCCGACCCGGACCGGGTCCGCCCCACCACCAGCGAGGCCTTCGTCCGCCCCGCGCCCCGCCCGGCCTACAGCGTCCTCGGCCACGACCGCTTCGCGGCGGCCGGCCTCACGCCCCTGCGGGACTGGCGTACGGCGCTGACCGAGGCCTTCCCGGAGATCCACCGGGTCCAGACGAAGGAGAACCCCGCGTGACCGTCAAGGTCAGCGTCGTCATCGCGGTGCACAACCCCGGCAAGTACTTCGACGACTGCCTCGGCGGACTGCTCCGGCAGAGCCTGCCCCCGGAGGAGTTCGAGGTCTTCTTCGTCGACGACGGCTCCACCGACGAGACCCCGGCCCGGCTGGACCGGCTGGCCGCCGAGCATCCGCACTTCCACGTCGTCCACCAGGAGTCCTCCGGCTGGTCGGGCAAGCCCCGCAACACCGGCATCGACGCGGCTCGCGGCGAGTACGTCATGTTCGTCGACCACGACGACTGGCTCGGCGACGAGGCGCTGGAGCGGATGTACGCGTACGGCACGGCGAACGACGCCGATGTCGTCGTGGGCAAGATGGCGGGCATCGGACGGCCGGTGCCGCAGGAGCTGTTCCGGGTCAACCGGCCGCGGGTGACGGTCGGGAACGCGCCGCTGATCGACAGCCTCACCCCGCACAAGATGTTCCGGCGGGAGTTCCTGGCCGAGCACGGCATCCGCTTCAAGGAGGGGCGTCGACGGCTGGAGGACCATGTCTTCGTCGTCGAGGCCTATCTGCGGGCCAAGAGCGTCGCCGTCCTCGGCGACTACCTCTGCTACTACCACATCGCCCGCGACGACGGCTCCAACGCCGGCTTCCAGCGCTTCGACCCGGCCGGCTACTTCGGCAACCTCCGCGAGGCCCTCGACGTCGTCGAGGAGCTGACCGAGCCCGGCCCCCTGCGCGACCGGCTGTTCAGCCGCTGGCTGCGCAACGAGATGGTCGAGCGGCTGCGCGGCAAGCGGTTCCTGAAGCTCCCCGAGGACTACGCCGAGCAGCTCTACCGCGAGATCCGCGGCGTCGTCAACGAACGCTTCGGACCCGGTGTCCTCACCCATGTCGCCCCGATGCAGCGGGTCGTCGCGGGCCTCGTCGCCGCCGACCTCTACGACGACCTCCGCGAGCTCGCCCACTGGGAGGCCGCGATCCGGCCCACCGGCGAGCTGACCTCCCTGACCTGGGAGAACGGCCGGCTGAGCATCGGCTTCGGGGCGGAGTACGAGTCCGGTGGCGGCCCTCTGGTCTTCCGCCGCGGCGACGACGGACGTGACGTGCTCGACCTGCCGCTCACCGAGAAGGCGCGCGAGGCACTGGCCGGGCAGGGCATCACGCTGGACGCGCGGACGGGTGACAGCGACGTGGACCTGGTGGTCCGGAACCGGGACGACGCCACCCAGTTCTATCTGCCGCTGAAGAGCGAGCGGCACGAGGTCGATGTCGAGGACGCCGAAGAGGAAGGTGCCTTCCGGCAGCGGATCACGGCCACCGCCGTGCTCGACCCGGAGACCGCCGCCGCGGGTGCGCCCCTGGCCAAGGGCATCTGGGACTTCTACCTGCGCATCAAGGCCGGCGGCTGGAGCAGGGAGTGCCGGATCGGTGCCGTGCACGGGGAGGGCGTGGAGCCGGGGCGGCTGGCCGCGCTCACCGGTGAGCCGCGCCGGCTGGTGCTGCCGTACTGGACGGACGGGCCGGGGAATCTGTCCCTGGACGTCGACCAGCACACCAGCAAGCTGGAGCGCGAGGCCGTGGTGCTGGTGGATCCGGCCGGGGCGGCCGTGGAGGGCACGGCCGTCACGCTGCCGCTGCCGCTCGCGGTGGGCGGTGAGGAGGCCGTGCAGCTGCGCTTCGAGCGCAAGGACGCGGGCAAGGTCGCCGCCGAGGCGATGGCGGATGGTCGTGCGGTGACCGCCGTGCTGCCGGTGGAGTGGCTCGTCGGGGCGCGCTGGGCGGTCCGGATCGGGCTGCCGTCCGCCGACCGGGGCGAGCCGAGGTGGACCCGGCTCCCGGTTGACGTGGTCGTCGCGGCAGACGGTACCGCCAAGGTCATCGACCGGCACATCCCGTCGGCCGAGCCCGCCCCGAAGCCGGCGCCGAAGAAGCAGCCCGCCCCGCCGCGCCCGCTGTGGCGCCGGGTCGCCGGACGCGTCAAGCGGGCCCTGACGAACCCGCAGAAGAAGAGCTGAGGGCGCGTTGCGATGCTTGTGACGCGACCTGTGCAGAAGAAGAGCTGAGGACTGTGATGCGACCTCTTTCGATTTCCGGCGCCTGGGTGCACGAGCCGAAGGTCTTCCCCGACGGCCGGGGCAGCTTCCACGAGTGGTTCAAGGCCCCCCTCTTCACCGAGGCGGCCGGCCACCCCCTCACCCTTGCCCAGGCCAACATGTCCGTCTCCAGCCGGGGCACCCTGCGCGGCATCCACTTCGCGGACGTGCCGCCCGGCCAGGCCAAGTACGTCAAGTGTGTGCGCGGCGCGGTCCTCGACGTGATCGTGGACATCCGGGTCGGCTCCCCCACCTTCGGCCAGTGGGAGATCGTCCGCCTCGACGACCAGGACCACCACGCCGTCTATCTCTCCGAGGGGCTCGGCCACGGATTCATGGCGCTGACCGACGACGCCACCGTGGTCTACCTGTGCTCCGAGGGGTACGCCCCCGAGCGCGAGCACGGCATCCACCCGCTCGACCCGGACCTCGCCATCGAGTGGCCGGCCGACCTCGCCCCGCTGCTGTCCGCCAAGGACGAGCAGGCGCCGAGCCTGGCGGACGCCCGTGAGCAGGGGATGCTGCCCTCGTACGAGGAGTGCGTGGCGTACCGGACCGGCCTCGGCGGGTGACCTGGACGGGGCCGGTTTGACCCGTTCGGCAGCGGCCCCGTAACCTTGACCGTCGGCGTGTCCTTGGATATGGGCGCGCCACATCCCCGTAAACCTCATCCTCTCGGGCCTCACGGCCGGGAGAGGCCGCTCGTTCTGCCGGGCGGCTGGACTGCGGGGGTGCCGTTCCCGAGCGAGAGAGTGAGATCCGCGTGTACGCCATCGTGCGCAGCGGTGGTCGCCAGCACAAGGTTGCTGTCGGCGACATCGTTGAGGTTGACAAGATTTCCACTGCCAAGGTTGGCGACACGGTCGAGCTCTCGACCCTGCTCGTTGTCGACGGCGACGCTGTGACCAGCGACCCGTGGGTGCTGGCCGGCATCAAGGTCCAGGCCGAGGTCGTGGACCACCACAAGGGCGTCAAGATCGACATCCTTCGCTACAAGAACAAGACCGGCTACCGCCGTCGTCAGGGCCACCGCCAGCAGTACACGGCGATCAAGGTCACGTCGATCCCCGCGGCTGCGAAGTAAGGGACTGAGGAGACATGGCACACAAGAAGGGCGCATCGTCCACCCGGAACGGTCGCGACTCCAACGCCCAGCGGCTCGGCGTGAAGCGCTACGGCGGTCAGGTCGTTTCCGCCGGTGAGATCCTGGTCCGCCAGCGCGGCACCCACTTCCACCCCGGTGCGGGCGTCGGCCGTGGCGGCGACGACACGCTGTTCGCGCTGAACGCCGGTGCGGTGCAGTTCGGTACGCACCGTGGCCGCAAGGTCGTGAACATCGTTCCGGTCGCCTGAATCAGGCACTGATCGGAAGCTTCGCGCGAGGCGGACCTCACTTCCCTGGTGGGAAGGCGGGTCCGCCTTTCGCGTGTTTCTAATGAGACACAGCACGTAAGTAAACAACCCGTACGTTTCTGGAGGCACCCCACATGACCACCTTCGTGGACCGCGTCGAACTGCATGTCGCCGCGGGTAACGGAGGTCACGGCTGTGCCTCCGTCCACCGGGAGAAGTTCAAGCCGCTCGGCGGCCCCGACGGTGGCAACGGCGGGCGGGGCGGCGACGTCATCCTGACCGTCGACCAGTCGGTGACGACCCTCCTGGAGTACCACCACTCCCCGCACCGCAAGGCCACCAACGGCAAGCCCGGTGAGGGCGGCAACCGCTCCGGCAAGGACGGCCAGGACCTCGTCCTGTTCGTACCGGACGGCACCGTCGTCCAGGACAAGGCCGGCAACGTCCTCGCCGACCTCGTCGGCCACGGCACCTCCTACGTCGCCGCCCAGGGCGGTCGCGGCGGCCTCGGCAACGCGGCGCTGGCCTCGGCCCGCCGCAAGGCGCCCGGCTTCGCGCTGCTCGGTGTGCCCGGGGACATGCAGGACATCGTCCTGGAGCTGAAGACCGTCGCCGACGTGGCGCTGGTCGGCTACCCGAGCGCGGGCAAGTCCTCGCTGATCTCGGTGCTGAGCGCGGCCAAGCCGAAGATCGCCGACTACCCCTTCACGACCCTCGTGCCGAACCTCGGTGTCGTCACCGCCGGCTCGACCGTCTACACCATCGCCGACGTGCCGGGTCTGATCCCGGGCGCCAGCCAGGGCAAGGGCCTGGGTCTGGAGTTCCTGCGGCACGTGGAGCGGTGCAGCGTGCTGGTGCACGTGCTGGACACGGCGACCCTGGAGTCCGACCGCGACCCCGTCTCCGACCTCGACATCATCGAGGAGGAGCTGCGTCAGTACGGCGCCGGGCTCGACAAGCGGCCCCGCATGGTCGTCCTGAACAAGATCGACGTCCCGGACGGCAAGGACCTCGCCGAGATGGTCCGCCCGGACCTGGAGGCCCGCGGCTACCGCGTCTTCGAGGTGTCCGCCGTGGCGCACATGGGGCTCAAGGAGCTGTCCTTCGCGCTGGCCGAGGTGGTCGCCACGGCGCGTGCCGCGAAGCCGAAGGAGGAGGCGACGCGGATCGTCATCCGGCCCAAGGCCGTCGACGACGCGGGCTTCACCGTCACCCGCGAGGAAGACGGGCTGTTCCGGGTGCGCGGCGAGAAGCCCGAACGCTGGGTGCGCCAGACCGACTTCAGCAACGACGAGGCCGTCGGCTATCTCGCCGACCGGCTCAACCGCCTCGGTGTCGAGGAGAAGCTGATGAAGGCGGGCGCCCGCTCCGGCGACGGCGTCGCCATCGGCCCCGAGGACAACGCGGTCGTCTTCGACTGGGAGCCGACCGTCATGGCCGGTGCCGAGATGCTGGGTCGCCGCGGTGAGGACCACCGTTTCGAGGCCCCGCGCCCGGCCGCCCAGCGCCGCCGTGACAAGCAGGCCGAACGGGACGAGTCGGAGCGCGAGTACGACGACTTCGACCCGTTCGAGAAGTAGCCGTCGAGAAGTAGCCGTCGAGAAGTAGCCGTCGGGCAGTGGTGTTCGAGAACGGTTAACGGCAGGAAAAGCCCTGGCCATGGCAGGGCAACCAACGGTGACTCCGGTGTGTCGTACTGGGCAGCACGGAAGAGGATCTTGACTCTTCCGTGGTCAACTGCCCTTGCGACAACCGGAGTTCGCATGTCCAGACGCCTCGCCCTCGCCACCGGCATCGCCCTGCTCGCCGGTGCGGTGGCGGTTCCGGCCGCCGGTGCCGCCACGACCGCCGCCACCCCGAGCAGCAAGCGGCTGCACGACGACTTCAACGGCGACGGCTACGCGGACCTGGCGATCGGCGCCCCGCCGACGAGCGGCGCCGGCACGCTCAAGGCGGGCTCGGTCACCGTGCTGTACGGCGCCGCGAACGGCCTGGCCACGGCCCGCAGACAGGTTCTGGACGACTCCAGGGTGTACGACGAGTCGACCCCCACCGGCTACGGCAGCGACCTGCAGAGCGCCGACCTCGACGGCGACGGCTACGCCGACCTGATGTCGTTCATCCACTGGTCGCCCGTCGACGGCGACCCGGGCAACACGGTCACCGTCAACTGGGGTGGCCCCAAGGGCCTTTCGGCCGACCGGGACAACCTCGTGCGGCTGCCCGACTCGGCCTGGACGACCGGCTTCACCGTCGGGGACGTCGACGGCGACCACCACCCCGACGTGATCACGCTGGCCAACGAGTACGGCGTCCAGGACGGCTACGGCGACATCCTGTACGGCCCGTTCGACCGTCACGGCACGGCCGCGCGCACCGGCACGTTCACGATCGACACCGAGGACTTCCAGACCGCGACCACGATCGCGGCCGGTGACGTCAACGGCGACGGCATCGCGGACCTCGCGGTCGGCGCCCGGGACAGTGAGGAGCCCGACTCCCGCAAGACCGCGCTGCTGCTGGGGAGTTCGCAGGGCCCGGGCGCGCCGGTCTGGCTCAAGGACCCGAACGGGCGCCGCTTCGGCGGCGAGGATCTGGCGGTCGGCGACCTCAACAAGGACGGCTACGCCGAGATCGTCATCGGCCACTCCATCGACGGCTACGACAGCGACGTCGAACTCCCCACCAAGGGCGGCGCGTTGGGCATCGTCTACGGCGGCCCGAACGGCGCCTCCACCACCCGCAAGCCGGTGTGGATCAACCAGGACACCCCCGGTGTCCCCGGCGCCGGTGAGCGCGGCGACGGCATGGGCACCGGTCTGTCCATCGGCGACACCAACGGCGACGGCTACCAGGACGTCGCGACCGGCCTGCCCGGCGAGGACCTCGGCACCCTCGCCGACGCGGGCAGCGTGCTCGTGCTGCGCGGCGGCGCGAACGGCCTGACCGGCACCGGCGCCAAGGCGTTCAGCCAGAACACCAGCGGGGTTCCGGGCACCGCCGAGAAGAACGACCGCTTCGGCACCGCGACCGCGCTCGTCGACGCCGACGGCGACAAGAAGTACGGCCTGGTCGTGGGCGACCCGGCCGAGAACGCGAACAACGGTTCCGTGTGGGTCCTGTCCGCCACGTCCGGCGGCATCACCACGAGCGGCGCCTTCACCTTCGGCGCGGCCACGGTGGGCGTGACGCCGACGGGGGCGCGGTTCGGGGCGTCGCTGGGGGACTGAGGGCGCCGACACGACCGTAGAAACAGAACAGGGGAGGGTGAGATGAACAGACGCACCAAGGCCTGGGGGTTGGCCGTCGCCGTGGTCCTGGCCGTCACCGGGGCGGCGGTCCCGGCGGCGGCGGACTCCGGGACCGCCGGCGCGCGGCTCCAGGACGACTTCAACGGCGACGGGTACACCGACCTCGCGGTGGCCGCGCCCGTGGCGACCGTGGGCGGCAAGGCCAAGGCCGGGTACGTGGCCGTGCTGTACGGGTCGAGGAACGGGCTGACCACCACGGGACGGAAGGTGTTCACGCAGAACTCCGCCGGGATCCCGGGCAGCGTCGAGGCCGGTGACGGCTTCGGTTCCGCGCTCACCACCGCCGACCTCGACGGCGACGGCTACGCGGACCTGGTGGTCGGTGCGGGCGGCGAGGACACGGGCGCCGGTACCGACGCCGGGCTGGTCGAGGTCGTGTGGGGCGGGGCGCAGGGGCTCGCGGGCGGTGCGTCCCTGGCGAGCGGGAAGGCGTACGACAAGCTCGGCGCCAAGGGCCGGCTGACCGTGGGCGACATCGGCGACGACGGCTCCCCGGACGTGGTGACCGTGGCGAACCAGCACGACCTGCGGGTCCTCAAGGGCCCCTTCACACACGGCGGTGCGAACGGCGGCGAGCAGCTGGTGGCGGACCGCTACGACAGCCGCGTCCTGGACCTGGCCACCGGTGACGTCAACGGCGACGGCCGCACCGACGTCGTCGGCGCCGAGAACAACGCGGACACCTTCGACTCCCGCCGGGTCGTGTACTGGCTGGGCAACGGGACGGGGCTCAACCCCTTCACGCTGGTCTACGACATCGACGGCGCCGGGCTCCAGGGCGGCGAGAGCCTCGACGTCGGGGACGTGAACCGGGACGGCTACGACGACATCGTGGTGGGCCGGGCCGTCGACGGCTACGCCAGCGATCACGACGCCTATCTCGCCAAGGGCGGCCGTGTCGCCTGGATCCCCGGCACTCCCGACGGGCCGGACGGGGTGGAGAAGGCGCAGTTCCTCAACCAGGACAGCCCCGGAGTGCCCGGCACCGCCGAGAAGGGTGACCGGTTCGGCACCGACGTCCAGCTCGGGGACGTCGACGGCGACGGCTATCTGGACGTCCTCACCGGGGTGCCCGGCGAGGACCTCGGGTCGGTCACCGACGCCGGTGCCGTGGTCGTGCTGAGCGGCCGGGCCGACGGGCTGACCGGCGTCGGCTCCCACCAGGTGGTCACGCAGGAGAGCGGCATGGTGCCGGGCACCGCCGAGAAGGGCGACGCGTTCGGCACGGCCGTCCACCTCGGGGACGCGAACGGCGACGGACTGGCGGACGCGGCCGTCGGGGCGCCGGGGGAGAACGCGGACACCGGGTTCGTGTGGAGCTTCCGCTCCACGGAGTCCTACGTCGTCGAGCCGGGCGGGGTACCGCTGCCGGCGACGATCGTGGCGCCGAACGGCACGACCGCCTTCGGCACCACACTGCTGGGCACCACGGCGACGGGCGCGCGGCTGGGGTCCGGCTTCGCCTACTGAGCGGAATCGTCTGATCATCCCTCAGACCCGTTGCGGCCACGATGAGTTCGTGTGCCGTGACGGGTCTTCTGTTGTCCTCCTTCTTGTCACGCACGGGAACCCCGCCGTTCAGCGGGCGGACCTTCCACAGGCGTGAGCTTCCGATGTCCATGAGGCCAGTGAGGCAAGGGAGTTCGTCGATGACCGGAGCAGTTTCGCCCGACCGCCGCCGCTTTCTGACCGCCGGGGCCGCCGTGCTCGGCGCCGCCGCCTCCGCCCAGCTGTGGCTGCCGACGGCCGCGCGGGCCGCCGAGACCCCGCTGCCCGAAGGGGTGTTCAGCCTTGGCGTGACCTCCGGCGACCCGCTGCCCGACGGCATCGTGCTGTGGACGCGGCTCGCCCCGGACCCGCTGAACGGCGGCGGGATGCCCGACCGGGTGGTGCCGGTGGAGTGGGAGATCGCCGAGGACGAGCGCTTCAGAAAGCCCGTCCGCCGCGGTGTCGCCCAGGCCCGGCCCGAGTACGGGCACAGCGTTCACGTGGATGTACGGGGTCTGCGCCCGGGCCGCGCGTACTGGTACCGCTTCCGCACCAGCGGCCAGCTCTCGCCCACCGGCCGTACCCGTACCGCCCCGCACCCGCACAGCAAGGGCGGCAGCCTGCGCGTCGCGCTCGCGTCCTGCCAGAACTACCAGCACGGCTACTTCACCCCGTACGCCGACATGCTCGCCCAGGACCCCGACGTCGTGCTCTTCGTCGGCGACTACATCTACGAGTCGTCGCCCGCCTCGACGGGGGTCCGCCGGCACGAGGGCACCGGCGAGCCGTACAGCCTGGTCCAGTACCGCAACCGCTACGCCCAGTACCGCAGCGACCCCGACCTCGCCGCGATGCACGCGAACGCGCCCTGGGTTGTCACCTTCGACGACCACGAGGTCGACAACGACTTCGCCGGCGAGATCCCGCAGGACCCCGACAAGCAGACGCACGACGCCTTCGTGGCCCGTCTCACCGCGGCCTACCAGGCGTACTACGAGCACATGCCGGTCCGTGCGACCTCGGTGCCGAACGGGCCGCACATCCAGATGTACCGGCGCCTGGAGTTCGGCCGCCTCGCCCGGCTCAACGTGCTGGACACCCGGCAGTTCCGCAGCGACCAGGCGACCACCCAGGAGGGCGCCCAGGACCCCTCGCTCACCATGCTCGGTGCCCGGCAGAAGGAGTGGCTCCTCGACGGGCTGCACGACTCACCGGCCCGCTGGAACCTCATCGCCTCGCAGATCATGATGGCCGAGACCGACCTCAAGGTCGGCGAGGGCAAGCTCTGGTACTACGACGCCTGGGACGGCTACCAGGCCGAACGCAACGCCCTCATGCAGGAGTTCGCCGACGTCCGCAACCCGGTCGTGTTCACCGGCGACCGCCATCTGACGATGATCAGCGACCTCAAGGAGGACTTCGCCGACCCGGACTCCGACGTCGTCGGCGCCGAGTTCGTCGGCACGTCCATCTCCAGCAACGGCGACCAGGACCAGGACGCCTTCCGCAAGCAGTGGGACCCGCTGATGGGGGACAACCCGCACTGGAAGCTGCTCGACGCCCACCGCGGCTACCACCTCTTCGACATCGACAAGCACGGCATCGACGCCCGGGTGAGGGTCGTGGACACGGTCCGGCAGCCGACGGCGACCGCGAGCACGCTGGCCGCCCTGCGGGTCGAGGCCGGACGGCCGGGCGTCGAACTCGCGTGAACACCGGGCCTCGTATGAAGTCTGTGTGACGGGAGCCTGGGACTCATCTGTGTCCCAGGTCTCTCTCAGCACAGTCTCAGGAACCCCTCTTACCGTCCCTTGACCATGGAGACGGACTGTACGAGAGATGAAGGCCGGGCGAACGACGGCGTGATCGCCCCGCTGCCCGCCGGCACCCGCCTGCTGCACATCGGCCCCCACAAAACCGGCACGACGTCGATCCAGGGCGCGATGTTCGCGGCCAAGGACCGGCTCGGCGAGCACGGCGTCCTGTGGCCGGCGACCACCCGGCATCCGATGGAGGCCGTCCTCGCGGCCTGCGCCCGGCCCGGGATGATGGGCGACGCCGGCCCCAGCGAGAAGCAGTGGCTACAGCTGGTGGACCGGGTCGACGGCGCCGGGCGGCACACCACCTCGGTCATCAGCAGCGAGTTCTTCGCCGACGCCCCCGACGACGCGACGATCGCCCGGATCGTCGAGCAGCTCGGCGGCGACCGTGTGCACGTCCTGGTCACCCTGCGCCCGCTGGCGAGGATCATGCCCTCGCAGTGGCAGCAGTACGTGCAGAACGGGCTGCGCATGGGGTACGAGGAGTGGCTGGAGCACATGCTCCGCAAGGCCCCCTACGAGAAGCCCAACCCCAGCTTCTGGCGCCGCCACCGGCACGACCGGCTGGTCGAGCGCTGGGTCCGGGCGGTCGGCGCCGAGCGGGTCACCGTCGTCGTGGTCGACGACCGCGACCGCGACGGGCTGATGCGCACCTTCGAGCGGCTCCTCGGTCTCCCGGAAGACCTGCTCCAGGAGGTCCCCGACACCGCGAACCGTTCCCTGACTCTCGCCGAGACCGAAATGCTGCGGAATCTTAATAAGGAATTCCGCGGCAATGGACTCCCTGACGAGCTGTATTCCAGGCTGGTGCGGCACGGCGCGGTCATGCATATGAAGAACGCGTGCAGCCCGACACCGCACGACGTGAAGATCTGCACCCCGCAGTGGGCCGTCGAGGCCGCGGCGGAGATCGGCGCCGAGATGGCGCGGTCCATCGGCGCGACGGGCGTGCGCGTCCTCGGCGACCCGGCCCTGCTGTCCGCCGTGGCGAAGCCCGGCACCGAGACCCTCGCGGAACCGCGGATCGCTCCCGAGGTGGCCGCTCAGGCGCTGTACGGCGCGCTGGCCGCGGCCGCCGCCGCGCCGATCCGGAACACCGCGCCGGTCAAGTCGCGGACGGTGCACCAGACCTCGTCCAGGGAACTCGTGAAGGTGCTCGGCCACCGGTGTCTGAAGCGGCTGCGACGCGGCTGAGCCCGAAGCGGCCGGGGCGCCGCGAAGCGGTACGGTCGTCACACACAGCAATACACAACTCGCTGTGGAGTTACTCACAGCAATTCCAGGGTGCTCACCACAACGGTCTCCTCAATCACCAGGAGTACAAGGTGAATGACAGATGGCGCGCACATATGCGGCGGACGGCGCTCACCTTGCACTGCGGTAACCCCAAGTGGGACCATTTCGAAGTTCCCTGTCGCCCCGAGGTAGGTCACCTGTGTCCCAGCACATCGCCAAGCCCCGTACCACCGCAGTGATCCTGGCCGGCGGTACCGGTCAGCGCGTGGGTCTCTCGATCCCCAAGCAGCTGCTGAAGATCGCCGGCAAGGCAGTCATCGAGCACACCCTGACCACCTTCGAGAACGCCGACTCGATCGACGACATCATCGTCCTGATGGCGCCCGGCTATGTGCCGGACATAGAGAAGATCGTGGCCAAGGCCGGGTTCACGAAGGTCAAGAAGATCATCGAGGGCGGCTCCACGCGCAACGAGACCACCGAGCGTGCCATCGAGGCGCTCGGCGAGGGCCTGGCCGCGGGCGAGGACCTCAACGTCCTGTTCCACGACGCCGTTCGCCCCCTGCTGTCGCAGCGCGTCATCGACGACTGCGTGGTCGCCCTGGAGCGCTTCCAGGCCGTCGACGTCGCCATCCCGTCCGCGGACACCATCATCGTGACCCGCACGCACGGCGAGGACGGCGAGTTCATCACCGAGATCCCGGACCGCTCCCGGCTGCGCCGCGGCCAGACGCCGCAGGCCTTCAAGCTGTCCACCATCAAGCGGGCCTACGAGGTCGCCGCCGGTGACCCCAACTTCCAGGCCACGGACGACTGCTCGGTCGTGCTCAAGTACCTGCCGGACGTGCCGATCCACGTCGTCGCGGGCGACGAGTACAACATGAAGGTCACCCAGCCCGTCGACGTCTTCATCGCCGACAAGCTCTTCCAGCTGGCCTCCACCGCCGCGCCCGAGCAGGTCTCCGAGGAGGCCTACCGCGAGCTGCTGACCGGCAAGACCATGGTCGTCTTCGGCGGTTCGTACGGCATCGGCAAGGACATCGCCGAACTCGCCGAGTCCTACGGCGCGAAGGTGTACGCACTGGGCCGCTCCACCACCGGCACGCACGTCGAGAACCCCGAGGAGGTCGACGACGCGCTGTCCAAGGCGTACGGCGAGACCGGGCGCATCGACTACGTCGTCAACACCGCCGGCGTGCTGCGCATCGGCAAGCTGGCCGAGACGGACAACGCGACCATCGAGGAAGCCCTCAAGGTCAACTACCTCGCCCCGGTGCAGATCGCCCGTTCGTCGTACAAGTACCTGTCGGAGACCAAGGGCCAGCTGCTCCTCTACACCTCCAGCAGCTACACCCGAGGCCGCGCCGAGTACAGCCTCTACTCCTCGACCAAGGCCGCGATGGTGAACCTCACCCAGGCCCTGTCCGACGAGTGGGCGGGCGACGGCATCCGCGTGAACTGCGTGAACCCCGAGCGCACCGCAACTCCCATGCGCACCAAGGCCTTCGGTCAGGAGCCGGCCGGTTCGCTGCTGTCCTCCGAGGTCGTGGCCCGTACCTCGCTCGACGTGCTGCTGTCCGAGTTGACCGGTCATGTCATCGACGTGCGCCAGCAGGACCCGACGGCCGCCGCGGGCAAGGCCTCCGGCTTCGAGCAGGCGCTGGCCTCCGTTCTGGACCGTCAGGACGGCGTGGCATAATCAACCGCAATTAGACATCTGTTATTCAGGCCTCTGTGTCTGCCCGTTATCGGAGCATTCGCAGGGGCCTGAATCAGTACCTCTCGCGAATTCCTCACATTTTCGCTGCACCTCAGAACAAAACCGGCACTCCCCCTCCAAGAGCAGGTTCCTCCGTGATAACCAGAGCCATTCGCGTCGCCCGGGTGGGCAGTGCGGCCGAGCTGGCCGCGGCGGCCCTCATGATCCTGGGCTTCCCTGTGCTCATGCTGGCCGCGCTCGTCCCGAGCGTTCCCGCCTTCGCGGCCGCGGCCGCAGTGACGTACCTGGCGGACCACTATCTGCATCGCAAGAGCAGCTATCTGATCAACCGCCTGAGCAAGGTGCGCGCGGGTCTGTCGATCCGCTTCCTGATCCGGCAGCTGCTGCTGATCCTGCTGCTGGCTCGCCTGGACCTCGCGGACGGCCTGGTCTTCTACGGGGCGGTCGCCTGCTTCATCGCCTTCTACGGCCTCCAGGCCCCGCACGGCGCGCTGGTCACCCTGATCCGCAACCGCCGCCGGATGCCGGTCGCCACCCGCAACGTGGACCTGGCCGCCCGGATCCGCATCCCGGACGCCCCGCCGCGCCGCCTGCTCAACCGCTCCGCCGAGAAGATGCTCCACCTGGACCTGCTGGCCGTCGTCGGCGTGCTGGTCTCCGCCGCGACGGACGAGACGCTCGCGGCCTTCGTCGGCATCGGCGCGACGATAGCGCTGGGCACCCTGTACGTCCTCGCGCTCGTGCCGTACGTGCGCGGCAGCAAGATCCCGCCGAACGCGGACACGGTCCTCGCCGCGGTCGACGACTGGCTGGCCGGCTACCGGCCCGAGACGGTGCTCTACTTCTCCGGTTCCAAGGACTCGGCCTACCAGGTCAACATGTGGCTGGAGACCATGGAGCAGCTGGACTCCAAGCCGCTGATCATCCTGCGTGAGCGGGCGATACTGAACAACCTGGCGCCGACCACGGTCCCCGTCATCTGCGTGCCCGGAGGGGTGCACCTGATGAACATGGACCTGTCGACCGTGCGCGTCGCGCTGTACGCGGCGAACGTCGGCAAGAACATCCACCTGCTGCGCGTGCCGACCATGAAGCACGTCTTCATCGGCCACGGCGACAGCGACAAGCTGGCCAGCGTCAACCCGTTCAGCAAGGTGTACGACGAGGTGTGGACCGCCGGCCGCGCGGGACGCGACCGCTACGCCATCGCCGACGTCGGTGTCCGCGACGACGACATCGTGGAGGTCGGCCGCCCGCAGCTGGCGCCGATCCAGACCTGGCAGGGCGTGCCCGACGGCCGTATGCCCACCGTTCTCTACGCGCCCACCTGGGAGGGCTGGGACGGCAACCCCGGCAACACCTCCCTGGTGCTCGCCGGCGAGAACATCGTCAAGAAGCTGATCAAGGCCGACCCGCCGGTCCGCGTCCTGTACAAGCCGCACCCCTTCACGGGCACGGTCAGCAAGGAGGCGGGTGCCGCCCACGCGCGCATCACCGCACTGGTCGAGAAGGCCGCCGCCGAGCGCGCCACCGACGCCCGCTTCACCGCGGACGCGGCCGCCCAGGCGCAGGCCAAGGCCGATCTGACCCGCGTCGAGGCGCGGATCGCCCAGCTGTCCGGCAGCGGCGGCGACAAGGGCGACGAGGCCGAGGCCACGCGTGACGGGCTGGTCGACGTGGCCAAGCACGAGGAGATCGCCCGGCTGCGCGCCGAGTGGAACGACGCCTACTGGCGTTCCTTCGGCTTCCACGAGCACCGGGTCATCACCGGCGCCGAACCGCGGCTGTACGACTGCTTCAACGTCTCCGACGCGATGGTCTCCGACATCTCCTCCGTGGTCTCCGACTTCATCGCGAGCGGCAAGCCGTACGCGGTGACGGACTCCGCGGAGCTGGGCGTGGAGGAGTTCAAGCGGCAGAACACCGCGGTGCGCGCCGCCACGATCCTGTCCAACAGCGCCGCCGAGCTGGGCGAGTTGCTGAGCGCGGTCCGCGACCTCGCGGGCGACCCGCTGGCCGAGGACCGCAAGGAGCTCAAGCAGTACCTGCTGGGCCCGGACGAGCCCACGTCCATCGAGCAGTTCAACACCGCGGTGGCGGACCTGGCCCGCAAGGCCGACACCCGCAACGTCGGCCAGGAGTCACGGTCGGCGGCCGGAGCCGCGGAGGCCACGACCACGGCCTGACCCAATGGCCTGACCCATTCGGCCCAGAGGCCCGGTTTTCGAGGAGTGATTCTCGAAAACCGGGCCTCTTCTGCGTATCTGAGGGGGGAACGGTCGTTGTAGTCCGTGACCTGCATCACAAAAGACGCGCACGGAGACAACCGCTCATGACGTTCGACCGTCTGACTGATTGTGAATATGAGGATACGGGGGAAATGTGACCCAGCCTGATGTGACCGTGGTCATCGGGGCGTACGAAGCGATGCCGTACCTCGTCGAGTGCCTCGCCTCCGTCGAGGCCCAGACCCTCGACCACGCCCGCATCGAGGTCATCGCGGTCGACGACGGCTCGACGGACGGCACGGGGGAGTGCCTGGAGCAGTTCGCGGCCCGCGCGGACCTGCCCGTCACCGTCATCCGGCAGGACAACTCCGGCGGCCCCAGCGGCCCGCGCAACGTCGGCCTGGGCAAGGCCGCCGGACGGTACGTGTTCTTCCTGGACGCCGACGACCGGCTGGGCCCCGAGGCCCTGGAGCGGATGGTCGCGATGGCCGACCGCAACGGCACGGACGTGGTGCTGGGCCGGGTCGAGGGCATCAACCGCAAGCCACCGCAGTCCATGTGGGGGCGGACACTGGAGCGCACCGACCTCTGGTCGTCCAACATCAAGTTCACGCTCAGCGCGCAGAAGCTGTTCCGCCGCGAGCTGCTGGAGCGGCACGGCATGCGCTTCGACGAGTCGCTGTGGACCGGCGAGGACGCCCTGTTCACCATGGAGGCCTATCTGCGGGCCGACGGCGTCTCCCTCATCGACGACTACACCTGCTACTACCTGGTGGGCCGCGAGGACGGCAAGCATGTGACGCGGAGCGGCGGTTACACCCTGCGCTTCGACTCCGCGCGCGCCCTGATGAGCCTGATCGCCGACATGGTCCCGGCGGGCCCGCGCCGCGACATGCTCATGGTCCGCCCGTTCGTCGTCACCCTGCTCCCGCAGTTCGGCCCCAAGTACCTGAAGGACAGCGAGCAGGTGCGGCGGCACAAGTTCGAGCTGGCGAAGCCGCTGCTGGAGGCGTACTGGACCGACGAGGTCGCCCACCGCCTGCGGGTCGAGGAGCGGCTGCGGATGCACGCGGTGGCCGAGCAGCGCCCCGAACTCCTGCTGGACCTCCTGGAGTTCCGGCGGGCCGGGAAGGAGCCCGAGGCCCTGCTGGAGAAGCGCGGCCGCCGGGTGTACTTCGCCTACCCGCACTTCCGGGACACCGCCGCAGGCATCCCCGACGCCCTCTACCTCGCCGAGCCACGCGAGGCCCGCGCCGTCCCGGGGTACCGGGAGGGCGGGCTCGACTCGTTCGTACGACGGGCGGTACGCAAGGCGCGCCGGACGCTGCCGTCCCGGTCCAGGGACGTCAGGCCGGCTGCGGCGGCGTGACGTCGGCGGGGTCCTCCGCCTGCCGGGGCGGGGGGATCTCCGACGCCAGCCGCTCGGCCATCCGGACCCGATGGTCCCGCGCCGCCGCACACAGCGTCCGCACGGCGTCGTTGAAGCGCACCTGCGAGGACGGCTCGTCCGGGCCCAGCAGATGCCGCTTCAACTCGGCCCGGGCCTCGGCGAGTTCGTCCTTCTCCGGATGCCGTACGGCCTCCAGCATGCCCGGCACGCCCCGCGCGTCGGGCGTCAGCACGGTCGCCGCGCGCACGGTCGGGAACGCCTCCCGGAACGTCTCCTCGGGCAGCCCGCTGGTGTTGGCCACCGCATAGGGCTTGCCGCTCGCCAGGAAGTCGCTGACCACGCTCGACACATCGCTGACGAGCAGATCGGCCCGGTTGAAGCAGGCGTACAGCGCGGGCCGGGCGTCCGTGACGACCTGGTGCTCCCACTCCGGCAGTGAGGCCCAGTACGCCGCCTCCCAGGCCGCCGTGGCCCGCTCCACCGCCCTAGCCCGCCCCCGGGACGGCACGGACTGGAGCAGCATCCGCTCCGCCGAGTCGGCACTCGTGCGGAAGTCCGAGGTGGTGAGCCGGTCCAACTCCTCGGTACAGCGCGCCAGTTCCCCACCGGCGGCCGGCCGTGCCCCCGACCGCTCCCGGTTCGCGGCCCGCACCAGCTCCCGGATGCGCTGATCGGCCGCCCCCGCCCGCGGATCCACCGAGCCGGTCAGCGGATGCGGCTTGTACAGCAGCCGTACGCCCGGATCGGCGAGCAGCGCCCGTACGAGGTTCTCGCCGGCCTCGATGACGGAGGTGTTGCCCGGATTGCCGTCCCAGCCCTCCCAGGTGGGCGCGTACAGGACGGTGACGTAGGTTCCCTTCGGCGGGCCCGCGTACGGCCGCACCGCCTCCAGCTGGGGCCGTCCGATCTCCCGAACCTCGCGGTCGTCCACGCCCACCTCGGCCAGCGCGTACCGCACGCGTGCAGCGGGGCCCGCCACCCACACCTCGTCGTACGCCTTCGCGTACGGGTTGCACGAGGACAGCTTGTCGCTCTCGCCGTGGTTGACGAACGTGTGCTTGAGCGTGGGGATGCGCAGGACCTGGGAGGTCTTGCCGGAGTTCGACGGGTGGATGAGGACCTGGAGCGTGGAGTGCTCGAGGCGCATCAAGGTGGTGACCTTGGGCAGACAGATGATCGGCACGTCGGTGGCGGCGATCTTCTGCACCATGAAGCGCTCGCGCAGCACGATGACCGGCCTGCCTTCGAGCTTGGCGAGGGGCTCCAGCCACATGTTGGCCTGGTACGCGGAGGACGCGCCGCCGGAGAAGTACAGGCCGACCGTGGGCCGGTAGTCGGCCAGCCAGGCGTCGAACCAGTCGAGGACCTGCTGCTCGCCCGCCGGGCGGCGGCTGGGCAGCAGTCGCAGCAGCAGCTCGCCCAGGCCGAGCAGCCCGAGGACGAGGGACACGGCGAGCCCGCCGGCCGCGGCGGCCGGATGGTCGGTCGCCGCGGTGGCCGCCAGGCCGAAGGTCGCGGGCAGTCCGAACACCAGCAGCCGGTGCCCCGGGCGGCGCAGCAGCAGCGCGGGCGGGGCGGTCGAGAGCCGGAGCGCGGAGGCGTCGATGTTCCGGGTCACCACCGGCAGGGTGCGGGTGCGGCGGACCAGGACGGAGACGGCCTGGATCGCGCAGTGCAGGGCGTAGAAGAGCAGCAGGGCGGCGACGATCGGCCCGTACACCGCCTCCCGGTCCTGCTCGCCCACCCGCAGCAGGCCCGCCACCAGCAGCAGGTCCCGCAGGACATGCCGGACGGTGATGTCGGCGTGCGACTTCGCGAACACCGTCGCCATGCCCCGCTGCCATCGGTGCAGCACCCCCTCGCCGGCCACCGAGGCGGCCGTCGCGGCGAGCAGCAGCGGGACGTCGGGGAGGAACGCGGCGATGGCCTGGACGGCGAAGGCGGCGGCCAGGAGTGCCGTGACGAGGACGCGGGGCGCGGCGCGACGCAGGGGGAGGCGGCGCCTGCGGCGCGGGCGGCTTCCCGGGCCGTCGGTGGCGGAACGCTTCAGCGGGCGTCTGCGGCGGAGCAGGCGGGGGCGGCGGACTCTCTTCGTGGGCACGGCGTCACTCCAAGGTCGTCAAGGACGTGCGCCCGGGTTAACGCCTGCCGACCTCTGGACGACACGCGCGTGTCCGGGCGCCTTGGGGCGACCGTGGAGTGATAGTGACGCCGCGTTACTACCGGCCCGACTGCAGGGCGCGGCGTATCGGGCCGCCCACGACCCGGCGGGCGCGGCGGTACACCGACGGTGCCGGGACGGCCCCCGACGTCTTCGTGGACCGGGAACCGGCCTTGGCGCGGGCCAGGTCGCGCTTCAGCCGCTCGTTGTCCAGCGTCAGCTCGTTGATGTTGCGCTGCATGAACGCCATCCGCGCGGCCAGCGAGCCGAGGTCGGCCTCCAGCCAGGGCCGGACGCCCGCCGGGAAGGACAGCTTCCGCAGCCGCTCCTCGAAGGCCGCGCCGCCGTCGCCGTGGGTGAAGGTGTTCTGCAGGCCGTTGCGGTCCAGGAACCCCATGAACCGCTCGTAGCGTTCGTGGTGACCGCTCATCAGCTTGCCGAAGTCCGCTTCCTCGTACAGCCGCGCCGGATCCAGGTCCGCGGGCAGCTGGTCGATGCGGACGTACGGGATGTCGAAGTAGCGGCACAGCTCCAGCGTGCGGGAGTCGCCGGAGAGCACGGTCGCCGGCGTGCCCGCCAGCAGGGCCGCGATGTTGCCGTGGATGCGGGAGCCGAAGGAGAAGTCGAAGTCGCGCAGCTCGTCGATCCAGGTGACCGGGTCGATGTAGACGCGGACCTTGTCCTCGGCGTACATCGGGTGGTCGGGGTGCGTCGGTATCGCCTTGACCTTGGCGTTCGGGTCCGACAGGTCCCGCCAGTGCAGCTGCCGCGCGTCGGACAGGTTCTGGCCGATGAAGCGCAGCTGCGGGTAGCGGGCGTGAGTGCGCTCGATGACCTTGCCCAGGCCCTGCTTCTGGACCGCGTTGTGCGAGCCGTTGATCGCGATACGGGACTCGGCGGTGAGCTCCGGCGTCCGCTTGTGGACGGCGAGCTCCTTGCCGTACATGAACAGCGAGGGGCAGCCGATGACCTCGACGTCCCTGAAGCCCATGTCCTTGAGGTACTGCTCGGTGAACTCGCCGCGCACGCCGATCGAGGCGCTGCGGTCGAGGACCGCCGAGACGAACTCGCGCACCGAGGACTCGATGGGCTTGAGCCGCGTCGGGTCGTAGTTCAGCCCGGTCTGCGCGCCGACGCCGGCCACCACGACCGGGATCTTCAGCCGCTGGATGAGCCGCGTCAGCCGCCTCAGCTGGGGCTCGAAGGACGGACGGAACGCGTTCGCCAACGGCACGACGAAGGCGTCGTACTCCTGGTTGATCCGCGTGGCCTCGGCCACCAGCGACTTGATCCCGTTCGAGACCACCTCGGTTCCTGGTGTCTCCAGGATCTTGTGGGTGGCGTCACTGAAGATCAGGTTGCCTGAGTTGGTGGCGAAGACGTCGTGTTGGAGGGCTTCCTCCGTGGGCACGACGTCGTACGGGCTCTTGCCCGATCTCAGGAGGATGCGTTTGGCAGGGGTCACTCGGCGAACTTTAGGTGGCACAAACTTCAAAATAAGTTTGGATGCTCTTTGATTTCTATAAGCAACCCCTACAACCTTTTTGCCGTACGCGACGCGTGAGCAAACGGTTACGTGTGGTGGCCACGGGGCGGACGGGGTGCGGCTGTCCGGGGGCTGAAACGTCGGGGCGGACGAAGGGGTACTTCGCGTAGATTGCTGCCACGCGCAAGGAAATGGGGACAGTGCAGGTGGCAAGCGTGAGGCAGGCCGTGAGCGAGGCCCGCAGGATCGTCGTCAAGGTGGGTTCCTCGTCGCTGACCACCGCGTCGGGAGGCCTGGACGCCGACCGGGTCGACGCGCTCGTCGACGTCCTCGCCAAGAGCCGCAGCGGGGGAGAGAAGGAGGTCGTCCTCGTCTCCTCCGGTGCCATCGCCGCCGGCCTCGCCCCGCTGGGACTGCGCCGCCGCCCCAAGGACCTGGCCCGCCAGCAGGCCGCCGCCAGCGTCGGCCAGGGCCTCCTCGTCGCCCGCTACACCGCTTCCTTCGCCCGCTACGGCGTCCGCGTCGGCCAGGTCCTGCTGACCAGCGACGACATGAGCCGCCGGTCCCACCACCGCAACGCCTCCACCACCCTCGACAAGCTCCTCGCGATGGGCGCCTTCCCGGTCGTCAACGAGAACGACACCGTCGCCACCGACGAGATCCGCTTCGGCGACAACGACCGGCTCGCGGCGCTCGTGGCCCATCTGGTCCGCGCCGACCTGCTGGTCCTCCTGTCGGACGTGGACGGCGTGTACGACGGCGACCCCAGCAAGCCGGGCACCTCGCGGATAGCGGAGGTACGGGGCCCGGCCGACCTCGCGGGCGTCGACATCGGCAGCGCAGGCAAGGCCGGCGTCGGCACCGGCGGCATGGTCACCAAGGTCGAGGCCGCCCGGATCGCCGCCGCCGCCGGCATCCCCGTGGTGCTGACCAGCGCCGTCCACGCGGCCGAAGCGCTGAGCGGCGGCGACACCGGCACCCACTTCCACCCCACCGGCAAGCGCTCCGCCGACCGGTTGCTGTGGCTCCAGCACGCGTCCACCCCGCAGGGCTCGCTGACCCTGGACGACGGCGCGGTACGGGCGGTCGTGCAGCGCCGCAAGTCACTGCTGCCGGCCGGTATCGCCGCCGTGGACGGTGAGTTCAACGCCGGGGACCCGGTCGAGCTGAGGGACGGCGAGGGGCGCGCGGTGGCCCGCGGGCTGGTGAACTTCGACGCCAAGGAGATCCCCCAACTGCTGGGCCGTTCGACGCGTGAGCTGGCGCGTGAGCTGGGGCCGGCGTACGAGCGCGAGGTCGTCCACCGGGACGATCTGGTGGTGCTCCAGCCCTGAGAGCTCCCCGGGGAAAGCGCCGCTCACCCGAAAACGGGGGGAACGCCCCGCGAAGGCTGTCGCCCTCAGGTGGACGTTCCGCAAAAGTGCCACACAAGCCCTTGCGGCCTGCTCAACTTTGTTTCAGGGACACGTTCCGCACGACCACCGTGTCGGTCACTGGGATCACTGGGTAAAGGAGGCCGTCGTGAGACGAGTGCGCCCTGGGGCCGCGCCCCGTGGTGGTGCCGAGGAGGCCTCGTCCCGTGCGGCCGGTGAGGAGCGCGTCTTGACGAGCGTCGCGGCCGGCGACCGCTACGAGGAGCCGGCCGAGCTGCCCCGGCTGTGGCACGTCACCCTCAGCGTCTCCGGCAAGGAGGCCCCGCTGAAGGAGGTGCGCCGCGGCCTCGAACAGCTGGCCCACGACCACCCCTTTCTGCTGACCAGCCGCTACGCCAACGACCACGCCGAGATCCGCTACTGGGAGGAGGCCCGCGACCTCCACGACGCCGCCGCCGTCGCCCTGCGCCTGTGGGGCGAGCACCGCCAGACCGCCCAGCTGCCGCCCTGGGAGATCGTCGGCCTGGAGGTCATCGACCGTGAGACCTACCACCAGCGCATCGCCGAGGGATACGGCCCGGCCCCCGCGACACCCGTAGGGGTTCACCCCTTTTGACCTGCGTTGCTTCCATAAGGCGACATAGCGGGCGGTATCGCTTCTGTCTCGCGGTGCAAGACGGCCGGGTCCCCACCCCCGTACGGCGCACTACCCTTCCCTCATGACCACGCTCTCGCCGTACGACTCGATGTCCCCGGTCACCCAGGCCGCCTACCGCGCCAAGGCCGCCGCCGCCGACCTCGCCCCGCTCCCGCGGGCCGAGAAGGACGACGCGCTGCTGGCCATCGCGGACGCCCTGGAAGTCCGTACGAGCGAGATCGTCGAGGCCAACGCCAAGGACATCGCCAAGGCCCGCGAGGCCGGCACCAGCGAGACCGTCATCGACCGGCTCACCCTCACGCCCGAGCGGGTCCGCGCCATCGCCTCGGACGTCCGGGACGTCGTCGCACTGCCCGACCCGGTCGGCGAGGTGGTACGGGGATCGACGTTGCCGAACGGCATCGACCTGCGCCAGGTCCGCGTCCCGCTCGGTGTGGTCGGCATCATCTACGAGGCCCGCCCGAACGTGACGGTGGACGCCGCCGCGCTCTGCCTCAAGTCCGGCAACGCCGTCCTGCTGCGCGGCTCGGCCTCCGCGTACGAGTCCAACACCGCCCTCGTCCGGGTCCTGCGCGACGCCGTGGGCGGGGCGGGGCTGCCCGCCGACGCCGTCCAGCTGGTGCCCGGCGAGAGCCGCGAGAGCGTGCGCGAGCTGATGCGGGCCCGCGGTCTGGTCGACGTGCTCATCCCGCGCGGCGGCGCCTCCCTCATCCGGACCGTGGTCAACGAGTCGATCGTCCCCGTCATCGAGACCGGCACCGGCAACTGCCACGTCTACGTCGACGCCCAAGCCGACCTCGACATGGCGATCGACATCCTGATCAACTCCAAGGCGCAGCGCCCCAGCGTCTGCAACTCCGCCGAGACCCTCCTCGTCCACCAGGACATCGCCCCCGAGTTCCTGCCGCGCGCCCTGGACGCCCTCGCGGAGGCCGGCGTCACGGTGCACGCCGACGACCGGGTCATGGCGTACGCCAAGGACTCCGAGGCGACCGTCGTGGAGGCGACGGCGGAGGACTGGGAGACCGAGTACCTCTCCTACGACATCGCCGCGGCGGTCGTCGACTCCCTGGACAGGGCCGTCGAGCACATCCGGCTGTGGACCTCCGGCCACACCGAGGCCATCGTGACGACCTCGCAGCAGGCGGCCCGCCGCTTCACCCAGCTGGTCGACTCCACCACCGTCGCCGTGAACGCCTCCACCCGCTTCACCGACGGCGGCCAGTTCGGCTTCGGCGCCGAGATCGGCATCTCCACGCAGAAGCTGCACGCCCGCGGCCCGATGGGGCTGCCGGAGCTGACGAGCACCAAGTACATCGTCACCGGGGACGGGCACGTACGCCGCTGAGGCGTGCGCCGATGAATTTCCATACCCTCTGCCCAAAATGACCCCCCAGGTCTACTCTGGATCCGTGCCGGAGGACGTGGGGGGTACGCCGTTCCCTGACGGCTGGGAGCCCGACGACGACCACGACCGCGGGGTGTCGGACGAAGAGTTCGCCTCCGTGGTATTCGACGAGGCCTTCATACGGGCGGCCGTGGTGCACGAGCCGACCGCCGTCGAACGCCTCCTGGCCGCCGCCCAGGCGAGAGCGGAGGCCTCCGAGGCCGAGGCCCGCCGCGCCCACCGCCGCGGCGAGCGCTACGAGGACGCGTACGGCGCCGAGGCCCGCGCCGGGTTCGACCACGACCCCGACTACGACGACCTGGACGACACCGACATCCTCGAAGGCCGCTTCGGCGCCCCGGGGACGTACGGCAAACAGGTCCGCTGGCACCGTCCCGTCGCCTGGATGCTGGCGCTCGTGATGGGCATCGGCATGGTCACGCTCGCCTTCACCGCGGTCTACCGGGGCGCGTCCTCGAACAGCCGGGACCAGGTCCCGCCGCCGCCCGCCACCACCGGTCTGGAGCAGGGCGGCGCGGCGACCCCCTCCGCCTCCGCCGACTACTCCCAGCCGGCCTTCTCCGCGGTCCCCAAGTCGCCCTGAACGCCCGTTCGGCACGTCCTGACGGTCCTGGTGAGAACCTGTCAGAACTTGTCGCGCGGCAGGGCGTTTACCTGAGCTTCCGGAGACCTACCCTGAAGGTATGGGAGGGCCTGGAGAACCACCTGAGGGTGCACCCGAGGGCGGCCCCGGGGGTGCTGAGGACGAGTACCGGTCCGTCGTCTTCGACGAGTCGTTCGTCCGTGCTGCCCGGCTCCAGGAGTACTCCGCGCAGGAGCGCATCGCCGACCACGCCCCGGCCGTCCGGCGCCGCCCGCCGATGCGCCGGGGACTGTCCCGGCAGGCCCTCGTCCTGGTCCTGCTGATCGCCCTCGCCTTCGGCACGGCGATCTACATGGGTGTACGGCACCCCTACCAGACCCCCGCCCCCGTACGGGACGTCTCCCTGCCCCTCCAGACGACCGTCGTCCCGCTCGCCCCGGTGGGCAGGGTGCCGGGCGCGGCCGACGCGGAGTATCTGTACGACCACAGCCCCGCCGCGCAGTTCCGGATCGGCGCCGCCGGGATCACGCTGCCCGCCGCGCGGGACACCTCGCACTTCTCCGAGACCCAGGTGATGAGCGCGCTGGACACGGTCAAGGAGTACCTGGTGCGGTCCGCGCTCTACCCGGAGGTGCTCACCGGCGGCGAGACCCGCCCCGTCCGCGTTCTGCTCCCCGCCGACCAGCACCTCCAGTTCGACGAGAGCCTGAGCCATCCCGCCGCGGACGGCCGGCACGCGGTGACCGGATGGCTGGTCCGCTTCGACGCCAGGACCGTGCGGCTGGCCGACCCGCAGATCCGGGTCAGCGGGACGCTGGCGGTCAGTGAGACCGAGTCCACGATGCTGGAGGTGACCGCGGACCACACGTACGTGTACGCGCTGCGGTCCGCCGACGCCGGTGCCAAGGCGGAGACCTCGTTGTTCACCGTCCGGCGTGAGCTGCACTTCCGGTTCGACCGGGAGGACGTGCGGCTGCACCAGGCGCAGCTGTCCACGTCGTATGTGCAGGCCGGGCCCTTGTCCTGCGGGGACAACGCGGCGGATGTGCTGAGTCCGCTGCTGGCGGGGCAGACGGCGAAGGCGGGTGGGCCGGTGGGGACCGATCCGTTTGCCACGGATCGGGCCACGGCGGTGTGCGGGACGTTGGCTTCGGGGGCCTTGCCCAAAGGGTGAGGGGCGTTTGGTGCCCGGTCGCGCAGTTCCCCGCGCCCCTTGACGGCGTCAGCGCCCCCGGCGTTCTCAGTCCTCCTCGGTATCCCTTGGGGGCTGGTCCTTGGGGTTGGTGGTCGTGAAGCCGCCGAAGCCTCGCCTCACCCTGCCGCCCAGGTCGCCGGCGCCGCCCGCGATGTCCGTGACCAGCTTCATCAGGGGGTCCTTGGAGGACTTGACGTTGGTCGCGTAGCTGGCCGCCGACTCGCGGAACGAGTCGGTGACCGAGGTGTCCTTGTCCTCGGTGCGGCGCGGGTAGTGGCCGTCCATCAGACGCTGGAAGTCGCGGGACTCCGACCACTTCTTCAGCTCGGCCGCCCGGACCGTGGTGAAGGGGTGGCTGCGCGGGAGCACGTTCAGGATCTTCAGGACCGAGTCGCGCAGGTCGCCGCCGGCCTCGTACTCCTCGGCCTGCTTCAGGAACGCGTCCACGTTCATCTCGTGCAGGTGGTGGCCGCCGGCCAGCTTCATCAGGCCGCGCATCGAGGCCCTGAGGTCCTGGCCGACCAGCAGACCCGCGCGGTCCGCGGACAGCTCCGACTTGCGGAACCACTCGCGCAGCGCCGTCACGATCGCCATGATCGCGATGTTGCCCAGCGGGATCCACGCCACCCTGAGGGCGAGGCTCGTCAGGAAGAGCAGGATGGTGCGGTAGACGGCGTGACCGGACAGGGCGTGGCCCACCTCGTGGCCGACGACGGCCCGCATCTCCTCCTCGTCGAGCAGGTCGACGAGGCCGGTCGTCACGACGATGATCGGCTCGTCCAGGCCGATGCACATCGCGTTCGGCTTCGGGTCCTGGCTCACGTACATCGGCGGGACCTTCTCCAGGTCCAGGATGTAACAGGCGTCCCGCAGCATGTCGTTGAGGTACGCGAACTGCTGGTCCGACACCCGCACCGAGTCGGAGAGGAACAGGAGCCTGAGGCTCCGCTCGGGCAGCAGACCGCTGAGCGCCTTGAAGACCGTGTCGAACCCGCTCAGCTTGCGCAGTGCCACCAGGGCGGAGCGGTCGGCGGGGTGCTCGTACGCCCGCGAGGAGATGCCGGGGAAGCGCCTGCGCTGCCTGCTCGGCACGTTCTCATGGCCGTTGCCCTGGCCGTTCTCGTGCCCGTTCTGCTCGTGGCCGTCGTCGGACATGTCTTCCCCCATGTGCGTGAGTGTGATCCTTTGCGGACCCTTGTGCGGCCTTTTGCGCCCCCGAAGCAGAGCCCAGCCTAGGCGGAGATACGGTGGACGGGCAGTACAGCGAAGGAGTCCCGTCATGGAGCACAGCCCCGCGTCCGCCTGGCTGACCGAAGCCGCGAGCGCAGCCCAGCAGCAAGGGTCGGGGTATCTGCTCCGGGTCGTGCTGATCGTGATGGTGGTGGGCTGTGTGCTGGCCGCGTGGTTCCTGCTGCGGGGCTACAAGCAGAAGGACGACTGAGCCGGAGCGGAAGTTCCGTCGGGGCGCCAACGGCGGAGTCGGCGTGATCGCCGCCGGGCCGCCCGATTACGATGGGCCGACATCTTTATCCCGCCCACATCGGATAGGTCCAGATGAGCTTCCACAGCACCGCTGCCCAGTTGGTCACCCTTGCCGCCGAGGGCGAGGAGCACGGCGGCAACCACGAGAGCCTCAGCCCGCTGCTCACCGGCGGCGGCGCGTTCGTCATCCTGCTGCTCCTGCTGTGGATCACGACCCGTTTCAACCGCGACCGCTGAGCCGCCGAGGGGCTGGGGGAGACCGACCCCGCGGAACGGGCCGGTAGGGTCTGCACGCATGGGAGAGCAGGACATGCCTACCGGCCCGGGCAACGCCCCGTCGAACCCCGGCAAGCGCCGTCTCGGCGTCATGGGCGGGACGTTCGACCCGATCCACCACGGACACCTCGTGGCGGCCAGTGAGGTCGCCGCGCAGTTCCACCTGGACGAGGTCGTGTTCGTGCCGACCGGACAGCCGTGGCAGAAGAGTCACCGCAGCGTCTCGCCGGCCGAGGACCGCTATCTGATGACGGTGATCGCCACCGCCGAGAACCCGCAGTTCTCGGTGAGCCGCATCGACATCGACCGCGGCGGGCCCACGTACACCGTGGACACCCTGCGCGACCTGCGCATGATCAACCCCGACACGGACCTCTTCTTCATCACCGGCGCCGACGCCCTCGCCCAGCTCCTCACCTGGCGCGACATGGAGGAGCTCTTCTCCCTGGCGCACTTCATCGGGGTCACCCGGCCGGGCCACCACCTGACCGACGCCGGACTCCCGGAGGGCGGTGTCTCTCTCGTGGAGGTTCCCGCGCTCGCCATCTCCTCCACAGACTGCCGTGCGAGAGTCGCCAAGGGCGACCCCATCTGGTACATGGTGCCGGACGGAGTCGTGCGCTACATCGACAAGCGCGAGCTGTACCGCGGCGAGTGAGCCGAGAGGGGCACCGGTGAACGACCGATACGACGCGGGACACGGCGACAACCACGACGACCAGTACCAACTCGTCGGCTACGACGAGTACGGCCGTCCCGTCTACCAGCAGATCCCCCAGCAACAGACCCCGCAGCAGCCGTACGACCCGTACGCGCAGCAGACACAGCAGGGTTACGGCTACGACCCCTACGCCGCCGGTGGGCAGCAGACGGGGCAGTACCCCGCGCAGACCTACGACACCGGCAGCCGGCAGCCCGCACCGCCGTACGACCCCTACGACACGGGCCAGCAGCCCTCCGTGCCGTCCTACGACCCCTACGGCACCGGTCAGCAGACCCCTGCGCAGCCCTATGACCCCTACGGGCGGGCCGCGACCAGTGCCCAGCAGCCCCGGGTCGCCGAGCAGACCGCGTACATCCCGCAGCAGGCCGGACCGGCCGAGGCCGCGGAGCCGGACGGCCACGGCCGTCCCGACGGCGCCGAACGCGACTACCACACCGAGCAGTTCTCCTTCGTGGAGGAGCCCGACGGTGACTCAGAGGACGTCATCGACTGGCTGAACTTCACCGAGAACCGCACCGAGCGCCGTGAGGAGGCCAAGCGCCGCGCCCGCAGCCGGCTCGTCGCCCTGGTCGTCGTCCTGGCCCTCACCGCGGTCGGTGGCGTCGGCTACCTCTGGTACGCCGGGAAGCTGCCCGGACTGTCCTCGAAGTCCGATTCCGCGACCGGCACCGGCACGTCCGTCGCCGCCCAGAACCGCGACGTGATCGTCGTCCACCTCCACAACACCAAGGGCGGCGGCACCTCCACGGCGCTGCTCGTCGACAACACCACCACCCAGCAGGGCACCACCGTCCTGCTGCCCAACTCCCTCGCCCTCACCGACGACGACGGCACCACGACCACCCTCGCCAAGTCGGTCGACGACGACGGCTCCTCGGGCACCCGTGAGGCGATCGACACGGTCCTCGGGACCCAGATCCAGGGCACCTGGCGCCTCGACACCCCTTACCTGCAGAACCTCGTCGACCTCGTCGGCAACATCGACGTCGACACGAACACCGACGTCCCCGACCCGGCCGCCAAGAAGAAGGGCACCGCGCCCCTGGTGAACAAGGGCGAGGACCAGACCCTCAGCGGCAAGACGGCCGTCGCCTACGCCACCTACCGCGCCTCGGGCGAGGCCCAGAACGCCCAGCTGGAGCGGTTCGGGCAGGTCATGCAGGCCGTGCTGCGCAAGCTGTCCTCCGACGCGGGGGCCGCCACGACCACCGTCCAGACACTGGCGCAGATCCTCGACCCGTCGCTCACCGACAAGGACCTCGGCACCTTCCTCGCCAAGCTCGCCGACCTCGCCAAGGGCGGCGACTACAAGACCGCGCTGCTGCCCGTCCAGACCGACGGCACCCTCAGCGCCCAGGCCAGCGACAGCGTCGTCAAGGACGTCCTCGGCGGCACCGCCAAGAGCCCCGACAAGGACGCCGCGGTCCGCGTCTCCGTCCAGAACGCCAGCGGTGCCAAGGACAACACCGAGAAGGCCCGTGTGGTCCTCCTCAACGGCGGCTTCACCTTCCTGGAGGGCGGCACCGCCTCCGGCACCCAGGCCGCCTCGAAGGTCGTCTACGCGGACGCCGCCGACAAGGAGAACGCCACCGAGGTCGCCAAGACCCTGGGCCTGCCCACCAGCGCCGTCAGCAAGGGCAAGACCACGTCGAACGCGAACGTCTCCGTGGTCCTCGGCCAGAACTACGACCCGTCCTCGTAGCCGCCCGCGGCGGGCCGGGTCACGGACGCCCGTGGCCCGGCCCCGCCACGGGCCCCGGTAATCACCCGGGTGCCCTCGGCGGTCGTGAGACCCTTGAGGTCAAGTGACCGCCGACCGAAAGCCGTGTAGTGACCGCCACTGACCGCTCCATCGAGCTCATCCACACCGCCGCACAGGCGGCCGCCGACAAGCTCGCGCACGACATCATCGCCTACGACGTCAGCGACGTGCTGTCGATCACGGACGCCTTCCTGCTGGCCTCCGCGCCCAACGACCGCCAGGTCAAGTCGATCGTCGACGAGATCGAGGAGCGCCTCCAGAAGGAGCTCGGCGCCAAGCCCGTACGCCGCGAGGGCGACCGGGACGCCCGCTGGATCCTGCTCGACTACGTCGACATCGTCGTCCACGTCCAGCACAGCGAGGAGCGCGTCTTCTACGCCCTGGAGCGGCTGTGGAAGGACTGCCCCGAGCTGGACCTGCCCGAGGACGCCAAGGCCACCCGCGGCAAGGCCGAGGAGCACGCCAAGCTGCAGGCCGCCGAGGAGTCCGAGGACCTCGATGGTGACTGGCGATGAGCAGCACCGGTGAGGTGACGGACGCCAAGCAGGGCGGGCGGGGTCGCCGCATCATCCTGTGGCGCCACGGCCAGACCTCCTGGAACGTGGAACGCCGCTTCCAGGGCACCACGGACGTCGCCCTCACCGAGACCGGCGTCGCCCAGGCCCGGCGCGCCGCCCGGCTGCTCGCCTCCCTGAAGCCCGACGCTGTCGTCTCCTCGGACCTCCAGCGGGCCGCGAACACCGCCGCCGAGCTCGCCGTGCTCACCGGTCTCGACGTCAGTCACGACGACGGCCTGCGGGAGACCTACGCGGGCGCCTGGCAGGGGCTGACGCACGAGGAGATCATCGCCTCGTACGGCGAGGAGTACGCCGCGTGGAAGCGCGGTGAGCCGGTCCGTCGCGGCGGCGGCGAACTGGAGACCGAGGTCGCCGACCGCGCCGCCCCCGTGGTGCTGCGGCACGCCGACAAGCTGCCCGACGACGGCACGCTCGTCGTCGTCAGCCACGGCGGCACGATCCGCACCACCATCGGCCGGCTCCTCGGCCTGGAGTCCGGCAACTGGGAGAGCCTCGGCGGGCTCTCCAACTGCTGCTGGTCCGTCCTCGGCGAGGGCGCCCGCGGCTGGCGGCTCCTTGAGCACAACGCCGGGACACTGCCGGAGCCGGTGCTCGGGGACGACGACTGAGCGGATTTCACTTTCTGGCAGGTCGCAGGCTAAAGTTCTTCTTGTTCGCCCCGCCGAGCGGGAAGAACAAAGCTCGGGGCTATAGCTCAGTTGGTAGAGCGCCTGCATGGCATGCAGGAGGTCAGGAGTTCAATTCTCCTTAGCTCCACAGATGAAGATCCCGTCCTCACAGGGCGGGATTTTTCATTTCCCGCAACAGGGCCGTGCGTCGCGCCGTCTCCTCGTCGTCCGGTGTGTAGACCACGATCCGGCACTCCGGCATCCCGTGGATCGACAGCGACACCGAAGTGAGCCGCAGCTCGCCGACCGCCGGGTGACGGAAGCACTTCACCCGCCGCCCCGGCTCCGCCACGTCGCCGGTCTCCCACAGCCGCGCGAACAGCGGGCTCGCCGCGGACAGCTTGCGTATGAAGCCGTCCCAGGCCGGCTCCCCGGCATGCGGTCCGTAGGCCGCCCGCAGCGTCGCCACCATCACCGGCAGCTCCGTCTCCCGGAACAGCAGCGGGCAGTTCTCGTCCGGCGCCGTGAACAACCCCCACAGCGCGTTGGGCGGACGGCCGCTGGGCTGGAGCAGCGGCACGGCGAACAGGGTGCGATAGACCTCGTTGGCAGCCAGGATGTCGAACCGCGAGTTGTAGACCACGGCCGGGCGCGGTGCCAGGGCGTCGATGATGCCCTGGACCTCCGGGCCCACGGACTGCGCGACGGCCTCCGGCGTTGCCGTGTACGCCACTTCGGCCAGGCGGTACAGATGCTCACGCTCCGGCGGATCGAGCCGCAGCGTGCGCGCCACGGCGTCGAGGACCTGTGCGGAGGCGTTGATGGGGCGGCCCTGCTCCAGCCATGTGTACCAGGTCACACCGACCCCCGAGAGCTGGGCGACCTCCTCGCGGCGCAGACCCGGAGTGCGACGGCGCAGACCCGGGGGCATCCCCACGTCCGCGGGGGTCACCCGGGCGCGCCGGCTGCGCAGAAACGCGGCCAGCTCCGGTCGGCGGCGCTGTGTCGTCCCCAGGCGCTGTGTCGTCCCCATCGTCACGTCCCCCATCGTCGGCGCCCGACCTGTCTCCTGCCAGGTGCTGTCAGTACCAGCATCAGCGGGCTCTCGGCACCCTTACCGCGGCGCCGTCACGCTCGACGGCATGACGACAACAACCCCTGCCGGAACGGGTTCCGAGCCCGCTCCAAGCCCTGCGATCAGTGAACCACCGGGCACTGACAACGGCCCCCGCCCGCTCCTCGCCGTCGTCCTCGCCGCGATGTTCATGGCCATGCTCGACGTCTTCATCGTGAACGTCGCTGCTCCCACCATCGGTTCCGAACTCCACGCCTCGGGAGCCGAGTTGCAGTTGGTGGTCGCCGGATACACCATCACCTACGCGGTGCTGCTGATCACCGGTGCCCGCCTCGGCGACCGGTTCGGTCCCGGCCGGGTGCACCTCGCCGGGATGGCCCTGTTCACCGCCGCCTCGCTCGCCTGCGGTCTGGCGCAGGGGGCCACCGAACTGATCGTGTTCCGGCTGATCCAGGGCGCCGGCTCGGCGCTGATGATCCCGCAGGTGCTCAGCCTGATCCAGCGGAACTTCGTCGGGGAGGCCCGGGTGAAGGCGCTCGGCGCGTACTCGGCGGTGCTGGCGGTCGGCGCGGCGGCCGGGCAGGTGTTCGGCGGGGTCCTGGTCAGCGCCGATCTGTTCGGCACCGGCTGGCGGCCGGTGTTCCTGGTGAACGTGCCCGTGGGCCTCGTACTCCTGGTCGTCGGCGGGCGGGTGCTGCCGCGGGGCGGCGGGAGCGGGGGGCGGCGCGGGCTCGATCTGCCGGGGCTCGTCCTGCTCGGCACGGCCGTCTCCCTGTTCACGGTGCCGCTGGTGCTGGGGCAGGAGCAGGACTGGCCGCTGTGGTCGTGGCTGTCGCTGGCCGGCTCCGCGGTCCTGTTCGCCGTGTTCTGCGGGTTCGAGTCGCGGCTGGCCCGGCGGGGCGGCGACCCGCTCATCGCGCCGAGGGTCCTGCGCCACCCCGGCATGGGCCTGGCGGTCCTGCGCATCATGGCCGTGATGGCGGTCAACGGCGGCTTCCTGTTCCTGCTGACCCTGCATCTCCAGGGCGGCCTCGGCTACAGCGCCCTGCGCTCCGGCCTCACCTTCGTGCCGACCGCGGTCGTCTTCGGCGCGGTCGGGCTGACCTGGCGCAACTGGCCCGCCGGGTGGCAGCGGGCACTGGCGCCCGCCGGGTTCGCGCTCACCGCGCTGGCCGTGGCCGGGACCGGCCTCGCGCTCAAGGGCGGCGGCGAGGGCGGAGTCCTGGCCTATGTGTCGTACGTCGGCGTGGGCGTCGGTCTCGCGCTCGCCTTCAGCCCCACGCTCACCCGGGCCCTGGCGACCGTGCGGCCCGAGGACGCGGCGGACGCCAGCGGTCTGCTCGCCACCGTCACCCAGCTCGGCCAGCTGACCGGCGTCGCGGTGTTCGGCACACTGTTCTTCAACCGGCTTGAGTCACTTGGGGTCCCGGAGGCGTATACCTCTGCGGAGGCGCTTCTGGCGTGCATGTTCGCGCTGGCCGGCACCGCGGCGGTGGGTGCCGTGTCCGGACTGGTACTGAGGCGTCGCTGACCGTATTGGTCCGGCCGTGGCAGAATCAAACGGCCGGAAGGGGGCGCGGCCCGACGGGAGGGAGTAGCGATGCCTGCGAGCATCCTCGAGGAGGTCGACCACCTCCTCGGAGCAGTGCTGACCCGGGACACCGTCACCCGCCTCATCTGCCCTTCCTGCGGTTCCCTCCACGTCGCGCAAGTGCTCGGTGACAACGGCGGAATCTCCTACGTGTGCACGGCCTGCGGCCACAGCTGGAGCTGATCGATGGGTGCACACAGGCGAAAGTGCGACTGGTGCGGCAGCGGGACGCCGATCGTGCGGGACATGGAGCCGGTCAATCCCGATTACCAGTACTGGTGCGAGGAATGCGCGCGGGCGCTGATCATAAAAGGCGACCCGATCGAGACGTACCGGGAGCTCGAGGGCGAGCCGATCTACGGCCGGCTGCTCGAAGAGCACTGCACGCTCAAGAGGTTCTACTCGTTCGTCACTGCCTGAGGCCCGTCGCCGAGCGGGCCTCAGGAAACGATTTGGTGTTCCACCCGGGTGACCGTGTAATGTTGGCGTCGCCGCCGGGGGAAACCGCGGAGGACACCGCAAGGGGCTATAGCTCAGTTGGTAGAGCGCCTGCATGGCATGCAGGAGGTCAGGAGTTCAATTCTCCTTAGCTCCACAGAAAGATCCCGCCGGATCATCAAAATCCGGCGGGATTCTTGCGTTTCCAGGGGCAGTTGACATGCCGTAGGGGGCCGCCCGGATCGGGCGGCCCCCTACGTGCTGTCGGTTCAGCGGCCCAGCGCCCGGCGGCCGCGGCCCTGGGAGAGGACCGGGAGGTTGCGGGACGCGCTGTTGTCGCGCGGGGCCGCTTCCTCCAGGCGCAGGGCGAGGGCGGGGCAGCGGCGGACCGCGCGGAGGGCCTTCGCCTCGGCGTAGCGGGGGACCTGGGCCTGGGCGACCGTGGGGAACCCGTCGGCGCCGAGCTCGAAGACCTCCGGGAGGATGTCGGCGCACAGGCCGTGGCCGCGGCACAGGGTCCAGTCGACGTAGATCTTCTGGCGGCTGGGGCCGTTCTCCTCGGACGTGGCACCGCCCGGAAGGCCCGCGGGCGCCATGCCGCCCTCGAAGAGCGGCAGAACGCCCTCCACGGGCCGTCCGCAGCCGTTGCCGAGGACATGGGCGGCGAGGTCGTCGGTGAACGCCTTGATGGTCGACTCCAGGAACATCGCGGAGCCGTCCGGGTGTGAGCACGCGCCGCGCCGCTTCACGTTCTTGGCGACCTGCTTGAGCGCCTCCAGGGCGGCCGGTCCGCCGCCGTTGAGGATGTCCTCCATGCCGCGCGCGGCGGCCGGCAGGCCGAGGTAGCAGGGACCGCACTGGCCCGCGCTCTCCTCGGCCAGCCACTTGGCCACCATCAGCGACTCGCCCAGCGGGCAGGTCTCCTGACTGATCGGCAGGATCGCGCCCGCGCCGAGCGCACCGCCCACCGCGTCCAGCGAGTTGCGGGAGACGACCGCCTCGTTGACCGTCGCCGCGTCGATCCACTTGCCGTGGTAGCCGCCGGTGAGCACGCCCTGCGGAACGGGCGGGGCGCCGGCGAGCTGAAGGATGTACCGCAGGGGTACGCCGGTGGGGGCCTCGATCACCATGGGGCGGGCGACCGCGCCGGACACGGTGAGCATGACGGTGCCCGGCTCGTCGTACAGCCCGGTGTTGCCGTAGCGCTCCGGGCCGATGCGGGCGGCTATCGCCAGTTGCGCGAACGTCTCGGCGTTCGACAGGAGGGTGGGTGCGCCGCCCACGCCGTTCTGGGAGGCGCTGACCTTGCGGCCGGGCGGGATCGCCGGGCCGCCGTCGATGGAGCGGATCAGCGAGGCCGCCGCTCCGGTGACCATACGGACGGGGTTGCGCTGCACACGCGCGCGTAGCGCGGATCTACGGCCGTTGCTCAGGCCGCGTTCGGCGAGCGCGGCCTCCATGGAGCGCTGGGTGGACTCCCGGGTGACGCCCACCACGAGCGTGCGGGCGCCCAGGGCCTCGGCGGCCAGCAGGGCGCCGTCCAGGATGAGGTGCGGGGCACGGTTGATGAGCACCGTGTCCTTGCGGCAGGCCGGTTCGTCCTCGCTGCCGTTGACGACGACGACCGGTCGTACCCCGCGCTTGATGGCCGCCTCGGCGACCGAGCGCAGCTTCTTGTGGAAGGGGAAGCCCGCGCCGCCGCGGCCCTTCAGGTTGATGTTCTCGGCGAGCTTCGCGAGTTGCTCGCCGCCCATGGGTTCGAGCGGCCCGTGCACCTTCAGGTGCATGGGCAGATCGAGTCTTTCGACAAGGTCGAAGCCCGACGTGAGCTGGGGAAGACCGACCACGCGGACTTCTGGGACGTCGGGCAGGGCCTCGTTCACCTATAGCCTCCGGAAGGCATGTTCCAAGGTTCGCCCGAACCCGGTGCGCCGAAGTCGTAGGAGTCACCGGGCGTTGGATCAGTGGCGGGACCGCTGTTGTACGTGTCGTTCGGGTAGTACGCGCCGGAGGCGGCGTTCGACTCACCGGTGTCGTACACGTCACTCGTGCCGTATCCGGACGTGTCCGTATTGCGGTAGGTCGGGATGTTGTATCCGGTGTCCTGGAGCGGGTCGTAGGACGACGGGGGCGCCTCGCCGACCGGCGGCGGGGACGGGATCGGCCAGCTGCCCGAGGTGCTGCCGCCGGTGTCGTAGCGGGGCACGGCCTGTGTGGGCTGCATGTCCATGGGCAGGTCCATGCGGGCGGTCTGGTCGGCGCCGTAGGACGGCTGCTGGGGGATGCGCGGAGTGGGCTGGACGGCGCGGTAGGCGGCGGCGAAGCCGTTCGCGGGCTCCGGGGCGGGGGCCGGCGCCTCGTAGGAGGGCTCCGGGCGGGACCGCGCGGCTCGCGCGTTCTCGTAGCCCGGCAGGGCGGAGGCGGCCTCGGCGACCTTGGCCCGGCTCGCGTCCAGTTCCTCGCGGCCCGGCCGGTCCTCGGTGCCCAGGATCGCCTGGATCCGGTCGGCGACCTTGCGCTTGACCGGGCGCGGTGCCGCGCGCAGGGCGAGCGCGGCCATGACGCCGGCCAGGGAGAGGCTGTAGAGGATCACGAAGATCGGCTTCGCCTCGCGGCCCGAGTACAGGCCGTGCACCAGCGCGAAGCACCAGGCCGGGTACGCCAGCATGTGCATGGCCCGCCAGCGGGCGGCGACCGGCGCCGGGGAGGCGAACTGGTTGCGCAGGGCGCCGGTGATGCCCACGAAGATCATCAGCAGGCCGGCCAGCGAGCCCAGGCCGATCAGGCCCGCACTGCCGGTGAAGCCCAGCGAGAACGGGATGATCGCGCCGATCAGCTGGGTGTGTTCGAGGGCGACCTTGGTGGTGATGTGCAACAGCAGGAAGGCGATCGAGCCGACGGCGGTCGTCCGGTGAACGGCCTGGCCGATGATCCGCTGTTTGGGGTTGAGGAAGATCCGGTCCTGGGCGACCAGGCCCCAGATCACCGAGCAGCTGAGGGAGACGAGGGACAGCACGCCCGCGCCGAAGTTCAGGAAGTCGCGGACCGTGTCACCTCCTACCAGCACGAACACGGGTATGAAGAGCAGAACGACAGCCGACACCATGCCGTAGGCCGAGCGGCCGGGCCTGGGGAGCGAGCTGTTACTTCGACGAGGGTTCATGGGGGCAACTCCGAGCAGTTCGGGAAGGCGGTCCCGCTGCCGCACTCTAAGTGGAGCCATACCGATCGGTACGGGGTTTGAGTTATTGCGTTGTTATCAAAAGGCCGTGGGCTTGTTGTGTTGTCCCTTAGTGGGTGTTACGCGAAGTAACTTTTGACGTTTGTTCAGTTCGGTACCCGATGTCCGGGGCCATAGAGAGGCATACGTAAGCGCGTCGCGGCTTGCTCAATGGCTGCGGTACCCTGACGCCATGCGTGCCGTACGCCTTCTGCTTAGCGAGCCGCGCTGACCAGTCCCGACCGCCGGTGAACCGGACGGGTCGGCATCAGCGCGGCGTCCCCTCCTGTGTGAGGGGATTTTTCATTTGCCGGCTGTCACAGCCGGACGACGCAGCCGCTGGCAGAGACGATCGATGGAGCTTAAGGATCATGAGCGAGACGAACCCCGCTGCCCCCACTGATACGTCGGTGGATGCCGCGCCGCACCGCTACACGGCCGCCATGGCGGCCGAGATCGAGGCACGCTGGCAGGACTTCTGGGACGCCGAGGGCACGTACGCCGCACCGAACCCCAAGGGTGACCTGGCGGGCGACCCGGAGCTGGTCGCCAAGCCCAAGAAGTTCATCATGGACATGTTCCCCTACCCCTCCGGCGCGGGCCTGCACGTCGGCCACCCGCTGGGCTACATCGCCACCGACGTCTTCGCCCGCTTCCAGCGCATGACCGGGCACAACGTCCTGCACACCCTGGGCTTCGACGCCTTCGGCCTGCCCGCCGAGCAGTACGCCGTGCAGACCGGCACGCACCCGCGCGTGTCCACCGAGGCCAACATCGAGAACATGAAGGCCCAGCTGCGCCGGCTGGGCCTGGGCCACGACAAGCGCCGGTCGTTCGCCACGATCGACCCGGACTACTACAAGTGGACCCAGTGGATCTTCCTGCAGATCTTCAACTCCTGGTACGACGACGAGGCGAAGAAGGCCCGCCCGATCGCCGAGCTGATCGCCCAGTTCGAGTCCGGTGAGCGTGCGGTACCCGGTGGCCGTTCCTGGGACGCGCTGACCGCCGCCGAGCGCGCCGACGTCCTGAGCGAGTACCGGCTGGCCTACGCCTCCGACGCGCCCGTCAACTGGTGTCCGGGGCTGGGCACCGTGCTGGCCAACGAGGAGGTCACCGCCGACGGTCGCTCCGAGCGCGGCAACTTCCCCGTCTTCAAGGCCAAGCTGCGCCAGTGGAACATGCGCATCACCGCCTATGCCGACCGGCTGATCGACGACCTGGACGCGCTGGACTGGCCCGAGGCCATCAAGCTGCAGCAGCGCAACTGGATCGGCCGCTCCGAGGGCGCCCGCGTCGACTTCCCGATCGACGGCGAGAACATCACCGTCTTCACCACCCGCCCCGACACCCTGTTCGGCGCGACCTACATGGTGCTGGCGCCCGAGCACCCGCTGGTCGAGAAGTTCACCCCGGCCGCCTGGCCCGAGGGCACCCACGACGTCTGGACCGGCGGGCACGCCACCCCGGCCGAGGCCGTCGCCGCCTACCGCGCGCAGGCCGCCGCCAAGTCGGACGTGGAGCGCCAGGCCGAGGCCAAGGACAAGACCGGCGTCTTCATCGGCGCCTACGCCACCAACCCGGTCAACGGCGAGCAGGTCCCCGTCTTCATCGCCGACTACGTCCTGATGGGCTACGGCACCGGCGCGATCATGGCCGTCCCCGCGGGCGACCAGCGCGACTTCGAGTTCGCGCGCGCCTTCGAACTGCCGATCACCTGCATCGTCGAACCGACCGACGGCCGCGGCACGGACACCTCCACGTGGGAGGACGCCTTCGCCTCGTACGACGCGAAGATCATCAACTCCTCGGGCGAGGGCATCTCCCTGGACGGCCTGCCCGTCGCCGAGGCCAAGGCGCGCATCACCGAGTGGCTGGAGCGGTCCGGCGTCGGCGAGGGCACCATCAACTTCCGGCTGCGCGACTGGCTGTTCAGCCGTCAGCGCTACTGGGGCGAGCCCTTCCCGATCGTCTACGACGAGGACGGCGTCGCGCACTCCCTGCCCGAGTCGATGCTGCCGCTGGAGCTGCCCGAGGTCGAGGACTACTCGCCGCGCACCTTCGACCCGGACGACGCGGACACCTCCCCGGAGACCCCGCTGTCCCGCAACGAGGACTGGGTCAACGTCACCCTGGACCTGGGCGACGGGCGCGGTCCGCGGAAGTACCGGCGTGAGACCAACACCATGCCCAACTGGGCCGGTTCCTGCTGGTACGAACTGCGCTACCTGGACCCGCACAACAGCGAGGCCCTGGTCGACCCCGAGATCGAGCAGTACTGGATGGGCCCGCGCCAGGGCCAGCCGCACGGCGGCGTCGACCTGTACGTCGGCGGCGCCGAGCACGCCGTGCTGCACCTGCTGTACGCGCGCTTCTGGTCCAAGGTGCTGTTCGACCTGGGCCACGTCTCCTCCGCGGAGCCGTTCCACAAGCTGTTCAACCAGGGCATGATCCAGGCCTACGTCTACCGGGACGCGCGCGGGATCGCCGTACCGGCCGCCGAGGTGGAGGAGCGCGACGGCGCCTACTACTACCAGGGCGAGAAGGTCTCCCGGCTGCTGGGCAAGATGGGCAAGTCCCTGAAGAACGCGGTCACTCCGGACGAGATCTGCGAGGAGTACGGCGCCGACACCCTGCGCCTGTACGAGATGGCCATGGGCCCGCTGGACGTCTCCCGGCCGTGGGACACGCGCGCGGTGGTCGGCCAGTACCGGCTGCTCCAGCGGCTGTGGCGCAACATCGTCGACGAGGCGAGCGGTGAGGTCACCGTCTCCGACGCCGAGCCCGACGAGGACACGCTGCGTGCCCTGCACAAGGCCATCGACGGTGTGCGCGGCGACCTGGAGGGCATGCGGTTCAACACCGCCATCGCCAAGGTCACCGAGCTGAACAACCACCTGACCAAGGCGGGCGGCGCGCTGCCCCGGTCCGTCGCCGAGGCGCTGGTGCTGCTGATCGCCCCGCTGGCCCCGCACATCGCCGAGGAGCTGTGGCGCAAGCTGGGCCACACCGACTCGGTCGTCCACCAGGACCTGCCGGTCGCCGACCCCGCGTACGTGGTCGACGAGAGCGTGACCTGCGTCGTGCAGATCAAGGGCAAGGTCAAGGCCCGCCTGGAGGTCTCGCCGACCATCTCCGACGAGGAGCTGGAGAAGGTGGCTCTGGCCGACGACAAGGTCGTGGCGGCGCTGGACGGGGCGGGCATCCGCAAGGTGATCGTGCGGGCGCCGAAGCTGGTGAACATCGTTCCGGCGTAGGCGTCCGGCCGTGTGCGACGCGGTCTGCCCCTAGGGGTTCGCTACGGGCAGGTTCGGGGTTCCGCTGGAACTCCGGACCTGCCTGTCGCGTTTACCGTGGAGGAAGGGCGTGGAACCTCGCGCCCGGTCGGAGGAGGAGCGTAGTGGAGGCACTGTTGGCGATCGTCGCTCTGCTTTTCGTGCTCGTCCTGGTGCTCGGCGCCTACGCCACCGTGAAGGCGGTCGGCGCCGCCAAGCGCGGAGTGGACCGCACCCTCACCCAGGCCCGCCGCACGGTCGAGGACCACACCCTGCGGGCCAAGTCCATGGTGCAGCCCGGCCCCGCCGGCGAGGTCGCCCAGCTGCGGCTGCGCCTGCGGACCTCCATGCGCGCCACCCAGGACGCACTGCACGCGGGCGTGGCCGAGGACGAGTCCCTCAAGGAGTCCCTCGCCCTCTTCCAGCGGCTCAGCGCGCACGGCCACGAACTCGACGCCGAACTGCGCCGACTGGAGTCCGAGCCCGACCGCGCGACCCTCGCCGAGCGGCTCCCCGCCCTGCGCGAGCGCACCGAGACCATCACCCGCTCCGCGGACTCCCTGCGCTGGGCCGCGCGCGACCGGGCCCGCCGCTTCGCGGACGACGACCTGGACTCCCTGAGCACCCAGATCGACATGGAGGCCGGCGCACTGCGCCACTGGACCACGGCCGAGCCGACGGACCCGGCCGCCGCCCAGTCCCCGCCGTCCTGGCCCGACGCCCCGGCCGCCGACGGCGCGGGCTCCCGGCAGACCTGGCCCGAGACCCCGCGGTCCCGCACGGCCGAGGAACCGACCCAGGCCTCCATCACGCCACCGGCCACCCGCCCCACCTACCCCTGGCAGAAGAAGCCCCGCCCCGAGAACACGACTTGATCCGGCCACGGCCCTCCCGGCCCCGAGGGGTCGGGCTGCCGCCCGGGCGCTACGGCAGGTAACCTCCAGCTCATGTCCCGCCATGTCGCGATCGTCACCGATTCAACGGCCTACCTGCCGCCGCGGACGATGGAGCGTCACGGCATCACCGCGGTACCGCTGACCGTGGTCCTCGGCGACCAGGCACTCGAAGAGGGCACCGAGATCTCGACCAGGTCGCTGGCCCAGGCGCTCCAGAAACGGCGCCCGGTCACCACCTCCCGCCCCAGCCCGCAGCTCTTCGCCGAGACCTATCGCAAGGTCGCCGAGGCCGGCGCGACCGGCATCGTCTCCCTCCATCTCTCCGCCGAACTCTCCGGTACCTACGACGCCGCCGTCCTCGCGGCCCGCGAGGCGCCGGTGCCGGTACGGGTCGTGGACACCGGCATGATCGCGATGGCCCTCGGCTTCTGCGCGCTCGCGGCGGCCGAGGCCGCGGAGAGCGGCGGCACCATCGACGAGGCCGTCACGGCCGCCGAGAAGCGGGCCTCCGGCACCTCCGCCTACTTCTACGTCGACACCCTCGACTATCTGCGCCGCGGCGGCCGGATCGGCGCCGCGCAGGCCCTCCTCGGCTCCGCCCTCGCGGTCAAGCCGCTGCTCCAGCTGCAAGGCGGCCGCATCGAACCGCTGGAGAAGGTACGGACGGCGTCGAAGGCGATCGCCCGCCTGGAGGAGATCGTGGCCGACCGCGCCGGCAGCGCACAGGTCGACATCGCGGTCCACCATCTCGCCGCCCCCGACCGGGCGTCGGCCCTGGCGGACCGGCTGCGGGCACGGGTGCCCGGGCTGGCGGACCTGCATGTGAGCGAGGTCGGCGCGGTGATCGGGGCACACACGGGGCCCGGGTTGTTGGGGGCTGTGGTCTCCCCTCGGTGACGGGACGGTGGCCGTGGCCGTGTGCGGGGCCGTGGGCGGGGTGCGGGGTTCTGTCACTCGTGTGGGTGGTGGAGTTATCCACAACTCGGTGGTTGTCCCCGGGAATTGAGCAAGATCATCGCGGATGGGTGAAGTGCCGGATCCTCGGCGCATGGCACTTCGATCACGTTCACGCACAGCTGTCCCGACCAGTGGGCCGGGCCGCGGCCCTGCCTCGGATGTCCGCAGCCGTCATCGCCGACGTCCCCCGACCACCGGTCGTCGGGGTCGGCATCGGTATGCGTCGGGGGAGGAGCTTCGGCGGCGCGCGGAGGTCATCTTTCCGGAACGGGTCGAGGGGTGGCGGGAGTTGGGGGCGGATGGTCCGCATCCGACGCCTCCTTCGGATCCGGCTCCTTCTCCGGCTCTGAGCCCAACGGTGTTGGATCCGTCTCCGTCGCCGTCGCCGTCTCCGTCTCCGGGTGACTGGCGGGTGCGGGTCGGGTTCGCGGTGCGGGAGCGGATGCCGGTGTGGCTTCAGACCAGGTGTGGTCTGGAGCGGCGGAGCGTGGTGGCGCTCACGGTGCTGCTCGTGGTCGCGGCCGGTTTCGCCGTGCAGCACTTCTGGACCGGCCGTACGCAGTCGGTGCGGGCGCCGGAGGTGGTGCGGGCCGCGGTGCCCTTCGAGGGGCAGCGGGCGTCCGAGGAGCGACGTACGGAGGCCGGGACCGGGGGCGGGGCCGGGGCTGGTGCGTCCGGAGCGGCTGGTACGGCGTCGGCGGAGATCGTGGTGGACGTCAGCGGCAAGGTCCGGGAGCCCGGGATCCATCGTCTTCCGGCAGGGTCACGGGTCGCCGACGCCCTCCGCGCGGCCGGCGGGGTCAAGCCGGGTGCGGACACCACCGGGCTCAACCGGGCCCGCTTTCTGATCGACGGTGAGCAGATCGTTGTGGGGGCTCCTGCCGGGGTGGCGCCCGGTCCTGCCGGGGCTACGGGAGGCGCGGCGGGGGCAAGCGGCTCGGTCGGCTCAGGCGGTTCGGTGGCGGGGGCCGGGCCCGCCGCGCCGGTCTCCCTCAACACGGCGACCGTGGACCAGCTCGACACCCTGCCCGGCGTCGGGCCGGTGCTGGCCCAGCACATCGTCGACTACCGCACACAGCACGCCGGTTTCCGCTCGGTGGACGAACTGCGCGAGGTCAACGGCATCGGCGAGCGTCGCTTCGCCGACCTACGGAATCTCGTACGGCCATGAGTCGCGTCCCTGGCCCTGCGGAGCCCCCGTCGACGGCACCTCATCCGCGCCCGGCCGTGCACGCCTCCTCCGGCGCGCGGTTGGGCGCGGCCAACCCCCGGCAGGAGGGGCCGACCGACCTACGACTCGTACCGCCCGCGCTGGCCGCCTGGTTGACGGCGGCGACGATGGTGGACGCCGCGTCGGGACGGGTCATCGGCGTCGCCGTCGGATGCCTGGCCGTGGGGGTTGGGCTCCTGGTGGTGCGGAGGCGTGCCGGGCGTCGGGTGGCGGTCGCCGCCGTGCTGCTGTGCGTCGCCGCGGCAGCCGCCTCCGCGGGGTTGCACGGTGCCGATCTGCGTAGGGGCCCGGTTCCCGCGCTGGTGCGGGAGTACGCCACGGTGACGGCCGAGCTGGAGGTCACCTCGGATCCCCGGCTCACCCGGCCGCGGGTCAAGGGGGATCACATGGCCCCGGCCTCCGTGCTGATCGGCGCGGAGGTGCGGCGGGTCGAGGAAGCGGGCGGGGCGGCGGTGGCGACGCGGGCGCCGGTGCTGGTGATCGTTGATGTGGGGGCGGGGAGCGAGGGCGAGGGTGGGCGTGGGGGAGGGGCGCCGGACGGATCTGGTGGGCGGACGGCGGGCGGGGCGGGGACCGCCGGGACGGGGGCGGCGGCAGGGGTCGGTTCAGACGGTCGGCTGGGCGTGGGTGCCGGATTCGAGGGACCGTCGGGTGCGGGTGCGGGTGCGGGTGCGGGTGTGGGTGCTGGGGCCGACGTCGGGCTCGGGGCCGGTGGTCAGGTGGGTGTCCGTGCCGGGGCATCGGCTTCTGCCTGGCTTCGGTTGTTGCCCTCCACGCGGGTGCGGGTGAGTGCACGGCTGGCGCCGACGGTGCGGGACGGGGACCGGGTCGTGGGGGTGGCGCGGGTCTCGGGCCGGGAGGCGCCGCAGGTCGTGGCGGAGGCGCCGCAGGTCGTGGCGGAGGCGTCGGGGGTGCAGCGGTTCGCGGGGCGGCTCCGGGCGGGGCTGCGGGCGGCCACCGATCCGTTGCCGGGGGATGCGCGGGCGCTGTTGCCGGGGCTGGTCGTCGGTGACACCTCGCGGATCACGCCGGAGCTGGACGAGGCGTTCAAGGCGACCGACCTCGCCCATACGCTCGCCGTCTCCGGGAGCAACCTCACGATCATCCTCGCCCTGCTGATCGGACCGCCCGGGCTGGCCCAGCGGGTCGAACGGCGAGGGCTCGCGCCCCGGCTCGGTATCCCGCTGCGGACGACAGCGGTACTCGGCGGCGTCCTCACCCTGGCCTTCGTCGTCGTGTGCCGGCCGGACCCGAGCGTGCTGCGGGCCGCGGCCTGCGGTGCCGTCGTCCTGCTCGCCCTGGCGACCGGACGCCGCAGATCGCTGATCCCGGCGCTGGCGACGGCCGTACTGCTGCTGGTGCTGTACGACCCCTGGCTGGGCCGGAGTTACGGATTCCTGCTGTCGGTGCTGGCCACCGGAGCCCTGCTGACGATCGGGCCCCGCTGGAGCGCGGCCCTGCAACGGCGGCGGGTGCCACCGCGGTTGGCCGAGGCGCTGGCCGCCGCCGGTGCCGCGCAGGCCCTGTGCGCGCCGGTCGTGGCGGTGCTGTCGGCACGGGTGAGTCTGGTGGCGGTGCCGTGCAATCTGCTCGCCGAGTTCGCGGTGGCGCCGGCCACGGTGCTGGGCTTCGCGGCGCTGGCGGCGGCACCGATGGCGATGCCGGTGGCCAAGGTGCTGGCGTGGTGTGCGAGTTGGCCCGCCGGGTGGATCGCGGACGTCGCCCGTACCGGGGCGGCGCTGCCGGGCGCGGGGGTGGACTGGCCGGGCAACTGGGGCGGGGCGGGTCTGCTCGCCGTGGTCACGGGGGTGCTCGTCCTGGCCGGTCGATGGTTGTTGCGGCACCCCTGGTGGTGCGGGGTCTGCGGGGCGCTGCTCGTGCTGGCGGTGGTGCAGCCGCCGCCGTTGACCAGGGTCGTCACCGGGTGGCCGCCGCCCGGCTGGCGGTTCGCGGTCTGTGACGTGGGACAGGGCGACGCGACGGTGCTCGCCGCGGGCGACGGCACCGGCGTAGTGGTCGACGCGGGGCCCGACCCGGCGTTGGCCGACCGGTGTCTGCGCACGCTCGGGATCACCAAGGTCCCCTTGGTCGTCCTGACGCACTTCCACGCCGACCATGTGGCGGGCCTGCCCGGGGTGCTGCGCGGGCGGGCGGTGGGCGCGATCGAGACGACCGGGTTCGAAGAGCCCATGGACCAGGTGGAGTTCGTACGGAGGCAGGCGGCGCGCCGGCACATTCCGCTCACCCGCGCGGTCGCCGGGGAGCAGCGGCGCACGGGGTCACTGTCCTGGCAGGTCGTGTGGCCGCCGCCGAGCCCGCCGCCGAACGCGCCACCGGGAACACCGGCCGGGCTCGTGGCACCGGAACCGGACGGCCCGAACGACGCCAGTGTCACGCTGCTCGTGCGATCGGCGGGGCTGCGGTTGCTGTTGCTCGGCGATCTCGAACCCCCGGCCCAGCAGGCGCTGTCGAGATCGCCGGCGGGGGCCTTGCTGGGCGGCGTGGACGTCCTCAAGGTGGCCCACCACGGCTCCGCCTACCAGGACCCGGAGCTCATACGGAAGGTGGCCCCGCGGTTGGCGCTGATCTCCTGCGGGAGGGACAACCCGTACGGGCATCCGGCACCTGGCACGGTCGCCGCGCTGCGGGCCCTGGGCGCGGTGGTGCTGCGGACGGACGAGGACGGGGCGTTGGCGGTCTCGGGGACAGGGGAGGGGCTACGCGTCTCGGGTGGTTGAAGCCCGTTGAGGTCAGGGGTGGTGGAGGCCGTGGTGACGGAGACTGAAGGCATGGACTCTGTACAGGTCGACGCCTATCTCCGCCGTCTGGGGGTCGGCCGCCCGGCGCGGCCCACCACGGACGCGCTGCGCGAGCTTCAGCTGCGCCATCTGCGGACCGTGCCCTTCGAGAACCTCTCGGTGCACCTCGGGGAGGAGATCGTGCTGGAGGAGAAGCGGCTGCTGGACAAGGTGGTGGGGGCGCACCGGGGCGGATTCTGCTACGAACTCAACGGCGCCTTCGGGGCGTTGCTCGGCGCGCTCGGCTTCGACGTGACCTTGCTCGCGGCCCGGGTGTACGGGGAGGAGGGACGGCCGGGCATTCCGTACGACCATCTCGCGCTGCGGGTGAGGACGGTGGACGGGGGCGACTGGCTGGCCGACGTGGGCTTCGGGGCGCTCAGCCACCGGCCGCTGGCCATCGGGGCGCGGGAGGAGCAGCACGATCCCGCGGGCGTCTTCCGGGTCGTGGCGGCGGAGCCGGACGCCGCCGGGGTGCGGGGCGGTGGGCTCGCGGCGGCCGAGGCGGTGGACCTGGACGTCGTCATGGACGGCAAGCCCCAGTACCGGTTGGAGGCGCGGCCCCGGGTGCTCCGTGACTTCGTGGCGGGCGCATGGTGGCACAGCACCTCGCCGGGGTCGCACTTCACGAAGTCGCTGGTGTGCTCGCGGGTCACGGAGGACGGCGGGAGGATCACGCTCAGCGGCCGGGGACTCACGGTGACGGCGGCGGACGGGGCGCGTGAGGTGCGGGAGCCGGCGACGGACGAGGAGGTGCTCGCGGTGTACCGGGAGCGGTTCGGGATCGCACTGGAGCGGGTGCCGGAGGTGCGGGACTTCGGCCGGGCCGGTCGACAGGGAGGGACGGGGACGGACGGGGAGTGTCGGAGCGGTGCCGGAGAATGGGGGCGTGAGTGATGTGAGACATGTGCTGGTGCTGCCCGACCGGGACGCCGCGGAGGAAGCGGCGCGAGAGCTCGGGGAGCGGTTCGGGGTGACCGAGGAGCCGCAGCTGGTGCGGGACGCGCTGGCCGGGGAGGACGACGCGGAGGACGCGCAGTGGCTGATCGTCCTGCGGGACGAGGAGGGGCGGCTCGATCCCGGAGCGTTGGACGAGTTCGCGGGGGAGTGGGACGGGTGGCGGGAGGAGCCGTAGGGCCGTAGAGCGCCGGGGCCCGGGGCGGGGCTTGGGGGCGGTCGTTGTCAGTGGCGCGTGCCATGCTTGTCGCGATGGCCAGGAAGACTGCGAATGACGACCCTCTCGCCCCCGTGACGCTTGCCGTGGGCCAGGAGGACCTTCTGCTCGACCGTGCCGTGCAGGAGGTGGTGGCCGCCGCTCGGGCCGCCGACGCCGACACGGACGTACGGGACCTGACTTCGGACCAGTTGCAGCCCGGCACCCTTGCCGAGCTGACCAGTCCCTCGCTCTTCGCGGAGCGCAAGGTCGTGGTCGTACGCAACGCGCAGGACCTGTCGGCCGACACGGTCAAGGACGTGAAGGGGTATCTCGGAGCGCCCGCCGAGGAGATCACCCTCGTGCTGCTGCACGCGGGGGGTGTGAAGGGCAAGGGGTTGCTCGACGCCGCGCGCAAGGCCGGGGCGCGGGAGGTGGCCTGCCCGAAGATGACCAAGCCGGCGGACCGGCTGGCGTTCGTGCGGGGGGAGTTCCGGGCGACGGGGCGGTCGGCGACGCCGGAGGCCTGTCAGGCGCTGGTCGACGCGATCGGCAGTGATCTGCGGGAGCTGGCGTCGGCCGTGTCGCAGCTGGTGGCCGATGTCGAGGGGACGATCGACGAGGCGGTCGTCGGGCGGTACTACACCGGGCGGGCCGAGGCGTCGAGCTTCACCGTGGCCGACCGGGCGGTCGAGGGGCGGGCCGCGGAGGCGTTGGAGGCGCTGCGGTGGTCGCTGGCGACCGGGGTGGCGCCGGTGATGATCACCAGTGCGTTGGCGCAGGGGGTGCGGGCGATCGGGAAGCTGTCGTCGGCGCGGGGCGGGCGGCCGGCGGATCTCGCGCGGGAGCTGGGGATGCCGCCGTGGAAGATCGATCGGGTGCGGCAGCAGATGCGGGGGTGGACGCCGGACGGGGTGGCCTTCGCGCTGCGGGCGGTGGCCGAGGCGGACGCGGGAGTGAAGGGCGGCGGGGACGATCCTGAGTACGCCCTGGAGAAGGCGGTCGTCGCGATCGCTCGGGCGGCGCGGTCGCGGGGGCGCGGGTAGGGCGTAGGCGGAGGGCGGCGTCCGGTCCGGTCCGGTGCCGGGGCGCGTGGCGGGTCGGCTGGGGCCGGCCTCGGAGTGTGGCCTGACCGGCGTTCCGTGGGCAGGGTCGTGACGATTGCCGGTGAGGGGAGGACAATCGGGGCATCAGCCGCATATCGCCGAGATCACGGAGAGGTGGCGATGGTCATGGCTGAACATCCGCACGCAACGCTCGTCCGCAAGGGCTTCGAGGCTTTCACCCGGGGGGACATGGACACCCTGCGGGAACTGATCGCCAAGGACGCCACGCATCATGTGCCCGGCACTCACCCGCTCTCGGGCGACTTCAAGGGGCAGGACGCGATCCTCGACATGTACCGGCGGCTCGGTGAGGAGACCGAGGGGTCGATGCGGCTGGAGATGCTCGGGATCGCCGTCGACGGCCGGGGTCACGCGGTCGGCATGTGCCGGGTCACGGCCGATCGGCAGGGGCGGCATCTGGACGACACCGGCTGCATCGTGTTCCGCATCGTCGGGGACAAGGTCACCGACCTCGACGAGTGTGTCGAGGACATGGAGAAGAGCGACGCGTTCTGGTCCTGAGCTCGGGCCCGGGTACGCCGAAGGCCCCGGCTTCCGCCCTGGGGAAGGGAGGGTGCCGGGGCCTTCGGTTCACGATGGTGGATCCGCGCCCGCGTGGCGAACGCAGGCCGCGCGCAGATCCGGGGAGCCGGTCGGGAGCGGATGAGAGAGGGCCCGCTCGGGTCCTTCCGGCGTCAAATCAAGTGTCAGCCGTTGAGGCCGGTGACCTTCGAAGCAAGCGCCGACTTCTTGTTGGCGGCCTGGTTCTTGTGGATGACGCCCTTCGAGACGGCCTTGTCGAGCTGACGCGCGGCAGCGCGCTGGTACTCGGTGGCCTTCTCGACGTCACCCGCGGCAGCAGCCTCACGGGCCTTGCGGATCGCGGTCTTCAGGGAGGACTTGACGGCCTTGTTGCGCAGCCGGGCCTTCTCGTTGGTCTTGATCCGCTTGATCTGGGACTTGATGTTCGCCACTGATTGAGCCTTTTCAGGTTCAGGCACGGAACCGCGAGGGATCCGGGCCAGGTGATTTCTTGGGGTGTGCCTCGCGCTGAGAGGGCATGAGACACAGCCACCCAGGCTACCAGGGGGGCGGCCGGTGGCCCAAAACGGTCCCCGGTCGCCCGCCGTGGGACCATGGAGCCTACGTATCGATCCGACCCGAGGCATAAGGCGCCTCAAGAGACAGGACCCTGCGTGCCCGCGACCCCTAACAATGTGCCCGAGCCGAGCCGTACCGACCCGGCTCTGATCCGCAATTTCTGCATCATCGCGCACATCGACCACGGCAAGTCCACCCTCGCCGACCGGATGCTCCAGCTGACCGGTGTGGTCGAGCAGCGGCAGATGCGTGCTCAGTACCTCGACCGTATGGACATCGAGCGTGAGCGTGGCATCACGATCAAGTCCCAGGCGGTGCGTTTGCCGTGGGCTCCGACCCACGACAAGACCAACACGCACATCCTGAACATGATCGACACCCCCGGGCACGTCGACTTCACCTACGAGGTCTCGCGGTCGCTCGCCGCCTGCGAGGGGACCATCCTCCTCGTCGACGCCGCCCAGGGCATCGAGGCCCAGACCCTCGCCAACCTGTACCTGGCGATGGAGAACGACCTCACGATCATCCCCGTACTGAACAAGATCGATCTGCCGGCCGCGCAGCCCGAGAAGTTCGCCGAGGAGCTCGCCAACCTCGTCGGGTGCGACCCGGACGACGTGCTGCGGGTCTCCGCCAAGACCGGCGTAGGTGTCGACGCGCTGCTCGACCGGGCCGTCCGGGACATCCCGGCCCCTGTCGGTGTCGCCGACGCACCCGCCCGCGCGATGATCTTCGACTCCGTCTACGACTCCTACCGCGGTGTCGTGACGTACGTCCGTGTCATCGACGGGCAGCTCAACAAGCGTGAGCGCATCAAGATGATGTCGACCGGCGCCACCCACGAGCTGCTGGAGATCGGGACGAACTCGCCCGAGATGCTCGGCGCCGACGGCCTCGGCGTCGGTGAGGTGGGCTACCTCATCACCGGTGTGAAGGACGTCCGTCAGTCCAAGGTCGGCGACACCGTCACCAGCCAGCACAAGGGGGCCACCGAGGCGCTCGGGGGCTACAAGGACCCCAGGCCCATGGTCTTCTCCGGGCTCTATCCGCTGGACGGCTCCGACTACCCCGAGCTGCGCGAGGCCCTCGACAAGCTCCAGCTCAACGACGCCGCGCTCGTCTACGAGCCGGAGACCTCCGCCGCGCTGGGCTTCGGTTTCCGTGTCGGCTTCCTCGGTCTGCTGCACCTCGACGTGATCCGTGAGCGGCTGGAGCGCGAGTTCGGACTCGACCTCATCGCCACCGCGCCGAACGTGGTCTACCGCGTGGACATGGAGGACGGCAGCGAGCACGTCGTCACCAACCCGAGCGAGTTCCCCGAGGGGAAGATCGACAAGGTCTACGAGCCTGTCGTACGGGCCACGATCCTGGCTCCCTCGGAGTTCATCGGGTCGATCATGGAGCTGTGCCAGACCCGGCGCGGCACGCTGCTCGGCATGGACTACCTGTCCGAGGACCGCGTCGAGATCCGGTACACGCTGCCGCTCGCCGAGATCGTCTTCGACTTCTTCGACCAGCTGAAGTCCAAGACCCGCGGCTACGCCTCCCTGGACTACGAGCCCACCGGCGAGCAGACCTCCAGCCTCGTCAAGGTCGACATCCTGCTGCACGGCGACAAGGTCGACGCCTTCTCGGCGATCACGCACAAGGACGCGGCGTACGCGTACGGGGTGCGGCTCGTCGCCAAGCTGCGCGAGCTCATCCCGCGGCAGGCCTTCGAGGTGCCCATCCAGGCCGCGATCGGTTCCCGGGTCATCGCCCGCGAGACCATCCGCGCCATCCGCAAGGACGTCCTCGCCAAGTGCTACGGCGGTGACATCTCCCGTAAGCGGAAGCTCCTGGAGAAGCAGAAGGAGGGCAAGAAGCGGATGAAGATGGTGGGCTCTGTGGAGGTTCCGCAGGAGGCCTTCATCGCCGTGCTGAGCAGTGACGACAGCGCGGGTTCCGGCAAGGCCAAGAAGTAACCGCGTTTTCCCGTGGGAACAGGGGCCCGTCGCGTGTGAGCGTGACGGGCCCCTACGCGTGCGTAACGTCGCGCTCTGTAGGAAGTGACAGGCCGTCGCCCCTTACGCAGGCGGCGGTCGCGCTCTACTCTGATCTCCACTCGATGGTTACTCGTGAGTTAAACAACACTCGAGCAGCACCACCAGCCGCACTGAGCCACCAGCCGCACTGAGCCAGCCGCCGCACTGTCGCGGGCCCCGGAGGATGTCGTGAGCGACACACAGACCCTGATCGAGAACCGTCCGCCGAGCGTGGCGACCCTCTTCCTTGAGCGCGTTGCGGCCACGCCGGACGCGGAGGCGTACCGCTACCCGGTGCCTCCGGCCTCCGGTGAGGGCCCCGACGAGTGGAAGTCGCTGAGCTGGGGGCAGACCGCCGAGCGGGTCTACGCGATCGCCGCCGGCCTGATCGAGCTCGGGGTGCAGCCCGAGCAGCGGGTCGCGCTGTCCTCCTCGACCCGGGTCGAGTGGATCCTCGCCGACCTGGGCATCCTGTGCGCCGGTGCCGCCACGACCACGGTGTATCCGCAGACCAACGCCGAGGAGTCGGCGTTCATCGTCTCCGACTCCGAGAGCCGCGTCCTGTTCGCGGAGAACGCCGAGCAGTTGGCCAAGGCGGTCGACAAGCGCGCCGAGCTGCCTGAGCTGACCCATGTCGTGGTCATCGACGCCGAGGGCGTGGAGACCGGCGACTGGGTGCTCACCCTGGCCGAGCTGGAGGCCCGGGGCGCGGCCCGCCTGGAGAAGGACCCCGACCTGATCAAGGAGAAGGTCGGCGCGATCACCAAGGACCAGCTGGCCACCCTCATCTACACCTCGGGCACCACGGGCCGCCCCAAGGGCGTCCGCCTCCCGCACGACAACTGGGCCTACATGGCCAAGGCCATCGCCGCGACCGGGCTGATCAGCGCCGAGGACGTGCAGTACCTCTGGCTGCCCCTCGCGCACGTCTTCGGCAAGGTCCTCACCTCCGGCCAGATCGAGGTCGGGCACGTCACCGCCGTCGACGGCCGCGTCGACAAGATCATCGAGAATCTGCCGGTCGTGCAGCCGACGTACATGGCCGCCGTTCCGCGCATCTTCGAGAAGGTCTACAACGGGGTCGCCGCGAAGGCCCGGGCGGGCGGCGGCGCCAAGTACAAGATCTTCCAGTGGGCCTCCCAGGTGGCCCGCGAGTACGCCAAGGCCAGCCAGGACAACTTCCGCCGCACCGGCACGGCGAGCGCGCCCTTCGGCCTCTCCGCCAAGCACAAGGTCGCCGACGCGCTGGTCTTCGCCAAGATCCGCGAGGCGTTCGGCGGGAACCTGCGCGCGTGTGTCTCCGGGTCGGCGGCGCTCTCGCCCGAGATCGGGTACTTCTTCGCCGGCGCCGGCATCCACATCCTGGAGGGCTACGGCCTCACGGAGTCCTCGGCGGCCTCCTTCGTGAACCCCGGCGAGGCGTACCGCACCGGCACGGTCGGCAAGCCGCTGCCCGGCACGGAGGTGCGCATCGCGGACGACGGCGAGATCCTGCTGCGCGGCCCCGGCATCATGGAGGGCTACCACGGGCTGCCCGAGAAGACCGCCGAGGTGCTGGAGAGCGACGGCTGGTTCCACACCGGGGACATCGGTGAGCTCTCGCCCGACGGGTACCTCCGGATCACCGACCGCAAGAAGGACCTCATCAAGACGTCCGGCGGCAAGTACATCGCGCCGGCCGAGGTCGAGGGTCAGTTCAAGGCGGTGTGCCCGTACGTCTCCAACATCCTCGTGCACGGTGCCGACCGGAACTTCTGCACGGCGCTGATCGCTCTCGACGAGGTCGCGATTCTGGGCTGGGCCGAGGAGAACGGGCTCGGTGGGAAGCCGTACGCGGAGGTCGTCGCCGATCCGGCCGCGGTGGCGCTTGTCGAGGGGTACGTCAAGGAACTCAACGGGGGGCTTCAGCGGTGGCAGACCATCAAGAAGTTCCGGTTGCTGCCTCGGGATCTCGATGTGGAGCATGGTGAGATCACGCCGAGTCTGAAGTTGAAGAGGCCGGTTGTGGAGCGGGAGTACAAGCATCTGATTGACGAGATGTACGCGGGTACTCGCGAGGCGTAGGCGGGTGCGGTGCGGGTGCGTGGGGGCTGGTCGCGCAGTTCCCCGCGCCCCCGAGAAAAAGCCTTTAGCCCCGGCCCCTGTTCAACAGTTGTCGTAGCTCCTGGATCCGGGTGCGCAGCGCCGCCCGGTCCGGGGGACCCTCGGTCTCCAACTCCGCCTCCAGCTCCGCCAGTCTGCTGCTCACCTCCCCGTAATCCGCCTGGTCCTGGGCCAGTAGCCGTTCCAGCTGCTGGTTCTTTCTGTGCAGGTCCAGGAAGACGCTGACCTTCGCCCTCAGGACCCAGGGGTCGAACGGCTTGGTCAGGTAGTCGGCCGCGCCGGTGGCGTAGCCGCGGAAGGCGTAGCCGGAGTCGTCCTCCGCGCCGGTCAGGAAGATGATCGGGACGTCCTTGGTCTGGTCGAGCCGTTTGATGTTCGCGGCGGTCTCGAAGCCGTCCATGCCCGGCATGCGGACGTCGAGCAGTACGAGGGCGAACTGCCGGCGCAGCAGCGCCTTCATCGCCTCCTCGCCCGAACGTGCCCGGACGAGCGGCTCGTTGAGGGACCCCAGGACGGCCTCCAGCGCGATCAGGTTGTCCTCCATGTCGTCGACCAGGAGGATGCTGGCGCGCTCGTCGGTCGTTGCCTCAGCGCTCATGGTGACTGTGCCTCATTCAGTCGTCGGCGGAACCGCCACGTCCTCTGTCGTGTCCGGTTCCTCTACGGCGGATTCCGCGGCGGGATCGGTCTCGTCCTCGTCCTCGCCCTCGGGGTCCAGGAGTGCGCAGACCACGGTCAGCAGCTGGTCGACGTCGACCGGTTTGGGTACGTAGTCGTTGGCGCCCCGCGCGATCGACTTCTCGCGGTCTCCCGGCATCGCCTTCGCGGTCAGCGCGACGATGGGCAGCCCCGTCCAGCGGGGGGTGCGGCGGATGGCGGCGATGGTCTCGTAGCCGTCCATCTCCGGCATCATGATGTCCATCAGGACGAGTTCGACGTCGGGGTTGCGTTCCAGCGTCTCGATGCCCTCGCGGCCGTTCTCGGCGTAGAGGACGGGCATGCCGACCCGGCCCAGGACATGGGTGAGGGCGAAGACGTTGCGGATGTCGTCGTCGACGATCAGCACCCGGCGCCCGGGGAGCACCTGGCCCGCCCGGCCCGACTTCCACGCCTCCAGTTTGGTCGGTGCGGGCCAGGCGTCGTCCACGTCGTGGGCGGCCGTGTAGGGCTCCGAGGAGTGCTGTTCCGGCACCGTCGGCAGGGAGCGGTCCTCGGGGACCGGGCCGGTCGCCGAGTGGCCGGGGCTGACGACGGGGACGTAGAGCGTGAAGGTGGAGCCCTTGCCGGGTTCGCTCTCGGCGACGATACGGCCGCCCAGCAGGCCGGCGATCTCCCGGCTGATGGACAGCCCGAGGCCGGTGCCGCCGTACTTGCGGTTGGTGGTGCCGTCGGCCTGCTGGAACGCCTCGAAGATCACCGGGAGTTTCTCGGCCGCGATGCCGATCCCGGTGTCGGTGACGGCGAACGCGATCACCTCGTCGCTCTCCCGGACGTACCTGCGCTCGGGGTCCTTGACCCGGTTCACCCGGAGCTCGACCCGGCCGCCCGCGGTGAACTTGATCGCGTTGGACAGCAGGTTGCGCAGGATCTGCTGGAGGCGCTGTTCGTCGGAGTACATCTCACGCGGTACGTCCTCGCCGACGGACACCTCGAAGGCGAGCCCCCGGTCGAGGGTGAGCGGGCGGAAGGTGGCGTGGACGTAGTCGAGGAGCTTGATCAGCGGGAGCTTCTTCGGGCGGACGTCCATCCGGCCCGCCTCGATCTTGGACAGGTCGAGGATGTCGTTGATGAGCTGGAGGAGATCCGAGCCCGAGCGGTGGATCGTCGTCGCGAACTGGACCTCCTGGTCCGACAGATGGCCGTCCGGGTTGTCGGAGAGCAGCCTCGCCAGGATCAGCAGGGAGTTCAGGGGGGTGCGGAGTTCGTGCGACATGTTCGCCAGGAACTCCGACTTGTACTGGGAGGAGGTGGCCAACAGGGCCGCCTTCTCCTCCAGTTCCGCGTTGGAACGCTGCAACTCCGCCTGCTGCTTCTGGAGTTCGTCCGAGCGTTCCTGGAGCTGCATCGCGAGGCGCTGGGACTCGCCGAGCAGGGACTCCGTGCGGGAGTTGGCGATGATGGTGTTGATCGCGACGCCGATGGTGTTCACGAACTGGTCGAAGAACGCCAGGTGGACGTCGGAGAAGCGGGAGAACGAGGCGAGTTCGATGACGCCGAGGAGCTTGTCCTCGAAGAGGATCGGGATGATCACGACGCTCGTGGGAGCCGCCTCGCCCAGACCGCTGTTGATCTTGATGTAGTCCGGCGGGGCCTCCTCGACGAGGATGCGCTTCTTCTCGCGGGCCGCCTGGCGGACCAGACCGTGCACGGGGAGGCCGCCGGTCTCCACGGTCGCGCCCTGGGCCGAGCCGTAGCCCGCGATGAACGCCAGTCCCTTTGCAGGAACGGTTGTGCGGATGGATGCGCCGTCCTCGTCCGGGTCGGCCAGGAAGAACGCCCCGTACTGGGCGTTCACCAGCGGCGTCAGCTCGCGCAGGATCAGGTCGGCGACCTCCATCAGGTCGCGGTGGCCCTGCATCAGCGCGGCGAGCCGGGCCAGGTTCGACTCAAGCCAGTCCTTCGCACGGGTCGTCTCGCGGAGGTTGGCCACCATCAGGTTGATGTTGTCCTTCAGCTCGGCGACCTCGCCCTGCGTCTCCACGGTGATCGAGCGGGACATGTCGCCCTGGGCCACCGCGGAGGCCACCTCGGCGATCGCGCGGACCTGGGTGGTGAGGTTCGACGCCAGCTCGTTCACATTGGTCGTCAGACGCTTCCAGGTGCCGTACACGCCCTCGACCCGTGCCTGGCCGCCGAGTTGGCCCTCGGAGCCGACCTCGCGGGCCACGCGGGTGACCTCGGAGGAGAAGGAGGACAGCGTGTCGACCATGGTGTTGATGGCGGTCTTCAGCTCCAGGATCTCGCCGCGCGCGTCCACGTCGATCTTCTTGGAGAGGTCGCCGTTGGCCACGGCGGTCGTCACCTGGGCGATGTTCCGCACCTGCGAGGTCAGGTTGTCGGCCATGTAGTTGACGTTGTCGGTCAGGTCACGCCAGACACCGGACACGCCCAGCACCTGTGCGCGACCGCCCAGCCGACCGTCGGTGCCGACCTCGCGGGCGACACGGGTGACCTCGTCGGCGAAGGCCCGTAGCTGCTCCACCATCGTGTTGACGGTGTCCTTCAGCTCCAGGATCTCGCCCCGGGCGTCGACCGTGATCTTCTTGGAGAGGTCGCCGTTGGCGACGGCGGTCGTCACCTGGGCGATGTTGCGGACCTGCGAAGTCAGGTTCAGCGCCATGAAGTTGACGTTGTCGGTGAGGTCCTTCCAGACGCCGCTCACGCCCCGCACCTGCGCCTGGCCGCCGAGGTTGCCTTCGGTGCCGACCTCGCGGGCGACGCGGGTGACCTCGTCGGCGAAGGCGGAGAGCTGGTCCACCATCGTGTTGATCGTGGACTTCAGCTCCAGGATCTCGCCCTTCGCCTCGACCGTGATCTTCTTGCCGAGGTCACCCTGGGCCACCGCGGTGGAGACCAGGGCGATGTTGCGGACCTGCGAGGTCAGGTTGTCGGCCATGAAGTTGACGTTGTCGGTGAGGTCCTTCCAGACGCCGCTCACGCCCCGCACCTGGGCCCGGCCGCCGAGGTTGCCTTCGGTGCCGACCTCGCGGGCGACGCGGGTGACCTCGTCGGCGAAGGCGGAGAGCTGGTCCACCATCGTGTTGATGGTCGACTTCAGTTCGAGGATCTCGCCCTGCGCGTCCACGGTGATCTTCTGCGACAGGTCGCCGTTGGCCACGGCGGTCGTCACCTGGGCGATGTTGCGGACCTGGGAAGTCAGGTTCGAAGCCATGAAGTTGACGTTGTCGGTGAGGTCCTTCCAGACGCCGCTCACGCCCCGCACCTGAGCGCGTCCGCCCAGCTGCCCCTCGGTGCCGACCTCGCGGGCGACGCGGGTGACCTCGTCGGCGAAGGCGGAGAGCTGGTCCACCATCGTGTTCACGGTCAGCTTCAGTTCCAGCAGCTCACCGGTGGCCTCGACGGTGACCGTGCGGGTCAGGTCGCCGCGGGCCACGGCCGTGGTCACCAGGGCGATGTCACGGACCTGCGCGGTCAGCCGGGAGGCCATGGTGTTGACCGCCTCGGTCACATCCCGCCAACTGCCGGACAGACCCGTCACCTTGGCCCGCCCGCCGAGCCGCCCCTCGGTGCCGACCTCTCGGGCGACCCGGGTCACCTCACCCGTGAACAGCGACAACTGGTCGACCATCTTGTTCACGGCCCGGCCGAGCCGGCGCAGATCGCCCCGCAACTGGCGGTTGCCGTCGTGCAGATCGACCCGCTGGGTCAGATCGCCGCCGGCCACCGCGTCGAGCACCCGGGTCGCGTTGGCGGCCGGGGCGACCAGGGCGTCCAGCAGCTGGTTCACATCGCTGACCCGGGAGGCCCAGGCGCCGGCACCGGGGCTCGGCGAGAGCCGCTCGTCCAGCCGGCCGTGCCGCACCAGCTCCCGCTTGACCCGCTGGACCTCCGTGGTGAAGTGGACGTTGCGGTCCACCAACTGGTTGAAGATCGCGGACAGCTCGGCCACGACGGGGCCGTGCCCCGTCTCCGGCACCTTCGAGAAGTGCCCGTCCCGCGCGGCCGTCATCGCGGCGAGCAGCGGACGCAGATCCGATGCTCGAATCTGGTCCTGATTCTGTCCGTCTTCGAGCACACGCGTAGCACTGTTCTCACTCATGGCGGCCCACTTCGGTAACTCGGCGCTTATGGGCGCAGCCAGTCTGTCACTCTGTCCGCATCGACTGAGGTGTATTCGTCCGAACTGCTCGGGGAGCTGGACATGGGGGCCATTCCGACGCAACGGGAGAGCGATCCCCGTGCCTCTGATGCGCCTGTGCCCGACGGCGTGCTCCCGTGCGCCCGGGCGCACGCGACCCTTTCCGGGAGCTCGCACGCGCCGGGCGCCGCCCGCGCACTGCTGCGCGCCGCGCTCGCCGAATGGGCCGAACTCGGCCTGCCCGGCGCCGAACAGCTCACCGATCGCCTCACCGACGACCTCACGATCGTGACCAGCGAACTCGTCACCAACGCGGTCGTCCACGCGGGCACCGACATCGCACTGGACTGCCGTATGGAGGCCACCGGCGCGGTCGTCGTGGAGGTCACCGACCACCACCCCTCACGCGCCCCGCGCGCCGGCGCGCCCGAACCTCCGTACGAGAGGAGCGAGTTCGCCACCGGCGCGCCGGAAAGCCACCCCGGCACACCGGAGTACGGCCGCGGCCTTCGCCTGGTCGCCGCCCTCGCCGAGTCCTGGGGGATCACGTACCGCACCGGCTCCAAGACCGTATGGGCCCGGCTCACCGACGACGGCTGCGCCGCCGTCGGCGACACCGACCCCTACCCGGGGGAGCGCGGTCTGCGGGTCGCCGAGATCCTCGCGCCCGAACCCCAGCGCGCCGAGCGCGACCGGGAGTGGCTCAACCGAGGCGCCCTGTCCTTCCTCGCCGAGGCCTCCGACCTGCTCGCCGGGCAGCTCGACGAGGACCTGGTGGCCGCGCTCGCCGGACAGCTGATCGTGCCGCGGCTGGCCGACTGGTGCGCGGTGTGGCTGGAGGACGAGCTCATGGGGCGCTGGGGCTCCCCGCGCGGGGCCGAGGCCGACGGCGCGGGCGGCGTCGGAGGCTGGGGCGCCGACGCGATCGCCGGGCCGGGGCCGCGGCTGGCCCGCGTCTGGCACGGCAGCGAGAACCTCATCGAAGACCTGCGCCGGGCCCTGGAGAAGGAGGCGCCGCGTCCTCCCGACCCGCCGCGCTCGGGGCCCGTCTCCTTCCCCTGGCCCGGCGAGGCGCTCGGCCCGCACGGCACCCACGGCGCGGCCCTCGCGTACCGCCTGATCGCCGGCGGCCGTCCGCTCGGCACGCTGGTCATCGGGCGGGCGGGCCTGCTGCGCTTCCCGGACGAGATCACCGGGCTCGTCGAGGACCTGGGCCGCCGGGTCGCCCTCGCCATCAGCGCCGCCCGCCAGTACGCCCGCCAGGCCACGATCAGCGCCGTCCTCCAGCGCGGACTGCTGCCCGGCGCCGTCGCCGAGATCCCCGGCGTGAGCAGCGCGCTCGTCTACGAGCCCTGCGACAAGGCGGGCCCCAGCGGCGACTTCTACGACCTCTTCCCGTCCGGCGACGGCCGCTGGTGCTTCGCCATCGGCGACGTCCAGGGCAAGGGGCCGGAGGCGGCCGTGGTGATCGGGCTGGCCCGGCCCTGGCTGCGGCTGCTGGCCCGCGAGGGGTACGAGGTCGCCGACGTCCTCGACCGCCTCAACCAGCTCCTCCTCGACGACGCCACCGAGGCCGCCGACGCCGCCGCCCGCGCCTTCGCCGGACCGGCCGGCCTCGCCGCGGCCGCCGACGGCCCGCAGACCCGCTTCCTGTCCCTCCTCTTCGGCCAGCTCGTGCCCTTCGACGGCGGCGTCCAGGTCACCCTCGCCTCCGCCGGCCACCCCCTGCCCCTGCTGCTGGGCCCGGACGGCGGGGTCCGCACGGTCGCCCAGCCGCAGACCCTCCTCGGGGTCGTCGAGGACGCCGTCTACACCAGCGAGGTCATCGAGCTGCGCCACGGCGACACCCTCCTGTGCGTCACCGACGGGGTGACCGAGCGGCGCAGCGGCTCCCGCCAGTTCGACGACGGCGACGGCCTCGCCGAGGCCCTCGCCGGCTGCGCGGGCCTGACCGCCCCGCTCATCGCCGAGCGCATCAAACGGCTGGTGCACGAATTCGGCGTACGACCGCCCGACGACGATCTTGCCCTGCTGGTGCTCCAGGCCGAGTAGCCGGCGGGGTACTGGACAATGGAAGGCATGCCTTCCGCACTCCCCGACGGCGAGCCCGTCCCCGACGACGGCGCACTCCCCGCGCACGCGCTCTCCGGAGCCGCCGAGCGCCCCCTCGGGTTCTATCTGCACGTCCCGTACTGCGCGACCCGCTGCGGGTACTGCGACTTCAACACCTACACCGCCACCGAGCTGCGCGGCAGCGGCGGTGTCCTCGCCTCCCGCGACAACTACGCGGACACCCTGATCGACGAGATCAGGCTCGCCCGGAAGGTGCTCGGGGACGACCCGCGTCCGGTCCGGACGGTGTTCGTCGGGGGCGGTACGCCGACACTGCTGGCCGCGGGTGATCTCGTACGGATGCTCGCGGCGATCCGCGACGAGTTCGGCCTCGCGCCGGACGCCGAGGTCACGACGGAGGCGAATCCGGAGTCGGTGGACCCGTCGTATCTGGCGACCCTGCGCGCGGGCGGCTTCAACCGGATCTCGTTCGGCATGCAGAGCGCGAAGCAGCATGTGCTGCGCGTGCTGGACCGGACCCATACGCCCGGGCGCCCCGAGGCGTGCGTGGCGGAGGCGCGGGCGGCGGGCTTCGAGCACGTCAACCTGGATCTGATCTACGGCACCCCGGGCGAGTCGGACGACGACTGGCGGGCGTCCCTGGACGCGGCGATCGGCGCGGGGCCGGACCACGTCAGCGCGTATGCGTTGATCGTGGAAGAGGGCACGCAGCTGGCCCGGCGGATCCGCCGCGGCGAGGTGCCGATGACCGACGACGACGTGCACGCGGACCGGTATCTGATCGCGGAGGACGCGTTCGCGGCGGCCGGCTTCGACTGGTACGAGGTGTCGAACTGGGCGACCTCCGAGGCCGGGCGGTGCCTCCACAACGAGCTGTACTGGCGGGGCGCGGACTGGTGGGGGGCCGGTCCTGGAGCGCACTCGCACGTGGGCGGGGTGCGGTGGTGGAACGTGAAGCATCCCGGCGCGTACGCGGCGGCGCTGGCTGCGGGGAGGTCGCCGGGGGCGGGGCGTGAGGTGTTGTCGGAGGAGGACCGGAGGGTCGAGCGGATTCTGCTGGAGCTGCGGCTGCGGGAAGGGGTGCCGCTTGATCTGCTCCGTGAGGAGGGTCTGCGAGCTGCTCGCCGGGCGCTGTCGGACGGGCTGCTGTGGCAGGAGTCGTACGACGAGGGGCGCGCGGTGCTGACGCTTCGGGGGCGGCTGCTGGCGGATGCGGTGGTGCGGGACCTGGTGGACTGAGAGGTCGTTGGGCGGGTGCGGGCCGGTGGGGGCTGGTCGCGCCCACGCGGCGGAGCCGCAAATAGACACAGCCCCGCGCCCCTTCAGGTGGGTCCAGTCAGGCCGTGACGAAATCGATCAGTTCTTCTACTCGGCCCAAGAGCTCCGGCTCCAGGTCCCTGTACGAGTTCACCCGCTTCAGGATCGCCTGCCATACCGCGCCCGTGTTCTCCGGCGGCCAGCCCAGTGCGCTGCACACGCCCTTCTTCCAGTCCTGGCCGTGGGGGACCCTGGGCCACGCCTCGATGCCCAGGGACGACGGTTTCACCGCCTCCCAGATGTCGATGTACGGGTGGCCTACGACCAGGGCGTGTTCGCTGGTCACCGAGGCCGCGATACGGGACTCCTTGCTGCCCGGCACCAGGTGGTCCACCAGGACGCCCAGGCGGGCGTCGGGGCCCGGGGCGAAGTCGGCCACGATCGCCGGGAGGTCGTCCACGCCCTCCAGGTACTCCACGACCACGCCCTCGATGCGCAGGTCGTCGCCCCAGACCTTCTCGACCAGCTCGGCGTCGTGCCGGCCCTCGACGTAGATGCGGCCGGCGCGGGCCACGCGCGCGCGAGCGCCGGGGACGGCGACCGAGCCGGAGGCCGTACGCGTGGGACGTACAGGAGCCGATGACGACGGGCGTACGAGCGTCACCACCCGCCCCTCCAGCAGGAAGCCCCGCGGCTCCAGCGGGAACACCCGGAGCTTGCCGAAGCGGTCCTCCAGGGTCACCGTGCCCGCCTCGCAGCGGATCACCGCGCCGCAGAAACCGGTGCCGGGCTCCTCGACCACCAGGCCGGGCTCGGCCGGGACCTCCGGGACGGGCTTCGGCTTCTTCCACGGCGGGGTCAGATCGGCGGAGTACTGGCGCATTCGGATGACGATAGGAGAAGCCGGGGTGCGGTCAGGGCGACACGCCGAAACGCCGCGCCAGGGCGTCGCGCTGTGCCCGGACGAACGCCGCGTCCACCACCGCTCCGTGACCGGGCACGTACAGCGCGTCCCCGCCGCCCAGGGCGAGGAGACGGTCAAGGGCGGCCGGCCAGTGCGACGGTACGGCGTCCGGGCCCGCCTGCGGATCACCGGACTCCTCGACCAGGTCGCCGCAGAACACCACCTCGGGCGAGCCCGGCACCAGCACCGCGAGATCGTGGGCGGTGTGCCCGGGGCCGACGTTGGCCAGCAGGACCTGCCGGCCGCCGCCCAGGTCGAGGGTCCACTCGCCGGAGACCAGATGGCGGGGGTGAGTGAGGGAGTCCACGGCCTCGTCGGCCCGCCCCGCCTCCAGGCCGTTGCGGATCGCGTCCGCGCGCAGCTCCGCGCGGGCCTGGGTCTGGCCGAGCAGCGTGTCCATGCCGACCGGCCCGAACACCTCCGCACCCGCGAACGCCGCCGCGCCGAAGACATGGTCGAAGTGGGGGTGGGTCAGCGCGAGATGAGTCACACGGTGCCCGGCGAGCGACTCCGCCTGAGCCCGCAGTCGCGCCCCCTCCGCGAGGCTCGACCCGGCGTCCACCAACAGGGCCGTCTCCGCCCCGACGACCAGGCCCGCCGTGCAGTCCCAGACCGGCAGCCGGCACCGGCCCACCCCGGCCGCGACCCGCTGCCACCCCAGCTCTTCCCAAGTCACCGTCATACCGCGACGCTAGCCGTACGAGCGGTTCACGAGCTGTCACACCCCGACCGACCTTGCCCGGGTGGCACCCCACCGCCGTACACTGGGCCGCGGGGAACGCTGGCACTCGGACGGACAGAGTGCCAGGCAGGGGCCTGGGGATCGACTTCTGGAGGTGTGCGCGATGCTGAGTGAACGCAGGCTTCAGGTGCTGCGCGCCATCGTCCAGGACTATGTGGGGACGGAGGAGCCCGTGGGCTCCAAGGCCCTCACCGAGCGGCACAGCCTCGGCGTCTCCCCGGCGACCGTGCGCAACGACATGGCCGCCCTGGAGGACGAGGGGTACATCGCCCAGCCGCACACCAGCGCCGGGCGCATCCCCACCGACAAGGGCTACCGGCTGTTCGTCGACAAGCTCGCGGGCGTCAAGCCCATGACCGCGCCCGAGCGGCGCGCGATCCAGAACTTCCTCGACGGCGCCGTCGACCTCGACGACGTGGTGGCCCGGACCGTGCGGCTGCTCGCGCAGCTCACCCGGCAGGTGGCGGTGGTGCAGTATCCGTCGCTGACCCGATCCACCGTGCGGCACGTGGAGCTGCTCTCGCTCGCCCCCGCACGGGTGATGCTCGTCCTGATCACCGACACGGGCCGGGTCGAGCAGCGCATGGTCGACTGCCCGGCGCCCTTCGGGGAGGCCTCGCTGGCCGATCTGCGGGCGCGGCTCAACAGCAGGGTCGCGGGGCGTCGGTTCACCGATGTGCCGCGGCTGGTCGAGGACCTGCCCGAGGGCTTCGACGTCGAGGATCGGGGTACGGTCGCGACAGTGCTCTCCACGCTGCTGGAGACACTGGTCGAGGAGAACGAGGAGCGGTTGATGATCGGCGGTACCGCCAATCTCACCCGTTTCGGACATGACTTCCCCCTCACCATCCGGCCGGTCCTGGAGGCACTGGAGGAGCAGGTCGTGCTCCTCAAGTTGCTTGGCGAGGCCGGGGATTCGGGCATGACCGTACGCATCGGTCACGAGAACGCCTATGAGGGACTCAACTCAACTTCGGTGGTGTCGGTCGGCTACGGTTCGGGCGGCGAGGCAGTAGCCAAGCTCGGCGTGGTCGGACCGACCCGCATGGATTACCCGGGAACGATGGGAGCGGTACGAGCGGTGGCACGGTACGTCGGACAGATCCTGGCGGAGTCGTAAGTGGCCACGGACTACTACGCCGTTCTCGGCGTGCGCCGCGACGCGTCGCAGGATGAGATCAAGAAGGCGTTCCGTCGGCTCGCACGCGAGCTGCACCCGGACGTCAACCCGGATCCGAAGACCCAGGAGCGGTTCAAGGAGATCAACGCCGCTTACGAGGTGCTGTCGGACCCGCAGAAGAAGCAGGTCTACGACCTCGGCGGCGACCCGCTGTCCCAGGCGGGTGGCGGGGGCGCGGGCGGCTTCGGCGCCGGCGGCTTCGGGAACTTCTCGGACATCATGGACGCGTTCTTCGGTACGGCGTCCCAGCGCGGTCCGCGCTCGCGCACCCGGCGCGGCCAGGACGCGATGATCCGGCTGGAGATCGAGCTCGACGAGGCGGCCTTCGGCACCACGAAGGACATCCAGGTCGACACGGCCATCGTCTGCAACACCTGCAACGGTGAGGGCGCGGCGCCGGGAACCTCGGCCCAGACATGTGACATGTGCCGTGGGCGCGGTGAGGTCTCGCAGGTGACGCGGTCCTTCCTGGGCCAGGTCATGACCTCGCGTCCGTGCCCGCAGTGCCAGGGGTTCGGCACGGTGGTTCCGACGCCGTGTCCCGAGTGCGCCGGTGACGGCCGGATCCGCTCCCGTCGCACGCTGACCGTGAAGATCCCGGCCGGTGTGGACAACGGCACGCGGATCCAGCTCGCGGGTGAGGGCGAGGTCGGGCCCGGCGGCGGTCCCGCCGGTGACCTGTACGTCGAGATCCACGAGCTGCCGCACGCGATGTTCCAGCGGCGCGGTGACGATCTGCACTGCACGGTGACGATTCCGATGACGGCGGCGGCGCTCGGTACGAAGGTGCCGCTGGAGACGCTGGACGGGCTGGAGGAGGTCGACATCCGGCCGGGCACCCAGTCCGGGCAGTCGATCCCGCTGCACGGGCGCGGTGTCACGCATCTGCGGGGCGGCGGCCGGGGCGATCTCATCGTGCACGTCGAGGTGCAGACCCCGAACAAGCTGGACCCGGAGCAGGAGCGCGTGCTGCGCGAGCTGGCCAAGCTGAGAGGCGAGGAGCGGCCCCAGGGGCAGTTCCAGCCGGGTCAGCAGGGACTGTTCTCGCGGTTGAAGGATGCGTTCAACGGTCGCTGAGGTGGGCTGGGCGTCGGTGGTGAAAGCCGCTCGGCGCCCAGTGGCGTCAGTGGACTATGCCAGGTGGAAGGCTGGATTCGGACTTGTTCGGGGGACGTGACAACATGCGGGCATGTCCTCCGCGCTGACCGATCTCTTCCCCTATCCGATCGTGCAGGCCCCCATGGCGGGCGGGGTCTCCGTGCCGCGGCTGGCCGCGGCCGTGTCCGACGCCGGGGGGCTCGGGTTCCTCGCCGCCGGGTACAAGACGGCCGACGGCATGTACCAGGAGATCAAGCAGCTGCGCGGGCTCACCGGACGGCCCTTCGGCGTCAATCTGTTCATGCCGCAGCCCGAGTACGCGGACCCGGCCGCCGTGGATGTCTACTCGCACCAGCTGGCCGGGGAAGCCGCCTGGTACGAGACCGAGCTCGGTGATCCCGACAGCGGGCGGGACGACGGATACGACGCCAAGCTCGCCGTACTCCTCGACAACCCCGTACCCGTCGTCTCCTTCCACTTCGGGGTGCCGGGCGGCGAGGTGCTGGAGGCGCTGCGGAGGGCCGGGACCTTCACGCTCGTCACCGCGACCACCCCGGACGAGGCCCTCGCCGTGCAGCGGGCCGGGGCCGACGCGGTGATCGCGCAGGGCATCGAGGCCGGCGGACACCAGGGCACCCACCGGGACGTCCCCGAGACCGACGGCGCCGGGCTCGGCCTGCTCTCGCTGGTCGGACAGATCCGGGAAACCGTGGGGATCCCCGTCGTCGCCGCCGGCGGCCTCATGCGCGGCAGCCAGATCGCCGCCGTCCTCGCCGCGGGCGCCAGTGCCGCCCAGCTCGGCACCGCCTTCCTCGCCACCTCCGAGTCCGGCGCCGCCGATCTCCACAAGCAGGCGCTGACCAACCCCCTCTTCGTACGCACCGAACTGACCCGCGCCTTCTCCGGCCGGCCGGCCCGCGGGCTCGTCAACCGGTTCCTGCGCGAGCACGGCCCGTACGCCCCCGCCGCCTACCCCGAGGTCCACCACCTCACCTCCCCCCTGCGCAAGGCCGCCGCCAAGGCCGGTGACCCGCAGGGCATGGCGCTGTGGGCGGGACAGGGGCACCGGATGGCCCGCCCGCTGCCCGCCGGGCAGCTCGTGGAGGTGCTGGCCGCCGAACTCGCCGACGCCACGACAGCGTTGTCCGGATTCCGGAACGCCGGAGGTGACCCGCGATGACCGCTCCCGTTTTCGTGGTCGAGCACTTCGACGCCGGTGGCGGCGGCCACTACGTCCTCGACGGACCCGAGGGACGGCACGCCGTCTCCGTGAAGCGTCTCCAGCCCGGCGAGGACGTCATCCTCACCGACGGCGCGGGCCGCTGGGCCGACTGCGTCGTGCTCGCCACCGAGGGCAAGGACCGGCTGATCGTCCAGTTGGACGGCGTCAGCGAGGAACCGGTGGCGCAACCGCGCATCACCGTCGTCCAGGCCCTCCCCAAGGGCGACCGCGGTGAACTCGCCGTCGAGACCATGACCGAGGTCGGCGTCGACGCCGTCGTGCCCTGGCAGGCGGCCCGCTGCATCACCCAGTGGAAGGGCGACCGCGGGCTGAAGGCGCTCGGCAAGTGGCGGGCCACCGCCCGCGAGGCCGGCAAGCAGTCCCGCCGCGTCCGCTTCCCCGAGGTCGCGGACCTGGCCACGACCAAGCAGGTCGCCGCGCTGCTCGCCCGCGCCGACTTCGCCGCCGTGCTCCACTCCGACTTCGAGCGCGGCAGTCAGGCGCTCGCCACCGCCGAACTCCCCGACGAGGGTGAGATCGTCCTCGTCGTCGGCCCCGAAGGGGGCGTCGCCAAGGACGAGTTGGCGCTCTTCGAGGAGGCCGGTGCGAAGGCGTACGTGCTGGGCCCTACCGTGTTGCGTACGTCGACCGCCGGGACGGCGGCCGCGGCCCTGCTCCTCGGCCGCACCGGCCGCTGGTCCTGACCGATCCTCCGGGGGAAACACCGTGGAACTCGCCCAAGTACGGCTTCTCGTCACCGACTTCGCCGCCTGCTACCGCTTCTACGCCGAAGTCCTCGGTCTGAAGCCGCAGTCGGGGGCGACCGAGGGACCGTACGAGAAGTTCAGCCCCTCCACCGGGGCGGCCGGCATCGCCCTCCAGGACCGGGCCATGATGGCGGGCGTTCTCGGCGAGTTGGGCGACGACGCCACCGGGCACCGGTCGTTGGTGGTGCTGCGCGTCGACGACCTGGACTCCTACTGCGAGCAGATCGCCGGGCGGGGCGCCGTCCTGCTGCACGGCCCCGCCCCCATGACCGACCGGATGCGGGTCGCCCACCTCAAGGACCCGGAGGGGAACCTGGTGGAGCTCCAGGAGTGGCTGCTGCTGCGCGCTTGAGATCGACGGCCTCGGCGACGGCGTAGAAGAACTCCCAGCCGTCCAACTCCCCCTCACCGGACGGCATCAGACCGCGCCGCGTCGCCTCGTCGAGCAGGGCGCGTACGACACCCGGCTCACGCAGGTTGATCCCCGCGCCCTGGCCGTCCATCGCCCAGCCCTGGAACCAGGGGTGGCCTTCGGAGAGGTACCGGCCCGAGCCCGCCTCGCCCGGCAGGAACACGAACCGGGTACGTCGGCCACCGCGGTGCAGGGTGACGACGTCCCGCCAGACGCCGTCGGCGCCCTTCCTCTGACGGAAGTTCCACAGATACGTCGTCTGCTCGTCGACGACGAGACGGCGGAGCCGGCGGTCTTTGCGCATGGCGTCACGCTAGGCGGGCGGACGGTGTCCGGTCTCCGGGTTTTCCGCGAGGGCTTCACTCGAATGTGGGACGAGTGTCCGTATGCGGCCTACCGCGGCGGGCGGGACAGTGGGAAGCTGCCCTCCATGGGGGTATTGAGGAGGATTTGGCGGCACCGGGGCCGACGTATCGGCGCGGTGGCCGCGCTTGTCGTGGTGACCGTCGGTGGGGCCGTCGCCTGTGATCCCGCGGGGCTTAGTTCCGCGTCCGTGGCGTACACCACCGACCAGACCGTCACCAAGGAGCTGGAGCGGCAGCACGCCAAGGTGCAGTGGCTCACCTGCCAGGCCTCCTACGGCAACCGCCCCACCCCGACCGCGACCGAGAACGCCGTCGCCGAGGTGCACTGCACCGGCGAGACCAACGACGGCAAGGACATCAAGGCCGACGGGAAGATCACGCGGGTCGTCAACGGGCAGTGTGTGCGCGGGGAGCTGACCGCGAAGATCGACGGGAAGCAGTGGTTCCAGGTGAACGGGCTGGGCAACTGCAACGCCACTCCCGAGCCCGCCGACAACAACCCCGGTGCCACGGTCACCGTCACCGTCACGGAGACCGTGTGGTGCGACAAGTACCCGGACTGCCGCCCGGTGCAGGGCAAATGACCTTAGGGTGATCGGGTGACCCAGCCCGTGACGCCCGCGTATCTCCGATACCCGCACCTGACCGGCGACTTGGTGGCCTTCACCGCCGAGGACGACGTGTGGATCGCGCCCCTCGACGGCGGCCGGGCCTGGCGGGTCAGCACCGACAACGTGCCGGTCTCCACGCCGCGTGTCTCACCCGACGGCACGACCGTCGCCTGGACCTCGACGCGCAACGGGGCACCCGAGGTGCACATCGCGCCGGTCGACGGCGGGCCCGCGAAACGGCTCACCCACTGGGGGAGTTGGCGGACCCAGGTGCGCGGCTGGACCCCGGACGGGGAGGTCCTCGCCCTCACCACCCACGGCCAGGCCAGCCTGCGCCGCTCCTGGGCGCACGCGGTGCCGCTCGACGGCGGGCCGTCCACCGTCCTGCCGTACGGCCCGGTCGGCGCCGTCGCCCAAGGGCCGTCCACCGTGCTGCTGTCGGCGCCCATGGGGCGGGAGGCGGCCTGGTGGAAGCGGTACCGGGGCGGCACCGCGGGCAAGTTGTGGATCGACGACGGAGGCGACGGGGAGTTCGTACGGCTGCATGAGGAGCTCGACGGGAACATCGAGTTCCCGGTGTGGGCGGGGGAGCGGATCGCGTTTCTCTCCGACCACGAGGGTGTGGGGGCGCTCTACTCCTCCCTAGCCGACGGGAGCGATCTGCGCCGGCACACACCGGTCGACGGCTTCTACGCCCGGCACGCGGCCGGGGACGGCACCCGGGTCGTCTACGCCTCGGCCGGTGAGCTGTGGGTCCTCGACGACCTGGACGGGGCGGAGCCGCGCCGGCTGGACATCCGGCTCGGCGGGTCGCGGGCCGACCTCCAGCCGTACACCCTGAACGCCTCCCGCTGGGTCGAGTCGGCCTCCCCCGACCACACCGCGCGCGGCAGTGCCGTCTGTGTGCGCGGTGCCGTGCACTGGGTCACCCACCGCTCCGGTCCGGCCCGTGCGCTCGCCGCGCGGCCCGGTGTGCGGTCCCGGCTGCCGCAGGCCTTCCGGGCCGACGGCGAGGAGTGGGTGGTGTGGGTGACGGACGCCGAGGGCGACGACGCCCTGGAGTTCGGGCCCGCCACCGGCCTCGCCCCCGGCGCCACCCCGCGCCGGCTCGCCGCCGGACAGCTCGGCCGGGTCCTCGACCTGACGATGGCGCCCGACGGCAGCCGGGCCGCCGTCGCCTCGCACGACGGGCGCGTCCTCCTCGTGGAGCGCGAGACCGGCGAGGTCCGCGAGGTCGACCGCAGCGAGGACGGCGACGCCTCCGGGCTGGTCTTCTCCCCCGACTCCGCCTGGCTCGCCTGGTCCCACCCCGGCCCGCGCCCGCTGTGCCAGCTCCGCCTCGCCAACACCACCGACCTGTCGGTCACCGAGGCGACCCCGCTGCGCTTCCAGGACTACGCCCCCGCGTTCACCCTCGACGGCAAGCACCTGGCGTTCCTCTCCACCCGCTCCTTCGACCCGGTCTACGACGAGCACGTCTTCGACCTGGCCTTCGTGGAGGGCGCCCGCCCGCACCTCATCACCCTCGCCGCGACCACGCCCTCGCCCTTCGGCCCGCAGCGCCACGGCCGACCCTTCGACGCGCCCGACAAGGACGAGACCCCCGACAGCGAGGGCACCCCCGCCACCCGCATCGACCTCGACGGGCTCGCCGACCGGATCGTGCCGTTCCCGGTGGAGGCCGCCCGCTACTCCGACCTGCGCACCGCCAAGGACGGCGTCCTGTGGCTGCGCCACCCGGTGCGCGGGGTGCTGGGCGCCTCCCGGGCCACGCCCGACGCCCCGGACCCCAAGACCGAGCTGGAGCGCTTCGACCTCGTCCAGCAGCGCATCGAGCATCTGGCCGCCGACGCCGACCACTTCGCCGTCAGCGGCGACGGCAAACGGGTCCTGCTGTGGACCGACGGCCGGATCAAGGTCGTACCGAGCGACCGTCGCGCCTCGAACGACGACGACAGCGACACCAACATCACCGTCGACCTCTCCCGTGTCCGCCAGACGATCGACCCGGCGGCCGAGTGGCGGCAGATGTACGACGAGACGGGCCGCCTCCTGCGCGACCACTTCTGGCTCCCCGACCTCGGCGGCGCCGACTGGGACGGCGTCCTCGACCGCTACCGCCCCGTCCTCGACCGCGTCGCCACCCACGACGACCTGGTCGACCTCCTGTGGGAGGTCCAGGGCGAGTTGGGCACCTCGCACGCCTACGTGGTCCCGCGCGGCGGCCACGGCAACGGCGCCCGGCAGGGTCTGCTCGGTGCCGACATCTCCCGGCACGAGGGCGGCAGTTGGCGCATCGACCGCATCCTTCCCTCGGAGACCTCCGACCCCGACGCCCGTTCCCCGCTCGCCGCCCCCGGCGTCGCGGTCCGCGCCGGGGACGCGATCGTCGCGGTCGCCGGACGACCGGTCGACCCGGTGACGGGCCCGGGGCCGCTGCTCGTCGGCACGGCGGGCAAGCCGATCGAGCTGACGATCTCGCCGGCGGGCGGCGGAGACGTACGGCACGCGGTCGTCGTCCCGGTCGCCGACGAGGAGCCGCTGCGCTACCACGCCTGGGTGAGCGACCGCCGGGCCTACGTCCACGAGCGCTCCGCCGGCCGCCTCGGCTACCTCCACGTCCCCGACATGCAGGCCCCCGGCTGGGCCCAGATCCATCGCGACCTGCGTGTCGAGGTGGCCCGCGAGGGCCTGGTCGTCGACGTCCGAGAGAACCGCGGCGGCCACACCTCCCAGCTGGTGGTGGAGAAACTGGCCCGCCGGATCGTCGGCTGGGCCCGCCCCCGCGGCATGCGCGCCTACAGCTACCCCCAGGACGCCCCGCGCGGCCCGGTGGTGGCCGTCGCCAACGAGTTCTCCGGCTCCGACGGCGACATCGTCAACGCGGCCATCAAGGCCCTCGGCATCGGTCCGGTCGTCGGCACGCGCACCTGGGGCGGGGTGATCGGCATCGACAGCCGCTACCACCTCGTCGACGACACGCTCGTCACCCAGCCCAAGTACGCGTTCTGGCTGGAGGGTTACGAGTGGGGCGTGGAGAACCACGGCGTGGACCCGGACGTGGAGGTCCTCCAGCGCCCGCAGGACCACGCGGCCGGCCGGGACCCCCAACTGGACGAGGCGATCAGGCTGGCGCTGGAGGCGCTGGAGGGGACTCCGGCGAAGGTGCCTCCGTCGCTTCCCTGACCTGCTCGATACGATGCCCCGAGACATCGGCGACAGGGCGAGAGGACGAACATGCCAGGGGAGCCGCAGGCGGACTGCCTGTTCTGCAAGATCGTCGAGGGTCACATCCCGGCGACCATCGTCCGTGAGTCGGACACCACCGTCGCCTTCCGGGACATCAACCCCCAGGCGCCCACGCACGTCCTGGTCATCCCCAAGGTCCACTACGAGAACGCCGCAGCACTCGCCGCCGCGGAGCCCGTCATCGCCGCCGACGTGCTGCGCGAGGCGCAGACCGTCGCCGACGAGGAGAAGCTGGAGAGCTACCGCATCGTCTTCAACACGGGCGCCGGCGCGGGCCAGACCGTCTGGCACGCCCACGCGCACGTCCTCGGTGGCCGCGGCCTCGCCTGGCCCCCCGGGTAAGTCACCGTGTCCGTACGTGAATTGGTGGTCCTCGGCACCGCCAGCCAGGTCCCCACCCGGCACCGCAACCACAACGGCTACCTCCTGCGCTGGGACGGCGAGGGCATCCTCTTCGACCCGGGCGAGGGCACCCAGCGCCAGATGCTGCGCGCCGGGGTCGCCGCGCACGACCTGAACCGGATCTGCGTCACCCACTTCCACGGCGACCACTCCCTCGGTCTCGCGGGCGTCCTCCAGCGCATCAACCTCGACCGCGTCCCGCACGAGATCACCGCCCACTACCCGAAGTCGGGGCAGCGCTTCTTCGACCGACTGCGGTACGCGACGGCGTACCGGGAGACGGTCGGGATCACCGAGGCGCCGGTGAGCGCGGACGGCGTGCTGGCCGTGGCTTCTTCCTATGCGCTGGAGGCGCGCAAACTCTCCCACCCCGTCGAGTCGTACGGCTACCGCCTCGTGGAACCCGACGGCCGCCGTATGCTGCCCGACCGTCTCGCCGCGCACGGCATCAAGGGCCCGGACGTAGGACGCATCCAGCGCGAGGGTGCGGTGGGCGGTGTGGCGCTGGCGGACGTCAGCGAGGTCCGGCGCGGGCAGCGGTTCGCGTTCGTCATGGACACCCGGCTGTGCGACGGCGTCCACGCGCTCGCCGACGGCTGCGACATGCTCGTCATCGAGTCGACGTTCCTCGACGAGGACACACACCTCGCGGTCGAGCACGGCCACCTCACCGCCGGGCAGGCCGCGACGGTCGCCCGGGACGCCGGCGTACGGCATCTCGTCCTCACCCACTTCAGCCAGCGCTACACCGACCCCGACGAGTTCGAACGGCAGGCGCGGGCGGCCGGGTTCGAGGGGGAGCTGACGGTGGCGCACGACCTGCTGCGGGTGCCGGTTCCGAAACGGCGGTAAAGCGGTCGTACGATGCTTTGATGCCCCTCCCCAAAGCTGAACTGCACCTGCACATCGAAGGCACGCTGGAGCCCGAGCTGGCGTTTGAGCTGGCCGCGCGCAACGGCGTCGAGCTGCCGTACGCGGACACCGAAGAGCTGCGCAAGGCGTACGACTTCGACGACCTCCAGTCGTTCCTGAACCTGTACTACGAGCTCATGGCCGTGCTCCGCACCGAGCGCGACTTCGAGGACCTGGCGAACGCCTATCTCGCCCGCGCCGCCGCGCAGGGCGTGCGGCACGCGGAGATCTTCTTCGATCCGCAGGCGCACCTCGCGCGCGGTGTGGGCATGGGCACGGTGGTGGACGGGTTGTGGCGGGCGCTCGGTGAGAGCGAGGCGCGGCACGGTGTCTCCACGCAGCTGATCATGTGCTTCCTGCGGGACGAGTCCGCCGAGTCGGCCCTGGAGACGCTGGAGGCCGCGAAGCCGTACCTCGACCGGATCGTCGGCGTCGGGCTCGACTCCGCCGAGGTCGGGCATCCGCCGGTGAAGTTCCGCGAGGTGTACGAGGCCGCCGCCGCGCTGGGGTTGCGGCGGGTCGCCCATGCGGGGGAGGAGGGGCCGCCGGAGTACATCACCGAGGCGCTGGACGTGCTCGGGGTGGAGCGGATCGACCATGGGCTGCGGTGCATGGAGGATGCGGAGCTGGTGGAGCGGCTCGTGCGGGAGCGGGTGCCGTTGACCTTGTGTCCGCTGTCGAATGTGCGGCTGCGGACGGTCGACGTGCTCGGCGATCATCCGTTGCCGGCGATGTTGGACGCCGGTCTGTTGTGCACCGTGAACTCTGACGACCCTGCCTATTTCGGGGGGTATGTGGGGGACAACTTTGATGCGGTGGGGTCCGCGTTGGGGTTGGGGGAGGAGCGGTTGCGGGAGCTGGCCCGGAACTCGTTCGTGGCGAGTTTTCTTGAGCATGACGAGGAGCGGCGGGCTCGGTATCTCGCGGAGGTTGAGGCGTATCGGTTTTGACGGTCGGCTGCGGGGCGGTGGGGGCTGGTCGCGCCCACGCGGCGGAGCCGCAAATCGATGCAGCCCCGCGCCCCTAAAAGCCTTTACGCAGCCGTTGCTCTGTCGTAGACCGGCGTCTCCACCGGTACCTCCACCACCGGCAGGGGGCGCCTGCCCGCGCCCAGCGCCACCGCCGTCATCGGGGCGGCGATCAGGAGGAGGCCCGCGGCCAGCACCCAGCCCATCGCCGCGAAGCCCGCCTGCGCCGACAGCAGGCTTCCCGCCAACGGGCCCGCCGCCGTGCCCAGGGACGACGCCGAGCCGACCAGGACCGCCCAGCGGCCTCGTGGGTCGAGGGAGGCGGCGAGGCCGATGACGTACGACAGGACGATCGGGTAGAGCGTGTTCCAGGCGATCTCGCCGGTCGCGAACGTGGTGAGGTCGGTCGCGGAGGCGCTCAGGGCGATGCAGGCGGCGATGAGGGCCGTGCTGGCGCCGATGGGGAGGGCCCTGCCGAGGCGGGGGCCGAGGGCGCCCGCGCCGATGACGCCGAGCAGTCCGGCGCCGAGGGCGATCGCGAAGACCGCGCCGACCGTGGCCTCGGTGAGGTGGGCCTGGTCGAGGCCGATGCGGCCGCTGACGCCCCAGAGGGAGTTCTGGGCGAGGGACCAGCACGGGAGGGTGAGGGCGAGGAGCAGTCCGGCGCGCCGGTGCGGGAGGGGGCTCTTGGGCTGGTGCCGGGTGCGGCGGGGGGCCGTGGACGCGGAGAGGCGGGCGGTCAGGGGCCAGACCGCCAGTGCGGTGAGGGCGATCGCCGCCAGGGGCTGGCCGTGGCCCGGGCCGAGGTGCGGGACCGTCAGATAGACGGCGCCGGCGAGCGCGGAGACGCCCAGCAGACCGAACGTGGTGGTGCGGTGCGGGTCGGGCTGGGCGGCGATCCCGGTGGCGGCCACCGCGGTCGCCGTACCGGAGCCGAAGCCGCCGACCAGGACGCCCGCGATGACGGCGGGGACGGTGTGGGTGAGGGCGGCGCCGCCGTAGCCGAGGACGGCGAGGACGAGGCCGATGCGGGCCAGGAGGCGGGGGCCGATCCGGTCGACCCGGGAGGCGAGCAGGAAGCCCGCCGCGGCCGAACTCAGCAGCAGCGCACTGCCGACGGCGCCCGCCTGGGTGGCGGAGAGGGGCAGTCCCGAGTCGAGCCTGCCGACGGTGGTCGGGAGGAGGTACGGGGCGAGGTACCCGGCCGTGAAAAGGGCAATCAGGGGCCAGGGCGTGGTGGAGCGGGGGGCGGACACGGGCGTTCCCAGGGCATGCGGAAGAAGCGGTTCAGGAAAGGGGGTTGGGCGACGACCGTCGACGGACAGGAACGCGCGGGAAATTTGTATCAAGCACGCGGTTCGAGAAGAAGAGCGGGGGGTGTGATGTGGGGCACGTCGTGTTTGGGGTGGGGGAGGGCGGGTAGACGAGCCGATTTCTGTGGCTCAGCGCCAGTGGACCGCCGCGCCGCTCGCCGCCGGTACCGTCGCCTCGATCTTGGCCCTGACCTCCCGCATCACCACGACGATCCGTTCCTCGTGCGACGGCGTCAGGCGGGCCACCGGCACCGAACAGCTGACGGCGTCCTGGGCGGGGGAGTCGTAGCGCAGGGCGAAGCCGAAACCGACGATGCCGAGGACGCCCTCCTCGCGGTCGATGGAGTAGCCGCGGGCCCGCGTCCCGGCCAGGTCCGCCGCCAGTTCCTCGCGGGTCGTGCGGGTGTGGGGCGTGAGTGCCTCGTACGGGCCCTCGGGCAGCTCCGTGTCGCCGCGCTCGGCCAGCAGGGCCTTGCCCAGGGCGCCGGCGTGGGCGGGCAGGCGGCGGCCGACGCGGCTGATGGTGCGCAGGTACTCGTGGGACTCGCGGGTCGCCAGATAGGCCACGTCCCGGCCGTCGAGCCGGCCCATGTGGATCGTCTCGCCCAACGCCTGGGACGCCTCGTCGAGATACGGCCGTACGACCCGGACGCGCGGGTCGGTGTCGAGGTAGCTGGTGCCGGTCAGCAGGGCGTGGATGCCGATGCCGTAGAGGGAGCCGGTGATGTCGGTGCGGACCCAGCCGCGCGAGATCAGGGTCTGGAGGAGGGCGTACATGGAGCTGCGGGGGACCTGGAGCTCGTCCGCCAGCTCTTGCAGCCGTGCCGGGCGGTCCCCGCGCGCGGCCAGCACTTCCAGCAGCTCGACCGTGCGCGCGGCCGACTTCACCTCGCGGACGCCCCCTGTCTCTGACATGTGCCGATCGTAATCCGGCGGGGCGGCGCCATTGACGCCTGTCGTTCGCCTGTCTAACCTTCATCTTCATACGTGGATGACATCTACATGGGGAGATGAACACGTGGGGATCGACACCGACCGGGGTGCGGGCGTCGTCCAGCGGCTGCGGGACGGGATGGCGGCCGGGGTGCTGTCCTTCCCGCTGACCAGCTTCGCGGCGGACGGCAGCCTCGATCCGCACGCCTACCGGGCCTATCTGGCCGGACAGTTGGCCGCCGCTCCCGGCGCCCTCTTCCCCGCCTGCGGCACCGGCGAGTTCTTCTCGCTGGACGAGGACGAGTACCGGACGGTCGTCACCATCGCCGTCCAGGAGGCGGCGGGCCGGGTGCCGGTCGTCGCCGGGGTGGGGTACGGCTGGGCGCGGGCCGTGCGGTTCGCGCGGATCGCCGAGGAGGCGGGCGCCGACGCGCTGCTCGTGCTCCCGCACTACCTCGTCGCCGCCCCGCAGGACGGGCTCGTCCGGCAACTGGCGGAGATCGCCGCCCGTACACCGCTGCCGCTCATCGCCTACCAGCGCGACCAAGTCGCCTTCACGGCCGATGCGTTGAGGCGTGTCGCGGCCATCCCCGGTGTCATCGGTCTCAAGGACGGGCACAGCGACCTCGACCGGCTCCAGCGCCTCACCCTCGCCGCACCCCAGGGCTTCCTCTTCTTCAACGGGGCCGCGACCGCGGAGATCCAGGCCCGCGCCTACGCCACGGTAGGCGTCCCCGCGTACTCCTCCGCCGTCCACGCCTTCGCCCCGGAGATCGCCGACGCCTTCTTCCGCGCGCTGCGGGACGGCGACGGCAAGAGCGTCGACCTGCTGCTGCGCGCCTTCTACGTACCGCTCGTCGAACTCCGCGACCGCGTCCCCGGATACGCCGTGTCGCTCGTCAAGGCCGCGGCCCGGCTGCGCGGACGACCCGTCGGACCGGTCCGCGCCCCGCTCACCGACCCGTCGGACAGCGACCTCGCCGGCCTCAGGACCCTGCTCGCCACCGGACTCGACCTCGTAGGAGCCGCTCTGTGAACCTCACGATCACTGACGTACGGCTGACTCCGATCCTCGTCGCCGACCCGCCGCTGCTCAACACCCAGGGGGTGCACCAGCCGTACACGCCCCGGCTGATCGTCGAGGTGGAGACCGCGGACGGGGTCGTCGGATTCGGGGAGACGTACGGCGACACCAAGTACCTGGAGCTGGCGCGGCCGTTCGCGCGGAAGGTGATCGGGCGTCAGGTGTCCGATCTGAACGGCCTGTTCACCGTCGCCGACGAAGTGGCCGTGGACGACGCGCGGGTCTCCGGACAGGTCGACGTGGGCGGGCTGCGCGGGGTGCAGACCGCCGACAAGCTGCGGCTGTCCGTCGTCTCCGGGTTCGAGGTCGCCTGTCTCGACGCCCTCGGCAAGGCGCTCGGGCTGCCCGTGCACGCGCTGCTCGGCGGCAAGGTGCGGGACGCCGTCGAGTACAGCGCGTACCTCTTCTACAAGTGGGCCGACCACCCGGCGCAGGTCGCCTCGGAGAAGGACGACTGGGGTGCCGCGGTCGATCCGGCCGGGGTGGTGGCGCAGGCCCGGCTGTTCAAGGAGCGGTACGGGTTCACGTCGTTCAAGCTCAAGGGCGGGGTGTTTCCGCCGGACGAGGAGATCGCCGCGGTGCGGGCGCTCGCCGAGGCGTTTCCCGGGCATCCGCTGCGCCTCGACCCCAACGGGGCCTGGTCCGTGCGGACTTCGCTGAAGGTGGCGCAGGAGCTCGGGGACGTACTGGAGTACCTGGAGGACCCCGCGCTCGGTACCGCGGCGATGGCCGAGGTGGCCACGCGGGCCGGGGTGCCGCTCGCCACCAACATGTGCGTGACGACGTTCGCGGAGATCGAGGAGGCGTTCCGGAAGGGAGCCGTGCAGGTGGTGCTCTCCGATCACCACTACTGGGGCGGACTGCGGAACACGCAGCAACTCGCCGCGATCTGCCGGACGTTCGGGGTGGGGGTGTCGATGCACTCCAACACCCATCTGGGGATCTCGCTGGCCGCGATGACACACGTGGCGTCCACCGTGCCCGACCTCCACCACGCCTGTGACTCGCACTATCCGTGGCAGTCGGAGGACGTGCTCAGGGAACGGCCGGTGTTCGAGGGCGGGAAGGTCGCGGTGTCGGACGCGCCGGGGCTGGGGGTCGAGGTCGACCGGGAGAAGGTGCGGGTGCTGCACCAGCGGTGGCTCGATGACGACGGGGGGCTGCGGGAGCGGGACGACGCGGCGGCGATGCGGGTCGCGGAGCCGGGATGGGTGACGCCGGACGTGCCGCGCTGGTAGTGCCGGATGGGCTCAGACACGTGGACGCGTCCGGTGGACAACACTGTTGTCAGTGGTGTGGTGCAGACTGGCTGAATCCGCACCACTCGCAGGGAGCGCCCCGTGATCGCGTCCAGCGCATCCGTCGGAAAGGGACCGTCGCACCTCGGAGCGGCCGGGCCGGGTCAGGCCCAGGTCGATCCGCTCGCCGCGCTGCGCACCCCCGACGACCCCCCTTGGGACGTCTATCTGACCGGCACCGTCTTCCTCGACATCATCTTCACCGGCCTCGACTCCGCACCCGTGCGCGGGACCGAGTCCTGGGCGCGCGGGATGGGGTCGAGCCCCGGCGGTGTCGCCAACATGGCCACCGCGCTCGCCCGGCTGGGGCTCAGGACCTCCCTCGCCGCCGCCTTCGGCTCCGACCACTACGGCGAGTACTGCTGGGACGCCCTGGCCCAGGGCGAGAGCATCGATCTCTCGCCGTCACGCACCGTCCCCGGCTGGCACTCCCCGGTCACCGTCTCCATGGCGTACGAGGGCGAGCGGACGATGGTCTCCCACGGCCACGAGCCGCCCCCGGAGGAGCCCGCCCCCGACTGCCCCCCACGTGCGCGTGCCGCGGTGGCCTCGCTGGTGCCCGGCAAGCGCGCCCCCTGGATCGCCCAGGCCGCCGGCGAGGGCACCCGCGTCTTCGCCGACGTCGGCTGGGACGACACCGGGGCGTGGGACCTCGCGGGCCTCGCCGACCTCGAACACTGCGAGGCCTTCCTGCCGAACGCGGAGGAGGCCATGCGGTACACCCGCACCTCCTGCCCGCGCGAGGCCGCCCACGCCCTCCTGGACCATGTGCCGCTCGCGGTCGTCACCCTGGGCGCGGAGGGTGCCTACGCGGTGGACCGGCGGACCGGGGAGTCCGCGGAGGTGCCCGCCATCGCGGTGGAGGCTCTCGACCCCACCGGTGCCGGTGATGTCTTCGTCGCCGGGTTCGTCACCGGCACGCTGGCGGGCTGGCCGCTCGCCGACCGGCTGGCCTTCGCCGGGCTCACGGCCGCGCTCTCCGTCCAGGAGTTCGGCGGCTCCCTCTCGGCGCCCGGCTGGTCGGAGATCGGCGCCTGGTGGCGCAAGGTCCGGTCGGTGGCAGGGCAGGACCCCGCGGCGCTGGAGCGGTACGGCTTCCTGGCGGACCTGGTACCGGCGGAACAGGCCCGGCCGTGGCCGCTGCGGCGGGCGGTGCCGACCATCGGGTTCCGCCGGTCGGCATAGGCCGCCCGCGGGGCTTCACGCGCGTGGGTGGGCCAAGCAGGTCCGTCATCTGTTGCTGGGCCAGCTGGCGGGTTCGGGTGGCCTGTGGGGTTTTACGTGGGAGGGCTGGCCAGCAGGTCGGTCACCTGTTCCCGGGCCATTTGGCGGATGTAGGGGGTCCGTGGGGTCTTACGTGGGCGGGCTGGCCAGTAGGTCGGTCACCTGTTGCTGGGCCATCTGGCGGGTTCGGGTGGTCCGTGGGGTTTTACGTGGGCGGGCTGGCCAGCAGGTCGGTCATCTGTTGGCGGGCCACCTGGCGGGTTCGGGTGGCCCGTGGGGTCTTACGTGGGCGGGCTGGCCAGCAGGTCCGTCACCTGTTCTCGGACCACCTCGCGGGCCTCGGCCGGCAGCGCGCCGATCGCCGTGCCGGACAGGGCGTCGAGCACCGACCCGGGACCCGTGTCGCACTCGGCGGTCTCCGCGAGTACGTCGTAGCCGTCGCGGACGGCGATCCGCAGCACCGGGCGGGCGCCCGCCGGGGCGTGGACGGCGGTCGCCACCACCAACGGCGGCGGGCCGCCGGGGGCCTCCGACAGCTTGCGGTAGGCGCTCGCCACCGGGGTGCGCCAGCGCAGGCTCAGCAGCAGCGGACGCTTCGCCGTGAGCTCGGCGAGGTCCGTCTCGACGGGGCCCTCCGCGTCCAGCACCACCGCACGCGCGTCCAGGACGACGGCCGCGGGCAGCAGACAGCGCAGGGTGCTGCCGACGATGTTCCCGCCGACCGTCGCACTCCGGCGCACGGCACCGGTGCCGATCCCCGCCGCCGCCCGGCGCAGCACCTCCGGCACCCGGTCGTCGATCCGGTGCAGGAGCACCGCCGCCCCCAGCGCCTCGGCGTCCAGGACATTGGCCTCGGGCACCTCGCGCAGGCTCATCGCCTGCTCCGGGAAGCCGTCCCGTTGCCAGACGGCCCACTGGAGGGTGGCACCGCCGACGGGTATCGCTCCCTCGGACAGGCACTGCTGTGCCTCGGACACGGACGTGGGCAGACGCAAGAGCACGGCCGACCTGCTTTCCCCGGACTCACGACGACGGGAACGCGCCGTCGGCGCGCATTCTCCCCACGCACGCCGGGGGCGTATGCAGGGCTCACCGCTGCACTCAGGGCGCTCTCCCCCTCGGCCGCGGTGAGCGGAAAAGGCCTTCGGTGTTGTCAGTGCCCCGGCGTACCCTGGAAATCGCCAGGCCGCCCATGTGGCGGGCGAGTCGTATCGAGGAGGACGAGCAAGGCCTACAGAGCCGGCCCATGACTCAGACACCCACAGATCGCACACCCGCGCAGGGACAGGCGAGAGCACAGTTCACCGTCCCCGCCCAGCACCCCATGGTGACCGTGCTGGGGTCCGGCGACTCCCTGCTGCGCGTGATCGAGAAGGCCTTCCCGGCGGCCGACATCCATGTCCGGGGCAATGAGATCAGCGCGGTCGGCGACGCCGCTGAAGTCGCCCTCATCCAGCGCCTGTTCGACGAGATGATGCTGGTGCTCCGCACCGGACAGCCGATGACGGAGGACGCAGTGGAACGCTCGATCGCGATGCTCAGAGCCAGTCAGAACGGCGAGGGGGACGGCCAGGAGACCCCGGCCGAGGTCCTCACCCAGAACATCCTCTCCTCGCGTGGCCGCACGATCCGGCCCAAGACCCTGAACCAGAAGCGGTACGTCGACGCGATCGACAAGCACACGATCGTGTTCGGCATCGGCCCCGCCGGCACCGGCAAGACCTACCTCGCCATGGCCAAGGCGGTGCAGGCCCTCCAGTCCAAGCAGGTCAACCGCATCATCCTGACCCGCCCCGCGGTCGAGGCGGGCGAGCGGCTGGGGTTCCTGCCGGGCACGCTCTACGAGAAGATCGACCCCTACCTGCGCCCGCTCTACGACGCGTTGCACGACATGCTCGACCCGGACTCCATCCCGAGGCTCATGGCCGCGGGGACCATCGAGGTCGCGCCCCTGGCATACATGCGCGGTAGAACGCTTAATGACGCCTTCATCATCCTCGACGAGGCCCAGAACACCTCCCCCGAGCAGATGAAGATGTTCCTCACCCGCCTCGGCTTCGACTCGAAGATCGTGATCACGGGTGACGTCACCCAGGTCGACCTGCCCAACGGCACCAAGTCGGGTCTGCGTCAGGTCCAGGACATCCTCGAAGGCCTCGACGACGTCCACTTCTCCCGCCTGTCGTCGCAGGACGTCGTCCGGCACAAGCTGGTCGGCCGTATCGTCGACGCGTACGAGAAGTACGACAGCCACCACGGCACGGAGAACGGCACCCACAAGGGCGGCCGCAACAAGCGGAAGTAGACAGACCAGCACCATGTCGATCGACGTCAACAACGAGTCCGGAACCGAGGTCGACGAGCAGGCGATCCTCGACATCGCCCGCTACGCACTCGCGCGGATGCGCATCCACCCGCTCTCCGAGCTCTCGGTGATCGTCGTGGACGCCGACGCCATGGAGCAGCTCCACATCCAGTGGATGGACCTGCCCGGGCCGACCGATGTCATGTCGTTCCCCATGGACGAGCTCAGGCCGCCCAGCAAGGACGACGAGGAGCCCCCGCAGGGGCTGCTCGGTGACATCGTGCTCTGTCCCGAGGTGGCCAAGAAGCAGGGCGAGGACGCGCCGACGCAGCACTCCATGGACGAGGAGCTCCAGCTCCTGACCGTCCATGGCGTGCTGCACCTGCTCGGCTACGACCACGAGGAGCCGGACGAGAAGGCCGAGATGTTCGGTCTCCAGGCCGCCATCGTGGACGGGTGGCGTGCGGAGAAGGGCCACACCGGTCCGTCGCCGGCTCCGACCGTCTCATGAGCCTTCCCCTCGTCTCCGGCGCGATCGCCCTGGTCGTCGTCGCCTGGCTCGCCGCCTGCGCGGAGGCGGGCCTCGCGCGCGTCTCCAGCTTCCGCGCCGAGGAGGCCGTCCGCGGCGGCCGGCGCGGCAGCGCCAAACTCGCGCAGATCGCCGCCGACCCGACCCGCTATCTCAACGTGGCGCTGCTGGTCCGCGTCGCCTGTGAGATGGCGGCGGCCGCGATGGTCACCTACGCCTGCCTCCAGGAGTTCGACGGCACGACCCAGGCCCTGCTGGTCGCGATCGGCGTCATGGTGCTGGTGTCGTACGTCGCCGTCGGGGTCTCCCCGCGCACCATCGGCCGCCAGCACCCGCTGAACACCGCGACGGCGGCGGCGTACGTCCTGCTGCCGCTCGCGCGGATCATGGGCCCGATCCCCAACCTGCTGATCCTCATCGGCAACGCGCTCACCCCCGGCAAGGGCTTCCGCCGCGGCCCCTTCGCCTCCGAGGCCGAGCTGCGCGCGCTGGTCGACCTCGCCGAGAAGGAGTCGCTCATCGAGGACGACGAGCGCCGCATGGTGCACTCCGTCTTCGAACTCGGCGACACCCTCGTGCGGGAGGTCATGGTGCCGCGCACCGACCTCGTCGTCATCGAGCGCTACAAGACGATCCGTCAGGCCCTCACCCTCGCCCTGCGCTCCGGCTTCTCGCGCATACCCGTGACCGGGGAGAGCGAGGACGACATCGTCGGGATCGTGTATCTGAAGGACCTGGTCCGCAAGACGCACATCAACCGGGACGCGGAGAGCGAGCTGGTCTCCACGGCCATGCGGCCCGCCGCGTTCGTGCCCGACACCAAGAACGCCGGTGACCTGCTGCGCGAGATGCAGCGGGACCGCAACCACGTCGCCGTCGTCATCGACGAGTACGGCGGCACGGCCGGCATCGTCACCATCGAGGACATCCTTGAGGAGATCGTCGGCGAGATCACCGACGAGTACGACCGTGAACTGCCGCCGGTGAAGGAACTGGGCGACGACCGCTTCCGGGTCACCGCCCGCCTCGACATCACCGACCTGGGCGAGCTGTACGGCCTCGACGAGTACGACGACGAGGACGTGGAGACGGTCGGCGGGCTGCTCGCGAAAGCCCTCGGCCGCGTCCCGATCGCCGGCGCCTCGGCCGTCGTGGACCTGCCCGACGAGCGTGCGCTGCGGCTGACCGCGGAGGCCGCGGCCGGACGGCGGAACAAGATCGTGACCGTGCTGGTGGAGCCCGTAGAGGTCCCCGAGGAGGACGAGTGACCCCGCAGGAACTGCGCACTCTCTGCCTCTCCTTCAACGCGGCCGTGGAGGACTTCCCCTTCTCGCCGGAGATCTCGGTCTTCAAGGTGCTGGGCAAGATGTTCGCGCTGTCCTGGCTGGACAACCGCCCGCTGACGGTGAACCTCAAGTGCGACCCGGAGGACGCGGTCCGGCTCCGGGGCGAGTACGAGGGCCTGATCATCCCCGGCTACCACATGAACAAGCGCCACTGGAACACCGTCACGGTCGACGGCGAGCTCCCGGACCGGCTGGTCCGGGAGCTCGTGGAGGACTCGTACGACCTGGTCGTGGCCGGTCTACCGCGCGCCGAGCGCCTCCGCCTCGACCGCCCCTGACGCCTGGGGGCGCCGTACCCGGAGGCCTACGGCGACCAGCGCGGCGGTGACCAGGACGACCGCCGCGTCGATCGCGACGACCGTGCGGACCCCGGAGAGCAGGTCACCGGCGGTCGTCGCCAGGACGCCCAGCAGCGGGATGCCGATCGTGATGCCGACCTGCTGGGTCGAGGTGACCAGGCCGGTCGCCAGGCCCTGCTCCTCGTCCGGCACGCCCGAGGTGACGGTCAGGCCGTACGAGATGATCGCGCCGAGGTGGAACATGCTGGCCAGCGAGACCGCCGCGACGGCCAGCCAGACCGAGGCGTTGCCCGCCCCCAGGCCCAGCAGCGCGGCGACCAGGACGCCCTGGCCGGTGAGGGAGACGACCAGCGTGCGGCGGGCGCCGCCGAGCAGGCCGATGACCCGCGGGGTGTACACGCCCGCCACCACCGACAGCACACCCTGCACACCGAAGACGAGGCCCGTCTCGAAGGCCGACAGGTGCAGGACCTCCTGGAGGTACAGGGTCAGCACGAAGACGATCGTCGACATCATCGAGAAGGTGACCAGACCGCCCAGGTTGCCCCACGCCACCGTGCGGCGGCGCAGCATCGGCAGGGACACCAGCGGGGCCGCTGCGCGGGACTCGACGAGGACGAACGCCGTGAGCAGGACGAGACCGGCGACCAGGGTGACGAGGACGTCGGTGCGGGCGAAGCCGTGGTCGGCGGCCGTCGACAGGGCGTAGATCAACGAGAGCAGACCGCCGGTGACGGTGATCGCGCCGGGGATGTCCAGGCGGGGGCGGTCCGGGGTGCGGGACTCCGGCAGCAGGCCGGGGGCGAGCGGCAGGACGAGCAGCGCGAACAGGGTCAGCAGGCCCATCGTGGAGCGCCAGCCGAAGGCGTCGGTGAGGACGCCGCCGGCCACCATGCCGACGGTGTAGCCGAGGGACAGCAGCGTGCCCGAGATGCCGAGCGCGCGGTCACGCGCCGGGCCCTCGGGGAAGGTCGTGGTGAGCAGGGACATGCCGGTGGGCACGATGGCCGCCGCGCCCACACCTTGCAGTGCGCGTCCGGCGAGGAACGACGCCGGGTCCCAGGCGAACGTCGCCAGCAGGGAGGCCGCGCCGAACAGGGCGAGGCCGCTGAGGAACAGCTTGCGGCGGCCGTACAGGTCGCCGATCCGGCCGAAGAGGAGCAGGAAGCCGCCGGAGGGCAGCGCGAACGCGGTGACCGCCCACTGGAGTGCGGACTGGCTCATGCCGAGGTCGGCGCCGAGGACGGGGAGGGCGACGTTCAGGACGGAGAAGTCGAGGGCGACCATGAACTGGGCCGCGCACAGGACGAAGAGAACGAGCTTGTCGCGGTGCGAGAGCCGTGCCGCGGGGGCGGTCCCGGTGCGGGTCCCGGTGTCGGTGGTGGTTGAGGATGCGGTGTCGATCGCCATGGGCAAGAGCCTCGCGGCGGCGGAATAGCCGTGGGGAGACGGAAGTTGTGCTGGTGGTGGCACCACCAGGCAACGGCGGCGGTACGAGGGGGACGAGTTCGTGGTGGCGGAGGCTGTCCAGCGGCGGCAGGAGCTGCGGGAGTTCCTGATGAGCCGGCGGGCCCGGGTCACGCCGGCCGAGGCCGGACTTCCGGACGGCGGCGCGCGGCGCCGGACGCCGGGACTGCGGCGCGAGGAGGTCGCGGTGCTGGCCGGGGTGGGCGCGTCCTGGTACCAGTGGCTGGAGCAGGGCCGGGACATCTCGGTCTCGCCGCAGGTCGTGGACTCCGTGGCACGCGTACTGCGGCTGAGCGGCGCCGAGCGACGGCATCTGTACGTCCTCGCCGGGCTCAACCCGCCCGTGCCCGAGGTGGAGCCGGACCGGCGGGACATGTGCGACGGGCTGCGGCGGATGATCGACGCGTGGATGCCGTATCCGGCGCACATCATGGACCTCTACTACAACTGCGTGCTCTACAACGACGCCGCCGCGATGGTCCTCGGGATGCGGCCCGACATCACGCAGAACTGTCTCGTCGACTTCTTCACCGACCCGATGTACCGGTCCCGCTCCAAGAGCTGGGAGCAGAACGCGCGCACGGTGGTGGCCCAGTTCCGGGCGGCCTCGGCCGCGCGCCCCGACGACGAGGGGTTCCGGCAGGTGCTGGCGGAGGTGTCGGAGGCGAGCGAGGAGTTCGTCGCGCTCTGGAACGAGCGGGACATCGAGGACGCCGGGCAGATCCGCAAGGAGCTGGAACATCCGGTGGTGGGGCTGCTTCAGGTCGAGTCGAGCGTGCTGAAGATGCCGGTACGGCCGGATCTGTCGGTCGTGCTGCACACGCCGATGGACGAGGTGACGGCGCAGAAGCTGGAGTGGCTGGCGTCGCCGGAGGGGCGGCGGGGCGCGATGTACCCCGTGGCCGGGTGAGCTCCGGCGGGATACGGGTACGTATCCTCGGCTCATGACCGACAGTGCGCTTGATCCCGAGGACCGCAAGATCGTGACCCTGGCCCGTTCCGCGCGGGCGCGCAACGGGGTGCCCGAGGGGGCGGCGGTACGGGACGACACCGGCCGTACGTACGTGGCGGGGACCGTGGCCCTGGACTCGCTCCAGCTCAGCGCGTTGCAGACGGCGGTGGCGATGGCGGTGGCGTCCGGGGCGAAGTCCCTGGAGGCGGCGGCGGTCGTGACGGCGGCGGAGACGGTTTCGGTCGCGGACCGGGCCGCGGTGCGGGATCTTGGCGGGGCGTCGACGCCGGTGCTGCTGGCGGGGCCGGACGGGGTGGTCCGGGAGACGGTGACGGCGGGCTGAGAGAGGCGGGCCGGCGCTGCCTCTCGCGGGTCGGCTGGAATTGAACCTTGCCGTGTTCAGTCTCTCGCGTATCAATGGAATCGGTAGTTCCGACGGTCCGTCAGGTTCTCACCGTCACCCCCCACGCGACGCGTCCCGCACCACGCCTCGCAAGCGGACCGTTCGGGCTTCTCCCGTCCATCCCCCCATGGCAGTTTCCCAATACGGGAAGGGAGTCGGAACCCCATGAGAGGCACACGAACAGCGACAGGTGCGGCACTGGTGACCGGGGCGTTCGCGGTCGCCGGGCTGGTGTTCGCGCCCGCGGCCCTGGCCGTCGCTCCCGGCAGTGCGACCATCAACGCCGACTGCGGCGGCTTCGGCAGTGGTGAAGCCACCATCACCGCCACGCAGGACGGCACCGCCGCGACCATGACCGTCAACTCCTCGGCCATCACCGCACCCATCGGACTGTCCGAGGACTCGATCACCTCGACCCTCACTCTGGTGAACGCCTCCGGCGGCACCAGGTCCTTCACCGCCACCGAGAACCCGGCGATGGCCGCCGGCGACCCCGTGCAGGTCGGCCCGCTCCCCGGTGTCGTGGCCTCCGGCGACAGCCTTGAGGCCTACGGCGGCTCGCTCACGATGACGGTCTTCGGGATCACCATCACCTGCACGGCGACCGCGGCGCAGTCGCCCGGACCGTTCGTGTTCGACTGAGAATCGGGCAAACGTTCACTGACGAGCCCTCAGTTCCGTTGTGCAGTACAGGAACTGACGGCTCATCAGTTCACGGCTCAATCTCCATTGACTTCTCACGCGATCCCCACATCAATGCCCCCAACGAGTCACAGAGAGGGGGCACTCCCCATGGATCCGACATCACGAAGACGCCGCTGGGCCGCACTGCTCGGAGCGGGCGCGCTGGCGGTCGCCGCGTCGAGCGGCCTGGCCGGTCCGGCCGCCGCCGCGAGCAACGTCGACTTCGCGACCCACTGCATCCCGCCCGCCGTCGCCGGCATCCCGCCCATCGACGGCACCACGACCGCGCTCATCACGGTCGACAACGCCGCCCCGAAGGTCGGCGACACCGTCACCGTGACCTACACCGTGGTCAAGCCCGCGGCCAGCAACCCCACCGCGATCAGCCTGCCGGCCGACATCATGACGCCGTCCGGGAAGGTCACCCTCGGCGGGGCGCAGACGGGTGACGTGACCGTCGTCGGGCCGAAGAAGAACGATCCGGTCGCGGGCAACGCCCCGTTCCCGTCGTTCAGCATGACCGGCACCTTCACCGTCACCACCGCCGGGGCCATCACGCTCTCGCCCGGCGACTACAACATCCACACCAGCTACATCCTGGAGCTGGACACCCCCTGCACCGTCACCAACGGGCCCGCCCCGGTCTCCGAGACCGTCACGGCGAGTCCGGCCACTCAGCCCAACACCCGTGCCATCACGCTCGGTTCGGCCTCCGGGAACCCCGGTGACAGCGTCACCGTCAGCGGCAGCAACTTCACCCCGGGAGCGACCGTCACCCTCGCCGGACGCTCCGGTTCCAGCCAGACCGCGGACACCGCGACCGTGACGGCGGACGGCAACGGGGCCTTCAGCGGTGCGCTGACCGTCAACGACAAGACCACCACCGGCGTCGTCGCGTACGAGGGCGCGAGCTGGACCGATGCCTCCGGCGCCGGGCCCGCCGCCTACACCGTCATCGACAACACCCCCGTCCCCGACAACGCCCAGAAGATCAGCACCACGGTGAAGGCGGGCACTCTGTCCATGACCCAGGCCGGGGACACCGTCTCCCTGGGCGCGGTCGACTACGGCAAGGGCGGCGCCTCGGGCGGCGACCTGAACACCGTGAGCGTCAAGGACTTCCGCGGCGGTGTCGCGGGCTGGTCCCTGACCGGCAAGGTCACCGACTTCACCGGTCCCGGCGCCAAGATCGATGCCGGGGCGCTCAGCTGGACCCCCGCCTGCACCACCAAGGCGGGCAGCCCCAGCACCTGCCAGGCCGGTTCCGCGGGCACCGTGGGCTCGGCCGGGGCGACCCTCGCGTCCGCTCCCAACGGCACGCTCACCGGTGGTGAGTTCACCGTGGACGCGAAACTCTCCCTGAACGTACCGGCGTTCACGCCTCCGGGTACGTACTCCGGCGTCCTCACCCTCACGCTCAGCTGACCGTACGGGCGTCCGCACCCGCCCGTGTCGCCTCGTTCAAGTGGGGGTCCGCACCCATGCGCCGTACGTTCTACGCCCTTGTCCTGGGGTGCCTGTTCGCCCTCTGCGCCCCCTCCGCGCACGCCGCCGACAACGGCAGCTGGTCTGTGTACCCGCTCTCGTCGAAGGTCGCCGTACGCCCGTACTTCTACCTCTCCGCCGACCCCGGGCAGACGATCACCGACAAGGTCGTCGTCGCCAACAAGACGGGGAAGCCGCTGACTTTCCGGCTGTACGCCGCCGACGCCTACAACACCGCCCGCGACGGCGGGTTCGCCGTACGGACCATGAAAGAGAGGATGCGCGGGGTCGGCGTTTGGGCGAAGCCCGCGAGGTCCCGGGTCACCGTTCCCGCGCACGGCAAGGTCACCGTCCCCGTCACGATGCGGGTGCCGCAGGGCGCCGAACCCGGCGATCACGCCGGTGCGATCGTGGCGCTGGACGAGCGGATCGACCGGGGCGACGGTTCCGTGGCGCTCGGCGTCCAGCGGGCCGTCGCCGCCCGCGTCTATCTCCGGGTCGGCGGCCCGACGCTGCCGGCGATCTCCGTCGAGGACGTCCGGGTCGGCCACCACCAGCCGCTGGTGCCGGGACTGGGCGACAGCGGCGCGACGATCTCGTACACCCTGCACAACACCGGCAATGTCACCCTGAACCCGAAGGTGGAGCTGCGCGCGACGGGGCTTTTCGGCCGTACGCTCCTCGCCCGCGATCTGACGAGGATCCCCTCCGAGCTGCTGCCGGGGCAGAGCGTCCGGCTGACCGAGCCGTGGCGGGGCGCGCCTCAGCTGGACTGGGGCGAGGTGACGCTCACGGCGAGCGCGAAGGACACCCGCGAGTCCGCGGCCGCCTCGTTCCTCGCACTGCCGTGGCTGATGGCGGTGGTGCTGGTGGTCGTCGTGGTGGTGGGCGTCGTCCTCGTGGTCAGAGCGCGTCGGGGCCGCGTTCGCCCGTCCGCACGCGTACGACCGTCTCGACCGGCAGGGCCCAGACCTTTCCGTCCCCGATCTTCCCCGTCTGCGCGGCCTTGACGATCGCGTCGATGACGGCGTCGGAGTCGGCGTCCTCGACGACGACCTCGATGCGGACCTTCGGAACCAGGTCGACCTGGTACTCGGCGCCGCGGTACACCTCGGTGTGGCCGCGCTGACGGCCGTAGCCGCTGGCCTCGCTCACGGTCAGGCCGTGGATGCCCAGCTCCTGGAGAGCGGTCTTCACCTCGTCGAGGCGGTAGGGCTTGACGATCGCGGTGATGAGCTTCATGCCTGGGTCTTGGCCTTCTGGGCGGAGTGGACGGAGGACGCGCTGACCGGGGCGCCGTGGCCCAGGACGCCGTGATCGTATGCGGTCTCGGCGTGCACCGTAAGGTCCAGGCCGGTGTGCTCCTGCTCCTCGCTCGCGCGGAAGCCGATCGTACGGTGGAGCAGCTTGCCGATGCCGTACGTCATGAGGAAGGCGTACGCCCCTACGGCGACCACGGCCACCAGCTGCTTGCCGAGCTGGGTGAGGCCGCCGCCGTACAGCAGACCCTCGGTGCCGCCGGTCATCTCCTCGACCGCGAAGACGCCGATGAGGAGGGTGCCGACGATGCCGCCGACCAAGTGGACGCCCACGACGTCGAGCGAGTCGTCGTAGTCGAACCGGAACTTCCAGCTCACCGCGTAGGAGCAGATCACGCCCGCGGCGAGGCCGACGACGAGGGCGCCGAGGAGGGAGACCGAGCCGCAGGACGGGGTGATCGCGACCAGGCCCGCCACCGCGCCGGACGCGGCGCCCAGCGTGGTGGGGTGGCCGTCGCGCTTCTGCTCCACGAACAGCCAGCCCAGCAGGCCCGTGCAGCCCGCCGCGAGGGTGTTGAGGAAGGCCGCCGCGGCGAGACCGTTCGCGCCGAGCGCCGAGCCGGCGTTGAAGCCGAACCAGCCGAACCAGAGGAGTCCGGCGCCCAGCACGACCATCGGGAGGTTGTGCGGACGCATCGCGTCCTTCTTGAAGCCGAGCCGCGGGCCGAGCACCAGGCACAGGGCGAGGCCCGAGGCGCCGGAGGTGATCTCGACCGGCAGACCGCCCGCGAAGTCCAGCGCGCCCAGCTTGTCGAGGATCCAGCCGCCGGGCCCCCAGACCCAGTGGGCGACGGGAACGTATACGAGGAGCGCCCAGACGGGGACGAAGACCAGCCACGCCCCGAACTTCGCGCGGTCCGCGACCGCGCCGCTGACCAGGGCCGCCGTGATGATCGCGAAGGTGAGCTGGAAGGTGGCGAAGAGGAGGGTGGGGACCGTGCCCTGGACGCTGTCGGGGCCGAGGCCCGCCATGCCGGCGTGGTCGAGGTTCCCGACGAGGCCTTGGAAGGCGTCGTCGCCGAAGGCGAGGGAGTAGCCGGCCGCCAGCCACACCACCGTCACCAGCGCGATCGACACGAAGCTCATCATCAGCATGTTGAGGACGCTCTTCGTGCGGACCATGCCGCCGTAGAACAGGGCCAGGCCCGGGGTCATCAGCAGGACGAGGGCGGTGGCGGCGAGCAGCCAGGCGGTGTCGCCGGTGTCGATGTGCGCTGCGGCCTGCGTGGCGGAGAGGGTCACGGTGGTCTCCAACGAGGTGGGGGCTCGTCAGAGGGTCACCGGCGTGCGTTTCCGGATGTGTACGGGTGTGTTTCGGCGAGGTTTCGTTGCGTGAGGGTTTCCGGAAGCTCACGTGCGGGGCGGTGATCGGTCTGTTGTACGGCAGGGCTCTGTGGATCAGGGAGAATGGGCGCCATGAGCGTTCGTAGTCAGTCATCCGAGCCGTCTGAGCCGTCCGGGGCTCCCCATCGCGCCGGCTTCGCCTGCTTCGTTGGCCGCCCCAACGCGGGCAAGTCCACCCTCACGAACGCTCTGGTCGGGCAGAAGGTGGCGATCACCGCCGACCAGCCGCAGACCACTCGGCACACGGTGCGCGGGATCGTGCACCGGGAGGACGCCCAGCTGATCCTGGTGGACACCCCGGGGCTGCACAAGCCGCGCACACTGCTCGGCGAGCGGCTCAACGACGTGGTCCGTACGACCTGGGCCGAGGTCGACGTGATCGGCTTCTGCCTGCCGGCGAACGAGAAGATCGGTCCCGGTGACCGCTTCATCGCGAAGGAACTCGCCGGGATCAAGAAGTCGCCGAAGGTCGCGATCGTCACGAAGACGGACCTCGTCTCCTCCAAGGCCCTCGCCGAGCAGCTGATCGCCATCGACCAGCTCGGCAAGGAGCTGGGGATCGAGTGGGCGCAGATCGTGCCGGTGTCGGCGACGGCGAACAAGCAGGTGGATCTGCTGGCGGACCTGCTGGTCCCGCTGCTGCCGGAAGGGCCCGCCCTCTACCCCGAGGGTGACCTCACCGACGAGCCGGAGCAGGTCATGATCGCGGAGCTGATCCGTGAGGCCGCGCTGGAGGGCGTGCGCGACGAGCTGCCGCACTCCATCGCCGTCGTCGTCGAGGAGATGCTCCCCCGCGAGGACCGCCCCGCCGACAAGCCCCTCCTCGACATCCACGCCTTCGTCTACATCGAGCGCCCCAGCCAGAAGGGCATCATCATCGGCCCCAAGGGCAAGCGCCTGAAGGAGGTCGGCATCAAGTCCCGCAAGCAGATCGAGGCACTCCTGGGCACACCCGTCTTCCTGGACCTGCACGTGAAGGTGGCGAAGGACTGGCAGCGGGATCCTCGGCAGTTGCGGAAGCTGGGGTTCTGATTGGCTGTGGCTACGGCGTCCGGGCTGCTGACGGTGACAGGTCCTGTAGGCCCACCACTCTCAGGAGTTGCAGGCGTTCGTAGGCCTCGGTGCCCGGGCGGGCCGAGTGGACTATCAGGAGGTGGTGGTGTTCGTGGCTGAGCATCACCTCGCAGTCGAGGTCCAGGAGGCCCACCAGGGGGTGCACGAAGCGTTTCGTCGCTCGGTTGCGCAGCGACACCTCGTGTTCCTGCCAGAGGGTGGCGAACTGCGGGCTCGCGGCGCGTAGTTCGGCGACCAGGGCCGCCGGTTCCGGGTCGTCGGGGCGGGCTGCCGTCACCGCTCGGAGCGTCGAGACGTGGGCGCGGGCGTGGGCTTCCAGGTCCTCCGCCGGGAACAGGTCACGTGCCGTCGGGTCCAGGAAGAAGCGGCGGGTGAGGTTGCGCTCCCGAGGGGGCCGTGACATCACGTCGCCCACCAGGGCCTTCGCCATCGCGTTCTGCGCCAGGACGTCGCCGTGGTCGTTCAGGACCTGCGCCGGTGTGTCGTGGAGGCGGTCGAGGATCAGCAGGAGACCGGGGCGGACGTGGGACGACGCCGTCTCGCGGCGCGGGGGTTCCTCGCCCACCAGGTGGAAGAGGTGGTCCTGCTCGACGTCCGTCAGACGCAGCGCGCGGGACAGTGCCGTCAGCATCTGGCGGGACGGGCGCGGGCCCCGGGACTGTTCCAGACGCGTGTAGTAGTCCACCGACATGCCCGCCAGCGACGCCACCTCCTCCCTCCGCAGGCCCGGCGTACGCCGTCTCGCCCCCGGTGTCAGGCCCACGTCCGACGGGGAGAGGCGGGCGCGGCCACGGCGGAGGAAGTCGGCCAGTTCGGATCGGTTCACCCGTCAAGCGTGCGTCAGTCCGCCCGGCTTATCCAGGGACCGCCGATCCCCCGATCGACGGGTCTCTCCCGGCGCCGACGCCGCTGCCCAAGGCTGGTGGGGACGAGAGGAGCACATCGTGCTGACATTGGTCACCGGAACCACAGGTCAGGTCGGACGGCGCTTCGTGCCGCGACTGCTGGCACAGGCACGGGGCGGCGAACGGGTGCGGGTCCTTGTACGGGACGCCGCCCGAGGTGAGCCCTTCGCCGACCTCGGCGCGGACGTCGTCGTCGGCGACCTCCGCGACATCGACACCCTCGGCAAGGCCGTCGCCGGCGTCGACGCCGTCGTCAACGTCGCCGCCTCCTTCCGCGGCGTGTCGGACGAGGAGGCACGGGCGGTCAACCATGAGGCGGCCATCGAGCTGGGCCGCGCCGCACAGGCGGCGGGGGTGCGGCGGTTCGTACAGGTCAGCACGGGGCTCGTGTACGGCACCGGACGAGGCCGGCCGCTGACCGAGGACGACGAGAGCCGGCCCGGCGGGGCGATGTGGGGCGCCTACCCCGAGTCCAAGGCCCGGGCCGAGCGGGAACTGCTCGCGCTGGAAGGGCTGGACGTACGGGTGGGCCGCCTCCCCTTCGTCTACGGCGAGGGCGACCCCCATCTCGCCCAGTCCCTGATGTGGGCCAAGAACTGGGCGGCAAGCCAGCGCCTGCACATGGGCCATCACGCCGACGTCGCCCAGGGGCTGCTGCGGATCCTGCACGCGCCCGGCATCGCGGGCCGGATCTACAACATCGCCGACGACACCCCTGTCACGGCGGTGGAACTGCACCAGCTGAACGGGGCCGAGGTTCCCGAGGAGCTGTACACCCGTACCGACCCGGACCCGTGGCTGGCGATCACCTCCACCGACCGCATCCGCCGCGAGCTGGGCTACCGGCCGATGTACCCGTCCGTCTACACCGCCCGCGACGCCGGAGCCCTCTAGAGCCCTTAGTCCACGCTCCTGATCCGCCCCACCAGCACCGCCCCCGCCAGCCCGAGCACCGCCGCCACCAGATACAGCGTCCGATAGCCGCCCAGGTGGGTGACGATCGGAGCGGCGACGGCGGGGGCGGCGACCTGGGGGAGGGCGTTGGCGATGTTGATGACGCCGAGGTCCTTTCCGCGGTCCAGGGCCTTCGGGAGGACGTCCGTCATCAGCGCGAAGTCGACCGACATGAACACCCCGAGCGCCAGGCCCAGCAGGGCCGCCACGACGATCGCGCCCGCCCAGGTCTGCCAGACGGCGAGCAGTGCCGTGGCCGCCGCCATCAGCGCCCCCGACCACCGTACGAACGGTTTGCGGCGGCCCAGCCGGTCCGACCACACGCCGCCCACCACCACCGTGGCCAGCAGCGTCACGCTGTTCACCGCGGTGAGGATCAGCACGCCCTGCTCGGGGTCGTCGTACCGCAGTCGGTCCCGCAGGTAGTACAGCAAGTACAGGATCACCAGCGCGTTGCTGAGGTTGATCAGGAACCGCGTCAGCCAGGCCCAGCCGAAGTCCGGGTGGCGGCGCGGGCTCAGCCAGAAGCCGCGGACGAAGGACCGGCCGTCCCACGGCGGACGGTCCGCCACCGCCAGTCGCAGGTCGGGGTGGCGGAGGACGTACGGCAGCACCCCCGCCACCGTGAAGACCGCGCACGCCACATAGCCCGCCGCGATCCCGCCCGCCGCCGTCGCCAGTCCCGTACCCGCGACCGCGCCCAGGATCTGCGCCGCCCCCAACCACCCGCCCACCACGCCCCGCTGCGGGCGCGGCACCCGGTCCGGCACCGCCGCCGTCACCGCCGCGAACGAGGCGTTCAGGGTGAGCTGGACCAGGCACCAGCCCAGCGTCATCAGCCACAGCCCGTCCGCCCCCGCGAGCAGCAGCAGGGACAGGGCGCCGCCCGCCGCTCCCGCCACGATCCACGGCGTACGGCGGCCCCGGCTCGCGGTGGTGCGGTCCGACAGGGCGCCGAAGAACGGGTTCGCGGCCAGGGACACCACCGCGCCCACGCCGGTCACCCACGCCAGCAGCGTCTCCTTCGACATGCCGGTGCCGGGCGCGAAGTCCTCCGCCTGCCGGGCCAGCAGGATCTGCAGCGGGCCGTACCAGCCCACCCAGATCGCCACGTTGGCCAGCGACAGCGCGGCCGTCCAGCCCCGGGCGACCCGTTCGACGGGCTCGTCCAGGGCCGCTGACGGAGTCGTCACCTCTGGGCCCGCAGCAGGGACCGGAACCAGGCGTACGAGTCCTTCCTCGTCCTCGCCTGCGTCGTGAAGTCCACGTGCACCAGGCCGAACCGCTGGGCGTATCCCTCGGCCCACTCGAAGTTGTCCATCAACGACCACACGAAGTACCCGCGGACGTCGACCCCGGCCTCCAACGCCCGGTGCAGGGCCCGCACATGGCCGTCGAGGTAGTCGATCCTGGCGCGGTCGTGGACACCCCCGTACGAGCAGCCGTTCTCCGTGATGACCACGGGCGGCAGCCGGTCGCCGTAGCGCTCGTGGAAGGTCGTGAGGAGCTCCGTCAGGCCCTCCGGGACCACCGGCCAGCCGAAGTCCGTGACCGGGACGTCCTCGATCTCCTGGACGGAGAAGGGGAGTTCGGCCGGGATCGTCAGCCCGCCGAACTCGATGTCGGCGCCCTGCGGGGCGCCCACCCGGGTCGGCGCGTAGTAGTTGACACCGTAGAAGTCCAGGGGCTCGGAGATGGTCTTCAGGTCCGCTGCCACGTCTCCCGGCATCAACTCGCCCAGCCCGTCCGGGTATGCGCCCAGCAGGATCGGCTCGGCGAAGAGGCGGTTGAGCAGCAGGTCGTAGAACGCCGCCGCCTCCAGGTCCGGCTGCTCCTGCGAGGCGGGCCAGGTCGGGCCGTGCGAGTTGGCGATGCCGATGTCCGTGGCACCGGCCGCGCGCAGCGCCTGGACGCCCAGACCATGTGCGAGGAGCAGATGGTGGGCGACCGGGAGCGCGTCGAACATCAGCCGCTTGCCGGGGGCGTGGGCGCCCAGCGCATGGCCGAACAGGGTGTGTTCGGCGGGCTCGTTGATCGTGATCCACTTCTTCACGCGGTCGCCGAGCCGCTCGGCGACGACCTGGACGTACTCGGCGTAGCGCGCCGCGGTGTCCCGCTCCAGCCAGTCGAGGGCGACCGGTAGATCCCAGTGGAAGAGGGTCGGGACCGGGCGGACGCCCGCCGCGCAGAGTTCGTCGACCAGCCGGTCGTAGAAGTCCAGTCCGCCCTCCGCGCGCACCCGCGGCCAGGAGACCGAGAAGCGGTACGCGTCCACGCCCAGGTCGGCGAGGAGCGCCACGTCCTCGCGGTAGCGGTGGTAGTGGTCGCAGGCCGTCGCCGCCGTCGAGCCGTCCTTCACCCGGCCCGGCTCGGCCGTGAACGCGTCCCACACGGAGGGCTCGCGCAGGTCCGCCGCGCCCTCGATCTGATGGGCCGAGGTCGAGACGCCCCACAGGAAGTCGGCCGGGAACGTCGGTATCGCGTTGGTCGCCATGGGCGGGATCATCCTTACCGCCGGTAAGGGAAGTCAACGCCCCAGCGTGAACTGCCCGTTACGCTCCTTCCTTGAGTACCCGCGAGATCAGCCCGCGCTGCTCCTCGGTGAGCCGGGGGTCGGCCGCGTAGACCGTCCTCCCGTCCACCGTGATCTCGTAGCTGAACCCGTCGGGGACCCCGACGGGCGGGGTGTGCCGCCCGTCGGTGATCGCCTTCTCGGCCAGGGCGCGCCATTCGTGTGCGTCGGGCCGCCCCGAGGTGTCCACCTCGGCGCTGCGCTCGATGCCCGCGAATCCGCCCGTGCGCCTCACTCGAATACGCATGGGACCGTGTGTAGTACGGAATTACGCCGTGCGCACCCCGACCTGCTCCCACGCCTTCAGTACGGCCTGAAGCTCCTCGCCGTCCTGGTAGCGGGCCTTGGCCGCCGCCACCGTCAGGGTCGCGAAGTCCGTGAACAGGGCGTCCTTCTTCAGCTCGCCGCCGGTCAGGACGTCGTACCAGATCTGTCCCGCCCGCTCCCAGGCGTGGCCGCCGAGGGTGGTGGCGGCGATGTAGAAGGCGTGGTTGGGGATGCCGGAGTTGATGTGGACGCCGCCGTTGTCGCGGCCGGTGCGGACGTAGTCGTCCATGGTCGCGGGCTGCGGGTCCTTGCCGAGGACATCGTCGTCGTACGCCGTCCCCGGCTCCTTCATGGAGCGCAGGGCCGTGCCCGTGACGCGCGGGGCGAGCAGGCCGGCGCCGATCAGCCAGTCGGCCTCGGCGGCGGTCTGGCCGAGCGTGTACTGCTTGATGAGGGAGCCGAAGACATCGGACATCGACTCGTTGAGCGCGCCGGGCTGGCCGAAGTAGGTCAGGTTGGCGGTGTACTGCGTGACGCCGTGGGTGAGCTCGTGGCCGATGACGTCGATCGGGATGGTGAAGTCGAGGAAGATCTCGCCGTCCCCGTCGCCGAACACCATCTGCTCGCCGTTCCAGAAGGCGTTGTTGTAGTCCCGGTCGTAGTGGACGGTCGCGTCCAGCGGGAGGCCGCCTCCGTCGATGGAGTCGCGCTCGTACGCCTTCAGATACAGCTCGAAGGTGGCGCCCAGGCCCGCGTAGGCGCGGTTGACCGTGGCGTCCTTGCCTGGTTCCGAGCCCTCGGCGCGGACCTTCTTCCCGGGCAGCTCGGTGCGGTGTTTGGCGTCGTAGAGGGTGCGGTGCGGCTTTCCGGCCTCCGCGCCGAGCGGCGCGGCGACGGAGGGGGCGCCGACGACCGTGGTCAGTCGGCGGTGGGTGCGCTCGAAGGCGTCGCGCTCCAGGGTCCTGCGCGCGGGATCGGCGAGCGCGGGGTCCTCGTGCTGCGCGAGCTTGTCGAGGACGTGAGGCGGTACGACGGTGCAGAAGACGGGCTCGAAGCCCCCGTTGGTCTTCGTCATGCCCGGCACCCTTGCACTGTGTTATGCCGGTGTCACTACCCGCAACCATGATTGGTGAAATATGCGGACAGGTAGGCGCACTCTCCGTGACGAAGTGGTATGACGAAGTGGCGTGGCGCACTTTTTGTCCGGTTCCCTGTTATTCGTCCCCCGGGTCCCGCATGCTGATACAGCGCCCCGCATCCGAACCGGCTCGGCTAGCATGCTTCGCATCATGCGTTTCGGGCTGCTTCTTCTTAGCTGCCGCGGCGAGGGCCTGTAGTCCAGGTCGACTCCCTCCCCGCGGAGCTTGGCGTTGCGTCGTCGGCCGTCCTTCCGGACACCCTGAGGAGCCCCCGCATCATGGCGAACCGCCAGCAGCCCAGCACCATGCCGATCCACAAGTACGGCCAGTACGAGCAGGTCGACATCGCGGACCGCACGTGGCCGAACAACCGGATCACCGCCGCCCCCCGCTGGCTCTCCACCGACCTGCGTGACGGCAACCAGGCCCTGATCGACCCCATGTCGCCCGAGCGCAAGCGCCGGATGTTCGACCAGCTGGTCAAGATGGGCTACAAGGAGATCGAGGTCGGCTTCCCGGCCTCGGGCCAGACGGACTTCGACTTCGTCCGCTCGATCGTCGAGGAGCCGGGCGCGATCCCGGACGACGTCACCATCTCCGTACTGACCCAGGCCCGCGAGGACCTGATCGAGCGGACCGTGGAGTCCCTGAAGGGCGCCAAGCGGGCCACCGTCCACCTGTACAACGCCACCGCCCCCGTCTTCCGCCGGGTGGTGTTCCGCGGCTCCAAGGACGACATCAAGCAGATCGCCGTCGACGGCACCCGCCTGGTCATGGAGTACGCGGAGAAGCTGCTGGGCCCGGAGACCGAGTTCGGCTACCAGTACAGCCCCGAGATCTTCACCGACACCGAGCTGGACTTCGCCCTGGAGGTCTGCGAGGCGGTCATGGACGTCTACCAGCCGGGTCCGGGCCGCGAGATCATCCTCAACCTGCCCGCCACGGTGGAGCGTTCGACCCCGTCCACGCACGCGGACCGCTTCGAGTGGATGAGCCGCAACCTCTCCCGCCGTGAGCACGTGGTCATCTCCGTCCACCCGCACAACGACCGCGGTACGGCGGTGGCGGCCGCCGAGCTGGCGCTGATGGCCGGCGCCGACCGCGTCGAGGGCTGTCTGTTCGGCCAGGGCGAGCGCACCGGCAACGTCGACCTGGTCACCCTGGGCATGAACCTGTTCTCCCAGGGCGTCGACCCGCAGATCGACTTCTCCGACATCGACGAGATCCGTCGTACGTGGGAGTACTGCAACCAGATGGAGGTCCACCCGCGCCACCCGTACGTGGGCGACCTGGTCTACACGTCCTTCTCCGGCTCCCACCAGGACGCCATCAAGAAGGGCTTCGACGCGATGGAGGCCGACGCGGCCGCCAAGGGCGTCACGGTCGACGACATCGAGTGGGCCGTGCCCTACCTGCCGATCGACCCCAAGGACGTCGGCCGCTCCTACGAGGCCGTCATCCGCGTCAACTCGCAGTCCGGCAAGGGCGGTATCGCGTACGTCCTGAAGAACGACCACAAGCTGGACCTGCCGCGCCGGATGCAGATCGAGTTCTCCAAGCTCATCCAGGCCAAGACCGACGCCGAGGGCGGCGAGGTCACCGGCGGTGACATCTGGAACGTCTTCCAGGACGAGTACCTGCCGAACCCCGAGAACCCGTGGGGCCGAATCCAGGTCAAGAACGGGCAGTCGACCACCGACACGGACGGCGTGGACACGCTGAAGGTGGAGGCCACGGTCGATGGCGTCGACACGGTGCTGACCGGTACCGGCAACGGTCCGATCTCGGCCTTCTTCGACGCGCTGGCCAAGGTCGACATCGATGCGCGGCTGCTGGACTACCAGGAGCACACGATGAGCGAGGGTGCGTCGGCGCAGGCCGCGTCGTACATCGAATGCGCGATCGACGGCAAGGTTCTGTGGGGGATCGGGATCGATGCGAACACGACGCGTGCGTCGCTGAAGGCGGTTGTGTCCGCTGTTAACAGGGCTGCGCGCTAAGAGGGGGCCGCGCGGGGTCGTGTTTCGGCTGCGGGTTCGTTGTGGCTGGTCGCGCAGTTCCCCGCGCCCCTGAGGGCACCACCCCCACCGGCGTTTTCCAGGTCCCGTCCGCGGTTCTTCCGCGGGCGGGGCCCGTTCGTTTCCGGCCATCTCTCTGTGCAGGTCACGGAAAGGTCTCGTCCAGGGTGCTGACTGGGGGTCTCCGATGTGGCTAACATCACGCCAGCGCGGCGATGTTGCCGTGCGGTTACGCGGAGGTGTGACGTGCTGCCAGGACGGGGACGAAACGACCGTGCCGCCAGGCCTGCGCGCATGCTGGGCACGCGTACCGCGTGGACGCCCGTGGGCGACGGGGAGTTCTTCTGCCCGGGATGCGGCGGGGACCGCAACTACCAGCGGCTGACCGGGCGCCGCCGCTTCACCCTCCTCGGGGTTCCGGTCCTGCCGCGCGGCGCGACCGGGCCGGTCGTCGAATGCGCCGCCTGTCGCCGCCACTTCGGCACCGACGTCCTCGACCACCCGACCACCACCCGCTTCTCCGCGATGCTCCGCGACGCCGTCCACACCGTCGCCCTCGCCGTCCTCGCCGCGGGCGGCACCTGTTCGCGTGCGGCGCTGGAGGCGGCCGCCTGCGCGGTGCGCGCCGCGGGGTTCGACGACTGCACGGAGGACCAGCTCGGCGCGCTGGTGGAGGCGCTGGCGGCCGACACGGGGCGGGTCTTCGGTGAACCCTGCGGGGCCGGCCTGGCGATAGAGCTGCACGAGGCGCTCGATCCGCTGGCGCCGCACCTCGCCCCGGCCGGGCGGGAGTCCGTCCTGCTCCAGGGCGCGCGGATCGCGCTCGCCGACGGGCCCTACACCCCGGCCGAGCGGGACGCGCTGGCCACGGTGGGCGCCGCCCTCACCATCTGCGCGGACGACGTCACACGGCTGCTGGCGGCGGCACGGACACCGTCGTAAGACCCTTCCGTTACTCCCCGGGGAGTAACCGCGGCCGTATGCCGCCCTCCGGAGTAACCGCCAACTCGCCCTTCCGCGCGACGATTCGGCCGTTCCGCGCCGGGAGTCTGGACACGACCCAGACACCCGACCGGAGGGAGGCCCGTCGATGGGGGCCGCAAGGACATCTTCACCGCGACGGCGTACCGTGCCCTGGGTGCTGCTCGGGCTCTGGATCGCCGTGCTGGCGTTCGCCTCACCGTTCGCCGCCAAGCTCGCCGACGTCCAGCGGGACCGGGCCGTCGACTATCTGCCCGGCAGCGCCGACTCCACGCAGGTCGCCAGGATCCAGGACCGGCTGCCCGGCGGCGAGGCCACCGAGATGGTCGTCGTCTATCACCGTGCCGGTGGGCTGACCGCGGCCGACAAGGCGACCGCCGCCGCGCAGATCGAACGGATCGCCGGCGCGCACCAGCTCACCGGTCGGCCGCAGGGCGTCCCCTCCAAGGACGGCACCACCCTGATGTACCCGGTGGCGAGCACCGAGCCGGGCACCGACGAGAAGGCGCGCGACGCCCTCGTCAACGACGTACGGGACATCGCGCACGACGACGGCGGGATGAGCGTCGACGTGGGCGGCGCGGGAGCCCTCCAGACCGACGCCGCCGAGGTGTACAACGCGCTCGGCGGGCCGCTGCTCTACACCACGGCCGGGGTCGTCGCGCTGCTGCTGATCCTGATCTACCGCAGCCCGGTCCTGTGGCTGGTGCCGCTCGCCGTCGCGGGCCTCGCCGACTATCTGTCGATGGCCGTGGCGTACGGCCTCCACCAGTGGTTCGGCACCGCCGTGACCGGCGCCGGCTCCGGCATCATGACCATCCTCGTGTTCGGCGCGGGCACCGACTACGCGCTGCTGCTCGTCTCCCGCTACCGGGATCTATTCGCAGTGCTCCGGCCTTCAGGCCGGGGGTGAAGCGAATCTGCCGGTGTGACGCGGAGCGTCACCGCGACGGGTCGGAGATATGCCGCCTGCGGCGCGGAGCGCTGCGAGGCATCCCGGCGGAGCCGGGCGCGGCTCACCCCGGCCGGTTCTGCTGCTCGATGTACTGCCTGACCACGGACAGCGGGGCACCGCCGACGGTTCCGGCGAAGTAGGACCCGGACCAGAGTTTGTTGGCCCGCCAGTAGTGGCGCACCAGGTCGGGGAACTCGCTGCGCAGGCGGCGGGAGGAGACGCCCTTGAGGGAGTTGACCAGTTTGGTCACGGCGACCTTGGGCGGGAAGTTCACCAGCAGGCGGACGTGGTTGTCCTCGCCGTTGAACTCCACCAGCTCGCACTCGAAGTCCGCACACACCGACCGCATGATCTCCTCCATCCGCCTCAGGTGGGCATCGGCGAACACCTTGTGCCGGAACTTGGTCACGAAGACCAAGTGGACATGCATCACGAACGTACAGTGACGACCAGTCCTGATCTTCTGCATCTCACCCATAACCCAAGTATGTAGGGTGACGGTCATGCAGCTTCGGTACAGCTTCCGCCTGTACCCGGACGCCGTCCAGCAGGCGGCGTTGACGAGGGCGTTCGGGTGCGCCCGCGTCGTGTTCAACGACGCGGTCCGCGCCCGCGAGGACGCCCGGACGGCCGGGCAGCCGTTCCCGAAGATCGGGGAACTGTCCACACGGCTGATCACCCAGGCCAAGACCACCCCGGAACGCTCCTGGCTGGGCGAGGTCTCCGCCGTGGTGCTCCAGCAGTCCCTGCGGGACGCCGAGAGGGCGTACCGCAACTTTTTCGCCTCCCTGGACGGCACCCGCAAGGGCCCGAGACTGAGAGCGCCCCGCTTCAAGTCCCGCAAGGACCACCGGCAGTCGATCCGGTTCACCGCGAATGCCCGCTGGAAGATCACCGACGCGGGCCGCCTCGACCTGCCGAAGATCGGCGCGGTGAAGGTGAAATGGTCCCGCGCCCTGCCTGTCACACCGTCCTCGGTGACCGTGGTCAAGGACGCGGCGGGACGGTTCTTCGCCTCCTTCGTCATCGACACCGATCCCGCCACCGACGCGGAACGTCTGCCGCAGACCGAGAACACCATCGGCATCGACCTCGGCCTGACCCACTTCGCCGTCCTCTCCGACGGCACGAAGATCGACTCCCCGCGCTTCCTGCGCCGCGCGGAGAAGAAGCTGAAGAAGGCCCAAAAGGAGCTGTCCCGCAAGCAGAAGGGATCGAAGAACCGGGCCAAGGCCCGCCTGAAGGTCGCCCGTGCCCACGCCAAGGTCACCGACGCACGCCGTGAGTTCCACCACCAGCTCTCCACCAAGCTGATCTCCGAGAACCAAGGGATCGCCGTGGAGGACCTGTCGGTTGTGGGACTGGCCCGCACCAGGCTGGCCAAGTCCGTCCACGACGCGGGCTGGGCATCGTTCGTGACCATGCTCAAGTACAAGGCCGAACGGTACGGCCGCACCCTGGTCACCATCGGCCGGTACGAGCCCACCAGCCAGACCTGCTCCACCTGCGGCACCAAAGACGGACCCAAACCCCTGAGCGTGCGGGAATGGACCTGCCGTGCCTGCGGCACCGTCCACGACCGGGACACCAATGCAGCGATCAACGTCAAGACGGCCGCCGGACTGGCGGCATCGGCCTGCGGAGCGCCGGTAAGACCAGGAGCGATCCCGGCACAGCGCGAAGAAACAGGAAGCCACGGATTCCCGACCGGAAACCGTGCCGCGTAGCGGCACAGCAACCCGTCAGGGAAGGCCACAATCCACGCCCTCCAGGGCGAGGAGCATGTCAATACCGTCAGTACGTCGCCTCCTCCCTCGTCGAACGCGCCGAGCGGGCGAACGCACCCGCGAGGAGGAGGCGCGGCGCCGGGTCGCCGAGGAACGCCTGCGGATCGCCCGCGACCTGCACGACCTGCTGGCCCACAGCATCACGCTGATCGGCGTGCAGACCTCGGTCGCCGCCCATGTGCTGGCCGCCGACCCCGAACGCCTGGACCGGGAGACGGTGGCGAAGGCGCTGGAGGACATCGCGGACACCTGCCGTTCCGCGCGGGGCGAACTGCGCACGACGCTGGAGGTGCTGCGCGAGCAGGGCGCCACCGTGGAGGTGCGCGGGCCGCTGCCGGGTCTGGACGGGGTTCCCGACCTCGTGGAGGCGGCCCGGCTGCGAGGCGGGCACCGGCCGGGAGGCGGTGGAACTGGCCCGGGGCTCGCGTGCGGACCTGATCGTGATGGACATCCGGATGCCGGACCTGGACGGCATCGAGGCGACCCGGCTGATCGCGGCGGATCCCGACCTGGCCGGGGTGAAGGTGCTGGTCCTCACGACGTACGACACGGACGAGAACATCGTGGAGGCGCTCCGGGCGGGGGCGTCGGGGTTCCTGGTCAAGGACACGAGACCGGCGGAGATGCTGGAGGCGATCCGGACGGTGGCGGCGGGGGAGTCCCTGCTGTCACCGGGGCCGACGGCGCGGATGATCGCGCGGTTGCTGAGCAGTCCGGGCGTGGTGCGGACTGTTGTGGCCGAGGCCGGCCCCCGACTCCCTGTCCGAGCGGGAGCGGGAGGTGCTGACGCTGGTGGGGCGGGGGCTCAACAACACGGAGATCGGCGACGCGTTGGGGCTGAGCCCGCTGACCGCGAAGACCCATGTCAGCCGGATCATGGGCAAGTTGGGGGCCAGGGATCGGGCACAGTTGGTGATCGTGGCGTACGAGTCTGGGATGGTTACACCCGGGGGTGTGTAGCCGTGGGTGACGGGGAGAGGCTGTTCGTCTCGCATGCCGGGGCGGACCGGGCCTGGGCCGAGTGGGTGGCTTGGCAGTTGCAGGACGTCGGGTACGAGGTCGAACTGGACGTCTGGCACTGGGGCGCCGGGGACAACTTCGTCCTGAGGATGCGTCAGGCGCTGGAACGAGGGCGGATGGTCGCCCTGTTCTCGCGGGCGTACTTCGACACGGGCCGGTTCACGACGGAGGAGTGGACCGACGTGTTGGGGGCGCGGGAGAACTGGGTTCCCGTGCGGGTGGAGGACGCCGAGGCGCCTCCGCTGTTGCGCTCCCTGCTGGCGCCGGATCTGTTCGGGCTGGGGGAGGACGAGGCGCGTTCCGTACTGCTGCGGGCGGTGGCGGGACCGCCGGGGACGCCCGGGCGGGCGCCGGAGTTCCCTGAGGCGGGCCGCCGCCCCGGTCGATTGCGGTCGATGGGCGCGACCGGGCCCCGGCTGCCGGGAAGCCTGCCGCGCGTGTGGAACATCCCGGCGCGCAACGCGGGGTTCACGGGCCGGGACGACCTACTGGTCGAGGTACGGACCGGGTTGGCCGGGGCGCGGGCGGTGGCGGTGCTGGCGCTGGACGGCCGGGGCGGTGTGGGCAAGACCCAGCTGGCGATCGAGTACGCGCATCGGTTCAGCGGGGAGTACGAACTGGCGTGGTGGGTCGCGGCGGAGGACGCGGCGCTGATCCCGGACCAGTTGGCGGGGCTCGCGGTGGCCACGGGGTGCGCGCAGGCCGATGTCCCGCAGGCCGAGGCGGTACGGGCGCTGGGGGAGGAGCTGCGGACGCGGCAGCGTTGGCTGCTGGTGTTCGACAACGCGGAGGACCCGGCGGCGCTGCGGCCGCATCTCCCGGCCGGGGCCGGACATGTGCTGATCACCTCCCGGAACCCGCAGTGGCACCACGTGGCCACGCCGGTGGACGTCGATGTGCTGGCGCGCGCGGAGTCCGTGGCGCTGCTGCGGTCCCGTAGCCGGGGGTTGGGGAAGGAGGACGCGGACCGGCTGGCGGAGGCGCTGGACGATCTGCCGTTGGCGCTGGTGCAGGCGGCGGAGGCGTTGACGGCGTTCAGCCCGGACCGCTATCTGACCTTGCTGGCGCGCAGTCCGGGGACGGCGACGGAGGACGGTACGCCGCCGGACTATCCGCGGTCGTTGGCGGCGTCGGTGCGGTTGAGCATGGAGCGGCTGGAGGTGGAGGACAGCGAGGCGGCTGATCTGCTGAGGGCGTTGGCGTTGTTGGCGCCGGAGCCGTTTCCGCTGCATGCGTGTGATCCGGACAAGGTCGACGACGAAGAGGGCGACGGCCTTTTGCGGGTGTTGTCCGAACCGAGGGCCTTCCGGCGGGTGCTGGGGTCGGTGGAGCGGTTCGGGCTGGCCCGGGTGGCCGGTGGCAGCATCCAGATGCACCGGCTGACACAGGCGGTGTTGCGCGACCAGCTCACTCCTGAACAACGGGCCCTGGCAGCCCGTCGGGCCAGCCTCCTACTGGCCGGCTGTGCCCCCGTTTCCGCGGCCGATCCGGCCACGTGGCCGCGCTGGCCCGCCATGCTGCCGCACCTCCTGGCCCTTTCCCCAGGGGACCTCGCCTCCAGTGACGCCCGGTACGCAGCCTGCGAGGCCTGTTGGTACCTGATGGACCGCGGGGCAGCCAGTACCGTGCTGCCGCGGTTGCAAGGCTTGCACCGCATCTGGTTGCGGCGGTTCGGCGCGGGGGCCCAGGCCACGCTGTGGGCCGTCAACTACCTGGCCCGCGCCTATCACGACATCGGCAACTACGCGGAAGCCCGCCGTCTGGACGAGGAGACGCTCGCCCGGCGGAGACAACTGCTGGGTGATGACCACCCCGAGACCCTGAAGACGGCAGCGAACCTCGCCATCCGAATGGCCGCTCTGGGGGAGACGGAGCAGGCTCGCGCCCTGAGCGAGGACACCCTGGCCAGACAACGCCCGGTGCTGGGTGAGGACCATCCCGACACCCTGAACACCGCCAACGGTCTGGCAATCCGACTGGCCGAATTGGGTGAGACGGAGCGGTCCTGCGTCCTGTCCGAGGATGTCTTCGCCCGCCGTCGCCGGGTGCTGGGTGAGGACCACCCCGACACCCTGACCATTGCCAACAACCTTGCCAACCGGCTGGCCGAGCTGGGGGAGACGGAGCGGGCCCGGCACCTGTACGAGGACACCCTCACCCGCTGTCGCCGGGTGCTGGGTGAGAACCATCCGAGCACGCTGCGCGTCGCCAACAACCTTGCGTGTCTGGACCCCGCCGACGCATCCCCCCAGTAGTCCGCTACAACAACCCCGCCCCCGCCAAGAACTCCCCCACCTTCCCCACCTCCCCCTCCGACAACCCCACCTGAGGCGCAGCAGTGACCGGGCACGCGATGACCCCCCGCAGATACAGCGCCGCCTTGAACGCCCCCAGTGCCGCCGAGGAGCCTCCCATCCGCCCGGGGTCCCCGACCTTCACCATCCCGAACAGCCCGCACAGCCGCTCCTGTTCGACCCGGGCCGCGCCCCAGTCGCCCGCCTTGCACAGCTGGTAGAGCCGGACGTAGCCCTCCGGGTCCACGTTCGCCAGACCCGGCACCGCCCCGTGCGCCCCCGCCGCCAGTGCCGAGTCGACGAACAGCTCGGAACCGGTGAGGGCCGAGAAGCCCGTAAGGTCGGCGTGGCCCCGTACGCCCCGCAGGACGTCACGGAACGCCGCCAGGTCGCCGCTGGAGTCCTTCAGGCCCGCCAGCACCCCCTCCGCCGCGAGCTCCAGCACCACGTCCGTCGGCAGTTTCGTGTGGACGCCGCTCGGGAGGTCGTACGCGACGACCGGGACCTCGCTCGCCGCCGCGAGGAGGCGGTAGTGGCGGGCGATCTCGGCCGGGTGGGTGCGGGTGTAGAAGGGCGCCGTCGCCACCACCGCGTCCGCTCCCGCCACCGTCACCGCCCGGACATGTTCCAGGACCCTCGGCGTGGTCATGTCGATCACCCCGGCCAGTACCGGCAGCCGCCCGCCCACCTGGTCTGCGACCGCCCGCACCACCAACTCCCGCTGCCTGTCCGTGAGATACGCCGCCTCCGACGACGTACCGAGCACGAACAGCCCGTGCACCCCGGCCGAGAGCAGATGGTCGACCAGGCTGAGCAGCGACGGGACGTCCACCTCGCCGTCCGGCGTCAGCGGGGTGCACACGGGTGGTACGACGCCGGTCAGCGGGGCGGGGACGGTCATGGAGGCTCCCTGTCGTCGGTCCTACGCGGGAGATCTTCCCCTTTCCGCGAACTCGACCCCGCCGAGGTGAAGGACGTGATGCGCTGTTGGACGAGGCGCTGAGGGAGGCGGAGGGGCGTGCGAGAAGCTGAGTGGGGCGAGGACGACAGCGGGGTGCTGCGGCTGCCGTCCGGCAGGCTGGTGAGGGGGCGGGGTCTGCGGCATCCCCTGCCGTCGGGGGCGCCGGTCCCCTCGTACGGTCTCTATCTGCTCGGGCACCGGCCCCCGCCCGTTCCCTGGGAGTCGCGCTGGCTGCGCTGGCCCGACTTCCGGCTGCCCGCCGATCGCGCGGACGCCCGCGACGCGCTCGCCGAGGTGTGGGAGCGGGCCGCGGGCGAGCGCGTCGAGGTCGCGTGCGGAGGCGGACGCGGGCGTACGGGGACCGCGCTCGCGTGTCTGGCCGTGCTGGACGGCGTACCGCCCGACGAGGCCGTCGCGTACGTCCGCGCGCACTACCACCGGGGTGCGGTGGAGACGCCGTGGCAGCGGCGCTATGTGCGGCGGTTCAGGGCTGTCCCGTGAGGGTTCGCGCCAGCAGGGCCGCCGTGTCGCGGATCAGCGCGTCGTCCCGGGCGGCGTCCTGCGCGGGCAGGGTCGTCAGGACGGCCAGCAGGAGCGGGGTGCCGTCCTCGGTCCAGGCGATGCCCACGTTGTTGTTGGTGCCGTAGGAACCGCCGCCCGTCTTGTCGGCGACCGTCCAGCTGGGCGGGAGACCGGCGCGCAGCCGGGTGCCGCTCGTGGTGTTGCCGCGCAGCCAGTGCGTGAGCAGGGCGCGGTCCGGGCGGTCCAGGGCGTCGCCGAGGACCAGCCGGCCGTAGGTCCGGCCGATGGCGTACGGGCTCGTCGTGTCCGTGATCCGCCAGGGCTCGGCCGAGTTGAGTTCCGTCTCCCAGCGGTCCAGGCGGGTCACCCGGTCGCCCAGGGAGCGGGCGAAGCGGGTGATGGCGGTGGGGCCGCCGAGTTCGCGCAGGAGGAGGTTGCCGGCGCCGTTGTCGCTGAACGTGATGGCCACCTCGGCGAGTTCGGCGACCGTCATGCCGTCGGCGAGGTGCTCCCGCGTCTTGTCGGAACCCTCCTTCGGCAGGTCGGCGTCCGTGTAGTGGATACGGCGGGACAGGAACTCGCCGTCGCGGTCCAGGTCGCGCAGGACCGCGGCGGACGCGAGCGTCTTGAACAGCGAGCACATCGGGAAGAGTTCGCCGGCGCGATGGCGGACGGTCCTGCCGGTGGCGATGTTGCGGGCGAACACGCCCAGTCGGGCGCCGTGTCGATCCTCCAGCTCACGCAGCCCCGGGTGGGTGGAGGCGTGCGCGGGCGCGCTCGTCATGAGGGCGGTGGCGGTGGCTGCGGTCAGAAGGGTTCGTCGGGCTAAGATCGCGCTCTCCTTCGGTCGGTGGGTGGGGGACGATCTCCGTAGTGATCGACGCCGTACGTCATTCCTTGGTTGCGGGGGCGTAGACCTTCGGGGGACGGCGGTGCGGGCGGGGGCTCGGCACAGTGGCCTTATGGAGATGACCGGGAAGGCCAAGGGGATCAGCCGGGCGCGGTTCCTCACGGGGGTGGCGGGGGCGGCGGTGCTGCCCGCGGGGGCGGCGTCGGCGACCGGGCGGGCGGCGCCCCGCAAGGGACTCGCCCGTCGCGGTGTCGTCTACACCGTCGGCGCGGGCGAGACGCCGGCCACGGCCTGGAGCGCCGCCCGGATGCGCGGAGACCTCCGTGTGATCCGCGACGACCTGCACGCGAACACCGTCGACGTCACCGGCGACGGCGTCGGACGCCTCACCGCCACCGCCGCCGAGGCCGCCGAACTCGGGCTGCACGTCTGGCTTCAGCCGACCCTCGGCGATGCGCCGGAGCGGGACATCCTCGAACACCTCGCGGAGACGGGCCGGTTCGCGGAGCGGCTGCGGCGGCAGGGCGCGAGCGTCGAGCTCAGCGTGGGCTGCGAGTTCTGGCTGTTCGTCCCCGGGATCATCCCCGGGGACACGGTCTTCGAGCGCATCGAGAACCTCCGGAGCGGCAACGTCGACCGGTCCGCGATGCAGCGCCGCCTCGCCCGCTTCACCGCGAAGGCGGCGAGGCTGGGTCGCCGGGTCTTCCACGGCCGCCTCAGCTACGCGTCCGCCCCCGAGATCGACCAGGTCGACTGGGGCCTCTTCGACATCGTGGGCGTCGACTACTACGCGTACTTCCCCCGACGCTCGGAGCATGTGCGGGAGTTGAGGAAGTACCTGCGCCACGGCAAGCCCCTCGTCATCACCGAGTTCGGCACCTGCGCCTACGTCGGGGCCCCCGAGGCGGGCGGCATGGGCTGGGACATCGTCGACCACGGCAAGGATCCCGAGGAGATCAAGGACCCGATCCCGGTCCGCAGCGAACGCGTCCAAGCTGGCTATGTCGCCGACCTGCTGGACGTCTTCACGTCGATGAACCTCTACGGGGCGATGGTCTTCGAGTTCCTCACCGCCGACGCCCCGCACCGCCCCGGCGACCCGCGCCACGACCTCGACCTGGCGAGCTACGGCATCACGAAGGCGGTCCAGAACCACCCCGGCGCCCCGGACCCGGGCTGGCACCGGGAGCCGAAGGAGGCGTTCCATGCCGTGGCCCGGGCCTACGGCAGGGCGTGTCAGCGGCAGTAGAGGTCGGTGGCGGGACGCTCGCCGGTGGCCAGGAAGCGGGACACCGTCGCGTCACCGCACGCGTTGCCGTTGTCGAGATAGGCGTCATGGCCCGTCGAGTTCACGGTCACCATGACGGCTCGCCGGCCGAGGGCCTCGCGGAGCTTGAGGGCGCCGCTCACGGGGGTGGCGACGTCCCGTTCGTTCTGCACGAGGAGGATGTTGGAAGGCCCTCGGTCGGTGATCCGCACCGGCGGCTCCTGGGGCGCGTAGGGCCAGGCGGCGCAGACCATGGCGTTGCGGGGCATGCCGGCGGTGAGCGGGTACTTGGCCCGGCTCTCGTCAACTCCCTTCTGATAGACGGCCGTCGAGGTCGACCAGGCCACGTCGTTGCACAGCGTCCCGGCGCCGACCGCGGCCACGTTCTGCAGCACGGCGTCGGGCGGCGAGGCCGGTGCCGGCGGCAGCGTGCCGCTCTCGGCGGCCAGCATCAACCGGGCGAGGGCGGGGAAGTCGTCGGGGTCGTAGAGGGTGTCCAGCATGGTCTGCCGCAGTACGTTGCCGTTCAGCTCCTCGGGGTTGGCGCCGGGCCACGGGAGCGGCTCCCGGTCGAGCCGCTCGGCCAGCCGCAGGAACAGCGGCCGTACCTCGGCGGCGGTCTTTGCGAGCCGGTACGGATTTCCGGTCTCCGACGCCCACTTGGCGAACTCGGGGAAGGTGTCCTCGACGCCCTGCTCGTGCCCGGCGAGCCAGGCGCGCGAGACCCGCGTCGGGTCCGGGTTGTCATTGCTGTCCAGCACGAACCGGTCCGTGCGCGCCGGGAACAACTGGGCGTAGACCGAGCCGACATACGTCCCGTACGACACCCCCCACGCGGAGATCCGCCGCTCGCCCAGTGCGGCCCGCAGCCGGTCGAGGTCGCGGGCCTCGTTGCGGGTGCTGAGGTGCTTGAGCAGTTCGCCCCCGTTGGCCGCGCAGGCGTCCGCCATCCGCCGGGCGGTGACCAGGGCGTCGTCGACGGAACCGTCGGCGGCGGGCCAGGGCCGCAGCCGGGAGAGCGCGAGGTCCTCGTGCGCCAGCCCGCAGTCGACGGAGGTGGAGGGCGCGAGGCCACGAGGTGCGAAGCCGATGAGGTCGTAGGCGTCCCGGACCTCCTGCGGGAGCTTCTGCCCCTTCCTGGAAGGGTCGTTGAGGCTCGACCCGCCGGGGCCGCCCGGAATGAGGAAGAGCGTCCCGCGCCGGGCGGCCGGGTTCTCGCTCACGATCCTGGAGACGGCGATCTCGATCGTCGGGCCGCCGGGATCGGCGTAGTCCATGGACACGTCGAGCGTGGCGCACTGCTGGCGCGGGTCGAGCCCGGTGCCCGTGCACGGCCCCCAGTCGAGGGCGGCGGCGGGCGCGGCCGACGCGGTGAGGGGCGTCAGCACCCCGAAGACGATCCCGGAGGCGGCGGCGATCAGGGCGAGGCTCTTGGTCATCTGCTTCATGCCCTGAGCCTCGCGGATCTTCCCGACCCGCCCCATCCGGCCAACTGCCTTGTCGGTAGGGGGGTTTACCCCACCGGGTCCAGTAAGGGACGGCGCGCGCACCCCGTGACGGGAGCAACCAGAGAGTCTAGAAGCAACACCCCGCCGGCCATGCACAAAGCGTGAAACTCGGCGGGGCGGGGGAACCACACGACGTGAAGACCCCCGTCGGCAGCTACGTCGTGGACACCCGCACCGGAAGGCTGGGCATCGTCATGGGACACGAAGGCCCCTACCTCCAGCTCAGACCCTACGGCGGCGGCAAGGAATGGGACGTCGCCCCCGACGCCGTACGTCACGCGACCCCCGCCGAGCGGCTCAGCGCGGCGACCGCGTACGCCAACGCGCGCAGCCGGGGCGAGGTGCCTTGACGCCGTTGTCGTAAGGTGCGGGTCCCATGGGCCTGTGGAGCATACGGAGATGGACGAAGCCGAGGGCGACGAGCCGCCACCGCGTTCCGCTCACCAGCTGTGGATGGTGTCGCTGAGCGCGCCCGTGAGCAGAGACCGGGACGCCTCCCGCGGCACGCTCTACCCGTTCACCCGGATCGACGACGAGCGGGCCCGCGACTGGCTCGCCGAGCAGTGGGGCATCACCACCCGCGACCAGCTGGCCGGTCGCCTCGACGAGCTGCACCGCAGCGGCTACCGGGCGCGTGCCGCGCAGCGCTACGGCGTCTCGCCGCTCGCCTGGGACGCCGCGCTGTACGTCGACATCTCCCGGCGCGGCTTCGGCTGCGGGCTGATCACCGAGGCCGAGGCGTGGACCGCCCTGAAGAACATCGTGCCCTCGGTGGTGTCGGCGTACGGCTCCTGGCGCGAGTACGCCGACCACTATCTGCTGGGTCGGCAGGTGTGGCGCGACGACCTGAGGGCCGACGGGGACACCGACCTGCCCGCCCCGCAGGCCACCGCCGACGCGCATCTGCGCGCCCTCCTCGACCCCGCCAACCGCTCCAGCCCGTGGAACCAGGCCCCCTGGACCACCATCAGCCACCCCGACCGGGCCCGCTGACCCCCGGGACCCTCATCAGCCACCCCGACCGGCCCCGTCGGCCCTCGACGTACGGGACAATGACCCCATGAGTCTGTTCCGCGACGACGGCATCGTGCTGCGCACCCAGAAGCTGGGCGAGGCGGACCGCATCATGCTGTGTCCTCCCGGGGGACACCCCCCGTACCCCCGGCCGGACGCCCGCGGGGGTGCGCGATGAGTCTGTTCCGGGACGACGGCATCGTGCTGCGCACTCAGAAGCTGGGCGAGGCGGACCGCATCATGCTGTGTCCTCCCGGGGGGCACCCCCCGTACCCCCGGCCGCACGCTCGCGGGGGCGCGCGATGAGTCTGTTCCGCGACGACGGCATCGTGCTGCGCACCCAGAAGCTGGGCGAGGCGGACCGCATCATCACCCTCCTCACCCGCGGCCATGGGCGTGTGCGGGCCGTCGCTCGTGGGGTGCGGCGGACCAAGTCCAAGTTCGGGGCGCGGCTCGAACCCTTCTCCCATGTCGACGTGCAGTTCTTCGCGCGGGGGAGCGAGCTGATCGGGCGGGGGCTGCCGCTGTGCACGCAGAGCGAGACCATCGCCGCCTACGGCAGCGGGATCGTCTCCGACTACGCCCGCTACACCGCCGGGACCGCGATGCTGGAGACCGCCGAGCGGTTCACCGACCATGAGGGCGAGCCCGCCGTACAGCAGTATCTGCTGCTCGTCGGGGCGCTCAGGACCCTCGCCAACGGGGAGCACGCCCCGCATCTCGTCCTCGACGCCTTCCTGCTGCGCTCCCTCGCCGTCAACGGCTACGCCCCCAGCTTCGGCGACTGCGCCAAGTGCGGCCTTCCCGGGCCGAACCGGTTCTTCTCGGTCGGCGCCGGCGGCTCCGTCTGCGTGGACTGCCGGGTGCCCGGCAGCGTCGTACCCTCTCCACAGACCCTGGAACTCCTCGGCGCGCTGCTTACGGGAGACTGGGGCACGGCCGACGCGTGTGAACCGCGGTACGTGCGGGAGGGCAGCGGACTCGTCTCCGCTTATCTGCACTGGCATCTGGAACGCGGGCTGCGCTCGCTGCGTTACGTAGAGAAGTAAGCCGGAGAGGAACGAGAAGCAACATGGTCGTACGTGGGATCCTGGGGCGCCAGCGCCGCGACTACAAGACGCCGGAGCCGCACCCCTCCGGCGCCCGCGCGCCGAAGCTCCCCGGCGAACTCGTCCCGAACCATGTGGCGATCGTCATGGACGGCAACGGCCGCTGGGCCAAGGAGCGCGGGCTGCCGCGCACCGAGGGCCACAAGGTCGGCGCCGAGCGTGTTCTCGACGTCCTCCAGGGCGCCGTCGAGATGGGCGTCGGGGCCATCTCGCTGTACGCCTTCTCCACCGAGAACTGGAAGCGCTCGCCCGACGAGGTCCGCTTCCTCATGAACTTCAACCGCGACTTCATCCGCAAGACCCGCGACCAGCTCGACGAGCTCGGCATCCGGGTCCGCTGGGTGGGCCGGATGCCCAAGCTGTGGAAGTCGGTCGCCAAGGAGCTCCAGATCGCCCAGGAGCAGACCAAGGGCAACGACAAGCTGACCCTGTACTTCTGCATGAACTACGGCGGCCGGGCCGAGATCGCGGACGCCGCGCAGGCGCTCGCCGAGGACGTGAAGGCGGGCCGTCTCGACCCGTCGAAGGTCAACGAGAAGACCCTCGCCAAGTACCTGTACTACCCGGACATGCCGGACGTCGACCTGTTCCTGCGGCCCAGCGGCGAGCAGCGCACCTCCAATTACCTGCTGTGGCAGAGCGCCTACGCGGAGATGGTCTTCCAGGACGTCCTGTGGCCCGACTTCGACCGCCGCGACCTGTGGCGGGCCTGCGTCGAGTTCGCCTCCCGCGACCGCCGCTTCGGCGGCGCCCTGCCCAACGAGGAGCTGCTGGCCATGGAGGGCAGGCAGACCAACCCGTAGACGGGAAACGTGGCCACTTTGTGGCTACCCGGCGTTCACGGGGGTCGCGCACGATCCGGCCATGAAGGTCACGCACCGCGCCACACCCGCCGCCCTCGCCCTGGGGACCCTGCTGGTCGCGGCCCTGCCCGCGCAGGCCGCGCACCAGCCCGCCCACACCACGAGCTACGGCACCAAGGCCACGTACAGCCCGCGGCAGAGCGCCCACTCCTACCAGCGCCCGCCCGCCGGCTTCACCCCGGTCTTCACGGAGAACGTCTCCCGGCACGGCTCCCGAGCCGCCTCCGACAGCGAGGACGGCGACCTGATCCTCGCCCTGTGGGACAAGGCCCGGACAGCGGGTCAACTCACCGGCAAGGGCAAGGAGTTCGGCCCCACGGTACGCGCCCTCCAGGCCGCCATGGCGAAGGTCGGCTACGGCAACCTCAGCGGACGCGGCGAGCAGGAGATGCGGGACACCGCCGCGCGGATGCACCAGCGGCTGCCCTCGCTCTTCGACAGGATCGCCGCCGACGGCGAGAAGATCGACGTCGTCAGCTCCGGGCAGGGCCGCGCCATCGACAGCGCGAACGAGTACGCCGGTGAGCTGGCCGCCGTCGACCCGGCCCTGAAGCCGCTGATCGGCGAGACCCGTACCGACAAGGACCTGCTCTACTTCCACAAGGCGGCCGGGGGCGCCGCCTACCGGGACTACATCGACAACGACCAGCGGCTCGCGGCCACGCTGAAGTCGATCACCGACCAGTCCCGCACCCATGAGGCCGCTCGCAGCGTCCTGCGCCGGCTCTTCGCGGACGCCTTCGTGGCGCGGCTGAGCGCCGCCGACCAGGTCGCCGCCGCCGAGGCCGTCTACAACCTGTACGCCATCGCCCCCGCGATGAGCGAGGAGAGCCCGGACGGCAGGGGCTGGGGGATGCAGCGGTACATCTCGACCACCGACGCCGCCTGGTTCGGCTACCTCTCCGACGCCGAGGACTTCTACGAGAAGGGCCCCGGCTTCGCCGACAGCGACATCACGTACAAGATGGCCGACGTCCTGCTGGACGACTTCTTCCGCCAGGTCGAGGCGAAGAAGGCGGGCACGAGCACGCTGGGCGCCGAACTCCGCTTCAGCCACGCCGAGGAGATCATCCCGCTGGCCGCCCTGATGGGCCTGCCGGGCAGCACGGAGCCGGTCACCGCGCAGCGGCCGTACACCTACGCGGCCAACCCCTGGCGTGGTGCCGCCGTCTCCCCGCTCGGCGCGAACATCCAGTGGGACGTCTTCCAGAAGGGCGATCGCCTGCTGGTGCGCATGCTCTACAACGAGAAGGAGACCGCGTTCAAGGCGGGCTGCACGCCCATCGCCAAGGGCAGCAAGTTCTACGACCTGGACGAACTGGAGAGGTGCTTCGGACGGTCGTAGACGGCGGGGACACCAACATGTTCCTGCGGTCCTGAAGGCCGCCACCCGCAGCGGTGCTGCGCAAGCGGGGCGTCGCCGACGTGGGCCGGCTGCGGGGGGTCCTCGACCGGAACCTGACCGGGGTCCGAGCCGTCAGCCGGCGGCCGCCGCCGCGCAGTCGGCGCACGTACCGAAGATCTCCACGGTGTGCGCCACGTTGACATAGCCGTGCTCCGCCGCGATGGCCTCGGCCCACTTCTCCACCGCGGGTCCCTCGACCTCCACGGCCTTGCCGCAGACGCGGCAGACCAGGTGGTGGTGATGGTCGCCGGTGGAGCAGCGGCGGTAGACGGACTCGCCGTCGGAGGTGCGCAGGACGTCGACCTCACCTGCGTCGGCGAGGTTCTGGAGCGTGCGGTAGACCGTGGTCAGGCCGACCGAGTCGCCCTTGTGCTTGAGCATGTCGTGGAGTTCCTGCGCGCTGCGGAACTCGTCGACCTCGTCCAGGGCCGCCGCGACGGCAGCCCGCTGCCGGGTCGAACGGCCCTTCACGGGCGGTCCAGCGGTCGTCACCGGTTGCCTCCTCCACACCTACTGCGTCTGCCGGGCCATTGTGCCAGCCCCGACTGTGCCCAGTCAGACGCCGACCTTCCCATCCGCTTCCCGGCTGGCCGGAATCACACACTCCGCGGGGTCCCCGGCGGCTCGGGCCGCGGCTGCCGCCCGGGCCCGGCGGCGGGCCAGCGGGGTGGCCAGGGCGGTGGTCAGGATGAACGCCGCGATGGTCAGCAGGACGATCGTCGCGCCGGGCGGGACGTCCTGGTAGTACGAGGTGACCGTGCCGCTGATGGTGACCGTGACGCCGATGGCGACCGCGATCGCGAAGGTCGCCGCGAAACTGCGGCTGAGCTGCTGCGCCGCCGCCACGGGGACGACCATGAGCGCCGAGACCAGCAGCAGGCCCACCACCCGCATGGCGACCGTGACGGTCACGGCCGCCGTGATCGCCGTCAGCAGGTTCAGGGCGCGCACCGGCAGACCCGTGACCCGGGCGAACTCCTCGTCCTGGCTGACCGCGAAGAGCTGCCGGCGCAGGCCCAGGGTGACCAACACCACGAAGGCCGCGAGCAGACAGATCGCCGTCACGTCCGACTGCGACACCGTCGACAGGGAGCCGAAGAGGTACGAGGTGAGGTTGGCGTTGGAGCCGGTGGGCGCGAGGTTGATGAACATCACGCCGCCGGCCATGCCGCCGTAGAAGAGCATCGCGAGGGCGATGTCGCCGCGGGTCCTGCCGTACCAGCGGATCAGCTCCATGAGCACCGCGCCGAGGACGGAGACGAGGGTCGCCATCCACACCGGGGAGGTGTTCAGCAGGAAGCCGAGGCCGACGCCGGTCATCGCCACATGGCCGATGCCGTCGCCCATGAGGGCCTGGCGGCGCTGGACGAGGTAGATGCCCACGGCCGGGGCGGTGATGCCGACCAGGACGGCGGCGAGCAGGGCCCGCTGCATGAAGGCGTAGTCGAGGATCTCCATCAGCTCAGCAGTCCCGTGTGGATCGGCGCGTGGTCGTGCTCGTGGGGGTGGACGTGGTCGTGGCCGGGCAGCGCGTGCTGGCCGACGGCCTTCGGGGGTGGTCCGTCGTGCAGGACGCAGCCGTCGCGCAGGACGACCGCGCGGTCGATCAGGGGCTCCAGGGGGCCCAGTTCGTGCAGCACCAGCAGGACGGTCGTACCGGCCGCGACCTGCTCCTCCAGGGTGTGCGCGAGCACCTCCTGGCTGGCCAGGTCGACGCCCGCCATCGGCTCGTCCATGATCAGGAGTTCGGGTTCGGCGGCGAGGGCGCGGGCGATCAGCACGCGCTGGTGCTGGCCGCCGGACAGCGCGTCCACCGAGTCCTTCGCGCGGTCCGCCATGCCGACCAGCTCCAGGGCCCGGCGCACGGCCTCGCGGTCGGCCTTGCGGAGCACGCCGAAGCGGGCGCGGGACAGACGGCCCGAGGAGACGACCTCGGTGACCGTCGCCGGGACGCCGCCCGCGGCCGTGGTGCGCTGCGGGACGTAGCCGACACGCGCCCAGTCCCGGAACGCCTTGCGCGGGGTGCCGAACAGCCGTATCTCGCCCTCGGCGAGCGGCACCTGGCCGATGATGCTGCGGATGGCCGTCGACTTGCCGGAGCCGTTGGCGCCGAGCAGCGCGACGACCTCACCGCGGTTCACGGTGAGGTCGATGCCGCGCAGGACGGGCCGCGAACCCAGGTCGGCGCGGACACCGCGCAGGGAGATGACGGGCTCGGACACAGACTCCTCCGGGTGGATCATTTGGCGCCTAGCGCGCTCTGCAGCGCCTTGAGGTTGGACTCCATGACCTGGAAGTAGTCGTCGCCCTTGGACTTGGCGGTGATGCCCTCGATCGGGTCGAGGACGTCCGTCTTCAGGTCGGCGTCGGAGGCGATGGTCTTCGCGGTCTTGTCGCTGACGAGCGTCTCGTAGAACACGGTGGTGACGCCGTCGGCCTTGGCCATCTTCTCAAGGTCCTTGACGCGGTTGGCGCTGGGCTCCGACTCGGGGTCGAGGCCGTTGATGGCCTCCTCGGTCAGGCCGTAGCGCTCGGCGAGGTAGCCGAAGGCGGCGTGGGTGGTGATGAACACCTTGGTCCTGGTGTCGGCGAGCCCGTCCTTGAACTGGGTGTTGAGGCCGTCGAGCCGCTTGACCAGGGCCGCGGTGTTCTTCTTGTAGTCGGCCGCGTGGTCCGGGTCCGCCTTCTCGAAGGCCTTGCCGACGCCCTCGGCGACCTGGGCGTAGCGCACCGGGTCGAGCCAGATGTGCGGGTCGAGACCGGCCAGCTCCTCATTGGCGTGGTCGTCGTGCTCGGCCGCGTGGCCGCCGACCTCGTTGCCGTGCTTCTCCAGCGTGGTGAGGGAGGCGGCGTCGATCTTGGTCTTGACCTCGGACTGGGCCACGGCGTCGTCGACGGAGGGCTGGAGGTTCTTGAGGTAGAGCACCGCGTCGGACTCCTGGAGCTGCGCGGTCTGCTTGGCGCTGATCTCCAGGTCGTGCGGCTCCTGGCCGGGCTCGGTGAGGCTGGAGACGTTCACGTGGTCCCCGCCGATCTGCTCGGCGAGGAAGGCCATCGGATAGAACGAGGCGACGACGTCGAACTTGTCGGTGTTGCCGGCGGCGCTCGCGCCGGAGCACGCGGAGAGGGTCCCGAGACCGAGGGCGGTGACGGCCGCGAGGGCGATCCCGGATATGTGCTGTCGTCGTACGTTCATGACAGTCATTTTCAACAAATATGGAAACCGTTGTCAACAAGCCTGGGTAAGGGGCCGGTGAGAGTGGTGCGGAGCCGAACCGATTTGATACCGGGGGTGGCCCCGCCGGTAACCTGAGGCATTCGCTGCCGTACACCCGTCATGAAGAGAGCACCGTGGCCGCCGACAAGATCGACACCATCGTCAGCCTGAGCAAGCGCCGTGGCTTCGTTTTCCCTTGTAGTGAGATCTACGGCGGTCAGCGCGCCGCCTGGGACTACGGGCCGCTGGGTGTCGAGCTCAAGGAGAACCTCAAGCGCCAGTGGTGGCGCTACATGGTGACGTCGCGCGAGGACGTCGTCGGTATCGACTCGTCCGTGATCCTCGCCTCCGAGGTCTGGGTCGCCTCCGGTCACGTCGCCACCTTCACGGACCCGCTGACCGAATGCACCTCCTGCCACAAGCGGTTCCGCGCGGACCACCTGGAGGAGGCCTACGAGGCCAAGCACAAGCGCCTCCCGGAGAACGGCCTGGCGGACGTCAACTGCCCCAACTGCGGCAACAAGGGCCAGTTCACCGAGCCCAAGCAGTTCTCGGGTCTGCTCTCCACGCACCTCGGCCCGACCCAGGACTCCGGCTCGGTCGCGTACCTGCGCCCCGAGACCGCGCAGGGCATCTTCACCAACTTCGGCCAGGTGCTGACCACTTCGCGCAAGAAGCCGCCGTTCGGCATCGCCCAGATGGGCAAGTCCTTCCGCAACGAGATCACGCCCGGCAACTTCATCTTCCGCACCCGCGAGTTCGAGCAGATGGAGATGGAGTTCTTCGTCAAGCCGGGCGAGGACGAGAAGTGGCAGGAGTACTGGATGGAGCAGCGCTGGAACTGGTACACCGGCCTGGGCCTGCGCGAGGAGAACATGCGGTGGTACGAGCACCCGAAGGAGAAGCTCTCCCACTACTCCAAGCGCACCGCTGACATCGAGTACCGCTTCCAGTTCGGCGGCAACGAGTGGGGCGAGCTGGAGGGTGTGGCCAACCGCACCGACTACGACCTGAACGCCCACTCCAAGGCCTCCGGCCACGACCTCCTCTACTTCGACCAGGAGGCCGGCGAGCGCTGGACGCCGTACGTCATCGAGCCCGCGGCCGGTGTCGGCCGCGCGATGCTGGCGTTCCTGCTCGACGCCTACGTCGAGGACGAGGCGCCCAACGCCAAGGGCAAGATGGAGAAGCGGACCGTGCTGCGGCTCGACCCGCGCCTGGCCCCGGTCAAGGTCGCGGTCCTGCCCCTCTCCCGCAACCCCGAGCTGTCGCCGAAGGCCAAGGGCCTCGCCCAGGCGCTGCGCCAGCACTGGAACATCGACTTCGACGACGCCGGCGCCATCGGCCGCCGCTACCGCCGTCAGGACGAGATCGGTACGCCGTACTGCGTGACGGTCGACTTCGACACGCTGGACGACAACGCCGTGACCGTCCGCGAGCGTGACTCGATGAAGCAGGAGCGCGTGTCCCTCGACCAGATCGAGGGCTACCTGGCCGGCCGTCTGATCGGCTGCTAGGACACCTCTCGCCGCATTGGCCCCTGATGCGGGTCCCGTAGTGGACCTGTATCGGGGGCCTCTGTGCTTCCAGGGTCGAGGGCATGAGCCTCGCCTTCCTCCTCACCACGCTCGTCGTGGTCGCCACCCCCGGCACCGGCGTCGTCTACACCCTCGCCGCCGGGCTCTCCCACGGCCGCCGCGCGAGCGTCGTCGCGGCCTTCGCCTGCACGCTCGGGATCGTGCCGCACGTCCTCGCCACCGTCACCGGGCTCGCCGCGCTGCTCAACGCGAGCGCCGCCGCCTTCCAGGTCCTCAAGTACGCCGGTGTCGCCTATCTGCTGTGGATGGCGTGGGCGAGCCTGCGGGACCGGGACGCGCTCGTCGTCGAGCGGGGCGCCGGTGAGCCCGCCTCCGTGAGCCGGGTCCTCGTGCGCGGTGTGCTGATCAATCTCCTCAACCCGAAGCTGACGATCTTCTTCTTCGCGTTCCTGCCGCAGTTCGTGAGTGTGGACGCCGCGGCCGCGCTGCCGCGGATGCTGCTGCTGAGCGGGGTCTTCATGCTGGCGACCTTCGTGGTCTTCGCCGGGTACGGGGTGCTCGCGGCGTCGGTCCGGCGCCAGGTGATCTCCCGGCCGCGGGTGATGGCGTGGCTGCGGCGGAGTTTCGCCGGGTCCTTCGTGCTGCTCGGGGCGAAGCTGGCCATGGCTGACAGATGACAGATATTGAAATCTGTCATCTGTCATGTCAGGCTGGAGCGCATGACGACACAGACCCCCCGCACCCTCGGCACCACCGGCCTCCAGGTCGCCCCCCTCGGTCTCGGCTGCATGGGCATGTCCGCGCTGTACGGCGACGCCGACCGCGCCGAGTCGATCGCCACGATCCACGCCGCCCTGGAGGCCGGCGTCACCCTCCTCGACACCGGCGACTTCTACGGCATGGGCCACAACGAACTGCTGATCGGCGAAGCCCTGCGCAGCGCCCCCGCCGCCCGTCGCGAACAGGCGCTCACCAGCGTGAAGTTCGGCGCGCTGCGCGGCCCCGACGGCTCCTGGATCGGCTACGACGGCCGCCCCGCCGCCGTGAAGAACTTCGCCGCCTACTCGCTCCAGCGCCTCGGCGTCGACCACATCGACGTCTACCGGATCGCCCGCCTCGACCCGGACGTCCCGATCGAGGAGACGGTCGGCGCGATCTCCGAACTGATCGAGCAGGGCCACGTCCGCCACGTCGGCCTCAGCGAGGTCGGCGCCGAGACGATCCGCCGGGCCGCCGCCACCGCCCCGATCGCGGACCTCCAGATCGAGTATTCGCTGATCACCCGCGGCATCGAGAAGTCGATCCTGCCCACCACCCGTGAGCTGGGCATCGGCATCACCGCGTACGGCGTCCTCTCCCGCGGGCTGATCTCCGGCCACTTCGGGCGGGACAAGCAGTTCGCCGCCAACGACTTCCGCGGGTTCTCGCCGCGCTTCCAGGGCGACAACTACCAGCGCAACCTCGACCTCGTCGACGCCCTGCGCAAGCTCGCCGAGCAGAAGGGCGTCAGCGTCGCCCAGCTCGCCATCGCCTGGGTGCTGTCCCAGGGCCCGCGGCACGACACGGTCATCGTGCCGCTGGTCGGCGCCCGCACCCGCGAGCGGCTCACGGAGTCGCTGGGCGCCCTGGACGTCGTACTGGACGCGGCCGACCTCGCGCTGATCGAGGACGCCGTCCCGGCGGACGCGGCGGCGGGCGAGCGCTACGCGACGGCACAGATGGCACACCTGGACAGCGAGCGCTGATCCCGGCTCCGGGTACGGTCTTCTCCATGGCCCCGACCAGCGAATCCCTGACCGCCGAGCGCATCCTCGAAGCCACCGAGGAGGTGCTGCGCCGCCACGGCCCCGCGAAGGCCACCGTGGTCGACGTGGCGCGGGCGCTCGGCGTCAGCCACGGCAGCCTCTACCGCCACTTCCGGACGAAGGCGGCGCTGCGGGAGGCGGTGACCAAGCGCTGGCTGGACCGTACGACGGCCGCCCTGTCCGGCGTCGTCACGGAGGAGGCCGACCCGGAGACCCGGCTGCGCGACTGGCTCGCCGCGCTGTTCGCGGCCAAGCGGCGCAAGGCGGGCGACGACCCCGAGCTGTTCGCCACCTACCAGGTCCTGGCCGTGGAGAACGGCGAGGCGGTCACCGCCCATCTCGACGACCTCACCGGCCAGTTGGCCCGTATCGTCCAGGACGGGGTCGACGCCGGTGTCTTCGCCGCCGCCGACCCCGAGGCCACCGCCCGCGCCGTCTTCCACGCCACCGGCCGCTTCCACGACCCCGGTTACGCCGCGGCCTGGCAACGGCTGGACATCCAGGCCGAGTTCGACGGGGTCGTGGATCTGCTGGTGCGAGGGCTGCGGGCCTGACCCGGTCAGTCGTTCTTCGGGTTCACCGTCGCCTGGTGGGCCTCCGTCAGATGCTCCTCCGCCTTCAGCCAGGGCAGGAACTGCGCGGCCTGCTTCCAGCCGCAGGTGTCGCATCTGATCGTGCGCTGCGGGCCCTTGCGCAGCACATGGACGACATGCTCCCGCCCGTGCTGGTCCCATCGACTCACCTTGCTCGTGTTGATCTGCTGCACCATGACACCTCGCCTCCGGTCAGGCAGTGTGCAGCAAGAACAACATCAACAGGGGTTTCTTCACGGTGAGTTCGCTGAAGCGTGAACAGTCCTCACCCGACGGTCCGCGGCAGGCGCAGGCTCAGCAGGCCCGTCAGCGCCACGGTCGCCAGCTGGACGAGGAGGGTGACGATCAGGGCGTCCCGCATGCCCAGAGCGGGCGTCAGGGAGAGGAACAGGGTGCCCAGGGTGGCCACACCGAGCGCCAGCGCCGACTGCTGGGTGGTGACCATCACCCCGCTGCCCACGCCGGCCCGCGCGGGCGGCACCTCGGACAGCACGATCCGGAAGATCACCGGCAGCTGGAGAGCCTGGCCCACCCCGGCGACCGCCCCGCCCGGCAGCAGCGTGACGAGGCCGAGGTCCGGCCAGTCGCGCCACGCGGCCAGCGCCATCAGGGTCAGCCCGACGCCCTGGACCAGGGCGCCCGCGGTCACCACCCGCGTGCCGAACCGGTTGATCAGCCGCGGCCCGGCGATCGACGTGACCAGGAACGTCACCGCCAGCGGGAACAGCGCGAGCCCCGCCTGCACCGGGCCGAGGCCCGCGCCCTTCTGGAGGGCGACCGCGATGACGAACATGAAGCCGCTGAACCCGATCGAGAACGGCAGGATCAGCACCAGGCCCCGGCGCAGCGACACCAGTGCGAACAGGCTCGGCGGGACCAGCGGCGTACGGCCCGCCCGGTCCGCCCGGCGCTCCACCGTGTAGAACGCCGCCGCCAGCACCGGGAACGCGGCCAGCGACAGCCACGTCCACAGCGGCCAGCCCGCCGCGCGGCCCTCGGTCAGCGGGGCCAGCAACGCCAGCAGCGACGCCGCCAGCAGGACCGTACCGGGACCGTCCACCGGCTCCGGACGCCGTGCCCGGGTCTCCGGGACGGCGCGGGCCGCCAGGACCAGGCCGACCACGACGACCGGCACGTTCACCAGGAACGCCGAACGCCAGCCGGTGCCCCACAGATCCGCGGAGACGAGCACCCCGCCGAGGATCTGGCCCGCCACCATGGACAGGCCGGCCGTCGCGCCGTACAGGCTCATCGCCTTGGCGCGCCGGGAGCCGGTGGTCGTCGACTGGATCGTCGCGAGCACCTGCGGCAGCATCGCCGCCGACGCCGCGCCCTGCGCGACCCGGGCCGCGACCAGCGTCCACGCGGTCGGCGCGAGCCCGCACGCCAGCGACGTCAGGCCGAAGGCCGCCATACCCCCGAGGAAGAGGCGGCGCCGGCCGAAGAGGTCGCCGAGCCGGCCGCCGAGGACGAGCAGCACGGCGTAGGACAGGCCATAGCCCGCCACGACGAGTTCGAGCACGGACTCGCTCGCGGACAGGTCCGCGCCGATGCTCGGCAGGGCGACGTTGACGATGAAGAAGTCGATCAGGGGGAGGGCCGCGGCGAGCAGCACGGTGAACAGGCCGAGGCCGCCGAGCCGGGGTGATTCCTCGGCGGTGCGGACGTGACGTGAGGTGATGGTTTCGGTGGTCACGTGCTCCAGCGTCCGCCTCCGCTCAGACGGGTACCAGAGTGTCTTTATCCTGGTACAACGAGTACCTGGAAACAGGGTCCGGGTGACGGCACGCTGGAGGTATGACGACCATGACCCAGGGTGCCACGGACATCCGGCGGCACGAGCTGGCCGCGTTTCTGCGCCACCGCCGTGAGCACATCACCCCGGAGCAGGTCGGCCTGCCCCGCGGCCGCCGGCGCCGCACCCCGGGTCTGCGCCGCGAGGAGATCGCGCACCTCTCGGCGGTCGGCGTCACCTGGTACACGTGGCTGGAACAGGCACGCGACATCCAGGTCTCCGTCCAGGTCCTGGACGCGCTGGCCCGCACCCTGCTCCTCGACCCCAGCGAGCGCGCCCACCTCTTCCAGCTGGCGGGCGCGGTGGACCCCACCCCGGCGACCACCTGCCGGACGGTCACCCCGGCCGTGCGCCAGGTCCTCGAACAGTTGGAGCCGCTCCCCGCCTGCGTCCAGAACAGCCGGTACGACATCCTCGCCTACAACCGCACCTACGGCCTGCTCCTCTGCGACCTCGACGCCCTGCCGCCCGAGGACCGCAACTGCATGGTCCTGTCCTTCACCCACGAGCCGTGGCGCGCCTCGATCGTCCACCTGGAGGAGACCCAGCGCCTCATGGCCGCCCGCTTCCGCGCGACCATGGCCGGCCATCTCGCCGAGCCCGCCTGGAAGATGCTGCTCAAGCGACTGCGCACGGAGTCCCCGGAGTTCCGTGAGATCTGGGAACGCCACGAGGTCGTCGCCCACCGCACCAAGCGCAAGGAGTTCCACAACCGGTACGTCGGCCGCATCACCGTGGAGCACACCGACATGTGGCTGGGGCCGGAGGCGGGGCCGCGGCTGGTGACCTACGCACCGGCGGACGAGGAGTCGAAGGAGCGCTTGGAGCGGTTGCAGGAGATGGCTCTGTCGCGGGTCGGCTGAGGTGGGCCGGGCGCGGTGAGCTGAGGGGCTCCGGTTTCTAGGCGGACACCTTCGCCGCTTCCCGCACCTCGGTCGTCGACAGTCGCTCGGCGACCCGTTCGGCACTGCGCCGGGCCCGCACCCCGCTGCTCAGGGCGCCCAGCACCAGCACCGCGAAACCGCACCCGGCGAGGATCCACCAGCCGGGGCCCGCGGCCGACACAAAGCCCTCGGCGTACGACGACGAGCCCACGCCCGCCGCCAGCACCGCGCCGATCACCGCGACGCCGAGCGTCTGCCCCAGCTGCCTGCTGGTCGAGGCGACCGCCGCCGCCACCCCCGCCTGCGCCCTCGGCATCCCGGACACCGCGGTGTTGGTGATGGGGGCGTTCACGAAGCCGAAGCCGATGCCGAACAGGACGTACCCGGCGAAGAGCGTGACGTTCGAGGTCTCCGCGTCGAACGCCGCGAACATCACGCCGCTCGCCGTCATCGCGAACCCGGCGATCAGCAGGGGGATGCGCGGCCCCCGGCTGCCGACCAGCCGACCCGACAGCGGGGCGCACAGGAACGTCGGCACCGCCATCGGCAGCATCCACAATCCGGCGTGCAGGGCGTCCAGACCCCGGACGTTCTGCAGATACAGCGTCGACAGGAACAGGAAGCCGCCCAGCGCCGCGAACGCGCTGATCGCGATGACCGTCGCCCCGCTGAACGGCACCGACCGGAAGAACCGCAGATCGATCAGGGGCTCCTCGCGCCGGGGCTCGTACCAGAGGATGCCGAGCAGTGCGGTCAGCGCGAGTACGGCGTACGGCAGCGTCGAGGTGAAGGCGGCGTTCGGGGCCTCGATGATCGCGTACGTCAGCGCGCCGAACAGCACGATCACCAGGATCTGGCCGAGCGGGTCGGGGCGCTTGCCCTTGGGGGCGCGGGACTCGGGGACGTAGCGGAGGGTGAGGAGGAGGGCGGCGAGGCCGACGGGGAGGTTGATCCAGAAGATCGAGCGCCAGCCGACGGAGTCGACGAGGAGGCCGCCCACGATCGGGCCGGCGGCCATGGATATCCCGACCACCGCGCCCCACACCCCGATCGCGCGAGCGCGTTCCCGCGGGTCCGTGAAGGTGTTCGTGATGATCGACATCGCGACCGGGTTGAGCATCGAGCCGCCGACCGCCTGCACCATGCGGAAGGCGATGAGCGCGTCCAGGTTCGGGGCGAGGGAGCAGAGCACCGAGCCGATCGTGAAGACGACCAGGCCCGCCATGAAGACGCGCTTGCGGCCGATGCGGTCGGCTGTCGAGCCGGCCAGCATCAGCAGTGAGGCGAGGACGAGGGTGTACGCGTCGATCGTCCACTGGAGGCCGGACGTGGTGGCGTCGAGGTCGTGCTGCATGGACGGCAGGGCGACGTTGAGGACCGTGTTGTCCAGGCTCACGATCAGCAGGCTCATACAGCAGATCGCGAGGACGAGGAGGCGTCGGCGATGGCTGAGGTGGGGCATGGGGTCCAGCGTACGCCGATTTCGATAGTGCGTCTAACTAATGGTCGGTACATGATCGAGTGGGATTCGAGGGGGATTCGAGCGGCATTCGAGCGGGGGCACTCTTTGGCGTACGCGACAATGGGGGAATGTCCACGACCCCCGCGCCCCTTGAGATCGGGCCGCACACCGTTCAGCCGCCCGTCGTTCTGGCCCCCATGGCCGGGATCACCAACGCGCCCTTCCGGACCCTGTGCCGGGAGTTCAGCGGAGGTAAGGGGCTGTTCGTCAGCGAGATGATCACCACGCGGGCGCTGGTCGAGCGCAACGAGAAGACCATGCAGCTGATCCACTTCGACGAGAGTGAGAAGCCTCGGTCGATCCAGCTGTACGGCGTCGATCCCGCGACCGTCGGCAAGGCCGTCCGCATGATCGCGGAGGAGGGTCTCGCCGATCACATCGACCTGAACTTCGGGTGCCCGGTGCCGAAGGTGACGCGGAAGGGTGGCGGGTCCGCGCTGCCGTTCAAGCGGCCGCTGCTGCGGGCGATCCTGCGGGAGGCGGTGACGGGGGCCGGTGATCTGCCGGTGACCATGAAGATGCGCAAGGGCATCGACGACGACCACATCACGTACCTCGACGCCGGGCGGATCGCGGTCGAGGAGGGCGTGACGGCGATCGCGCTGCATGGGCGTACGGCGGCGCAGCACTATGGCGGGACCGCCGACTGGGATGCCATCGCGCGGCTCAAGGAGCATGTGCCGGAGATTCCCGTGCTGGGCAACGGGGACATCTGGTCGGCGCAGGACGCGCTGCGGATGGTGCGCGAGACCGGGTGCGACGGTGTGGTCGTGGGCCGGGGCTGCCTGGGGCGGCCGTGGCTGTTCGCGGATCTGGTGGCTGCGTTCGAGGGGCGGGCCGAGGACATCGCGCGTCCGTCGTTGCGGGAGGTCGCGGGCGTCATGGTCCGCCATGCCACGCTGCTCGGCGAGTGGATCGGCAGTGAGTCCAAGGGTGTTGTCGACTTCCGTAAGCATGTCGCCTGGTATCTGAAGGGCTTTGCCGTCGGCAGCGAGATGCGCAAGCGGCTGGCGATCACGTCGTCGCTGGAGGAACTGCGGGCGGGGCTGGACGAGTTGGACCTGGACCAGGCGTGGCCGACGGGGGCGGACGGGCCTCGCGGGCGGACGTCGGGGAACAACCGGGTTGTGCTGCCGGACGGTTGGCTGAAGGACCCGTACGACTGCGCAGGCGTGAGCGAGGACGCCGAGCTGGACACGTCCGGCGGCTGACCGTCGGGCGCGTCGGGTGCGGTGGGGGTCGGGGCCGCGCCGGGGGGTGTCCGTCCTCGGAACGGCGCGGAATCGGTCCTCGATAAGGGGCACCCGTGCTGACGCGCCAACCGCTGCGGGCGGACACCCCCCGACACGTCCCCTCACGTCCGAACGCGGCTGCCGCGCCGCGGGGGCGCGCCTCATAGGCCGGTGCGGTTCGTGCCGCTCAGGGGCGCGGGGAACTGCGTGACCAGCCACGACGCGCCCGCAGGCGGGGGGACGGGGGCGCGGGTGTCCCCTTGGCTTTGTATGCCGGTGCGGGTGGCTTGCCCAGGGGCGCGGGGAACTGCGCGACCAGCCACGGCGGACCCGCAGGCGGGTGGCGGGGGTGCGGTCAGTCTGTTGAGGGGTGTGGGGTTGAGCCGTAGGCCTTCAGGAAGCGGTCTCGGAAGGAGCTCATCTTCCAGACCGGGGCGTTGTGGGAGGGCTTCAGGCCCGCTGTCCAGTTCCAGTCGCTGATCTTGTCCAGGACCTTGGGGTCCTTGGCGACTATGGAGATCGGGACGTCGCGGCTGGCGTGGTCGCCGCTGACGCGGGCGATGGGCTGGTGGTCGCCGAGGAAGACGAGGACGGTGTTGTCGGTGCCGTAGCGTTCCAGCCACTGGGTGAGGGCCGTGACCGAGTACTGGATGGACTTGCCGTATTCCTCGCGGGACTTGGTGGGGTCGGTGATGATGTCCGAGGGGTTTTTGCCGGCCTGGTGGATGGGGTTGAAGACCTTGCCGTCGCCCAGGTCGTTCCAGTCGACCATCTTGGGGATGGGGGCCCAGGGCTGGTGGCTGGAGGTCAGGATGATCTCCGACATCAGGGGCTTGTCCCGCTTCTTGCCGTGGACCTGGCGCTGGAAGGCCTCCAGGGCGTACTGGTCGGGCATCGTCGACCAGCTGAACTTGGGTCCTTCGTAGCCGAGTTGGAAGGCGTTGTAGACCTTGTCCAGGCCGTAGTAGCGCTGTTCGGGCCAGCCCTTCTGGATGCCCGGCATGACGCCCACCGTGTCCCAGGCGCCGGTCTTCTGGAAGGCCTTGGTGAGGCTGAGGTGGTCGCTGGCCATGACCGTGCGGTAGCGCTGCTGGTTGTCGATCCACAGGCCGGACATGGTGGTGGAGTGGCCCAGCCAGCTGCTGCCGCCGTACGTCGCCGACGTCAGCCAGCCGCTGCGGGCGCTGTAGCCCGCCTTCTTGAGGGCCGCCGTGCTGGAGGTGAGGGTCTGGTCCACGCCCGGTGCCATGACCGGGTCCTCGATCGCGCTGCGGCCGTAGCTCTCGATGAAGGTGAAGATCACGTCCTTGCCCCGGAGGTCGGGGAGGAGCTCGCTGCCGGGGGTCGCTCCGAAGGTGTCCGACTTGGCCTCGCGGGCGAAGGCCGCCTCGTCGCGGATCGTGTCCGTCACCCGCGTCGCCTGGATCTTCAGCGCCGCCGCGGCCCGGTCCGCGGCGATCGGCATGCCGGCGAGCTGGAGCCCCAGCGCGTAACAGGTGATCCACGCCATCGCCGCGATCAGGGTGCCCCGGGTGGCCGTCGCCCGGTTCGCCACCAGCACGTTGCTCAGCCGGATCATCGAGAGTGCGGTGAGTGACAGCAGGAGCAGTACGAGGAGGACGGCGCCGATGGTGGCGAACACCGTCACCGTGCCGCCCATCGAGTCCTTCAGGTACGACTGCGCGTCGTCCAGCAGTTCCCAGTCGAGGATCATGTTGAAGCCCCGGCCCAGATAGTCCCGGAAGCCCATGTCCAGCAGGTTCAGGACCGTCAGGACCCCCAGGCCGACGCCGGAGACCGCCGCCACGATGATCCTGGGGCGCCTCGGCAGCCACAGCGCCACCGCCGCTCCGATGATCGCCTCGACCGGGAGGCGGGTGAACCGGTTGGGCTTGAGGGCGGGCAGGGTGTTGGGGAGCAGGAGCGCGGCGAGGACGAGCAGGGCGGCGAGGGCGGTGACCGTCCAGCGGAGGATCGGGGGGCGCTGTGGTGCGGGGGCGTCGAGGACGGCGTCCTCGGTCGGCGGGGGCGTGCTGGTGGAGACGGACACCCGAAGGACCTTCCGTGCGGGACCCGGTGGCGTGGTGAGGTGGTGGCGGGTCCGACATGGGGTCTCGGACCCGCCACCTCGGGGTACGGGGTCCCGTGGGTGGGTGTTCAGTGGTTCCGGGCAAACACCAAGCAAACGGTTCTTCAACGCACCTCTAGGCGCCTCCGACCGCCGTCAACAAGGCAAGAGGCGCCGCCGCGGACCTGGCCTCCCGCACACACGCGTGCGGATAAGGCACCGGCTCCCGGTGCGTGTCCCTGCCGTACCCGGCGATGACCTCCGGGAGTCGATGCCCGGCGGCCGTCGCCGCGTCCACCAGGCCGTGGGCGACCGAACGCGCCTCGTCGTGGAGCCCGTAGCGCGCCAGGCCCAGGGTGATGAGCGCGTTGTCGTGCGGCCACACCGAACCCCGGTGGTACGACAGCGGGTGATACGCCGGCTGCCCGGCCGCGAGGGTGCGGACGCCCCATCCTGAGAAGAAGTCCGGCTCCAGCAGACGCCGGCCCACCACCTCGCCGTACTCCTTGTCCAGCAGCCCCGACCACAGGAGGTGGCCGGCGTCCGAGGCGAGCGCGTCGAGTTGGCGGCCCTGGCCGTCCAGGGCGAGGGCGGGGAAGGAGCGGTCCCGCATCCAGAAGTCCTGTTGGAAGCGGTCGCGGAGGTCGGCGGCGGCCTGTTCGAGGAGGGCGGCGTAGGTCTCGTCGCTCCAGACCGTCCGCGCCAGCCACGCCGTGCGCCGCAGCGCGTCGTAGGCGTAGCCCTGCGCGCCCGCCGCCATCACCGCGCCGGAGGCCCGCGTGCCGTCCGAGGAGCAGATCGAGCCGGGGGAGTCCTTCCAGTTCTGGTTGGCGAGGCCGCCCTGGTCGGCGCGGTAGACGAGGTAGCCCCGGGAGGTCAGGCCGCCGTGGTCCAGCATCCAGCCGATCGCCGCGCGGGCGTGGGGCTGGAGGCGGTGGGCGAGGGCCAGGTCTCCGGTCTGTTCGACGTAGGCGCCCAGGAGGACGAGGAAGAGCGGGGTCGCGTCCACCGAGCCGTAGTAACGGCCGTAGGGGACCTGGCCGAAGTGCGCCAGCTCGCCGTGCCGTACCTCGTGCACGATCTTGCCCGGCTGGGTCACCGGGTCCGTGCCGGTCTCCGTCGCCTGGGCCGCGGCCAGGGCGGGGAGGGTGGCTGCCGCCAGCTGGGGGCGGTAGGGGAGGGCGAAGAGGGAGGTGAGCAGGGCGTCCCGGCCCAGCAGGGTCAGGAACCAGGGAGCGCCCGCCGCCGGGACGCGCAGGGTCTCGCCGTCCGGGCCCGTCGCCGGGACCTGGAGCGAGGCCAGGTCGGCGAGGCCGCGGGCGCACGCGGCGGCCAGTTCGGGCCAGCCGGTCGGGAAGGCCACGCCTTCCACGAACTCGCCTTCCAGGGCGAGGAGTTCGGCGTTGAGAGAACTGGGGGACTGCGGGACGCGGAGGGCGCGCTTGTCGCCGTGCGGGCGGGCCATGACCCGGAGGGTCAGCTCGGCCGTGCCGTGCGGGGCCAGGTCCAGGGTCCAGGTCAGGCGGCGGGCTCCGGTGCCGGTCTCCTCCACCGCGTCGGGGGCGGGTTCCGCCGTCACCGTCGTACAGGAGCGCCATTCGCCTCGCTGGTAGGTGAACTCCACTCCGGTGTCCAGGACTTCGCGGGAGCGGGTGGCGCCCGGCTTGGTGTAGGTGCGGTGGTCGGAGCGGAGTTCGAACTGGTCGGTGAAGTCGGCGTCCGCCGTGATCGCGAGGCGAAGGGTGGTGGGGACCGGGCGGTTGCTGGTCAGGCGGACGGATTCGACGAAGGAGCCGTCGCCCACCGCTTGTTCACGGAAGATCGTGTACGCGGGCGGCTCGTTGCGGCCCCCTCGGGGGACCAGGACACAGCGGGCCGTGTCACCGTCCGCGACGGGGGTCAGTGCTTCGGGTACGGCGCCGTCCACGGTGAGCTGCCAGCGGCTCAGGTGGCGGGCGTCGCGTACGAACAAGCCGTCGGGGCTGTTGCCGCCCCGGACTCCGGTGATGTCCCCGCTGTCGCCCACGGCCGCGAACGTCCCGCCGCGTACGAGCAGATGATGCCGGTCCGTCATTCCCGGTCCCCTCCCTTGGTTCCCGTGAGTGTGGTGGCGCTGTGGAGCAGGTCGAGCGAGAGCGCGGCCGTCCAGCCGAAGCCGGTCGCCCCGCAGGCCTCGCCGGTGTACGGGTCGACGTACTCCGCGAAGTCGGAGGTGTCGGCCAGGTGCAGAACCGCTCTGCGCAGGGCGGCGGCCCGGCCCCGTTCGCCATGGGTGCGCAGGCCCCGCTCCAGCAGCCAGTTGGTGTTGAACCAGGCCGGGCCGCGCCAGTAGCGGTGCCGGTCGAAGGCCTCGCCGAGCAGGTCGTAGCTGGGGGCGAGACGGGTGGTGCCGCCCAGTCCGAAGTGTTTGGAGGCGGTGGTGCGGACCAGGGCCGTGACGACCGGGCGGGGGAGTGTGGGGAGGAGGAGGGGGAGGAGGCCGGAGACGCTGCGCTCGGGGATCAGGGTCTCGGTGCGTACGTCCCGGGAGAAGAACATGCCCTCCGCCGGGTTCCACAGGCGGTCGATCAATGCCGTGGTCAGGCGTTCGGCTCGGGCGTGGCGGGCCGTGCCCGGTGCTCCCAACTCCTGGGCGATCCGGGCCAGTGCGTGCTCGGAGGCGATGAGGAGGGCGTTGAAGGACGGGTCCTCGACCGCGAACTCGCTTGATCCGTCCGCGTACTGGTTGTCCCGGTAGTCCGTCGCCAGGCGGACGTAACGGCCGTAGTCCAGGTCCGTCGGGCGGTCCTCCGGGGCGCCGTGGGCCAGGTCGGCGCGGCGGAAGGAGCGGGCCGGGGCGGGCGTCACCCGGCTCAACGGGGCGTCCCAGCAAGGGCTGTTGTCCATGCCCTGCTCCCAGGGGTGGACCACGGACGCGAGGCCGGCGCCGCCCAGGTCGCGGCGGTGCAGGAGATAGCGGTGCCAGGCCGCCAGGCGGGGGTAGACCCGGGTGAGGAAGCCGCGTGCCCGGGACAGGCCCGGGTCGGAGCGGTGCACCAGCCAGGCGGCCAGCGCGTGCACCGGTGGCTGCACGATGCCGGACGTCTGTACGGTGCGCGGGGCGCCCGCAGCGCGCCCCGCGGTCGAGGAGCGCCAGAAGTCGGGGCTCGGGAAGTACGCGTCGAGGGGGACCGAGGGGTTGAAGACGATGTGCGGGACGCGGCCGTCACCCCATTGGGCGTCGAGCAGCGTCTCCAGTTCCGTCTGGGCCCGTAACGGCGAGATGTGCCGCAGTCCGATGGCGATGAACGCCGAGTCCCAGGACCACTGGTGCGGGTACAGGCTGCGGGAGGGGACCGTGGAGGTGCCCGTCCAGTTGGCCTCCAGTACTCGCGCCGCCCTGACGTGCAGAGAATGGGTGGTGACGTCCGCTTCGTATACGAAGGGACGGGTCAGGCCGTACGAGGTCAGCTGGGCGGTGCGATCCACTCGGGGCTCCCCGAAGACGTTCGGCCCGACCGGTTCGGTCGTGGCCACCGTAGAGTTACGTCTATTTAACACGCAAAACTCAATATGTAATGCAAGCTTGAGAAACACAAGGGGGTGCGCATGAGTGGTCGTGCTCAAGCGAGCGCCGGCGAACTGCTCGAACTGGTGCGAAGCGGACGAGCGACGACTCGTGGTGCCCTGCAACAGGTGACCGGACTGTCCCGGGCCACCGTCGGCCAGCGTCTGGACCGGCTGTTCCGGGCCGGCTGGCTGAGGGAGGGGGCGGGGGGTCCGGTGGACTCGCCGCTCGGCGGACGGCCCTCCATCACCCTGGAGTTCGACGACTCCCATGCCGTGGTCCTCGCCGCCGACCTCGACACCCGGCACGCCCGCGCCGCCGTCCTCTCCCTGACCGGCGACCTCCTCGCCGAGCACAGCGGCACCCTCGTCATCGAGGACGGCCCCGACGTGGTGCTGGGCGAGCTGGGCCACTGGTTCGCCGAGTTGCTGGAGAAGGCGGGGCACCGGGCCGACGAGGTGTGCGGCATCGGACTCGCCGTGCCGGGGCCGGTCGACAGCGAGACCGGCCGGGTCGTCCAGCCGCCGATCATGCCGGGCTGGGACGGCTACGACATAAGAGAACGGCTTGCCAGAGCCTTCGACGAGCACACGGGCGCCGGGCGGGTGCCGGTCCTCGTCGACAACGACGCCAACCTCATGGCGTACGGCGAGCAGCGCACGGGGTATCCGCAGTGCTCGGCCTTCGTGCTGGTCAAGGTGTCCACCGGTATCGGCGCGGGGGTCGTGGTCGACGGGTCGATCTACCGGGGCATCGACGGGGGCGCCGGGGACATCGGGCACATCCGGGTCGGCGCCGACGCGCTGTGCCGGTGCGGTTCGTACGGCTGTCTCGCCGCCGTCGCCAGTGGTGGGGCGGTGGCGCGGCGGCTGGCGGAGAGCGGCGTGCCCGCCGCCTCCGGATCGGATGTACGGGATCTGCTCACCGCCGGGCATCCGGGGGCCGCCGCGTTCGCCCGGGAGGCCGGGCGGCAGGTGGGGGACGTGCTGGCGACCGTCGTGACGCTGCTGAACCCCGGGGTGCTGATGATCGCCGGGGATCTGGCCGGAACTCCCTTCCTCACCGGGGTGCGGGAGCTGCTGTACCAGCGGGCGCTGCCGCGCTCCACCGCTCATCTGGACGTCGTCACCTCACGGCTCGGGGAGCGGGCCGGGCTGGTGGGGGCGGGTGCCCTGGTGGTGGAGCATCTGTACGCGCCCGGGCGGGTGGAGGAACGCTTGCTGGCGCTCGGTGTGTGACGTCCGGATGGTGGTACCCGGCCCTCTGTGACGGCGTGATTCTCGCCACCTCTGATAAGGGTTACGCTCAGATGAGCGGATCTTGAGCGACTGCACTTCTCCAAGGGGTGGCACCCAGTGCCACCCCTTGATCGTTCATCGATCGAACTCAGACGTATGGAATCGTGCTCAGATGAGCGAATAGGGGCGAGGGTGGAGGGGGTTGCGTTCAGGAAGTGAACACATCAAGTCGCGAATGCTTGCCAAGCTTTGACTTTCGATCCGCTGGCGGACGGGTGGTTAAGGGCTCATGACGCAGGAGTAGACGTACCCAGAAGCCTTTGATCTGGGTATGTTCCTCGCCGTCAGGGCAGCCACCGCGTCCTCGAGGGAGTCGAGAACCGTGTCGGAAAACGTAGAGACCCACGCAGCGAAGTTCGTTTACGACTTCACCGAGGGAAACAAGGACCTCAAGGACCTCCTGGGCGGCAAGGGCGCCAACCTCGCCGAGATGACCAACCTGGGGCTTCCCGTTCCCCCCGGCTTCACCATCACGACCGAAGCCTGCAAGGTCTACCTGGAGAGCGGCGCGGAGCCGGTGGCACTGCGTGACGAGGTGAGCGCCCACCTCGACGCCCTCGAGACGCGGATGGGCAAGAAGCTCGGCCAGGCCGACGACCCGCTCCTCGTCTCGGTCCGCTCCGGCGCCAAGTTCTCCATGCCCGGCATGATGGACACGGTCCTGAACATCGGCCTCTCCGACAAGTCGGTGAAGGGCCTCGCCGAGCAGGCGGGCGACGAGCGGTTCGCCTGGGACTCGTACCGCCGCCTCATCCAGATGTTCGGCAAGACCGTCCTCGGCGTCGACGGCGAGCTCTTCGAGGAGGCCCTCGACGCGGCCAAGGCCCTCAAGAAGGTCGTGGTCGACACCGACCTGGAGGCGGCCGATCTCAAGAAGCTCGTCACCAAGTTCAAGAAGATCGTCAAGACCGAGGCCGGCCGGGACTTCCCCCAGGACCCGCGCGAGCAGATGGACCTCGCCATCCACGCGGTCTTCGACTCCTGGAACACCGACCGCGCCAAGCTCTACCGCCGCCAGGAGCGCATCCCCGGCGACCTGGGCACGGCCGTCAACGTCTGTTCCATGGTCTTCGGCAACCTCGGCCCCGACTCCGGCACCGGCGTCGCCTTCACCCGCGACCCGGCCAGCGGCCACCAGGGCGTCTACGGCGACTACCTCCAGAACGCCCAGGGCGAGGACGTCGTCGCCGGCATCCGCAACACCGTGCCGCTCGCGGAGCTGGAGCAGATCGACAAGAAGTCGTACGACCAGCTGATGCAGATCATGGAGACGCTGGAGAACCACTACAAGGACCTCTGCGACATCGAGTTCACCATCGAGCGCGGTCAGCTGTGGATGCTCCAGACCCGCGTCGGCAAGCGGACGGCCGGTGCTGCCTTCCGCATCGCCACCCAGCTGGTGGACCAGGGGCTCATCGACGAGGCCGAGGCGCTCCAGCGCGTCACCGGCGCCCAGCTCGCCCAGCTGATGTTCCCCAAGTTCGACGAGGAGGCGAAGGTCGAGCAGATCGGCCGGGGCATCGCGGCCTCGCCGGGGGCCGCGGTCGGCAAGGCGGTCTTCGACTCGTACACCGCCGTGAAGTGGTCGCGCTCCGGCGAGAAGGTCATCCTCGTCCGCCGCGAGACCAACCCCGACGACCTCGACGGCATGATCGCGGCCGAGGGCATCCTGACCTCGCGCGGCGGCAAGACCTCCCACGCGGCCGTCGTCGCGCGCGGCATGGGCAAGACCTGTGTCTGCGGCGCCGAGGAGCTGGAGGTCGACACCAAGCGGCGCCGGATGACCGTCCCGGGCGGTCATGTGGTGGAGGAGGGCGACCTCATCTCCATCGACGGGTCCAGCGGCAAGGTGTACCTCGGTGAGGTCCCGGTCGTCCCGTCCCCGGTCGTGGAGTACTTCGAGGGCCGGATGCACGCCGGTGCCCAGGACGCCGACGAGCTGGTCGAGGCCGTGCACCGGATCATGGCGTTCGCCGACCGCAAGCGCCGGCTGCGGGTGCGGGCCAACGCGGACAACGCCGAGGACGCGCTGCGCGCCCGTCGCTTCGGCGCTCAGGGCATCGGTCTGTGCCGTACCGAGCACATGTTCCTCGGCGACCGGCGTGAGCTGGTCGAGCGGCTGATCCTGGCCGACACCGAGGCCGAGCGCGAGGAGTCCCTGAAGGAACTGCTCCCGCTCCAGAAGCAGGACTTCGTCGAGCTGTTCTCGGCGATGGACGGCCTTCCGGTGACGATCCGCCTCCTCGACCCGCCGCTGCACGAGTTCCTGCCGGACATCACCGAGCTGTCGGTCCGGGTGGCGCTGGCGGAGTCCCGTCAGGAGCCGCACGAGAACGAGCTGCGGCTGCTCCAGGCCGTCCACCGGCTGCACGAGCAGAACCCGATGCTGGGCCTGCGCGGTGTACGCCTCGGTCTGGTCATCCCCGGTCTGTTCACCATGCAGGTCCGTGCCATCGCCGAGGCCGCCGCCGAGCGCAAGAACGGCAAGGCCGACCCGCGCGCCGAGATCATGATCCCGCTCGTCGGCACGGTCCAGGAGCTGGAGATCGTCCGCGAGGAGGCCGACCAGGTCATCGCGGAGGTCGAGGCGGCGACGGGCACCAGGCTCAAGCTGGCGATCGGCACGATGATCGAGCTTCCGCGGGCCGCGCTCACGGCCGGTCAGATCGCCGAGGCGGCGGAGTTCTTCTCCTTCGGCACGAACGACCTCACCCAGACGGTGTGGGGCTTCAGCCGGGACGACGTGGAGGCCTCGTTCTTCACGGCCTACCTGGAGAAGGGCATCTTCGGGGTGTCGCCGTTCGAGACGATCGACAAGGACGGCGTCGGCTCCCTGGTGAAGCTGGCCGCCGAGGCGGGCCGCAAGACCCGCCCCGACCTCAAGCTCGGCGTCTGCGGCGAGCACGGCGGCGACCCGGAGTCGGTCCACTTCTTCCACGAGGTAGGCCTGGACTACGTCTCCTGCTCCCCGTTCCGCATCCCGGTCGCCCGCCTGGAAGCGGGCCGAGCGGCCTCGGAATCGGCGGGCAGCGACCACCGCTGATCCACGGCTGATCCACCAAGACGCCGGAGTCGTCGTCCGTCCCCGACCCTCAACACCGATGGGCGGCGACTCCGGATCACCAAGAAGGGGCGGGACCCTGTGCGGGGGTCCCGCCCCTTCGGCCTCTCCTACGAGCGTCCCGCCGGGGCCCGGCGCCTGCGGGTCAGCAGGAGGACTCCGCTGCCGGCGAGGAGGGCGACCACGCTCCCGGCCGCGAGATAGGGGGTGGTGTCGTCGCCGCCGGTCTCGGCCAGGTCGTCGGAGGCGTCCTGCTTCCCGTCGGTCTTCTCCTCCGCGTCCGTCCCGGCCGCCTTGTCGTCGGCCGGCATGAAGCCCGCGGGCGGCCGGTCACAGCCGACGCCGTCGCCGTCGCGGTCCAGATGGGTGCCGTAATGCTCGTCGCCCTTTTCGATGTTCGCGTATCCGGCGGCGTAGGCCTCGGTGCAGTTGTCGAACGGGTGGTCGCCGTCGTGGGCCGAGGCGGCCGCCGGGAGTACGGCCAGGGCCAGCCCGGCGACGACGATGGCGCCGGGCTTACGGAGCAGCTTCACTGCGGGTCCCTCCGGGGTGGTGCGGATCTCCGGACGCGTGATCAAGAAGTGACGACCGGTCAGATATGAGGTGACGAACCTATTGAGGGACCTCACTTGTGGAGGCGGTATGAAGGACCTGTGACACGAACGTGACGTGACCGGGCGGTAGCTCTCCGCGAACCTGACGTCCGGTCAACTGTCACAGCCGACGCCGTCGTTGTCCCTGTCCAGGTGAGAGGCGTAGCCGGGATCGCCACGGTGGATGGGGGCGGAGCGGGCGGCCCGGGCTTCGCTGCAGTTGGCGTAGTAGACGCTGCCGGAGTCGGAACCGGAGCCGGAATCGGTGTCCGCCTCGGCCTGCGCCTATGCCGGCGCCGATGATGAGAGCGAGTGCGAGGGCGGGCAGTACGTACCGCTTCCGGGCCCACTTGGGTGCGGGGCCGGAAGCGGACGGTGCGGTGTACGGGTTGATGTGGCTACTGCCTGAACGGGCCCGCTACTTCGTAGGTGATCCCGCCCGAGGAACTGCCCGTCGTCCCCCGCTGGCTGGAGAAGTACAGGCGGGTTCCGTCGGGGGAGAAGGCCGGGCCGGTGATTTCCGAGGACGACTGGCCGTCGATGCGCAGGAACGGGGCGACCACGTCGTCCGGGGTGATCAGGCAGATCTCCATGTTGCCGCCGTCCTCGGCGACGTAGAGGTCGCCGGAGGAGGAGCCGGTGACGTTGTCGACGCCGGTGAGCGGGGCCGTGCCGGAGGTGACCAGGGAGTCGTCGTAGGCCAGCTCGTAGGTGCCGGAGGTCAGGTTGAGCTGCCAGACCCGGTTGTCGCCCTTGGTCGTGAACCACACCTTGTCGTCGGCGTAGTGGCACCCCTCGCCGCCGTTGAAGGACTTGGAGCCCGAGACCTGGGTGCGGGTGGTCGTGGGGGAGCCGTCGGGGTCGGGGATCGTCGTCCAGGTGTAGGAACCGGACGTGGCCGTGCCGGCCACCAGTACCTGGAGCGTGCCGGCCGACAGGTCGCCCCAAGTGGTCGGCACGAAGCGGTAGAAGCGGCCGTTCGTCTCGTCCTCGGTCAGATAGATCACCTTGCGCACCGGGTCGGCGGCCGCCGCCTCGTGCTTGAAACGGCCCAGCGCCGGCCGCTGCACCGCCGCCTTCACACCCCACGGGTCCGTCTCGTAGACGTAGCCGCGATCCACCTCCTCGCAGGACAGCCAGGTGTTCCAGGGCGTCTTTCCGCCCGCGCAGTTCTGCCGGGTGCCCGACAGGATGCGGTACGCGCCCGTGATCGCCCCGGACGACGAGAACCTCACCGCGCTCGCGCCACCGCTCGGGTTGATCTCCGAGTTGGAGACGTAGATCCAGCCGCTGCCGTCGGCGTAGCAGGCGCCGCCGTCCGGGGCGCTGTGCCAGCTGTACGACGTCCCGCTCACCGTCTGCCCCGAACGGGCGACGACCCGGCTGGTGAAGCCGCTCGGCAGCCGGATGCCGTTGCTGTCCGGCGAACCCAACGCCCCGTACGGGCCCGTGCCCGGCTGGGCGGGGGCGGCGTATGCGGCACCGTGCCACAGGGAGCCGCCGAAAGCGGCGGAGGCCCCGCCGACGACGGTCGCACGGAGGAAGGTACGACGTTCCACGCTCACTCCATAGGGGTGTCGTGACAGCCCCGCCACCGGTCGGCGTCGGGGTCGCGCGCTGTCGGACCCTAGGGCCATGGGATTGACGTGTCATGGACAAGGCGTGAATCGGGCGTACGGCTCGCATGACCAGGAGTGCCCCCGCTCGTAGGCCGGGCTGTCGTCACCGGCGCCAACAGCGGCCTCGGCCACGTCACCGCGCGGCACCGAGGCCGGGGACCGGCTCGTCAGCGAAGTGCCGGGTGCCGACGTGGAGTTCATCCGGCTCGACCTCGGCGACCTCGCCTCCGTCAGGGACTTCGCGCGCGCTTTCCCGTACGACCGGCTCGATCTGCTCGTCGACAACGCGGGCGTGATGGCCTCAACAGCGAGCGCCGTTACCGGCGTTGGGTCGCCTACGCCCGCTCCAAGACCGCCAACCTGCTCTTCACCCACGAGCCGGAGCGCAGGCCCGCCGGGCACGGGGCCGACGTCGTCGCCGCCGCGGCCCACCCGGGATACGCCGCCACCAACCTCCAGGAGGCGGGGCCACGGATGGCCGGGCGGCGGTTCGTGGAGCGGTTCATGGCGGTCGGCAACAGGTTCTTCGCCCAGTCCGCGGAAGGCGGCGCGCTTCCCACCCTGTACGCCGCCACCGCCCCCGGCGTCCCGCCCGACTCCTTCACCGGCCCCTCCCTCGCGGGCCTGCGCGGCTCACCGGTGGCGTACGAGGAGCTGAGGGGCTGATCTCTCAGGCCGCCGCCCCGCTGTCCACCACGAGGTCCGTGCCCACCACCGACGACGCGTCGTCCGACGCCAGATACAGGACCGCCGCGGCGATCTCGTCGGTGGTCGAGACACGGCCCAACGGCAGGGTGCCCTCGGCCCGTTCGGCGCGCTGCGCCTCCGTCTCGCCCGGGCGCAGCGACATCGGCGTCTCGACCGCGCCGGGGCTGACCGCGTTGATCCGGACGCCGTCGCGGATGTGGTCCAGGGCCGCGCCCCGCGTCAGCACCGACACGGCGGCCTTGGTGGCGGCGTAGGCGGCGGCACCGGGGTGGCGGGCGTGGACGCCGAAGATCGAGGCGATGTTGACGATCGCGCCGCCCGAGGGCTGGGTGCGCATCTGGTGGACCTCGGCCGCAAGGGCGAGGAAGACGCCGGTGAGGTTGATGCCGAGCTGCTCGTGCCAGTCGGCCTCCGGCAGGTCGGCGAGGGGTTGCCCACCCCGGAAGACGCCCGCGTTGTTGACGGCCACGTCGAGCGAGCCGAAGTGGTCGACGGCGGCGGCCACCAGGGCCTGTACGTCGGTGGCGTCCGCGACGTCCGCCGTGACCGCCAGGGCCTTGCCGCCCGCCTCCTCGATCAGCCGCACGGTCTCCTCCAGCGGCTCCTGGCGGCGACCGGCGACCACCACCCGAGCCCCCTCGGTGGCGAGCGCCAGAGCGATGGCCCGGCCTATGCCGGAGCCCGCGCCGGTGACGAGAGCGGTCTTGTCGGTGAAACGCGTCCTGGCGGTCATGATCTCCCCTTTTTCTTGACCGATCGGTTCAGTATGGCGGCAAATAAAAAACAGCGGACCTCAGTCCAGCAGTGTCAGCGCCTGTTCCGCCGCGTCCCGCACCCGGGCCGGGTCGGGCGAGGCCTTGCCCACGACCTTGAGGCCCTGGAGCAGCACCAGCAGCATACGGGCGAGCGCCAACGGGTCCCGGTCGGCGGGCAGTTCGCCCTGGGCCCGTGCACGGGCCAGGCCCGAGTGCAGCACCGTCTCCAGGTGGTCCCAGTTCCGTTCGACCTGACGGGCCGCGGCCGGGTCGTGCGGGGCCAGCTCGGCCGCCGTGTTGGTGATGAAACAGCCGTTCAGGCGCAGGTTCTCGGCGGTGGCCTCGTCGGCGTAGCGCCGGACGAGCGCCCGGACGGCCGGCAGGACCGGGCCGGGCCGGGACAACTCCCCGAGCAGGTCGGGGAGTCGCTCCTGATAGCGCTCCAGTGCCTTCAGATACAGCTCGTGCTTGCTGCCGAAGGTCGCGTAGAGGCTCGCGCGGCCGATGCCGAGGTGCTCGACCAGGTCGGCCATCGAGGTCGCCTCGTAGCCGCGCCGCCAGAACAGCTCCAGAGCTGCCTGCAGCGCGGCCTCGGGGTCGAACTCCTTGGTCCTGGCCATGGGAAGCAGCCTAGGACCGTCTGGAACGATCAGTCAAGAAACCGTCCGCCGTGTCTCAGGCGGCGCGGACCTCGTACGTCGTGATCCGTACCGCCTCGTCGTCCAGGCACTCCCCGGTCTCCAGGTCGAAGCGCTGCTTCAGCAGGGGCGAGGCCACGAACGGCCGTCCCTGGAGAGAGCCGGTCAGGCCGCGGGAGAGGACCGCCGCGCCGCCGAACGGGTCGCGGTTGTCGATGGCGTACAGCTTGCCCGCGCGGTCGCGGAACAGGGCCACCTGGCGGCCGTCGGGCAGCAGGGCGGCGACGCCGCGGCCCGGCAGCAGGACGTTCAGGTCGCAGACCGTGAACCAGCTGTCGTCGAGCTGGAGTTGGACCTTCAGGTCGGTGGTCTCGGGTGCCAGGGTCATCGCTGGGCGGTTCCTTCCAGGACGTCTTCAGCAGGGCGGATGCCGATGGACAGCAGCGGCAGGTCGGGCTTGATCTGGTCGCGCTCGGGGACGAAGCCGACGACCGGGTCGGGGGTGTCGGGGGCGTTCACGAAGGACACGAACCGGGCGAGCTTCTCGGGGTCGTTGATGGTGTCGGCCCACTCGTCGCGGTAGTGCGCGACGTGCGCCGTCATCAGGCTCTCCAGCTCCTCGCAGATGCCGAGCGAGTCCTCCACGACCACGTCACGGACGTGGTCCAGGCCGCCGGGGATGCGCTCCAGCCAGGTCGAGGTGCGCTCCAGGCGGTCGGCGGTGCGGATGTAGAACATCAGGAACCGGTCGATGAGCCGGATGAGTTCGGCGTCGGAGAGGTCCTGCGCGAGGAGGTCTGCGTGGCGCGGGGTGGCGCCGCCGTTGCCGCCGACGTACAGGTTCCAGCCGCCGGAGGTGGCGATGATGCCGAAGTCCTTCGACTGGGCCTCGGCGCACTCACGGGCGCAGCCGGAGACCGCCGACTTCAGCTTGTGCGGTGACCTGAGTCCCCGGTAGCGCAGCTCCAGGTCGATCGCCATGCGGACCGAGTCCTGGACGCCGTAGCGGCACCAGGTCTGGCCGACGCAGGACTTCACCGTGCGCAGCGACTTGCCGTAGGCGTGGCCCGACTCGAAGCCGGCGTCCACCAAGCGGGTCCAGATCAGGGGGAGTTGTTCGACGCGGGCGCCGAACATGTCGATCCGCTGGCCGCCGGTGATCTTCGTGTAGAGGCCGAAGTCGCGGGCGATCTCACCGATGACGATCAGGCCCTCCGGGGTGATCTCACCGCCGGGGATGCGCGGGACGACCGAGTAGGAGCCGTTCTTCTGGAGGTTGGCGAGGAAGTGGTCGTTGCTGTCCTGGAGGGCGGCCTGCTCGCTGTCCAGGACGTAGACGTCGGCGCCGATCGTCGGGGCGAGGGAGGCGATGATCGAGGCGACCGCCGGCTTGCAGACCTCGCAGCCGTCACCGCCCCTGGCCTCGTCGCGGCCGTACCGGTCGAGCAGGTCCTGGTAGGTGTTGATGCGCAGGGCGAGGACGATCTCGTACAGCTCCTCGCGGGTCTGCCCGAAGCAGCCGCACAGGCCCTTGTCGACCTCGACGCCGGACGCCTCCAGCTCGGCGTTGACCAGCTGGCCGAGGACCTTGACGCAACTGCCGCAGGTGGTACCGGCCTTGGTGCACTTCTTCACCTCGGGCACGGTGGTGCACCGGTGGTCGGTGACCGCGGCCCGGATGGTGCCCTTGCGGACGTTGTTGCAGGAACAGATGATCGCGTCGTCCGGCAGCGCGCTCGGGCCGAGCTGCACCGACTCCCCGGCACCGGCCGGCAGCACCAGCGACTCGGGGGACACCGGCGGGATCGAGCCGGTGAACGCCTTCAGCGTGCCGTACGCCTCCGCGTCGCCGACCAGGATGCCGCCGAGCAGCGTGCCGTCGCGGCCGATGACCAGCTTCTTGTACAGGCCCGCGCGGGAGTCGGAGTAGACGACGTCCAGGCAGTCCTCGGTCGCGCCGTGCGCGTCACCGAAGGAGGCGACGTCCACGCCGAGCAGCTTCAGCTTGGTGGAGAGGTCGGCGCCGGTGAAGGCCGCCTCGTCGGCGGCGATGGTCGCGGCGGCCGTCTCGGCCTGCTCGTAACCCGGGGCGACCAGGCCGTACACCCGGCCGTCTGCGGCCAGCGCGCACTCGCCGATGGCGAAGACGCTCGGGTCGTTCACCGTGCGGCACTGCTCGTCGACGGTGATGCCGCCGCGCTCGCCGACCGTGAGGCCCGAGGCGCGGGCCAACTGGTCGCGGGGGCGGACACCGGCGCTGAACACCACGAGGTCGGTGGCGAGTTCGGAGCCGTCGGAGAGCTTCATGCCGGTGACGGCACCCGCCTCGTCGACGACGATCTCCTGCGTGCCGACGCCCGTGTGGACGCTCAGGCCCATCTCCTCGATGGTCCGCAGCAGGGCCGCGCCACCGCCGTCGTCGACCTGCACCGGCATCAGCCGCGGCGCGAACTCCACGATGTGGGAGGTGAGTCCGAGACCCTTGAGCGCGCCGGCGGCCTCAAGTCCCAGCAGACCACCGCCGACCACGGCACCCGTCGTCGCCGTCTTCGCGTACTCCTCGATCGCGAGGAGGTCCTCGATCGTGCGGTAGACGAAGCAGCCGGCTGCGTCCTTGTTCGGGACCGGCGGGACGAACGGGAAGGAGCCGGTGGCCAGGACGAGGATGTCGTACTCGAAGACCTGGCCGGACTTCGCGGTGACCTTCTTCGCCTCGCGGTCGATGGTCTCAGCCGGGTCGCCGACGTACAGCTCGATGCCGTGCGCCTGGATGAACTCCAGGTCCGTCATGGACAGGTCCTCGGGCGTCTTGCCCGAGAAGTACGAGGTGAGGGCGACGCGGTCATAGGCCGGACGCGGCTCCTCGCACAGCACGACCACGCGGTGCGTGCCGGTCAGGCCGCGGTCGGCGAGCGCCTCCAGGAAACGCTGGCCGACCATGCCGTGGCCGACGAGGACGATCGTGGGGGTGGCCTCCGTGGCCTCCGGGCTGGCGGTCATCAGGAGCCTCCATCGTTGGTGAGCAGGTGGAGCAGCGGGCCGTTGTCGGGGAGCGGCTCTGCTCCCTCCCAGGCGCGGGCGAGCGCGCCGACGGTGCCGAGTTCGCCGACGAGAACCCCGCCGACCAGGCGGTCGTCGCGGACGACGACCTTGCGGTAGGTGCCGCGGGTGGCGTCCGTGAGCTGGACGACGTCGTCCCCGGGCCGCGGCTCGGTCTCGCCGAACGCGGCGAGATCGAAGGGGGAGTTCGCACCGGCCAGCGTGAGCCGGGTCAGCGAACGGGTGCCGGTGTAGCGGGCTTTCGCCCGACCGGCCAGCAACTCGGCCAGCACGTCGGCCTGTTCGAGGGCCGGAGTGGCCAGCCCGTACAGGACACCGTCGTGCTGGACGCAGTCGCCGATGGCGTGGATGTGCGGGTCGGAGGTGCGCAGTTCGTCGTCGACGACGATGCCCTTGCGGACCTCCAGCCCCGCGCTCTGCGCGAGGCCCGCCCGCGGGTGGACGCCGCAGGCCAGGACCACGAGGTCGGCGTCGAGGGCGTAGCCGTCGGCCATCTCGACCGAGCGGACCGCGCCGCCGACGACGCGGACGTCACGGACCCGGCACTCGGTGTGGATCTCCACCCCGAGGTCCTTCAGGTGCCGCTGGACCAGTTTCGAGGCGCTCGGGTCGAGCTGGCGCTCCATGACCCGCTCGCCCTGCTGGGCGAGGACGACCTGGGCGCCGCGCTGGGCGAGGGCCCGGGCCGCGGAGACCCCGAGGAGCCCGCCGCCGATCACGACCGCCTTCACACCCGGCCGTACCTGCTTGGACAGGCCCAGGCAGTCGTCCATGGTGCGGAAGGCGTGGACGCCCTCCGGCAGGACGTGGTCGGGCGTGAACAGTCCGCGCAGCGGCGGCAGCACCGGGTTCGAGCCGGTCGCGAGGACCAGCGTGTCGTATGCGATCTTCGAACCGTCCGCGCACTCGACGGTCCGCGCCTCGCGGTCGATGCCGGTGACCCGGGCGCGGGTGAGCTCCGCCGGGGCCGGCAGCGCGATCACGTCGGGGCTGTACCGTCCGGCCAGCACATCGGCGAGGAGCACCCGGTTGTACGGGCGGTGCTCCTCCTCGCCGATCAGCGTCACGGGCGTGCCGAGCTCGCCGAGCCGCCGGGCGAGACGGACGCCCGCGAGGCCGGCGCCGATCACCACCACACGCGTATTCGAGGTCATGCCTAGGAGCGTGCGGTGCGGGTGTTTCCCGACCGCATCGCATCTGTTTCCCACGAGGAACGCTGCCCTCCCCACCGCCGGGGTGCGGGTGTGAGGGTTCGGGACGGGCGCCGGGGGTGCGCTGTGAGGAGGGTGTCGTGGGCCACAGAGGAGCGGCCGGAGCCCTCTACGCGCCCCAGGTGATTGGACGGTGCACGTATCCCATCCATCAGGTAGCGCTCATGCGCGGGATACCCCTGACCACCGTGGTCGTCCTGTGCCTCGCGGCCCTGGCGCCCGGCTGGATCGACGCCGTGGTCGGTGGCGGCGGCCTGCTCCTGCTGCCCGCCCTCCTCCTCGGCACCAACAAGGCGGAGGCCGTCGTCGGCACGTCGGGCGCGGCGGTGACATACGCCAGTAAGGCGCCGGTGGACGTCCGAGGGGACCCCCATCGCCGGCGCGCTGGCCATGTTCGCCTGGCAGGGCGCGGTCGGGTCGTCCTGCTGACGGTGGTGTTCGCTCTGGTGGCGAAAATGGCGTGGGAGCAGTGGGTGGCCTGACGCTACGTTGGCCCGATGGCGACCCAGGTGATCGTGCTCAACGGCGGCTCCAGCTCCGGCAAGTCAGGCATCGCGCGGTGTCTTCAGGCGGTTCTGCCGGACCCGTGGCTGACCTTCGGTGTCGACTCGCTGATCGAGGCGATGCCGGGTGAGGGGGTCGGCATCGAGTTCGCCCCCGACGGCGGGGTGGACGTGGGCCCCGCGTTCATGGCCCTGGAAGCGGCCTGGGCCCGCGGGATCGCCACGATGGCACACTCCGGCGCCCGACTGATCATCGACGACGTCTTCCTCGGCGGCGCGGCCACACAGGACCGCTGGCGCCGTGTCCTCGACGGCCTCGACGTCCTCTGGGTCGGCGTCCACTGCGATCCGGCGGTGGCCGCGGGCCGCGAGATCGCCCGCGGTGACCGGGTACGGGGGATGGCCGAACAACAGGCGCACGTGGTCCACGAGGGCGTGACCTACGACGTGGAGGTCGACACCGCCGACACCGAGTCACTGGAGTGCGCGCGGATCATCGGGCGGAAGGTGGTGGGCGGGGTGGGGTGAGGGGGACGCTGGCTACAGGCGCGGGGCCGCCGCAGGCCCCGTCAGTGGCTGGTCGTCAGGTGGGCGAAAGCGACCACGTTTCCCTGGTAGCCCGTTGACTTCGAGTAGCCGCCTCCGCAGGTGATGACCCGGAGTTCGGGGCGGTGGGCGGCGCCGTAGACCTTCTTGTCGGGGAAGTGGCGGGCGTCGTAGACCTCCACGGAGTCGACGGTGAAGACGGCCGTCGTGCCGTCGCGGCGTTGCGTCTCGATGCGGCTGCCCTTCTTCAGGGCGCCGAGGTCGTAGAAGACGGCGGGGCCGTCGGCGTTGTCGACGTGTCCGGCGATGATCGCGGTGCCGGTCTCACCGGGCGTCGTGCCGGCCTCGTACCAGCCGGCGAGGTTCTTCTTCTCGGCCGGCGGGACGTCGAGGCTGCCCGTAGGGGTGAGCCCGAGGCCCATCAGGGGCGCGTCCACCCCGATCGACGGGATCCGGATGCGATCGGGCGGCGAGGGCGGCAGGGCGGGTGCCGAGCGCGGGTCGGCGTGACCGGCGCGGGCCTCGGACGGCGCCGGCTGCGGCGGGGCATGTGTCTCGGCGCCATTGCGCAGCAGCCACGCACCCGTGCACAGGGCGACGAGGGTGACGGCCGCTATGACGACGTTGCCGGCCCTGCCGGCCCTGATGAATCTGCGCACACGAGCCTCCTACGCGATGGACGCGGTGGACCCGCCCCCCTCCGGGCCGCGAGGGGCGTCGGACCCGGAGGGGGAGGGACATGCGGTACCGGCGGACGGACAGCGGAGGGTGTCCGTCAGATCCCGTCGCCTCTCGCCCGGCGATGCAGGAGCCAGGTACCGCCCGCGGCGGCGACGGCGAGAGCCGCCACGCCGGCCGCGGTCTGCACGGGATCGGGGCCCAGAGCGCCACCGACCCCCGTCTTCACACTTCCTCGGGGATACACCTGCTGCCGCGTCGACGTCATCGTGACCATGAGGTCACCGGTGACCCGCCGCCCGTTCTCCGCACAGGTCGCGACGATCTCGTACGTCCCCGGCTGCGCGCTCTCCGGCACCTTGAACTGCCCGATCGCGTCCTGCTCGTGCGTGCTCGGCGCGAGCGTGAACCGCCCGGCACCCACCGCACTCGCGTCGCCCTCCGCGGTGGCGCCGTCGCCGCACGCCGCCGTGTTCACCGTGACCTGCTCGCCCGGCACCACCGAGGAGGGGTACACCTCCAGGCTGCCCGAGTCCGCGGCGTACACCGGCGCGGTTGCCAGCCCGGCGGCCGCGACGGCGAGCGCGGTGCCGGTGAGCAGACGGGCGGTACGGCGCATCGGTGCTCCTTCGAGCGATTCGGTGTCCCCTGCCCTTCCGAGGTAAGTCGCAGCCGGCCGAGCGCGCTTCCTGAGCGTGCGTCAGAAATGTGCTGAATGGGTGTCAGGTCGGGCTGAAAGGTGCCCATGAGTTCAGAGTTTCGGCAGGTCACCGGCGTACGGCAGGTGTGTCGCGGAAGAGAACCCGAAGGGCGCAGAGCGCGCGTGCGACCGGGTGACCCGTCCGTCGCGGCAACCGCTTGACCTCGACCAAACTTGAGGTATCAGGCTGTGCCGCATGCCCAACCCAGACGCGCTCGTCGCAGACGCCCCGCTCCATGTCACCCTCATCGTCGGCAGCAACCGGCACGGCCGTTTCGGCCCCGTCGTCGCCGACTGGCTCCTCGACCGTCTCCGCGGCCGGGACGACCTGATCCCCGAGGTCGTCGACGTGGCCGACGTCCACCTCCCCACGAGCCTGACCCCGACCCCCGAGGCGACCGCCGCCCTCGCCGACGTCACCCCGAAGCTGGAGGGCGCCGAGGCCTTCGTCGTCCTCACCCCCGAGTACAACCACTCCTTCCCGGCGGCCCTGAAGAACCTCATCGACTGGCACTTCACCGAGTGGCAGGCCAAGCCGGTCGCCCTGGTCTCGTACGGCGGCCAGGCCGGTGGCCTGCGGGCGACCGAGCATCTGAAGCAGGTCTTCGCGGAACTGCACGCGGTGACGGTGCGCGACACGGTGTCCTTCCACCACGCGGGGGCGTCGTTCGACGACACCGGCCGTCCGAAGGACTCGTCGGGCCCGGAGGCGGCGGCGAAGGCGATGTTGGACCAGTTGGTGTGGTGGGGGAGGAGCCTGCGAGAGGCGAGGGCGAAACGTCCCTACGGGGCGTAGCCCCGCCGCCCCGGGAACTCAGGGAATTCGCCGAAGGTGACGCGGTCGTACCGGTGTCACCCGTCGGCGGTCTCGCGCCGCGCCTCGTGGTTGGCCAGCAGGTTGAGGAGTTCCGCCACGGTCAGGCCGGACTCCGCCGGGTGGCGCAGGATGGTTCCCGGCTCGATCCGGTACGTGTTCGATCTGCCCTCGCGCCGATGGGTCAGATACCCGTCGGCCTCCAGATCGGAAATGATCTTCTGGACGGCGCGCTCGGTCAGCCTGCACCGGGCCGCGATGTCGCGGATGCGGGTGGTGTGGTCCTCGGCGATCGCTGCCAGTACGCGGGCGTGACTGGTGAGAAACGTCCACCCCGAGTGTGGTTCCGGCACTTCTCCCATGCGCTCAGAATACGACCTGTGGTTCGCGTAACCAAAAGCATGAAATAAATTTCCTGTATCTCTTGACGTGTGAAGGAGTGGTGCGGAAGCTGGAACCGGAGCGAGCGGACTCGACAAGGACAGCGAAATGCACGCACCCCTCGTGGTCGACGACAGCGCGGCGCACCTGGCCATGGACGCACCGTCCCCGGACGGACGTGTACGGGTCACGGTCCGCGGCGAACTCGACATCAGCGCGGCCCCGGCGCTGGAGCAAACCCTGCGGCGGGCCCTGCGGTGTGCCGCCCGGGGCGTGGACCTGGACCTGGGCGGGACGACGTTCTGCGACTGCTCGGGTCTCAACGTCCTGCTGGCCGCCCGGCGGCGCGCGCTGGAACACGGCAGGACGCTCACCATCCGATCCGCCGGTCCCGCGGTACGGCGCCTGCTGACCGTGACCGGCACCTGGCCACTGTTCACACCGGGGGAGCACGCCCTGAACCACGACGAGCAGGAACTGCGCAACGAGGTCGTCCAGCTGCGCCGCGCCATGCAGACGCGGCCCGCCATCGACCAGGCGCGGGGCATCCTGATGGCGACGTTCGCGCTCAGCCCCGAGGACGCCTGGGACGTACTGGTCAGGATCTCCCAGAACACCAACACCAAGCTGCATGTGCTCGCCGGTGAACTGGTGGGCACGGCACGGGACGGAGGGCTCCCCGACGGCATGAGACAACAGGTGACGGAAGTGCTGGCGACCCTGCCCGCGTCCCCCGGCACCGGGGGACCCGCCCCGGACGCGCCACCCTGAGGTGAGCCGGGCGCGCCGCTTGCCGGAACGTCGGCGGTGCGGTGGCGAAGCCCCGTTCGGGCCCGCCACCGCACCGCCACCGCAGGACATCCGCCCGCGGGTCAGGCCACGTTCACCGCGCTCCAGGCCGCGGCCACCGCGTTGTACTCCGCGCTGCCCGCCCCGTACAGGTCCTTCGCCGCGTTCAGCGTCGCCGTGCGGGCGCCCGCGTACTTCGTCGAGGACGTCATGTAGACGGTCAGCGCCCGGTACCAGATGGCGCCCACCTTGTCCCGCCCGATGCCCGACACCGAACTGCCGTTGCATGTCGGCGAGTTGTAGCTGACGCCGTTGACCGTCTTCGCGCCGCTGCCCTCGGACAGCAGGTAGAAGAAGTGGTTCGCGACGCCCGACGAGTAGTGCACGTCGAGGTTCCCGACCGAGGAGCTCCAGCAGTCGGCCGAGTTGCCGTCCTTGGACGGCTTGTCCATGTAGCGCAGCGCGTCCCGTCCGAAGCCCGACCGGACGATCTTCTCGCCGATCAGGTAGTCCCCGGCGTCGGAGGAGTTGCCCGCGTAGAACTCCACCAGGGTGCCGAAGATATCGGAGGTCGCCTCGTTGAGCCCGCCGGACTCACCCGAGTACGTGAGCGCCGCCGTCTTCGACGTCACACCGTGCGACATCTCGTGCCCCGCCACGTCCAGCGACACCAGCGGGCCGAGCTGCGTCCCGTCACCGTCGCCGTAGGTCATGCAGAAGCAACTGTCGTCCCAGAAGGCGTTGTTGTAGCTGTTGCCGTAGTGGACGCGGTTGTACGAGCCCTTGCCGTCACCGGCGATGCCGTTCCTGCCGTGGACGTTCTTGTAGTAGTCCCAGGTGACGTTGGTGCCGTACTGCGCGTCCACCGCGGCCGTCGCCCGGTCCGAAGTCGTCCCCGTCCCCCAGTGGTTGTCGGCGTCGGTGAACAGCGTCGCCGGGGCGCGGCTGAAGCAGATGCCGAGGATGCACAGGTCGGTCTTGTTGGCCGCGTCGCCGGTGTACGTGTTCCCGCGCGTCGCGTCCTTGAGCTGGTACGTCGACCCCGACAGCGTCGTCTCCAGCGGAACCGTCCCGCCGTACAGCGACTTGCCGTCGCCCGTCGCCGACTCCAGCGAGTCCCAGGCGTCGATCTGGGCGCCCGAGCCCGCGTCGGTCAGCACGACGCGAGCGACCGGGTTGCCCAGCGAGTCCTGGGCCACCGCCTCGGTGCGCCAGGCCAGCCTCGGCGTGCCGTGCAGGGCGTCGACGACCAGCTGCGGCTTGGCCGTCAGCTTCTTCAGCGTCTCACCGAGGTTGGCGGCGCGCAGCGCGTTCGCGGCGAGGTCGGCGGCCTTGGGCGCGGACAGGGCCGGCTTCACGCCGGCCAGCGAGATCGCCTTCTTCGTCGCGCGGTCGGCGCCCTTGTACGACCCGTCCGACGCCAGGTGGACGACGAAGTCGCCGCCCAGCACCGGCAGGTTGCGGTAGGTGCGGTCGTAACGGACGTGCTGTGTGCCGTTCTTGTCGACGACGACGTCCCGGACCTTGGTGTCCTGCGCGGAGGTCAGACCCAGCGCGGCGGCCTGGTCGACCAGCGCCGAGGCCGCGTTGTCGATCGCGGTGGCCCGGGTCGGTCTGTCGGCCGCGTCGGCGGCGGGGACGAGAGCGGCCGCCAGCAGGGCGGTGCTGGTGACGGCGACACCGGCGGCGGCGAGCCGGGAACCCCGGGGGGAGCGGATGGAGCGGACAGGACGAATTGAGCGTATTCGGCTCATCTGTCTCCTCAGAAAGGCGCCTTGGGCGCGTGGGGGAGGCGCTCGTGCTGGAGGAGATTCAAAGGGCACAGGCCTGTCATGTCCATACCGCCGCTGTGCCGGTGTGTGTGGAGAGAGAATCGTTTCTGTGAGCCTCACCCCCCTGCCCCCGCCCTCCCTCCCGTTCTTCGTCTACGGCACCCTTCGCCCTGGTGAGCCCAACCACGACCACTTCCTGCGCGGCCGCACGACGGCCGAGGAACCGGCGCTGCTCCGGGGCGCGGCCCTGTACGACGGCCCGGGATACCCGTACGCGGTGGAGGAGCCCGGCATCGTCCGCGGCGACCTCGTCACCGCCCGCCCCGAGGAGTACGGCGCCTTGCTCGTCGCCCTCGACCGCCTGGAGGAGTACGCGCCCGGCGACCCCCGGAACCTCTACGAACGGGTCGAACGCGAGGTGGTCCGGGAGGCCGACGGAACGCCGGTGCGGGCCTGGACGTACGTCGCCGCCCCCGCAGTGGCCGAGGGGCTCCGCCGCTACGGCAGCCGCATCGCGACCGGCGACTGGCTGGCCCTGCGCTGACGCACGCTCAGGACTCGACCGTCTCCACCCGCACCGCGCACGTCTTGAACTCCGGCATCCGTGAGGTCGGGTCGAGCGCCGGGTTGGTGAGGGTGTTGGCGCGGCCCTCGCCGGGCCAGTGGAACGGCATGAAGACCGTGTCGGGGCGGATGCCGGTGGTGATCCGGGCCGGCGCCACCGCCCGGCCGCGCCGGGACACCACCGCCACCGGGTCGCCCTCGGCCGCGCCGAGCCGTGCCGCGAGCCGCGGGTGCAGCTCCACGAACGGACCGGGCGCGGCGGCGTTCAGCTCGTCGACCCTGCGGGTCTGCGCGCCTGACTGGTACTGGGCGACGACCCGGCCGGTCGTCAGCAGCACCGGGTACTCGTCGTCCGGCTCCTCCGCCGACGCCCGGTGCGAGACCGGTACGAAGCGGGCGCGGCCGTCGGCGGTGGCGAAACGGTCGAGGAAGAGGCGGGGAGTGCCGGGGTGTTCCGCCCCACCGGCCTCCGGTGTCGGGCACGGCCAGAACACCCCGTTCTCCTCCGCCAGCCGGCGATAGGTGATCCCGGAGTAGTCCGCCGCCCCGCCCGCGCTGGCCCGGCGCAGCTCCTCGAAGACCTCCTCGGGGTCGGTCGGGAAGCCCTTCTCCACGCCGAACCGGTCGGCGAGTTCGTGCATGACCTCCAGGTCGCTGCGGACCCCCTCGGGTGCGGTGACCGCCTGCCGGCGCAGCAGCACCCTGCCCTCCAGGCTGGTCGTCGTCCCCGTCTCCTCGGCCCACTGCGTGACCGGCAGGACGACGTCCGCGAGCGCGGCCGTCTCGGAGAGGACGACATCGCAGACGGCCAGGAAGTCCAGGGACTTGATGCGCTCCTCGATGTGCGCGGCGGCCGGCGCCGACACCACCGGGTTGGACCCCATCAGCAGCAGTGCCTTGATGTCCGTACCCAGCGCGTCCAGCAACTCGTAGGCACTGCGCCCCGGTCCGGGCAGCGCGTCCGGGTCCACACCCCACACCTCGGCGACATGGCGTCGCGCCGCCGGGTCGTCGAGCTTGCGGTAACCGGGCAACTGGTCGGCCTTCTGCCCGTGTTCGCGTCCGCCCTGTCCGTTGCCCTGCCCGGTGAGACAGCCGTACCCGGACAGCGGCCTGCCCGCCCGCCCGGTCGCCAGGCACAGGTTGATCCAGGCGCCCACGGTGTCGGTGCCCTTGGACTGCTGCTCGGGGCCGCGCGCGGTCAGCACCATCGCGGCTTCCGGCTCGCAGAACATCCGCACCGCCTCCCGGAGTCGGGGCACCGGCACGCCGGTGATCCGCTCCACGTACTCCGGCCAGTGCGCCATCGCCGCCGCCCGTGCCTCCTCCCAGCCGGCGGTGCGCTCGGCGACGTACGCCTCGTCGACCCGCCCCTCGGCGACGATGAGGTGCAACAGGCCGAGAGCCAGGGCGAGATCGGTGCCGGGGCGGGGCATCAGATGCAGGTCGGCCTGGTCGGCGGTCCTCGTCCGGCGCGGGTCGACGACGATCAGGGTGCCGCCGTTCTCCTTCAGCTCGGTGAAGAAGCGCAGCGACGGCGGCATGGTCTCGGCGAGGTTGGAGCCGACGAGGATCACACACCCCGTCCGCGGGATGTCCTCCAGCGGGAACGGCAGCCCGCGGTCCAGGCCGAACGCCTTGATGCCGCCGGCCGCGGCCGAGGACATGCAGAAACGTCCGTTGTAGTCGATCTGCGAGGTGCCGAGGACGACCCGGGCGAACTTGCCCAGCGTGTACGCCTTCTCGTTCGTCAGGCCGCCCCCGCCGAACACCCCGCACGCGTCCGGACCATGTTCCGTCCGCGTACGCAGCAGTTCCCCGGCGATCCGGTCCAGCGCCTCGTCCCACGTCGCGGGCACCAGCGTGCCCCCGGAGCGCACCAACGGGGAGGTCAGGCGGACGCTCGACGAGAGCACCGCGGGCGCTGTCCGGCCCTTGCCGCACAGCGCCCCCCGGTTCACCGGGAAGTCCGCGCGCTCGGTGACCTCCACGCCCCCGTCCGGGACGGGCGTGAGATTCATCCCGCACTGCAGGGCGCAGTAGGGGCAGTGGGTGGGCGTCGCGGAGTTCTGCATGCCTTTCAGCGTGCTTCCGCCGTGTTACGTGCGCGGCGGCCCCCTGTTACACGGCCGGGACGGCGACCTCCCCGCCGCCTCCCGGCCCCGGTGAGGCCACCTGCCCCGACCCTGGTCAGGCGCACACGGGGCCACCCATGAGTCGCCACCGGACGGGGCCGAAGTTGCCCTTGTTGTGAAAGACGCCACATGTGGCGTGTTCCGTTCCGTGGTTGGCCGGTCACACCTTGTTGAGAGTTGAAAAACCGCGACTACAGTCGAGCCCGGATCCAGCTTGGCGCCAGGCAAATCCCTCACGCGAAGAAGCCAGCCAGGAGGTTCCCCCAGCATGCCTCTGCGCCATCTGAGCCCACGCGACCAGCATCTCTTCTTCGAGTACGGCGTCGGCCCGGCCGTCCCCGTCCCGGACCCGCTCCTCCACAGAGCCGTCGAACGCCAGGCCGCGGCCACTCCCCACGCCGTCGCCGCGGAACACCTCGGCGTACGGCTCACCTACGGCGCACTCGACCGCCACGCCGACGCCGTCGCCACCCGCCTGATCCGCGAGGGCGTGCGCCCCGGCGACCACGTCGGCCTCTTCGTCCGCCGTTCCCTGCCGATGGTCGTCGGCCTCCTCGGCATCCTGAAGGCGGGCGCCGCCTATGTCCCGCAGGACGTCGCCCTCGCCCCCGCGACCCAGCTCGCCCATGTGATCCGCGCCGCCCGCACCCGGGTCGTGATCACCGTCGCCGAGCACGCCCACCGCGTCCCACTGCCCGCCGGTCACCGGCTGATCGCCCTCGACGAGCCACTGCCGTACATCCCGAGGCCCCGCGCCCCGGAGCCCCGCCGGGAAGTCCCCGTCACCCCCGACGACGGCTGCTACGTCCTGTTCACCTCCGGCACCACCGGCCGCCCCAACGGCGTGAAGGTCACCCACCGCAACGTCGCCAACATCCTGCTCACCGCCCCCGGCGACCTCGGCATCCGCCCCGGCGACCGGGTCGCCCAGTTGCTCAACATCGCCTTCGACATGGCCGCGTGGGAGATCCTCGGCTGCCTCGCCCACGGCGGCACCCTGATCATCCGCGGCAGGGACATCGCGGCCGCGGCCCGCACCGCCGACGTCGTCATCGCCACCCCGACCGTCCTGTCCGGCCTCGACCCGGCCGCCTGCCCCCGCGTCCGCACGGTCGCCGTGGCCGGGGAGCCCTGCCCGCGCCCGCTCGCCGACCGCTGGGCGAGCCGGGCCACCTTCTTCAACTGCTGCGGCCCGACCGAGACGACCATCGTGAACACGATGAGCCGACACGCCCCGGCCGCCCCGCTCCTCACCATCGGCCGCCCCACCCCCAACAACACGGTCTACGTCCTCGACGCCGACCGCCGTCCCCTCCCGGTCGGCGAGGTCGGCGAGATGTGGGCGGGCGGCGACTGCGTCTCGGCGGGCTATCTGGGCAACGCCGCCCTGAACGCCGAGCGTTACGCCCCCGACCCCTTCCTGGGCGGCGACCGCAGGATGTTCCGCACCCGCGACCTGGGCCGCTGGACCCCCGGCGGTGAGCTGGAACACCTCGGCCGCACCGACGACCAGGTCAAGGTGCGCGGCTTCCGTGTCGAACTCGACTCCGTCTCCTCGGTGCTGGAGTCGGTCGACGGCTGCGTCCGTGCGGTGACCCTGAAACGGGACGCCCGCACCCTGGTCGCCTTCGTCACCCCGGCGGACGTCGACCCCGACCGGGCCCGGCGCGCGGTGGCGGACGCGCTGCCGTACTACTGCGTCCCCGAGAGCGTCCTGCCGCTCACCCGGTTACCGGAGACCGACCGCGGCAAGATCGACAAACCGGCGCTGCTGAGGCTGGCGCAGGAACGGATCACGGCGGTGTCCCGATGACGACGTCCCTGGAACGGCAGTCGGTGGACCTGCCCCCGCTCACCTCCCGCCTGCGCCGCCTGCTCAAGCACCCGCGCCTGATGCACTACAACCGCCTGTGGGCGCTGGTGCTCCTGGCCAACAGCGTTTGGCTGTGGGTGAGTTGGGCCCCACCCACCCGCACGATGGGTCACGCGGCCCTCGCGAACCTCGCCCTGGCCGTCCTCGTCCGTCAGCAGTACGTCGTCAACCTCCTCTTCAGGCTGGCCACTTGGGCACCGACGAGCTGGCCGCTGAAGATCCGCTGGACGCTGGGCAAGGTCTACCACTTCGGCGGCCTGCACGTGGGCGGTGCGCTGGCGGGCACGGCCTGGTTCCTGGCGGCGACGATCAGCACGCACAACACGCTTCAGGCAACAGTCGGCTGGGCCCTCCTGGCCCTGCTCGCCTTCATCATCGCGACCGCCCTGCCCCCCTTCCGCTCCCGCCGGCACGACCACTTCGAGAAGATCCACCGCTTCGGCGGCTGGACGGCCCTGGCCCTGTTCTGGACGCACACCCTCCTCGGATCCCCGGGCCCGGTACCGGTCACGGTCCTCGCGATCGTCACCTTCAGCGTCGCCCTGCCCTGGCTCAGGCTGCGCAAGGTCGCCGTACGCCTGGAACGCCCCTCCCCACACGTCGTGCTGGCCCGCTTCGACCACGGCGAGACCCCCTTCGCGGGCTCCTCCACGGCGATCAGCCGCAACCCGCTCAAGGAGTGGCACTCCTTCGCCAACGTTCCGGCGCCCGGGGAGCCCGGTTTCCGTCTGACGATCTCCCGGGCGGGCGACTGGACGGGCGCCTTCATCGACGACCTGCCGGAACGGGTCTGGGTCAAGGGCATCACCACCGCCGGCGTCGCCAACATCGAGACCCTGTTCACCAAGGTCGTCTACGTCGCGACCGGCAGCGGCATCGGCCCCTGCCTGCCCCACCTGCTGGCCGCCGAGGTTCCCTCCCGCCTGGTCTGGGCTACCCGTGACCCCCGCACCACCTACGGCGACGCCCTCGTCGACGAGATCCTCTCCGTCCAGCCGCACGCCCTGATCTGGGACACCTCCCGGCACGGCAAGCCCGACATGGTCCGCCTCGCCCACGAGGCCTACCGCGACTTCGGGGCCGAGGCGGTGATCTGCATCTCCAACAAGAAGCTGACCTGGCAGGTCGTGCACGGCCTGGAGCGGCGGGGGATCCCGGCGTACGGCGCGATCTGGGACTCGTAGAAGGGGATGCGCATGAACAACCTGAAGCTGGAACGCGACGGCGCGATCGTCACCGTACGCCTGCACCGCCCACACGTCCGCAACGCGCTGAGCGGTGAACTCCTGGCCGAACTCCTCTCCGTTCTCCGCCCGTTGGACGCGGACCCCGGGGTCGGCTGCGTCGTCGTCACCGGCGGCGACCGCTGCTTCGCGGCCGGCGCCGACATCAGGGAGATGGCCCGGATGACGGCCGTCGACATGGCGGCGGAGGACTACTTCGCGGCCTGGGAGGACTTCGCCGACCTGCGCACCCCGAAGATCGCCGCGGTCAACGGCCCCGCCCTGGGCGGCGGTTGCGAGCTGGCGATGATGTGCGACCTGGTGATCGCGGGGGAGTCCGCCGTCTTCGGCCAGCCGGAGATCAAGCTGGGCGTGATCCCCGGCATCGGCGGCACCCAGCGCCTCACCCGGCTGATCGGCCGCGCCAAGGCGATGGACCTGGTCCTCACCGGCCGCGCGATGGACGCGAGGGAGGCGGAGAGCGCGGGGCTCGTGTCCCGGGTGGTTCCCGACGACCGGACGCTCCCCGAGGCCCTGACGGCGGCGGAGACGATCGCCTCCTACGGCCGTACGGCGGTCAGGGCCGCCCGCGAATGCGTCGACCGTTCCCTGGAGACGGGCCTGCGCGACGGCATCCGCTTCGAACGCCGGGTCTTCCACGCCCTGTTCGCGACGCACGACCAGAAGGAGGGCATGACGGCGTTCCTGGAGAAGCGCCCGCCTCGCTTCACCGGCCGCTAGCGAGCGCCTTGCTCACCCCCGGTTCCCTCGGCCCGAGGAACCGGGGATCGGGCTCGAAGACCGCGTCCAGGGCGGCCTTGCCGGCGGCGAAGATCTCGCGGGTGCCCCCGTAGTACCAGGTGACGTCGTGCTTGGCGTCCACGCCGACGCCGTACGACGTCACGCCCGCCGCCTGGCACAGCGCGACCGCCCGCCGGATGTGGAAGCCCTGGCTGATCAGCACGGCCCGGTCCACGCCGAAGATCTTCTTGGCCCGGACGCAGGAGTCCCAGGTGTCGAACCCGGCGTAGTCACTGACGATGCGGGAGTCGGGAACCCCGTGCCTGGTCAGATAGGTCCGCATGGCGTCCGGCTCGTCGTAGTCCTTCCGGCTGTTGTCGCCGGTGACCAGGACGACCTTGATCTTCTGTTCCCGGTACAGCTTCGCCGCCGCGTCCAGCCGGTGCGCGAGATACGGCGACGGCTCCCCGTCCCACAGCCCGGCCCCGAAGACGACGGCGACCTCGGTGCGCGGCACGTCCGCGGTCGTCCGCAGCCGGTCGCCCGTGACGACGTACATCCAGGTCGCCGGAAGCAGCGCCAGCACGCACCCGGCCATCACGGCCTGCACCAGCCGCCGCTGCCCGGTACGGGTGCGCGGCAGACGGGGTCTGCGCAGTCTCACGGGGTCCCTCCCAGGTCGTCCTTCGACAGTCAGGGACGTGCCGTAAGCCGCCGCGGTTCGCCGCCGCCGACGTGACCAGCCTCACGCACACGCAGGAAAACGCAGGTCAGCCCACCTCACACCGGCCTACCGGGGCGCGGTGAACCCACGGAAAATCCCCGTTATCTTCATGCAACGGGACGGCAACCTCCCCCCGCCACCATCGGTTCATGACAGCGTCGAACTCTCTACCCGACGAGTCCAAGACGGTCCACTTCGACAGTACGGCGCACCTCATGAACCGGATCAGCAGCCAGCTCGCCAGCCAGCTCAGCCTCGTCTCGCTCGACGGCCGACGACGCTCCGAACCGCCCGCGCTCGTCGTCGTGGCCCACGGCAGCCGCGACCCGCGTGCCCTGAGCACCGTGAGCAGCCTCCTCGACAAGGTCCGCGAACAGCGCCCCGGCCTCGCGGTCCACCTGGGCCACATCGAGCTCAACGCCCCACTGCTGACCGACACCCTCAAGACCCTCGGCAACCGCGAGGCGATCCTCGTCCCGCTCCTGCTCAGCCGTGGCTACCACGTGAAGCGGGACATCCCCGAGATGGCCGCCGAGACAGAGGTACGCGCACGCGTGGCGCCGGCGTTGGGCCCGCACCCCTTGCTGGTGGAGGCCCTGCACGCTCGCTTGGTGGAGGCGGGCTGGGAGGAGTCGCCGCGCGCGGGCAGCGCGGTGGTCCTGGCGGCGGCGGGCTCCCGCGACCCCGAGTCGAAGGTCGACATGGCCCGTATGGCGTCGTTGCTGTCGACCCGCCTGGAGGTCCCGGTGGTCCCGGCCTACGCAACGACGGCGGCCCCCACGGTCCCCGCGGCCATAGAGGCTTTGACCGCCCGAGGCTTCGCCCGAGTAGCAGTCGCCTCGTACTTCACGGCTCCCGGCCGCTTCGCAACGGAGTGCGCGGAGGCAGCACCGTGGATGGCGTCGGCCCCACTGGGCACGCACCCCTCGATGGCCGACCTGATCCTTCACAGGTACGACCAGATGATCGGCCTCAGGGGCACGGGGAACTGCGCGACCAGCCCCACACAACCCGCACTCGCCGTCTGACAGAACAACGCGGACGAACCGGCGAATTGTCAGTCCCTGCCCGTACTGTCGAGTCATGTCGTACGACCTGCCCTCAACAGACCGCTGGGCCCCAGAGCCGGACAAGCGCCCCGGCCGCACCGCCTTCCAACGAGACCGCGCCCGCATCCTCCACTCCGCCGCGCTCCGAAGGCTCGCCGGCAAAACGCAGGTCGTCACGCCAGGCACCCGCAATCAAGCCTGGGACGCCAGCCCCAGAACCCGCCTCACGCACTCCCTGGAGTGCGCCCAGGTGGGCCGAGAGCTCGGCGCGGCCCTCGGTTGCGACCCCGACCTCGTCGAAGCCGCCTGCCTCGCCCACGACCTCGGCCACCCCCCGTTCGGTCACAACGGCGAACAGGCCCTCAACGAGTTCGCGGAGGACTGCGGCGGCTTCGAGGGCAACGCCCAGTCCCTGCGCCTCCTCACCCGCATCGAACCCAAACGCTTCACCGAGGAGGGCTCGGTGGGGCTGAACCTCACCCGCGCCACCCTCGACGCGGCCACCAAGTACCCCTGGCCCCGCGGAGCGGGAGCGCAGGCCTCGCCCAAGTTCGGCGTCTACGAGGACGACCGCCCCGTCTTCGACTGGGCCCGCAAGGACGCCCCCGGCACCCGCACCTGCTTCGAGGCGCAGGTCATGGACTGGTCGGACGACGTGGCGTACTCGGTCCACGACGTGGAGGACGGCCTGCACGCGGGCCACATCGACCCCAACTGCCTGCACGCGGAACCGGAACGGCAGGCCGTCTTCGAGGTCGCCCTCGGCCGGTACGTGCCCGAGGACACCGACCCCGCCGAACTCGCCGCGGCCCTCGACCGGCTCCAGGACCAGCCCTGGTGGCCGCACGGCTACGACGGCACGGCCGTCGCCCAGGCCCGGCTGAAGGACGCCACCAGCCAGCTCATCGGCCGCTTCTGCCTCGCCGCCGAGGGCGCCACGCGCGCGGCGTTCGGCGCCGGCCCGCTCACGCGGTACGCCGCCGAGCTCGTCGTACCGCACGAGACGCGGCTGGAGTGCGCGGTCCTCAAGGCCGTCGCCGACCGGTACGTGATGCAGCGCGCCGAGCAGGAGAGGTTGCGGGCCGACCAGCGGATCGTGGTCGCGGAACTCGCCGAGGCGCTCACGGCCCGGGCCCCGGACGGGCTGGACCCGCAGTTCCGCGCGCTGTTCGACCAGGCGCCCGACGACCGCGCCCGCAAGCGCGTGATCGTCGACCAGATCGCGTCCCTCACGGACGCGTCGGCGAGGTCGCTTCATGCGCGTCTGACAGGGCATATGTGAGACAGATGTGCCATGGGTGAAGCGAAACGCGCCCGAATGTGACCCTCCGTGGCCTGATCGGGCCACTCCCTCTTCCCCCATCACGCTGCGTGCGGGACGCTCCCATGTGGCGGCACCCGCTGTGTTCTCTGGGGCGACACTCCCCAGACCCCCCGGTAGGAGGCATCAAGTGGTCGACGCGGACCAGACATTCGTGATCGTCGGAGGCGGTCTCGCCGGCGCCAAGGCGGCCGAGACGCTCCGAGCGGAGGGCTTCACCGGTCGCGTGATACTGATCTGCGACGAACGCGACCACCCCTACGAGCGCCCGCCCCTCTCCAAGGGCTACCTGCTCGGCAAGGAGGAACGCGACAGCGTCTTCGTCCACGAACCGGCCTGGTACGCGCGCAACGACATCGAGCTGCACCTCGGCCAGACGGTCGACGCGATCGACCGCGCGGCGAAGACGGTCCGCTTCGGCGACGACGGCACGCTCGTCCACTACGACAAGCTGCTTCTGGCCACCGGCGCCGAACCTCGCCGCCTGGACATCCCCGGCACCGACCTCGCGGGCGTCCACCATCTGCGCCGCCTCGCCCACGCGGAACGCCTCAAGGGGGTCCTCGCCGCGCTCGGCCGGGACAACGGCCATCTGGTGATCGCCGGAGCCGGCTGGATCGGCCTGGAGGTCGCGGCGGCGGCCCGGGAGTACGGCGCCGAGGTCACGATCATCGAGCCCTCCGCGACCCCGCTGCACAACGTCCTCGGCCCCGAGCTCGGCGGCCTCTTCGCCGACCTCCACCGGGAGCACGGCGTCCGCTTCCACTTCGGTGCCCAGCTCACCGAGATCGTCGGCCAGGACGGCATGGTGCTGGCCGCCCGCACCGACGACGGCGAGGAACACCCGGCGCACGACGTCCTCGCGGCCATCGGCGCGGCCCCGCGCACCGCCCTCGCGGAGGCGGCGGGACTGGAACTCGCCGACCGGGCGCACGGCGGCGGCGTCGCGGTCGACGAACGGCTGCGCACCTCCGACCCCGACATCCACGCGGCCGGTGACGTCGCCTCCTTCCACCACGCCCTCTTCGACAGCAGGCTGCGCGTGGAGCACTGGGCCAACGCCCTCAACGGCGGCCCCGCCGCGGCCCGCGCGATGCTCGGCCAGGACCTCGTCTACGACCGTGTGCCCTACTTCTTCTCCGACCAGTACGACCTGGGGATGGAGTACAGCGGCTGGGCGCCCCCGGGGTCGTACGACGAAGTGGTGATCCGCGGGGACGCCGGAAAGCGTGAGTTCATCGCGTTCTGGGTGAAGGAGGGCCGGGTGCTGGCCGGGATGAACGTGAACGTGTGGGACGTCACGGACCCGATCCAGCAGCTGATCCGCACGAAGACCCAGGTGGACACGGAGGCGCTGGCGGACCCACACGTTCCGCTCGAAAACCTGGTCCCTTAGCTGTCAGTCCGTCCCCGTAGAATTCACGCGTGGCAGGACGGATCAACGACGAGGACGTGAAGGCGGTACGGGACGCGGTCCCGATCGACGCCGTGGTGTCCGAGTACCTCCAGCTGCGCAACGCGGGCGGTGGCAACCTCAAGGGCCTGTGTCCGTTCCATGACGAGAAGTCGCCGTCCTTCCAGGTCAGCCCGAGCAAGGGACTCTTCCACTGCTTCGGCTGCCAGGAGGGCGGCGACACCATCACGTTCGTGATGAAGGTCGACCACCTCACCTTCTCGGAGTCGGTCGAGCGCCTGGCCGCCCAGGCCGGCATCACGCTGCGCTACGAGGAGGGCGGCTACAACCCCGCCCACCAGCGCGGCGAACGCATCCGCCTGGTCGAGGCCCACAAGATCGCCGCCGACTGGTACGTGGAACAGCTCGCCACCAGCCCGGAGGCCGACACCGGCCGCAAGTTCCTCGCCGAGCGGGGCTTCGACCAGTCCGCCGCCGAGCACTTCTCCGTCGGCTACAGCCCCCAGGGCTGGGACCACCTCACCCGCTACCTCCGCGGCAAGGGCTTCAGCGACAAGGAACTCCTGCTGTCGGGGTTGTCGCAGGAGGGCCGCCGCGGCCCCATCGACCGCTTCCGCGGCCGGCTGATGTGGCCGATCCGAGACATCGGCGGAGAGGTCGTCGGCTTCGGCGCCCGCAAGCTGTACGAGGCGGACAACGGCCCCAAGTACCTCAACACGCCCGACACGGCGATCTACAAGAAGTCCCAGGTCCTCTACGGCATCGACCTCGCCAAGAAGGACATCGCCAAGGCCAGCCGCGCCGTGGTCGTCGAGGGCTACACCGACGTCATGGCCTGCCATCTCGCCGGGGTGACGACCGCCATCGCCACCTGCGGCACCGCCTTCGGCGGCGACCACATCAAGATCCTCCGCCGACTGCTGATGGACAACGGCAGCGCGCGGGTCATCTTCACCTTCGACGGCGACGCGGCCGGCCAGAAGGCGGCCCTGCGCGCCTTCGAGGACGACCAGAAGTTCGCCGCCGAGACCTACATCGCCATCGCCCCCGACGGCATGGACCCCTGCGAACTCCGCCTGGCGAAGGGCGACGAGGCGGTCGCCGACCTCGTGGAGCCCCGCACCCCGCTCTTCGAGTTCGCGCTCCGCCAGATCGTCGTCCGCTACGACCTCGACACCCCGGCGGGCCGTGCCTCGGCGCTGGACGAGGCCGCCCCGATCGTCGCCCGCATCAAGAACAGCGGCGCCCAGCACGAGGTCGCCGTCCAGCTCGCCGGCATGCTCGGCATCCTCGACACCCAGTTCGTCGTCAAGCGCGTCGCCCAGCTGGCCCGCTGGGCCCGCGACCGCGGCGGCAAGGGTGCCCCCGCCCCCTCCCGCGGCGGCCCGCAGCAGCCGTACGAGCCCACCCAGCGCCCCACCGCCGGCGGCCCGGCACTCCAGCTCCGCAACCCCGTCTACGCCACCGAGCGAGAACTCCTCAAACTCGCCCTCCAGCGCCCCGAGTTGGTCTCCCCGGCGTTCGACGCCTACGGCATCGACGAGTTCACCGCCGCGCCCTATGCCGCCGTACGCCTGGCGATCATGGAGGCGGGCGGCGCCGAGTACGGCACTCAGGACGCGCAGGACTATCTCGTCCGGGTCCGCGAGGCCGCCCCCGACGACGCGGTGCGCGCGATGGTCACGGAGCTCGCCGTCGAGGCGATCATGCGCAAGACCGTCGACGAGATCTACGCGGGCATCCAGCTGGTGGCGGTCCGCCGCCGGGCCGTGGAGCGCCGCGTCCGCGACATCCAGAGCACCCTCACCCGCCTCGGCACCCACGGAGACCCGGCCGAACTGGCCGCCGTGCAGAACGAATTGTGGGTGCTCCAGCAGTACGACCAGGCGCTGCGCGAGCACGGAGCCGCAGCTCTCTGAGCGTGTCGCGTCCGCCAGGGTAACCACCCGGTCACGGACCGGACTCAAAAAGTCACCGCACGCCCCTCGTGGCGGTGATGTGTCGTACTCCACACTGGGTTCCGGTGCCTGAGTCCTCGGAGCGCGGCCGATCCGTCCCCAGCGGGTCCCAGACCCCCGCGGTTCCGCTCATCGCGTGCGGGACGGACAGCGGCGAGGCCGCCGACTCCGCCCCCGAAACAGCGCTGCCGCACTCCTCTGCAGCGATCATCCTGGAGGTCGCCCCCGTGCAGACCCTGACCCAGACCGAGAACAGTACGGACGCCACGGAGCCGGACGCCGAGACCGACGTTCTTGTCGCGGTCCCCCCGCAGAACCGTGTCGTGCACCACCCCGAGACCGAGTCGGAAGAGCCGCCCGCCGACGCCCTGGACGCCCCGGAAGCCCCGGAGGCCCCTGAGGCCGCGGAGGCGCCCGAGCCGGTCGAGGCTCCGGAACCGGCCGCCCGCACCCGCCCCGACACCAGCGGCCCGTCCTCCGACCTGTTCCGCCAGTACCTCCGCGAGATAGGCCGCATCCCGCTCCTCACCGCGGCCGAGGAGGTCGAACTCGCCCGACGCGTCGAGGCGGGCCTGTTCGCCGAGGAGAGGCTCGGCACCCCCGGCCTGGACAGCGGGCTCGCCCTCGACCTGGACCGCCTCGTCGTGATGGGCCGCATGGCCAAGCGCCGCCTCATCGAGGCGAACCTGCGGCTGGTCGTCTCGGTGGCCAAGCGGTACGTCGGCCGCGGGCTGACCATGCTCGACCTGGTCCAGGAGGGCAACCTGGGTCTGATCCGCGCGGTCGAGAAGTTCGACTACGCCCGCGGCTACAAGTTCTCGACGTACGCCACCTGGTGGATCCGCCAGGCCATGTCCCGCGCCCTCGCCGACCAGGCCCGCACCATCCGCGTGCCGGTCCATGTCGTCGAGCTGATCAACCGGGTCGTCCGCGTCCAGCGCCGCATGTTGCAGGAACGCGGCTACGAACCGACGCCGGAGGAGGTGGCCGGCCACCTCGACCTCCCGCCGGAGCGCGTCAGCGAGGTGCTGCGGCTGGCGCAGGAACCGGTGTCGTTGCACGCGCCGGTGGGCGAGGAGGACGACGTCGCACTGGGCGACCTGATCGAGGACGGCGACGCGACGTCACCGGTGGAGTCGGCGGCGTTCTTGCTGCTCAGGGAGCACCTTGAGGCGGTGCTGTCGACGCTGGGGGAGAGGGAGCGGAAGGTCGTACAGCTGAGGTATGGGCTGGCTGACGGTCGTCCCCGGACCCTGGAGGAGATCGGCAGGATCTTCGGCGTGACTCGGGAGCGGATTCGGCAGATCGAGTCGAAGACGCTCAACAAGCTGCGGGATCACGCTTTCGCGGATCAGCTGAGGGGATATCTCGACTGATGCCGGGTGCGGGTGGGTGGGGGCTGGTCGCGCCCGCGCGGCGGAGCCGCACATTGACACAGCCCCGCGCCCCTAGGTGGGTCCAGCCCCCCGCCCTGATCAGTCCACCTCTGCTACCGCTTGCGCAAACTGCGCCTTGTACAACCGTGCGTAGGCGCCATCCGCCGCCAACAGGTCCCCGTGCGCCCCCTGTTCCACGATCGCGCCGTTCTCCATCACCAGGATCGTGTCCGCGTCCCGGATGGTGGAGAGGCGGTGGGCGATCACGAACGACGTGCGGCCGTGGGCGAGTTTGGCCATCGCCTTCTGGATCAGCACCTCGGTGCGGGTGTCGACGGAGGACGTGGCCTCGTCGAGGACGAGGATCACCGGGTCGGACAGGAACGCCCGCGCGATGGTGATGAGCTGCTTCTCACCCGCGCTGACGCCCGTGCCCTCGTCGTCGATCACGGTGTCGTACCCGTCGGGCAGCGTCCGGACGAACCGGTCGGCGTGCGCGGCGCGCGCGGCCTCCTCGATCTCGCCGCGGGTGACGTCGCGGGACGCCCCGTAGGCGATGTTCTCCGCGATGGTGCCGCCGAACAGCCAGGTGTCCTGGAGCACCATGCCGATGCCGGCCCGCAGTTCGTCCCGGGACATCTTGGCGATGTCCACCCCGTCCAGGGTGATCCGGCCGCCGGAGACGTCGTAGAACCGCATCAGCAGATTGACCAGCGTGGTCTTGCCGGCGCCCGTCGGGCCGACGATCGCGACCGTGTGACCCGGCTCCACCTTCAGGGAGAGGCCCTCGATCAGCGGCTTCTCGGGGTCGTACCGGAAGGACACGTTCTCCAGCGCGACCCGGCCGCGCAGTTCCTCGGGCCGCTCGGCCAGCTCCGGGTCCGCCGACTGCTCCTCGGCGTCGAGCAGTTCGAAGACGCGCTCGGCGGAGGCGACACCGGACTGCACCAGGTTCGCCATGGACGCGACCTGCGTCAGCGGCATCGAGAACTGGCGTGAGTACTGGATGAAGGCCTGCACATCACCGATGGACAGGGCGCCCGAGGCGACCCGCAGACCGCCCACGACCGCGACCAGGACGTAGTTGAGGTTCGACACGAACATCATCAGCGGCTGCATGACGCCGCTGTTGAACTGCGCCTTGAACCCGGCCTCGTACAACGCCTCGTTCTGCTCGGCGAACTGCTGCGCCGACTCCTCCTGCCGTCCGAACACCTTCACCAGGGCGTGCCCGGTGTACATCTCCTCCACGTGCGCGTTGAGCTTGCCGGTGGTGCGCCACTGCTGCACGAAGTGCGGCTGCGAGCGCTTGCCGACGCGGGTGGCGACGACGAACGACAGCGGCACCGTCACCAGCGCGACCAGCGCCAGCAGCCAGGAGACGTAAAACATCATCGCGAGCACACCGATGATCGTCAGCAGGGAGTTGATGAGCTGGCCCATCGACTGCTGGAGGGTCTGCCCGATGTTGTCGATGTCGTTGGTCGCCCGGGACAGGACCTCGCCGCGCTGGCGCTTGTCGAAGTACGACAGCGGCAGCCGCGACATCTTCGTCTGCACGTCCTCCCGCAGCCGGAACATCGTGCGGTTGACGGCCCGGTTCACCAGCCGGGTCGCCACCGCCATCAGCAGCCCCGCGACGAGGAACGCGCCGGTGGCGAGGAGCAGGACATGTCCTACGGCGGTGAAGTCGATGCCCTCACCGGGGGTGAAGTCGGTGCTGCCGAGCATGTCGGCGATCGCCGAGTCGCCGCGCTCGCGCATCCCGGCGAGGACCTCCTCCTTCGAGGCCCCGGCCGGCATCTGCCGTCCGATGATGCCGGCGAAGACCAGGTCGGTGGCCTTGCCGAGGATCCACGGCCCGATCGAGTTCAGGCCGACGCTGACGACCACGCAGGCCAGCAGCCCGTAGATGGTGAACCGCTCCGGCCGGAACTGGCCGATCAGCCGGCGGCCCGACACCTTGAAGTCCAGCGAACGGCTGTCCGGGCCGCCCCCGGCCATCATCCGCCCCATGGGCCCGGCCATCAGGCAGCCTCCGCTTCCGTCAGCTGGGAGAGCACGATCTCCCGGTAGGTCTCGTTGTCCGCCATCAGTTCACGGTGGGTGCCGGTGCCGACGACGCGGCCCTCGTCCAGGACGACGATCCGGTCGGCGTCGCGGATGGTCGCCACCCGCTGGGCGACGATCACCACGGTCGCCTCCGACGTCTCCGCCGCGAGCGCCGCGCGCAGCGCCGCGTCGGTGGCGTAGTCGAGCGCGGAGAAGGAGTCGTCGAAGAGATAGATCTCGGGCCGCTGGACCAGCGTCCGGGCGATCGCGAGCCGCTGCCGCTGACCACCGGAGACGTTCGTCCCGCCCTGGGCGATGGGGGAGTCGAGGCCGTTCTCGAGACCCGCCACGAAGTCCTTGGCCTGCGCCACCTCCAGCGCGTGCCACAGCTCCTCGTCCGTGGCGTCCGGGTTGCCGTAGCGCAGGTTGGTCGCCACGGTCCCGGCGAAGAGATACGGCTTCTGCGGCACGAGCCCGACGGTCTTGGCCAGCAGCGTCGGCTCGACGTCCGCGGCCGGGACCCCGTCGACCAGCACCTCGCCCTCGGTCGCGTCGAACAGCCGGGGCACCAGCCCCAGCAGCGTCGACTTGCCGCTGCCGGTCGAGCCGATCACGGCCGTCACCTCACCGGGCCGGGCCACCAGCTCGACCGCCTTCAGCACCGGCTCCTCGGCCCCGGGGTAGCGGAAGCCCGCGTCCCGGATCTCCAGGTGCCCGTGCCGACGCAGCTCCACGACCGGCGCCACCGGCGGCACCACGCTCGACGCCGTGTCGAGGACCTCCTGGATGCGCTCGGCGCACACCTCCGCGCGCGGCACCATCATGAACATGAAGGTGGCCATCATCACGGACATCACGATCTGCATCAGATAGGCGAGGAACGCGGTCAGATCACCGATCTGCATCCCGCCGCTGTCGATGCGGTGGGCGCCGAACCACACCACGGCGATCGACGACAGGTTCACCGTCGTCATCACCACGGGGAACATCAGCGCCAGCATGTTGCCGGTGGCCAGCGACATCGCGGTGAGGTCGCCGTTGGCCCTGCGGAAGCGCTCCTCCTCGTACCCGTCCCGGACGAAGGCGCGGATCACCCGGTTGCCGGTGATCTGCTCGCGCAGCACCCGGTTCACGGTGTCCAGGCGCACCTGCATCGTCCGGAACAGCGGTCGCAGCCGCCGTACGATCAGCGTCACGCAGATGCCCAGCGTCGGTACGACGGCGACCAGCACCGCCGACAGGGGCACGTCCAGGCCGAGGGCGAGGACGATGCCGCCCACGCACATGATGGGCGCCGACACCATCAGGGTGAACGTCATCAGGGCCAGCATCTGCACCTGCTGGACGTCGTTCGTGGTCCGGGTGATCAGCGAGGGCGCGCCGAAGTGGCCCACCTCGCGGGCCGAGAACGACTGCACCCGGTCGAAGACCGCGGCCCGCACGTCCCGCCCGAGTGCCGCGGCCGTTCGGGCGCCGTAGTAGACGGCCCCGATGTTGCACACCACCTGCGCCAGCGAGATCCCGATCATCAGGGCGCCGAAGGACAGGATGTAGCCCGTGTCCCCGTTCACCACGCCCTTGTCGATGATGTCGGCGTTGAGCGTGGGCAGGTAGAGGGTGGCGCAGGTCTGGAGGAACTGGAACAGCACCAGGACGGTGATGGGTTTCTTGTAGGGCCTGAGATAGGTCCGCAGAAGTCGTATGAGCACGCTACGTCTCTCGGAGTCGGCGACAGGGGCCGGAGGTGGTTGCCCCTGGCCCCTATCGTCGGACACTCCCCCCGCGTTACCTCAACCGATTAAGCCGACAGCAGTGCTCTTTACCGTCTTATGGGCGGAAGGTGCGCCCACGTGGTCAGCCGCGGAAGGCGTTCGGGTGGGTCTGCTCACGGACCGACACGAACTGCTGCCGCACCGCCTGCCCCACCGCCAGCTCCTCGCCGGGCTCCAGGATCTGCGCCGCCGCGCCCTGCCAGGCCGGCGGGGTGCGCGGGTCGAGCGATCCCTGCGACACGCCGAGCGCCCAGGCCGCCTGCCGGGCGGCGCCGATCGCCGCGTAGTCCGCGGGCTGCGGTACGACGACCTGCGCGCCGAATATCGCCGGTGCGGCGGCCTGCACGGCCGACAGCTCGGCGGCGGCCCCCAGCAGAAAGACCCGCCGCACCTCCACGCCCCGACCGCGCAGCACGTCGAGCGCGTCGGCGAGCCCGCACAGCATGCCCTCGAACGCGGCCCGCGCCAGATGCTCGGGCTTCATCGACTCCCGCCGCAGCCCGGCGAGCGTCCCCGCGGTGTGCGGCAGGCTCGGTGTCCGCTCGCCCTCCAGATAGGGCAGCAGCACCAGACCGTGCGAGCCCGGCGTCGACTTCATCGCCAGCTCGGACAGGGCCTCCAGATCGGCCAGCCCGAGCAGCTCGGCGGTGCCGCGCAGGGTCCGTACGGCGTTCAGGGTGGTGACGACGGGCAGGTGCATGCCGGTCGCGTCGGCCAGCGACGTGATCATCCCGGAGCTGTCGACGAGCGCCTCGGGGTGCACGGCCATGACGGAGCCGGAGGCTCCGAGCGACACGACGGCGTCGCCGAGCCCGATGCCGAGGCCGAAGGCGGCGGCCATGGTCTCGCCGGTCCCGGCGGAGATCAGCAGCCCCTCCGGGGTCGTACCGGCCGCCTCCGAGGGGCCGATCACCTCGGGCAGCATGGCCTGGTGACCGAGCGCCAGCTCGACGAGGTCGGTGCGGTAGGCGCCGGTGGCGGCGGACCAGTAGCCGGTGCCGGAGGCGCCGCCGCGGTCGGTGGTCCGGCGTACGGGCCGCCCGAGGAGCTGCCAGACCAGCCAGTCGTGGGCCTGGAGCAGCACGGCGGTGCGCAGGGCCGCGTCCGGTTCGTTCTTCACCAGCCAGCGCAGCTTGGTCACCGGCTGCGGCGCCTGCGGCACACAGCCCACGGCCTGCGCCCACGCCTCGCGCCCGCCGAGCGCGTCGATGAGGTCGGCCGCCGCGACCTGGGCCCGCTTGTCACTGCCGACGAGGGCGGGGCGGACGGTGTTGCCCTGGGCGTCCAGCGGCACGACGGCGTTCTGCTGCGCGGACACGCCGATGGCCTGCACGCCTTCGAGCAGCCCGCCGCCCGCGGCCTCACCAAGAGACAGCAGCCAGGCCTGGGGGTCGACGTCGGAGGGGCGGCCCTCCACCGGGTGCGGGGCATAGCCCTGCCGGAGCACGGCGCCCGTGTCCGCGTCGCAGACGACGATACGAGTGAAATCGGGCGCACTGTCCAACCCGGCGACTATCCCCATGGCGAAAATTCTATGGGCCGGACGACGTCACCCCGCCCGGCACTCAAGTGTTGCTGGTTCCCCAGTCGTCCTCGGCGGCGCCGTTGGTGTTCCGGTCCCGCAGGGAACGCACCCGCTGGGCCACCGAGTCCGGCACCCGGTCGCCCACCTTGTCGCTCACCACGTGGTACGCCTTGCCCGCGAACTGGCGGCCCTGCTGGGCGGCCGACTCGGCGGTGTTGCGGACCGCGGGGTTCTGCGAGACCTGCCGCGCGGACTTCTTCAGCTGCTCGTAACGCTCGCGCCCGGCACGCGTGCCCAGCACGTAACCCAGAGTCAGCCCGGCGACGAAAGTGAGCTTGTAGCGCATGGCTGCCACCCTTCCCTTGCGTAGGTATGCGGTGCGGCGTCGGTGCCGGGGGGAACCGATTGGCGGAGCACCCCCCTGCTTGCGCTAATGTATGTGTCGCAGCGGACGCCCGCCCCCTGGCGAATACCCAGGGAGGTACGTTCGATGCAACGAGGCATTCCTCCGTAGCTCAATTGGCAGAGCAGCCGGCTGTTAACCGGCAGGTTACTGGTTCGAGTCCAGTCGGGGGAGCTTCGATCTTCCGTAGCTCAATTGGCAGAGCAGCCGGCTGTTAACCGGCAGGTTACTGGTTCGAGTCCAGTCGGGAGAGCGTCTTGGACAAGGACCCCCGAAGGGGTCCTTTTTCATGTGATCACCCCTGAACCGGGAACCGCGCAGGTCACGGCGGAGTCCTTCAGGGCATGCGAAGTCGACCATACGAAGCAGGAGATCGTATGAGCGGCTATGCTGCGGCAGACGGCGCGCACACCTGTACGCGACACGCCGCTATGGGGCGGTAGCTCAGCCGGTTAGAGCAGCGGACTCATAATCCGTCGGCCGTGGGTTCGAGTCCCACCCGCCCCACCACTCGATGTGGTCGAAGAAACGATCCATCGACGGCGTCTTGGCTTCCGCCCAGCCGGTTCACAGGAATCTCCCAGCCGCACCCGGCACGCTCACGGCATGTCTGCCGTCCGCGAAGTCCGTGAAGGCCGTGAAGTACCCGCAGCCCGTCAGGGCGCGGTCCGGGTCCTGATCGTCGATGACGAACCCGAACTCACCGAACTGCTGTCGTGGGCCGTCACCGAGGCCGGCTGGCAGCCGTTCCTCGCCGCGGACGGCCACGGCGCACTCGACCTCGCCCGCGGCTGCGCCCCGCACGCCGTCGTCCTCGACGGCATGCTGCCCGACCTCGACGGCGTCCAGGTGCTGCGCAGGCTGCGCTACGAGAACGCCGGACTGCCCGTGCTGATGCTCACCGCCCGCGACGGGCTGGAGCACCGTATCGACGGGCTGTCCGCCGGTGCCGACGACTACGTCACCAAGCCCTTCTCCCTCGAAGAGGTCATGCTGCGGCTGCGCGGACTGCTGCGCCGCTCCGGCGCCGAGGAGGCCGCCGCCGACGAGTCCGTGCGCGTGCTCGGCGATCTCGTCCTCGCCGAGAAGACCCGTCAGGTGCGGCGCGGCGGGGAGCCGATCGCGCTCACCGCCAAGGAGTTCGACCTGCTGCACTTCCTGATGAGCCACCCCCGCCAGGTGCTCAGCAAGACGCAGATCCTCGACCACGTGTGGAACAGCTCGTTCGAGAGCGAGGGGAACCTGGTCGAGGTGTACGTGTACAGCCTGCGCGGGAAGCTCGACAAAGGGCGCCGGCCGATGATCCACACCGTGCGCGGCGCGGGATATGTCATCAGGGCGGCGGGCGAAGGCAGATGAAGACCCTGAGGGCCCGCCTGGTGCTGTTCGTGTCCCTGGCCCTCGTCGTGGTCTGTACGACGATGGCGGTGGCCACCGTCCTCGTCCAGGGCGCGCACCTCCAGGCGGATCTCGACCAGCGGGTCCGGGACACGGCCGACCGCAGCCAGGGCGGCCTGCAACGGCGTCCCGGTGACGCCACGGACCTCGGGTTCCTCAACGAGCGCGGCCAGCCCACCGGGACCGTCGCCGCCCGGCTCACCGACGGGAAGGTGGTCGCCGCCGAGGTGGTCACCGAGGAGGGCGGCCAGCGGGTCCTCACCGCCGCCCAGCGCGCGGCCCTCGCCGGGCTCACCGAGGCGGGCAGGCTGTACACCCGGACCATCCCCGGCCTCGGCACCTACCGGCTCACCGTCGCGAGCGGCGACGGCCCCGCGGTGCTCGCCGGACTGCCCGCCGCCGAACTCAAGGACACCGTGGACGACCTCGTCGTGGCGGAGGCCGTGATCGCCGTCGTCGGCCTGGCCGGCGTGGGCACGGTCTGCGCCTGGGTCATACGGCGGCAGCTGCGGCCCCTCGGGCAGGTCGCCGCCATCGCCGTCGAGGTGGCCGACGGACCGCTCGGCACCGGCGAACTCACCCGCGTCCCGCACCCCGACACCGGCACCGAGGTCGGCCAGGTGGGCGCCGCTCTCAACGTCCTGATCGACAGCGTCGAGTCCTCCCTCACCGAACTGCGGCGCAGCGAGGACCGGATGCGCCGCTTCCTCGCCGACGCGAGCCACGAACTGCGCACCCCGCTCGCCTCCATCGCCGGATACGCGGAGCTGATGGACCAGGGCGCCGCGCGGATCGAGCCCGCGCTCGTCTGGCAGCGGGTCTCCGCCCAGTCCGCCCGCATGACCGGGCTGGTCGAGGACCTGCTGCTGCTGGCCCGCCTCGACGAGGGACGGCCCCTGGAGGAGACCGACGTCAACCTCGCGACGCTGGTCGCCGAGGCGGTGTGGGACGCGCGGGCCGCCGGGGCCGGCCACGACTGGCAGCTCGCGCTGCGCCTCGACGAACCGGCCGTGGTGACCGGCGACACCGCCCGGCTGACCCAGGTGGTCGCCAACCTCCTCGCCAACGCCCGCGCCCACACCCCGCCCGGCACCCGGATCGAGGTGGAGGTGGCGGCGAGCCGTACCGCGTGCGCGGTCGTCGTCCGGGACGACGGGCCCGGCATCCCGGCGGAGCTCCTCCCGGCCGTCTTCGAGCGCTTCACCCGCGCCGACGCCTCCCGCACCCGCGCCCCCGGTCAGGGCGGCGGCTCGGGGCTCGGCCTCGCCATCGCCGCGGCGCTCACGGAGGCGCACGGCGGACGGATCGAGGTGGCGAGCGAGGCGGGGCGCACGGAGTTCAGGGTGACGTTGCCCACGGCCGGCGCACGATCCACGGCTTCCTCATAGAAAGCCTGGTCAGTGCCGTCGTAGCGGCTGTGTACGGCCCGGTCGGCGAACTCGCTTCAGCGGAGCCTCAGTTAGGGCCCTCAGGGTGGTTGTCCGGTGGCCGGTCCGCAGGGGACGTGGCCAGGACGAAGGGAGCGGACCACGATGGCCGAGCTCGACACCGGTGGGCAGCCGCAGCAGGAGGCCGAGGTCGCGCGGCGCGCCCACGCGAGCCGCCGCAACTTCATGCGCAAGGTCTTCTTCGCGTCCGGTGCCACGGCCGTCGCCACGATGGGTGGCGCCGGTGCCTGGGCCGCGCTGGCCGACGACAGCACGGGGACGGCCGACGCGAGCGCCACGCCCAGCGGTGCGCCCAGCGGCGGCCCCGGCGGGGGCACCGGAGGTCCCGGCAACCAGTCGATCACCGAGGAGTTCTTCGGTCTGACCACCGACGGCAACCGGATCGACGACCTGTTCACGATCCACTCGACGGGCGTGGCGACCGCCCCCGTCATCACCGCCGCGAACGCCTTCCTCGCCGGACTGAGCGACGACCAGAAGACCTCGACCGTCTTCACCGTGCACTCCACCGAGTGGCGGCTGTGGAGCAACGTCGACTCCTACGAGCGCCAGGGTGTCTCGCTCGCCGACCTGAGCGACGACCAGAAGGCCCTCGGCACCGCCCTGCTGAAGGCCGCGCTCAGTGCCGACGGTCTGGAGACCACGGAGAAGATCCGGAAGATCAACCAGGCGGCGGGCGAGGCGATCGGCAACACCACCGCCTTCAACGAGGACGCCTACTACTGGACCGTCATGGGCACTCCGTCCGCGACCGAGCCCTGGGGCTTCCAGTTCGACGGGCACCACCTGGTCGTCAACTACTTCGTCCTCGGCGACCAGGTCGTGATGAGCCCCTGCTTCTGGGGTTCGGAGCCGACGACCATGGAGATCGACGGCGAGACCGTGACCGTGTGCCACGAGGAGGTCGTCGCCTCCCTCGCCTTCATCAACTCCCTCACCTCGGCGCAGCAGGCGGTCGCCGTCGAGTCGGCCACCAAGTCGAACGAGTCGATGAAGGCGGGCGCCTTCTCCGACAACGCGGTCCAGGAGTACACGGGCCTGCGCGGCAACAAGCTGAACGCCGCCCAGAAGAAGAAGCTCCTCGCGATCGTCGAGGCCTTCGTGGGCCGTGCCAAGGCGGACGCCGCGAAGGTGCGGATGTCCGAGGTCGCCCAGCACCTCTCGGACACCTATGTCACCTGGGCCGGCGGCACCGGCGACGACGACGCCTTCTACGTGCGGGTGCACAGCCCCGTCGTATGGGTGGAGGTCGACTGCCAGGGCCCGGGCCCGCTGGCGGGCGCGTACGGCGCCACACAGGGCGGCGGCGCGACCCAGCTGCACGTCCACTCGATCATCCGGACCCCCAACGGCAACGACTACGGAAGGGAGCTCCTCAGGCAGCACTACCTGACGTCACCGCACCACCGGTGACACACCGTTCCCGTCATCCCGTGGGCCCCGTCGCGTCGTCCGTGGCGGGGCCCACGGGCGTGCGCAGATGCGCGAACACCTCCTCCAGCGGCAGATCGAGCCGGTCCTTGTCACCGCTCCAGCGCCGCAGCACCGCCGCCGACGCCTGAGCCAGGTCCGGCGGCAGTCCTACGGCGTCCAGGGCGGCGGCGATCTCCTCCATCTCCGGTGCCCAGCGCCAGGCACGGGCGGCCACGCTGGGGAAGTGGTCGGCCTCGGCGAGGATGCGCGCCGTCAACTCCCGCCCCTCCCGCATCAGTTCGTCGCCGACGCCATGGCCCGCGGCGAGGGCGTGCGAGACGGCCGCCAGGACACGTGCCGACTTCTGGAACGAGGCGTACGCCGCCTTGAGCGCCGAGGCCGCGCCGATCCCGGCGTCGAGCGGGCGGGCCGGGACGTCGGTGCCCTCGAAGAGCGCGGCCGTCATCGCCACCGCCCTCGCGTCGCCGCTCAGATAGAGACGGGGGCCGCTCCCTCCGGCCGGAGGGCCGCCGATGATCGAGCCGTCGACCAGCACCGCGCCGCGCTCGGCACAGGCCTTGCCGATGCGGATCGTACGGTCCGGGCTGATGGCGTTGGCCTCGACGTAGACGCCCCGGAAGCCGTGCTCCAGGACCTCGTGGGCGACGTCCTCCGCGGCGTGCGGAGGGCAGACGGAGAGGACCAAGTCGCTGACGGACAGGGCCGATTCGAGGGAGTCGGCCGCCTCCAGGCCCGCCTGACGTGCCCGTTCGACGGAGGCCGGGCCGCGGCCGGTCGGGACGTACAGGACGCGGGTTCCGGTGCGGGTCGCCTGGCCGCCGACCGGGGCGCCCATGGCCCCCGGATGCAGGAGCGTCACCGTTGTCGTCATTCGCGCCTCCCGCCCGGCAACCTTCTGGGATCCTGCGGCGACTGTACGTCGAAGGCTTCCGGCACCGAAGCCCCACCCGACACACAAGGACCTGAGCCGTGGCGCATCCCTCCTCGCATCGACGTCCTCGCAAGTCGCGTGCCCTTCTCATCGCTGTCGCGGTGGGGGCGGTCGCGCTGATCGCGTCCGTGATCGTGGCGTTCCGGCCCGGCGGCGGCTCCGGCGGGGGGTCGGGGGAGGCGGTGTCCGTGGCGGACGGGGGCGGTTCGGCGACCGCCGGGTCCAGGGCGGTGACGGGCACGTCGTCCGCCGGCCCGTCACCGTCGGCGACTCCGACGGCTTCGGCGTCCGCCTCGCCGAGCAAGAAGGCCACGCCCAAGGCCACCGCGGCCAAGCGGCCGAAGACCACGAGTGCCCCCAAGTCACCCGTCTCCGGCGGGTCGTCGGCCGGACGCATCAAGCCCGGCGTCACCTACACCGGTATCGCCACCTTCTACGACGCCGGGAACGGCGACGGCGCCTGCACCTTCGGCCCGACCAGCGACGTCATGACCGCCGCGATGAACCACACCGACTACGAGACGGCCAAGGCGTGCGGCGCGTATGTGCGGGTCAGGGCGGCGGACGGGGCCTCGATCACCGTACGCGTCACCAACGAGTGCCCGGAGTGCAAGCCCGGCCACATCGACCTCAGCGCCCCGGCCTTCGCGAAGCTCGCCGCGCCCGTGAAGGGCCAAATACCCATCACCTGGAGCCTGTTGAGCCCGGCCGACGCTCCCGCCGCGCTCTCCGTCCGCTACAAGACGGGGTCCAGCCGCTACTGGTGCGGCATCCAGGTGCTCGGCCACCGGAATCCGGTGGCGCGACTGGAGGTGCGCGCCGGTAGCGGCTGGACCGTTCTGCCCCGGGCCGAGTTCAACTACTTCCTGTCCGAGGGTGGTGCGGGGTGCGGCGCCGCGATCCGGATCACCGACATCTACGGGGAGCAGCTGACGGTGGAGGGGATCGCCGTGCGACCGGACGCCGTGCAGCAGACCGGCGTCCAGTTCGCACGCCACTGAACCGTGGGGCTCAGCTGGTGGTGACCGCGGTGTCGTCGACGACGAAGCTCGTCTGGAGCGAGGAGTCCTCGACACCGGAGAACTTCAGCGTCACGGTCTGGCCCGCGAAGGCGGACAGGCTGAACGACTTCTGGACGTACCCGGAGGCCGCGTTGAGGTTCGAGTAGGTGGCCAGGGTGGTCGAACCGGCGGTGACCGTCAGCTTGTCGTACTGGGTGCTGGTGGTGGTCTCGGCCGTGTCGACGTGCAGATAGAAGGTGAACGTCGTGCCCGTGCAGCCGCTCGGGATGGTCACCGACTGGGAGAGCGTGTCGGTGTGGGTGGCGCCGTAGCCGTCCAGCCACGCCTTGTACGAGCCGGTGCGGGCGGCCTGGCTGCTGGAGCTGGTGATGACGCCGCTGGTCGCGGTCCAGGTGGTGTTGCCGGACTCGAAGCCCGCGTTGCCCAGCAGCTGGGTCGAGGTGCAACTGCCGCCGCCGCCACTGGAGTTGACGGTCCAGGTGAAGGAGGCGGTGCCGGTCGCGCCGGTGCTGTCGGTCACCGTGACGGTCGAGCTGTACGTACCGGCGGTGGTCGGTGTGCCCGAGACGGCCCCGGTCGAGCTGCTGATCGACAGGCCCGTGGGCAGACCGGTCGCCGCGTAGGTCAGCGTGCCGCTGTTGGTGGAGCTGGCGCTGATCTGAAGGCTCACCGCGGTGCCGACGGTGGAGGTCTGGCTGCCCGGGTTGGTGACCGTGACGCCGGTGGTCGGGACCGTGATGTGGCTGCCGACGTTGATGCCCGCGAAGGCGTTGCCGACCCCGGCGTACTGCGTGGAGCTGGTGCCGTAGAGGGCCGCGGCGGCGTTGAGGGCGGCGGTGCGGGCGCCCGCGTAGTTGGTGCTGGACGTCATGTACGTCGTCAGCGCCTTGTACCAGATCTGCAGCGCGGCGGCCCGGCCGATGCCGGCGACGGCGACCCCGTCGGAGGTCGGGCTGTTGTAGGTGACGCCGTTGATGGTCTTGGAGCCGCTGCCCTCGCTCAGCAGGTAGAACATGTGGTTCGCGGGTCCGGACGAGTAGTGCACGTCCAGGTTGCCGACGCCCGAGTACCAACTGTCCGCCGACGAACCGTCCTTGTCGGGCTCGTCCATGTAACGCAGCGGCGTGCCGTCGCCGTTGATGTCGATCTTCTCGCCGATGAGGTAGTCGCCCACGTCGGTCGAGTTGTTGGCGTAGAACTCGACGCCGGTGCCGAAGATGTCGGAGGTGGCTTCGTTGAGGCCCCCCGACTCACCGGTGTAGTTGAGCCCCGCCGTGTTGGAGGTGACGCCGTGGCTCATCTCGTGGCCGGCCACGTCCAGCGAGGTCAGCGCGTGGGTGCTGCTGGTGCCGTCGCCGTAGGTCATGCAGAAGCAGTCGTCGTCCCAGAAGGCGTTGACGTACGCCGTGCTGTAGTGGACGCGGCTGTAGGCGGCGACACCGTCGTTCTTGATGCCGCTGCGCCCGAAGGTGTTCTTGTAGAAGTCCCATGTGACCTGCGCCCCGTAGTGCGCGTCGACGCCGGCCGTCTGGGTGTTGGACCCCGACCCGGTGCCCCAGGTGTCGTCGGTGTCGGTCATCAGCGTGCCGGTGCCGGACGTGCCGTTGTTGAGGCTGTACGTCTTGTGGCCGCCGCGCGTGGTGTCGTACAGCTGGTATGTCGAACCGGACAGCGTGGTGCCGATGGTGACCGTGCCGCTGTACTGGCTGTTGCCGGTGCCGGTCTCGATGCCCTCGAAGCGGGAGAGTTCGGCGCCGGTGCTCGCGTCGGTGATGACATGCAGCTTGCTGGGCGTGCCGTCGTCCTGGAAGCCGGTGACGACCGTCTCCCAGGCCAGCTTCGGGGTGCCCTCGCCGGCCCAGATCACCTTGCGGGCGCTCTCGGCGGCCGGGCTGGTGGCGTCGAGCGCCTTGGCCGTCTTCAGCGCCTTCGACTGGGCGGCGGACTTGCCGAACGTCGCGGTCGTCGACTTGACGGAGACGGTACGACGGTTGTTGTTGAAGGTGGTGCTGACGGTGCCGGCGGCCAGCGAGGCCGGGGGCGTGTGGACGACCAGGTCGCCGCCGAGGACGGGGAGGCCGGCGTAGGTGCGCTCGTAACGGGTGTGGAGCGTGCCGTCGTTGTCCTTGACGACGTCCTTGACGACCAGCTTCTCCTTGGCGCCGAGGCCGATCGACCGGGCGGTCGTGCCCGTCTTCGCGGAGGCGCTCTTGATGAGGGCGGTGCGCTGGACCGGGGAGAGCTTGGCCTCCAGGCCGCCGGTGCGCAGCGGGCTCGGGTGGGGGGATGCGGGTGCGGCGGTCGCGGGGACCGCTTGCAGGCCGAGGGCCAGCAGTGCGGCCGTCGCCGCGAGGGCTCCGGCGGTGGCCGCCGGACGGGGGGTTCGTCTCACTCTTGCTCCTACTGCGACGGCCGCACGACGGCGGCCGGTGACAGACCGGGCAGACGGATGTGCTGTCCGGGTCGGGCTGAGCGGTGCAGTGCAGGGCTGAGCAGGTGGAGGGAGAATGACAGAATTGACGCAGGCATGTCATGCGTGGAGCGGTCGATCGAGGGCTGGGCGGGAGCCATGGAGGGTTAACCCTCTACCTGACTGTGCGTCCTCTGTGTCCGGCCTGTGTCACGTGGCGGGACTTCCTCAGTGGAGGCGGTGCGCGACCGCCGTGCGCAGGGCCGTGCGCACCGCCTCGGGCGGCGGCGGGCCGTCGGTCCCCGCGCCGGCGGTGAGCGCCGCGGCGACCGCGTGCAGCTTGGTGTTGGACAGCTGCGACGTCTCGCGCAGGATCTGCCAGGCGTCGTCCGCCGTACAGGCGTGGGCGGCCATGAGGATGCCGCGGGCCTGGTCGATCACCGGCCGGGAGACGATCGCCTGCCGCAGCTGCCGGACCTCCGTGCGCAGGACATGCAGCTGCTCCGCGCGCTCCAGGGCCACCACGGAGCGGGCCGGCGAAGCGGGCTCGGAGGCGGGGGCCGTTGCAGGGGGCGGTGTCACTTGCAGGGGGTCGGTGGTGTCGAGGCCGGCGAGTTCCAGGATGCGGCGCGGCTGGCCGCTCCAGTGGGTGGCGGCCACGGGGATGTGCCGGTGGCGGCCGTAGTGGTCGAGCAGTTCCAGGAACTGGAGACCCGCCGTGTCCATGAACACCACGTCGGCCATGTCCAGTTCGACCCTGCGGACATCGGACGGCAGGGCCGTCAGCGTCTCGTCCAGGACGTCCGCGCAGCCGTGCACGAGCTCGCCGCGCGGTCTCAGCTCGGCGCGGCCCGCGTACGTACGTCCCCTGATGACCAGGGGGTTGACCCGCCCCGCGAGAGAACTGTGCGCCGCTGAGTCCATGTCCCCGCCTCGTCGATCCCCGCCCGTCGCCACGGTGCCGTACGACCCTGTCCGCGCCCGTTCGTTCCGCCGGCACGCCTGACGTCCGCCTGCCCTGCCCGCCACGGGCTACACCCGCCCGGCGGGGAATGACCGGCCCCACGGCGGGTACGCGTCGCGGCTTCGTCCAGGACCAGCGGGGAGCCGTATGAGCGGCACCGCATGAGCGACGCGAGCGGGGTGGGTGGACCTGGCTGGGCGGGCGGGGTCGGCTCTCAGGGCGGAGGCGGGGGAGCCGGTGGCCGTGGCGGTGCCCGGGGGCGATGCCGATGGCGTACGGCTGCTCGACATGCGGGAAGTCGGCCGTCATCCCGGGCGGATCATCCCCGGTGTGCTGCGGGCCTTCGCCGACGCGCAGGCGCCGGGGCGTCGGGTACTGATCGGCGGCGAACCGTTCTGGGCGGGCCGCAGCTCCGTCGAGTACCCGGCCTGCGTCCAGCACGAGGCCCTGATCAACGTCGCCTTCGAGGGTCGTACGGTGACCATCCTGTGCCCGTACGACGTCCGGCGCCTCGACAGCCGGGTGCTCGCCGACGCCCACGCCACCCATCCCCGTGCCGGAGGTGCAGGCCGTGAGCCTTCCCTTCGACGGCGGCTCGCTGGCCGAGGTCCGCCACCGTGCCGACGACGAGGCCGGCCGGCTGGGGCCGGCCGCGGGGTGCTGCGGGTGTGGGGGAGGGCGGGACGGAGGGGGCGCTGGTGTGTGAGGTGCGGGACGCGGGTGTGCCGGCCGATCCCCTCGCGGGGCGCCGCCCGGCTCCACCGACCCACACCGGCGGAGCGGGCACGACCGTACGGTGCTGGTTCGGGCGCTGACCGCCGGGTGCGCGGCGTCAGGCGCGGAAAGCGGCGGCCATGGCCGCACCACGTCGGCGCAGGGCGGTCAGGTCCTGCCGGCGCCAGGTGCAGGAGAAGCGGGCGTCGGACGCGACGGCGTGGGGGAGGGCGGCGTCGCAGGCGCGGTCGAAGGCCGCCAGGCGGGGGAGGACCTCGGCGGGCAGACGGGCGGCCGCCGGGTCCGGCAGCGGCCCCGGGGCGGCGTGGAAGCGGTCGTCGACGGGCGGCAGGCCCGCCGCGTGACGGACACCGGCCAGCTCCAGACAGGCCAGGGCGCGATGCCAGTCGTAGCGGAACCAGAACGGCAGCTGTTCGGGGAGCGGTTGATGGGCGAGCCGTAGCCGGATCAGATGGACGGGGTCCGCGGGGTCGCCCTCGTCGGCGGACAGGAGCAGCGAGTAGACGGACTCCTCGATCGCGACCAGGGCGTCGCCCGGCATCTCCGGATTGGACAGGGCGTCCAGCTGTCTGGAGGCCGACCGGGCGGCCGGGCCGTCGTTGCCGAACTGCGCCAGATTGCATCGGCACTTGGCCAGCTGCCAGGGCGTGATCGGCTCCTCCCGCGTCGACTCGACCAGTTCCGCCCACCGCCCCGCCTCCTCGCGCCGGCCGAGCTGAAGGCAGAAGTAGCAGGCGGCGGAGGCGGCATGGGAGGAGTAGGTCTGCGGGCCCGGCCCCTCCCGGCCGGCCCAGGACCGCTCCGCGGCGTCCAGCGCCTCGACCCAGTTCCCCCGGTTGGCGTGCAGCGCGCTCCTGAAGTAGTGGGTCCTGGAGCCCTCGTCGCCCCAGGCACCGACCGCCAGTTCGGCCATGACCTCCATCTCGCGGTCCAGGTCGCCGACCGCCAGGTCCTCGTCGATGGCGTGCATCAGGAACACGGTGTGCAGCCAGTACTGGCCCTCGGCGTCGTGCAGGTACTCCAGTTGCTGCCGCGCCTCCAGGAGCAGCCGGATGCCGCGGTCCGGGTCGGCCGAGTAGGACCAGGCGTCGGCGGCCTCCCGGAGCGCGTCGAACGCCGCCTGCTTGTCGCCGAACTCCACGGCCAGCTGGTACGCCCGCTCGTACAACAGGCCCGCGGTCCACATGTCACCGCCGCGGTACGCCTCCCTCGCCTTGGCCATCAGGTCGGCGTACTCGTCCGGGCTCATTCCTCGCCCGCCTGCCGCACCCGGCCGATGATGATCGGAGCCAGGTCCTGGTTCTCCCGCCCGAGCAGCCTGCCCACCTCCTCGGGCTGCGCGCTGACCCAGTCCTGGGCGGTGCGGTAGCGCGCGGCGAGCTGGTCGAGGGACTTCGGGGGCAGTACGACCGGGGCGATGAGGTCGGCGAGGCGCCGGGGGGAGATGTAGCGGGGGTGGCCGGCCCTGCCGAGCAGCTCGCGGATGTCGCCCGAGCGCCACATCGCGGCCCGCAGCGACTCCGCGAGTGAGACGTCGGCGAGCGAGTACTCGATGTACAGCATCGCCCGCAGGTCGGCCGGGAGGGCGGTGCCGTTCGTGGAAGCGCCCTCGCGCAGCAGGACGACCGGGCGGTCCCGGCGGTCGGTGAAGGCGGCGCCGAGTTCGAACATCACGTTGGGGTTGCTGTCGGTGATCTCGGCGATGAAGCCGTCCGCCGCGTCCATGAGGATCTGGACGTTGTCGAGGAGCCGGTCGGACTCCAGCCGGTCGTTGGCGAGGACGAGCTCGAAACCCCAGTGGTGCTCGACCACTTCACGGCAGGCCTCGACCACGGGGCGGTAGCGGTCGGCGAACGGGGTGATCATGAAGAAGCTGCGGTGGTCGGACCGCTTCCCGTCGCTCGCCCGGTTGCGGCTCTGCACCGCCCGCAGCCGGTCGTCCAACGCCTTGCAGCGGGCCTCCAGTTCCAGCGCCTCCAGGCTGCGGCCCATCAGTTGCTGCAACTGGTCGTGGAAGGCGGTGGCCGCCTGGGCGCTGATCAACTGCCCGTTGGCCAGCACCGCGCTGTGGTACAGCGCCCGCATCAGCTTCCTGACCTCGACGTCGGCGGTGCCCTGGTGTGCGGCGAGGCGCTGCACCAGGTCGTTGCGGGCGTTGATGGTCAGCCGCTGGCCGGTGCCGCGCATCATGCGCTGGACCGCCTCGGCCATCTCCCGTGTCCCGGGGGAGGCGTTGGGGTCGAGAAGCACCTCCTCGGCCTTGATCTGGGCCTCCGTCCGCGCGTCCGTCCGCAGCACCGCGGCGATGTCCGGGGGCTCGAACTCCCGGGCCTCGGTACGGATGGCGTGGCCCTGGGGGGTGCGCAGCACCGCGCTCATCCGGTCCGCGAGCTTCTGCACCGCCACGCTGTCCTCCCCGCCGGCCGGCCGGAAGATGGCGTCGCCGGACGGGGCGTCCTCCCGGTCGATGTGGACCAGCCGCAGGTTGACGCCGGGCAGACCGGTGTAGGCGTCGAGGAGTTCGGGTTCGAACAGGTAACTGGCGTCCACCACCGTGGTCTTGGCCGCGTTGGCGATCTTGAAGAACTGGCGGGCGGCGTCCGCGCCGGTCACGCACTGGAGTGTCTTGGTCCGGTCGGGTGCGCCGGGCAGCCGGTCCAGGATCTCGGGAAGCGTGCGCAGGGCCACACCGGTGCCGGTGTTCTCCAGCGGATCGCTCACACTGTCGTCGCCGGGCTCGTCCGGGAGCCGGTTGGTCCGCCACAGCAGCAGGTCGGCGAACTTCGCGAAGAACTCCTCGTAGTAGTAACTGGCCGCGGCGAAGCTCATCCGGTGGTAGCGGGCGATCCCGGCGAACCGCTCCCGCTGGGAGTCGCGGAGCCGTTCCAGGTGCTCGATGACGAGGTTGCCGAGCGCGTCGCGCAGGGCCGCCCACTGGTCGTCCCGCAGATAGTTGTCGCGGGCCGCCGTGGGCGTCAGGTCCGGGGTGTTGATCACGCCGTTCACGAACCGGGCCCACTGGGGCAGGATGTCCGGCTGGTCCTCGCACAGGAACATCCGGCGCTGGAACACCTGGATCTTGCGGGGCTGGTCGACGGTGTAGAAGCGGTCGCGGGTGATGTAGAGGACGCCCTCCGCCTTCACCTCCCCGCGCAGCTGGACCGGGATGACCTCCAGCACCCGGTCGTTGAGCGTGCGCTCCACGTAGTACCGCAGGTCGTAGCTGAGCTCCTCCGGGGTGAGGCCGCCCTTCTCCCACGGCATGTGCATGGTGTTCTCGGGCTCGCGCGAGCCGTTGAGGTGGATCGGCGTGGTGAGCATGTCGGCGTAGCGCCGGATCAGCGCGCGGACCTCGGCCTCCTGGATGATGCCGCGGTCCTCGACGCCCGCGAGGGAGACGGTCACCGTGGTGCCCGGTGCCGCGACCTCGTGCTCGGTCAGCCGGTACTCCTTGCTGCCCTCGTTCTCCCACAGCCAGCCGGTGTCCTCGCCCACCTTCCGGGTCGTCACCCGCACCTTGGAGGCCACCACGAACGCGGCCAGGAACCCGATGCCGAACTGGCCGATCAGCGTGTCGTCCTGCTCGCGCTCCTGCTTGGTGAGGCTCTTGCCGACGTTGGACAGGTATTTGACGAGGTCGCTCTCGTTCATGCCGATGCCCGTGTCCCGGACGGTGATCTCCAGGTCCTGCGGCCGGGTCTCCACGTCGATCCGGCCGGCCACCCCGTCGGCCCAGGCCCGTTTGCGGATCCCGTCATGCGCATTCTGGATCAGTTCGCGAATGAACACCTTCTTCTCGCTGTAGAGGTTGTTCGCGATCATCTGGATGAGACCTTCGAAGTCGAACGACATCTCAGGCATGGGCGACCTCCCCCGTCGACCCCAACTCGGCGCGCCGAAAGGGTTATTCGGAAGGGTATCGCCGGATCTTCAGCCGGGGGAGGGGTTCACAGCGGCGCCTGCCAGGTGACGGTCGTCCCCGCACCTCCGTCGTCGAACACGGTCAGCCGCACCCCGTCCCGCCCGTCCGGCAGTACCGCGGTGGCGTCCACGGCGACCTCGATCCGGGACACGCCCAAACGGCGCGAGACCTCGGCGAGGGCCCGCCGCAGGGCGGTCAGCAGCTGCCCGGCGACCTGCTCGGGGACCCGGCTCTCCACGGCCCCCGTGAACCGGACCGACGGCGCGAACCCCAGCACGGCCGCCGCCCCGGCCGTCTCCCGCAGGACCCTGCCCCGGAAGGTGGTCGGGGCGTCGGCGGGCGGCTGCTGGAGCGCGAAGATGGTCGTCCGCACCTCCTGGATGGTCGACTGCAGCTCGTCGACCGCCTTGCCCAGCGCCTCCTGGACGTCCTGCGCCCCGCTCCGCCGCTGTGTCGACTCCAGCATCATCCCGGTGGCGAACAGCCGCTGGACGACCAGGTCGTGCAGATCGCGGGCGATGCGGTCGCGGTCCTCGAAGACGGCGAGGAGCTCACGGCCGTGCTGGGCGTCCGCGAGGACGAGGGCGAGGGCGGCCTGGGAGGCGAACTGGACGGCCAGCAGGCGTTCGACGGAGGTGTACGGGCGGTCGCCGCGCCGGCGCGGGAGGGCCAGGGTGCCGATCAGCCGTCCCTCGGCCTGGAGCGGCAGCATCATGCTGGGCCCGAAGCGGTGCCGTACATGGGTGGTCATCCGGGGGTCGGTCGCCGAGTCGTCGACGAACACCGGCTCCCCGCCCAGGAGTTGCCTCAGGACCGGGCTGCCGGGGGCGATCGTGGTGCCGACGATGTCACCGGGATCGCCGTACGTCGAGGCGGTCACGATCTCCATGCCGCCCGCCTCGGTGGGCTGGAGGATGACGCCGGCGGCGGCGTCGGCGAGGATGCGGGCGCGTTCGGCGACGGTCGTCAGGGCGTCGGCCGCCGGCTCGTCGCTCAGCAGCGCCGTCGTGACCGCCGCGGCGCCCTCGATCCATCGCTCCCGCTGCCGGGCCGCCTCGTACAGGCGGGCGTTGCCGATCGCGATGCCGGCCTGGGCGGCGAGGACGTGGAGGAGTTGTTCGTCCTCGTCGGTGAACGTCGCCTTCCCCGCGAGGTGCAGGGTGCCGAACTCCTCGTCCTGTACGCGGATCGGCACGGTGACCGCTGCCGTCTGCGGCATCGCGCCGCCCGGGGTGCGCATTTCGAGGAGCCCGTCCTGGCCCGGGTCGGCCGTGCCGAGCGCGGCGTACCGGGCGCCGGTGAGCTCGGCGGCGGCGTCCACGATGTGCTGGAGGGTGGTGCGCAGTTCGAGGTCGGTGCCGACGCTGAGGACGGCCTCCAGGAGGGGCGGGAGGGGATCCTCGCCGGTCAACGCGGCGCCCCGGCCTCAGTCGGTGATCGGGTCCAGCGCCAACGGCTCGATCCGGCCCTCCAGCATCGCGCCCAGGCCCTCCACCGCGCACACCTCGGGACGTTCCGCGATGTGCACCGGCATGCCGGTCGCCTGGCGCAGCATCTGGTCGAAGCCGGGGAGCAGCGCGCTGCCGCCGACCATCATGATGCCGCGGTCGGCGAGGTCGGCCACCAGGTCGGGCGGGCAGTCCCGCAGCACCTTGCCGATGCCGTCCAGGACGGCCGTGAGCGGGGTCTGGATCGCGTCGCGGACGGCGGCGGTGTCGACCTGGACGGAACGGGCGAGGCCGGTGGCGACGTCCCGGCCGTGGATCTCGGTGGAGGCGGGCCCCGAGGCGGTCAGACCGTTCCCGGACAGGGCGAGCTGGAGCGGTCGTACGGACTGGCTCGGCAGCATCAGCTCGTGCTGGTGGCGCAGGTGCTGCACGATCGCGTGGTCGACGGCCTCGCCGCCGACGGGGATGCGGACGGCGTTCACGATCGAGCCGAGGGAGAGGACGGCGACCTGGGTGGCCGCCGCGCCGCAGACCAGCACCATGGTGGCCTCGGGCCGCTCCACGGGCAGTCCGCAGCCCACCGCGGCGGCGATGAGGGTGTCCACCAGCTCGACGCGGCGTGCGCCGAGGCCGACCAGGGTCTCGATGGCGGCGCGCTGGGCCAGCGGGTCCGCGTCGTGCGGGGTGCACGCGGCGGCGCGCAGGATCGGCTTGCGGCGCAGCGAGCGGCGGATCTTGTCGCCGAGCAGGTGCCGCAGCATGCGCTGCGCCATCTCGATGTCGACGACCGTGCCGCCGGAGACGGGGCGGACGACGCGGATGTAGTCGGGGGTGCGGCCCGTCATCTTCTCCGCGAAGTCCCCGACCGCGATCAGCGCGCCGGTGCGGGTGTTCACGGCGGCGACGGACGGCTGGTCGACGACGAGCCCGGCGCCCTTCACGTACACCCGCGTCCTCGCCGCGCCCAGGTCGACGGCGAAGTGGCAGCGGCGCAGCTGCTCCAGACTGGCGGTCATGGCAGGTCCTCCCGAGAGCACAGACCGGGGGGCGCGCCGGGTGGCGGGCCTCACTGGCATCGTCCGGGGGGTGGGGGTGGGGCGCCTTTTGGAGGGGGCTGTGTGGGGCGCGGCTGAATGGGGGTTTTTGCGGCTTATGTCCTATGTAAGTGTTAGGTAAGGAGTGGTGGGGACCCGGGTGCCTACCCGTCGTCGCGAAGGACGCCCAGCTCCGTCAGGTCCTGGGGGCGGATGCGGAGTTGGTTCGCCGTCGGTTCGACCTCGGTGGCCGGGCGCTTCAGGATCGCCGCCGCCAGTTCCGGGGCGATCACCGAGAAGTAGCTGTCCGGCGTCGCCCAGGTGTGGCCCGGGGCCGCCAGGGCCAGGGCGCCGCCCGAGCCGCCCTCGCCGATCAGCAGCGTGGTGAGGGGGGTGCGGGCGGCGGCGACCGTCAGGAACAGGTCCGCGATCGCCGCGCCCGCGCCCTGGCGCTCGGCCTCCGCGTCATTGGCGGCGCCGGGCGTGTCCACCAGCGTCAGCACCGGGATGCCGAGCCGGTCCGCCAGCCGGACCAGCCGGGTGGCCGTGCGGTAGCCCGCCGGGCGGGTCGCCGTCCCGGTCTGCGCCGCGTAGGCGACCGTACGGCCGTCCCGCTCGCCGAAGCCGCAGAGCATCCCGGGGTCCGTGCCGCCGCACCGGTCACCGGAGAGGGGCAGACGGTACGTGAAGTAGGCGTCCAGGTAGGCCGTGGCCCGGGGGCGCCGCGGCGAACGGGCGCGGCGGACCGCCTCCCAGCCGGTCGCGGGCAGGTCCGTCGTGCCGAGCGGGGCGGGTACCGGCGCCGGATCGTGGCTCGGCCGCGTCAGCAGCCGCAGCCAGCGGCCCAGCGTCTCCCGGAGCCTCCCCGGCTCCACCACGGCGTCGGCGGCGCCCGCCGCGACCTGCGCCTCCGCCGTGTACGCCGCCGGGTCCGCGTCCGCCGGGCGGACCCGGGAGCCCGCGAAACCGACCTGGGCGCCGGGCAGTGCGAGGGTCACGTCGGCACCCGCGCCGAGGGTGGCCCAGCCGCCGCCCGTGGTGGGGTCGCGCAGGACGGCGATCTGCGGCAGGCCCGCCTCGCGGGTGAGCGCCGACTGGCGTGCCACCCGCTGGAGTTGGGTCAGCGCGAGCATCCCCTCCTGCATCCGGCTGCCGCCCGTCGCGACCAACGGGACCACGGGGAGGCGGTGCTCGCGGGCGTACCGGTACGCCGCCTCCAGCCGGTTGCCGGTGCGCACGCCCAGTGATCCGCCGAGGAAGCCGAACTCGAACGCGATCAGCACGGCCCGGGTGCCCTCGACGTCTCCCGTCCCGCACACGACCGACTCCTCCTCACCGGTGCGCTCGGCGGCGCGGGCACGCGAGTCGTCGTAACCCGCCCAGCCGAGCGGGCCGTCCGGTGGGCCTGGTTCCCCCGCCGGGTACGGCAGTTCGGTGAAGTCGTCGGTCACCAGGGCCAGGGCCTCGCGGGCGGAGAGGCGCTCAGGCATGCAGGGCCCGCTTCATGATCTTCCCCATGTCGTTGCGGGGCAGGGCGTCCAGGAGGTGCAGGACGCGGGGGCGCTTGTGCGGGGCGAGGCGACTGGCGACGTGGTCGGCCAACTCGTCGAGAGAGGGAGGGCACTGGTGGTTCGTCGGGACGATCCAGGCGACGATCCGCTCACCCAGGTCCGCGTCCGGCTCGCCGGTCACCGCCGCCTCCCGCACCCCCGGATGCTCCAGGAGCGCGTTCTCGATCTCACCCGCCCCGATCTTGTAACCCCCGCTCTTGATCAGGTCGGTGGCCTTGCGGCCGACGATCCGGACGTACCCGTCGGGATCGCGCACCGCCATGTCTCCCGTACGGAACCAGCCGTCGGACGTGAAGGCGGCGGCCGTCGCGTCGGGGCGGTTGAGGTACTCGGTGAACAGGTTCGTTCCCCGCACCTGGATCTCGCCCACCGTCTCGCCGTCGTACGACGTGATCGGCGCCCCGTCCTCCTCCACGAGCCGCAGCTCCACGCCCGGCAGCGGCACGCCGACGGTGCCCGCGCGCGCCTCCCCGTCCGCCCGCACACTCGTGTTCATCAGGGTCTCCGTCATGCCGTACCGCTCGATCACCCGGCGGCCGGTCGCGGCCGTGATGCGTTCGTGGTCGTGCACGGGGAGGGCGGCCGAGCCCGAGACCAGGAGGCGGGCGCCGGCCAGCGCCTTCGCCAACTCGGGTTCCTCGGGCAGGGCTTGGGCGATCCGGTGGTACATCGTCGGCACCCCGAACAGCATCGTCGCACCGGCGTTCAGCTCACGCGCCACGCCCTCCGTGGAGAAGCGGCCCAGGTGGCGCACCGAGCCGCCGCGCCGCAGCGGGCCCAGGGTGCCAAGCACCAGGCCGTGCACATGGAACAGGGGCAGCGCGTGCACCAGCACGTCCTCGCCGGTCCACCGCCAGGCGTCCGCGAGCGCGTCCAGCGTGGCGGCGATCGCCCGGCGCGGGATGACCGCGCCCTTGGGCGGGCCGGTGGTGCCGGAGGTGTAGACGACGAGGGCCGGGGTCTCGGCGGAGACGTCCGGGTGCGGGAAGGTGCCGGCCGCGGTGGGCTGCGTCGAGACGTCCAGGCGGTCCAAGTGGCCCAGCGCGGGCGGGAGTTCGTCGCCGGGTGCGGCCAGGACCAGCGTCGGTGCGCTGTCGGACAGGATGTGCCCGAGCTCCTTCTCCCCGGACCTGGGGTTGAGCGGTACGGCGGCGACACCGGCCTCCAGCGCCGCCACCACCGCCACCGCGGTCTCCAGCGCCGGAGTCGCCCAGACGGCCACTCTGCCCGCCCCGGCGATCCGCTCCGCGAGGGCACCGGTGGCGGCGGCGAGCTCCCCGTACGTCAGGGAACGGTCGCCGAACCGCAGGGCGGGACCACCGGTGCGGGCGGTGGCTCGGTCGGAGGTCCGGTCGGTGGTCCGGGCTGCTGTCAGGGCCGGGAAGAGCGAGGACACGCGGCGTACTCCTTCGTCTGGTGAGCCAGCTGCTGTGCAAGCCTTCGTTCGCATCGCACCCCTATGATCCGCGATGGCGCCCGGCGAGCCGGCATCACACCCCTCGCGCCCCCACCACGTCCGCCACCACACAGCTCACGTTGTCCGGGCCGCCCGCCTCGTTCGCCGCGCCGATCAACGTGTGGACGGCCGCCTCGGGCGAGTCCGCCGCGGTGAGGGCGGCGCGGATCCGGGCGTCGGGGACCACGCCCGACAGGCCGTCGGAGCACAGGAGGTAGCGGTCGCCCAGGGCCGCGTCCCGGAGGCGGAGGTCCGGGGCCGCGGTGCCGAGCACCCGCAGAAGCAGGGTGCGTCGGGGGTGGGACGTGGCCTCCTCCGGCGTGAGCCGGCCCTCGTCGATCAGGAACTGGACGAGGGTGTGGTCGTGTGTGATGCGGAACAGCGCGCCGTCGCGCAGGAGATACGCGCGGGAGTCGCCGATGTGGACCAGGGCGAGGCGGGAGCCGGTCCACAGGAGGGCGGTGAGGGTGGTCCCCGAGTCCTGCCCCGCCCCCTCCGTCGCCTCCTCCAGCGTCTCCTGGAGGAGACCGAGGACGTCTCCCGCCGGGATCTCCCGTGTCTCCAGCGTCTTCAGCGCCTCCACGGCCGCCCTGCTCACCGGTGCGCCCCCGGGCCCGAAGCCGTCCGCGACCGCGAGCAGACGGGTGCCCGCGTACGCCGTGTCCTGGTTCTGCGGGCGGACCCGCCCCGGGTCCGAGTGGGCGGCGTAGCGCAGTTCCAGCATCGGGGTGTCCTCCGCCCGCCCGGCCGTCGTGAGGTGGTCGACCAGGAAGGCGGCCAGGTCACGGCGCTGGGCCGTCTCCGCCTCCACCCGGTCCCAGTAGGCGCGGATCTCCCCGGCGGCGGCGTCCGGCGTGAGGGCGCACACCTCGCGGACCCGGGCCAGCGGCATCCCGATCCGCCGCAGCCACGCCACCAGCCGGGCCTGCTCCAGCTGCTCCGGCGCGTAGTAGCGGTACCCGGTGTCCGGGTCGACGCGCGCGGGGCGCAGCAGGTCCAGCTCGTCGTACAGCCGCAGGGCCTTCGGCGACAGCCGGCACGCCCGTGCGAAGGCACCGATCGTCAGCATGCTCGTCCTCCCCGGCTCGATGGTGGAGCTTCACCAAGGGGGAAGGTCAAACCGGTTGCCGCGGTTCCGGTCTCTCCGGTTAGCCTGCCGTGACCTCGGAAAACCGTCGCTGAAGGGACCCCACCCGTGCCCCGTGTCGCCCTCGCCACCTACGACCCCCGGCCCGAGCCCTCCCGCGACCGTGATCTGCCCGTGCTGGTGGACGCGCTGCGGGCGGCCGGGGCCGACGCGGAGGCCGTGTACTGGGACGATCCCGAGGTCGACTGGGGCGGGTACGACCTCGTCCTGATCCGGTCCACCTGGGACTACAGCTGGCGGTCCGCCGAGTTCACGGCGTGGACCGAGCGGGTCGGCAAGGTGACCCGGCTCGCCAATCCCGCCGACGTGGTGCGCTGGAGCAGCGACAAGCGGTACCTCGGGGAGCTGGCCGCGGCCGGGGTGCCGACCGTGCCCACGGCGTATCTCGCCCCCGGTGACGCCGTCGAGCTGCCCGACGATCACGAGTACGTGGTGAAGCCGACCTCCGGGGCCGGGGCCCGCTATGCCGCGCGATACACGGCGGACCAGCACGACACGGCCGTACGGCAGCTTCAGCGGATGCACGCCGAGGGGTTCACCGCGATGATCCAGCCGTACATGCGGGGCATCGACGCCGGCGGGGAGCGGGCCCTCCAGTTCTTCGGCGGGCGGCTGCTGCACGCCAGCCGGAAGCGGGCCGTGCTCGCGCCCGGTACCGCCTTCGACGCGGACAAGGTCGCCCACCCGGGCCTGGAGGCGTGGACGGCGACCCCGGCCGAGCTGGACGTCGCCGAGCGCGCCCTGGCCGCCGTACCGGACGCTCCCGAGCTGCTGTACGCGCGCGTGGACCTGGTCGACGGGGACGGTGGGGAGCCGGTGGTGATGGAGCTGGAGCTCGTCGAGCCGAACCTTTTCCTGTTCCTGCACCCGGAGTCGCTGCCGCGAGTGGTGGAGGCGGTGCTGGGGGCGGCCGTTGTGCGGTGAGCTCACCGGCGCTCAGCGCACCGCCAGCCGCTGGAGCAGTCCCCAGGTGAACTCCGCCGCGCACTGACGGCGTACGCCCTGCGCGTCCGGCGCCGTGAACGCCAGCCCCCACCGGGTGGGGGCCGTCCCCTCCAGGGGGCGGGCCGGTGCGAAGGCCCGGGCCGCCTCGTCGACCGTGCACGACCAGGGGGTGAGGTCCTCCAGAGTGCGCAGGTCAGGGCCGGGCGCCCCCGGTGTCCGGACCAGCCACTCGTTCCACACCGCCGTCCCCGTAGGCGCCAGCAGCACCTCGAAGCGCAGGTCCGGCCAGAGGGGCAGCGGCCACAGCCACGCCTCGCACTCCATGTCGCCGACCTTGCGGGTGAGCACCGACTCGGGTGCGCCGAGGACCGAGCGGTAGCGGGAGGCGGCGGCCCGCGCACGCGGGGAGCGCAGCATGGCCTGCCAGCGCTTGTTGGCCTCGCGCATCTCGGCGAGCGAGGCACCGAGTTCCCGGCGGGCGTCCTCGACCAGGTCCGGGTTGTGGTCGGCCATGCGGCGCAGCAGGACCAGTTGGAAGTCAGCGGGGCCGAAGGGGCTGGCGGGGGGCTTGGCGGAGGGCATGTGTCCCATGGTCGCCGACGCCGGCGCCGGGACGGCGGCCGTCCGGAAGGAAGAGCGCCGAGTTGACGTACCGCGGGCCCCGGAACGGCAGCACCCGGCGCAGCAGGCCGTGGGAGACGACGTACGAGGCGCCCTCCTGGTGGGCCTCCAGGGGGAAGGAGCGCAGCGGCACCCAGGTGTCGCCCGGCAGCACCCAGCCCGCGTAGCCGAGCAGCGACAGATACGTCACCACCGGGCCGATCGGCTGGATCCGTGACTCCAGCTCGACGAAGAGGGCGGGGCGGTCGCGGGCCAGGACGGCGGTCGCGCCGCGCAGCACCGCCAGCTCGCTGCCGTCCACGTCGACCTTCATGAACCCGACGTCCTTCAGCCCGAGTTCGTCCAGGGTGACACAGCCGACGGACAGCGCCCGCTGATGGATGTCCCGGCGGACCAGCGACGACACCCCGCGCTCGCCCGTGTCGTCCGGCGGCAGCCAGAGCCGGGCGGTGCCGGGGCGTTCGGCCGCGGCGGCCTGGACGACCCGGACGTTGGGCGGGGCGGTCGCCGCGAGCAGCCGGGCCAGCCGCGGCACCGGCTCCACGGTCACCACCCGGTCGGCCCGCGTCGCGAGACGGCGCGTCCACGGCCCGTACCAGCCGCCGACGTCCACGGCCGTGCCGCAGCCCTCGGGGCACAACTCGGGCAGCCGGGCCAACTCCGGCTCGAAGCGCGGATAGACGGCCCGCGCGACGGCGGCCACCAGGCGGTCGGGCAGCAACGGGGCGATGCGCGCGGCGAGCGTCACGACATCGTCCCTGTCATCCGTTTGAGCAATTGCTCGTGTTCGTCGTCCGACACCTGCTCCCCGGAGGAGGGCAGCAACTGCGGGATGCCGTCCACGATCGGGTAACGGCGGCGCAGCCGCGGGTTGTAGAGGGCCTCGTCCGGCACGACGAGGTGCAGCGGGCCCTTGTCGAGCGGGCACGCGAGGATCCGCAGCAGCGGGTCGTCGGGGTTCATGGGGGTGTCAACTCCTTGGCACCGATGGGGGGTTGAGGGTCGGGTTGCGGGTCGTGCTTGGGCATGGACAGCAGGACGGAGACGGCGAGGACCGTGCCCGCCAGCCGCAGTGCGAGGCGCAGCGGGTCGTGCGGCAGGGTCTCGCCGAACGACAGCGTGCCGAGCACCGCCGTGAACAGACACGTCACCGTCGTGCACACCGGCACGATCAGCGAGGCACGGCACCGCTGGAGCGCGGCCTGCGACATGACGAGCCCGAACGCGCCGGTGAAGAGCAGGAGATACGGATACGGGGAGCGGAGCACGTCAACCACGGCCGTCCCGAGCCCACTTGAGGTCAGGCGCGTGGACACCCCCTTGATGGCCAGCGAGCTCACGCCGTAGAGCAGGCCCACCGCCACGCCGTACTCGACCCCGGTCGTCGGCAGCCGGTGCCGGTGCCGGGAGCGGCGCTCCGCCGACCCGTACAGCCACACCCCGGCGGCCAGCGACGGCACGCACACCAGCAGGATCAGCGGATACGGCGCCGCCTGGCTCACCGCGTCCGCGCTCTCGTCCAGCGACAGCACCACCATCAGCAGCGCCCCGAGGATCGCTCCCAGCGCGTACCGCTCCCGCCCGGTCGTCTCCTCGCCCAGCAGCCGCGCGGACAGCAGCACCAGCAGCACCAGCCCCGAGACGAAGATGCCCTGCGCGGCGGCGATCGGCAGCGTCCGGTAGACCACGAGCTGGGCCCCGAAACCGGCGGCCAGTGCGAGCGAACCGCCGATCCACAGGGGGCTGCCGAGGACCAGGCGGAGCAGCCGTGCCGGTTCCCGGATCGACACCTCGGGCAACGACGTGAGCGCTCGTTTCTCCAGGACGAAACCGACGCTGTACAGGGTGTTCGCCAACAGGGCCGCCGCCACTCCCCACCACATGGTCCACGCCCCCTAGGTCTTTCGCGCGTGCAACAACAGGATCGAGGCGAGCGACGGTCTGTGACACGCCAGCCGGTCCAGCGGCCGCAGCGGACGCGGTACGCCGTGGAAGGGGGCCCCTTCCACCCGTACGACGGTGAAGCCGGCCGCGGCGACGAACTCGCGCAGGGCACGCGCGGTGTAGAGCCGCAGATGCCCCACGACCTCATGTCCCGGGCGCCCGTGGATCGCCCGCAGACTGACCTCGGAGAACACCGGCTGCACCCCGGCCAGCAGCAGGGCGCGGTTGTACCAGGCGGCCAGGTTCGGCGTGGACAGCAGGAGATGGCCGCCCGGGCGCAGCACCCGGCTGATCTCGTCCAGCGCCGCGTCCGGGTCGACGAGATGCTCGATCACCTCGCTGAACAGCACGGCGTCGACGGACTCGGCGCCGAACGGCAGCCCTCCGCCGGTGAGTTCACCGCGCACGGCGTACGGCAGCCGGGTGCGGGCGCGGCGCAGGGCGTCCTGGGACCAGTCGACGCCGACGAGGTGGTGGCCGGGGAGGAGGGGCGCGGCGGTGGCCGCGGCCGTTCCGTCGCCGCAGCCGATGTCCAGGATCGTCTGCGCGGGGCGCTTGTGGAGGGCGGCCGCCAGCATGCGGGCCTGGCGGAGGCTGCGTGGGGTGCCGGAGGCGACGGGGACGGCGGGGTTCTCGTAGAAGTCGCGCAGTTCACGGGGCTTGGCGGCGGTGCGGTCGCTCTGGGCGGTGGTCATGACTGCTCCACGTCCGTGGTGTGCAAGTAGTGCTCGAACAGGTCGCGCAGATGGGCGCCGTCGCCGTGGCTGAGCAGGGACCGTGACCAGCGCAGGGCGAGATGCAGCCGGCCGGCCGTGGACGCGGTCGTGACGGTCAGGCCGCGCGGCATCCTGGCCGGCGCCGAGAACCACACCGCGTGCGCGCGGCCCGCGTCCTCGCCGAAGTCGAGGGGGTAGGGGATACGACCGATGTTGCTGAGGAGGGTCGTCGACGTCCAGGGGGCGGCGGCCCGGCGCAGGCCGCGGGTGAGCGCCGCTCGCCAGGCCACGGGGGTGACGGGGGCGGTGAGGATGGCCGCGCCGTGGCCGAGCTGGGGGCGCGGGAGGGACTTGAGGGCGCGGGTGCGGGTCGCCGTGCGGGCGAGGAGGCCCTCCATGTCGGAGGTCGTCAACTCGTGCGGCGCGAAGGGGACTTCGACCAGGCGGGTGCCGTTGCCGATCGGCATGGTCGTGTCGCGCGGACGGTCGTCCACCGGCATGGTGATGCGGAGGGGGCGGGGGCGGGCACCGTGCTCTCTGTTCCAGTGGGCGATCGTCAGGGCCGTGGAGACCATGAGCTGGTCGTTCACGGTGTAGGGGGCGCCCTTGGGGCGGTGGGGGAGCGGGAGTTCGGTGACGAGCATGCCGTTGCCGGGAGAGGGCTCGGGGGTGCCGGGGGCCACCCGGGCGGGGGGTGACCAGTTGGAGGGGGTGTCGGTGGGGGCGGGCTGGGGTTCGGGGGCGCGGGTGGGGGGTGCGGTGGGGGAGTTGTCCTTGCCGCTGTAGATCTCGGCGGCGGTGGCGAGGACGCGGAGGCAGGCGGGGCCGTCGAGGGCGGTGTGGTTGATGGTGAGGAACAGGACCGTGCCTTGCCGCTGGGCGGGGGTCGCTCGCCCGAGCTTGCGGGGTGCCGCAGCCGCGGCAGCGGTGCCGGCGGCGCCGACGGCATCTGTCGCCTCACTTCCCTCCACCCGGCCGACTCGCTCCACCACCTCCAACCGCACCGGCGGTGAATCCGTCAGCGGTGGGGCCGTCGTCAGCGCGCGCGTCCTCGCGTCCCGCAGCGCGTCCCTCCCCGGGGCCGGGAACGTCACGACCTCCACGTCCGGCCGCTCGGTCAGTTCCCACGCGTAGCGGCGTCGGTACCAGCGCCCCTGCGCCTCCCGCATCAGGATGCGGGGATGGCGCAGGAGGGCCTCGTGGAACGCCTTGCGCAGGCCCGCCGGGTCCAGGCGGCCGGGCAGGTGGACCTCGATGTGGACGGTCTCCGGCTCCGCCTCCTGGAGGCAGTGCCGGGCGACCTCGTCCACCACGGGGAACGGGATGGTCCTCACGCCTTTTCTCCCCCCTCGACCCCGTGGACCCCTCGGACCCTGGGCAGCACCCGCGTCGGCGCCTCCGACTCGCCCGCCTCCCCGTCGTCGTCCGGATCGCGCACGCTCACCACCGCCGCGAACAGGCCGATCAGCGCCAGCAGTTGGGCCACCCGCCCGAACGCGCCCTCGCCCGCAGCCACCGGCTCACCCGCGCCGGTCGCCGCCGCGATCCCCGCCCCCGCGAGGGCCACGAACGCGATCGGGACCAGCCAGGCGTGGCGCCGGTACGCGAGCAGCGCCAGCGCCGGGACCAGCAGGGCGAACCAGCCGGCGATCAGCACGCCCACCACGGTGAGCGCGACCGTGCCCAGCCACAGGCCCGGCGGCGGGGCCACCGGCTGCGTATCGTCCGGGTTGGGGGAGCGGCGCCGCCACAGGGCGAGGCCCAGCAGGAGCAGCAGCGCGATGCCACTGCCGATGAGCGCGCCGTCGTAGGTCACCGCCGGCTCGTACGACAGCTTGACCGTGCCGCCCGCCCCGTCCGGGATCCGCCAGCCCTGCTGCCAGCCGTCGAGCCGTACCGGCGACAGCTCCTTGCCGTTCAGCGTGGCCTTCCAGCCGTCGTTGTAGTTCTCGTACGTCGTCAGGTACATGGCCGCGCCCGAGCCGACCGTCACCTCGCGGCGGTCGCCGAGCCAGTCCCGTATGCTCAGCTCCCGGCTCGCCGCGGTGGGCTCGGTGACCGTGCCGCGGGTCAGGGTCACGTCGGTGAGGGTCAGCGGCCCGGCGTCTCCGCCCTCGACCCGGTGGGCACCGGCCGACAGCTCCAACCCGGCGTCGGACTTCCCCTCCTGGCAGAGCGTCACCGATACCGGTCGGCGCTCCCGCAGGTCCGCCACCGTTCCCTTCACGCTCGTCCGGTACAACTCGCCGTCCACCGACACCACCGGTCCCTCGCCGCACGGCAGGGAGAACGTCCGGGTGTCGCGGGGCTGGGGTGTGCGGTACTGGTCGAGGGAGGGGATGTAGGCCTCGGTGAGGCCGACCGGGAGGCGCAGATTCTCGTCGACGACCGGGTTGTAGAGGGTGACCGGTGCGGTGTCGGTGACGGTGATGTCGAGGTGGTCGGTGGTGATGGCCGGGAAGCGGACCCAGCCGTTCTCGTCGACGCCCGCGGTCGTGGAGCCGTCGGGGGAGCTGATGTCGACCTGGGTGGGGCGGGTGGCGAGGCCTCCGGCGGGGGCCAGGACCAGCTCACTCACCGGTTGTCTGCCGTCCCAGCTGAGGTGGATGGTGGGGCGGTCGCCCGCGATCCACGCGGTGGTCAGGTCGCCGTCGGTGAGGTTGCGGGCCGACAGGCCGGTGCCGAGGGCGGCCGTGGAGTCGGCGGTGGCGACGATGCGGTTGTCCTGGTCGGGGGCGACCTCGTACAGCAGCCGGTCGAGTTCCGGGCCCGGCACGGTGGTCGCGCTCGCCTTCACCTCGTACGTCCCCGCCGTGGCCGTCGAGAAGCGGCGGTGCAGGCCGGCCTCGGTGCCGTCGGCCGCCCGGTGCAGGGAGATCAGGTCGGCGTCGGCGGCGGTGTCGTCGGCGTCGGTGGGGAGCCGGAGGAGCCGGGTCACCTGGACGTCGGGGAGGCCGATCTCGGAGAAGCCCGCGCCCAGCAGCCCGGAGCGGCGTTCGATCGAGTCGACGATGGTCAGCTTCATCCAACTCGTCGGCCCGGGCGGCGCCTTGACCGACTGCGTCATGCCGTCGGGGCGCAGGAAACTGGTCCGCGAGCCGTTCTCCGTCTCCACCCGCACCTCGGTCGGCGCCGCGCGCACGCTCTCCTGCGGCAGCGGCGTCACCTTGAACGACGACGGCATGTCGTACGCGTCGTCCGTGAACCCGATCCGCAGCCACTGCCCGTCCGCCGAGCCCAGCGAGCCCTCCACCCACGCGGTGTCGGGGTTGCCGTCGAAGGCGTTGACGGGGTCGAACTGCGGGAGATGGAACAGCCAGTTGCCGTACGAGGACGCCGTCACCGAACTCGCGCCGCGCAGTTGGGCGACCGTCTGGTGGTCGATGCCGGTCGTCGGCAGGATCTGGTGCGGCTTGTCGCCCGCGTCCTCGGAGGCTTCGGGCGCGTTGCGCTCACCACTGGTGTACGTGTACGACGTGTTGGCGTTGACCAGACCGAACCGGGTGTCGGCGCGGCGCAGTCCGTCGCCGGTGATCTGGAGCTGCGGGGTGCCGAGCCCGGGGTGGTTGTCGCCGGTCAGGACGGTCGCCCGGCCGCGCAGTTCGGACGCCAGCGGCAGCAGCGACTCGGGGCCGCCGGAGACGGCGGCGGTGTCGGCGACCGGCAGCAGCGCGGCATGCCCCGGGTTCGTGGTGCCGTCGGGCGGCATGTAGATCTCCACCGCCCGCTGCCTCGGGTACAGCCCCTCGACCGCGAGCGGCGCGTCGTGCACGATCCGGCCGCCGGTCATGATCGGCCCGTAGCCGATGACCCGCTTGTACCCGGACTGCTCCAGCGTCCGCTTGACGACCGTCGTCGGCACATAGCCGATCTGATCGGGGTCGAGGTCATTACGGACCACGATGTAGCGGATGCCTGACCGGGCCAGGAAGTCGGCGAGCCCGGGGACCTCGCCCCCGCTCGTCAGGGCGTCCTCCACGGCGTCCATGGCCCGCCGGTTGCCGGCCGTGCCGAAGGGGACGTAGTCGCGCTGCGCCCAGCGGGACTTGGCGACCACGTCCAGCGGCTGGTCGATGGTCGAGCCCCAGGTGTAGATGCCGTGCGCGGTCGCCGGGACGACCAGGGCGCGCGAGTCGGGGGAGTACTTCTCCAGCCAGGTGGCCGTCGACTTCCAGTACTTGGGGATCTCCTGGAACGAACCCGGGTTCAGGATCGACCCGTTGAGATACGGCCACATCAGCCCCGGCAGGATCAGCACGGCGGCGACCAGCGGAGCGAACCGCCGCCCCCGCACCGGCCGCGCCCCGCGCGTCTCGGCGGCGACCCCGACGAGATGGGCGAGCCCCAGCATCAGGGCCAGCGCGAGGCCCGTCTGGAACTTGTAGATGTTCCGGAACGGCGCGAGCCCCCCGTTCAGCCAGTCCCGCACGACGCCGTGGAAGGGTGCCCCGAACCCGCCGCCGTACCCGGCGAGCAGGATCAGCGCGGCCACGATCACGGTCAGCGTCAGCCAGCGCCGCTCCGGCAGGTCCCGCCGCGCGAGCCCCGCGAGCCCGAGCCCGGCGGCCAGCGCCGAGCACACGATCACGATCACCGAGGACGCGACCGTCCACCCGGCCGGCAGCCACGCCTCACCGAAGTGCAGATACGCGACCCAGTTGCCGCCGCCACGCAGTGCCTCCGTCGCCGACATGGTCTCGGTGGTGGTCTGCGCGCTCTCGACGTACGGCAGGAAGTTCTCCCCGTAGACGCCGAGCAGCAGCAGCGGGATCCACCACCAGGCGGTCGCGAGGATCACACCGGGCACCCACCAGGCGAGCAGCTTTCTCTGCCGGGGCTCGGACGGGCGGGTGAGCAGATAGAGCCCCACGGGGAGCAGGGACGCGAGGGTGGCGGCGGCGTTCACCCCGCCCATGAACGGGATGACGAGCGCCGACCGCACGGCGGCGACCCGGGCGCTGTACCGCTCGTCGATCAGCGGCAGCAGTACCCAGGGCAGAAAGGCGCCGGGCAGGGCGGCGGCCGAGGTGGACCCGATGACGACGGTGAAGACCGGCCAGAGCGCGTACGCGAGAGCGGCGAGCAGCCGTGACGCCCCGCTCCCGATCCGCAGCCGCTCCGCGAGCCGCAGCGCGCCCCAGAAGGCCACCGACACGATCAGCGACAGCCACAGCCGTTCCGCCAGCCACACCGGCAGCCGTACGGCGTCGGCCAGCCAGTAGAACGGCAGCATCGGCCACAGATAGCCGGCGTACTGGTCGGAGATCCCGCCGAACGACCCCTGGTCCTGCCACAGCTGCCCGAGATCCGAGAAGAACCGACCCGGGTCGACGGTGACACCCAGTTTGGTGTCGAAGGTCTGCCGCCCCGGATGCACCACCAGCAACAGCACGAACACCACGGCCCAGAACCCCACCAGCCACCGGCGTGACCGCGGGCCCTCCGGCGGGCCCGACCTGCGCGCGGTGGAGGGAACGGCGGCCGGAGGAGGGGCCTGGACCGTGGACGTCGTCATGGTGGGCACCGCCGGAGGATGAGGAGGAGGTTCCAGGTGGCCACCTCACGGATCCCGGGCGCCTTCACCACGGTCTCGGCGAGGAACGGCCAGTAGCGGGAGCGCGCCGAGACGACCCTGACGTCGTCACGGGCGCGCACCTGCCGCAGGGTCGGGCCGATGTGCACGGCGAACAGGTTCTCGCCGAGGGTGTGCTTCGCGGCCCTTCCGGTACGGCGCCGATAACGGGCCCGCGCCCGCTCGGCGCCCAGATAGTGCCAGGGCGCCCACTCATGACCGCCCCACGGGGACAGCCAGTTGGTGAACGACAGATAGATCAGCCCACCGGGCCGCGTCACCCGCACCAGCTCACTGACGAAGGTCTGCGGATCGGCGACATGCTCAAGGACGTTGGAGGAGAAGGTGACGTCCGCGACCCCGTCGTACAGCGGCAGCAGATAGCCGTCGGCGATCACCGCCCCGTCGGGCGGCTTGGCGCCGAGTTCCCGTACGTCGGGTTCGAAGAGGTAGGCGTGGGCGCCGCGCCGCCGGAACTCCTCGGTGAAGCATCCGCTGCCCCCGCCGACGTCGACGACGGTACGGCCGGTGACGGGCCCGTCGTAGGCCTCGACCTGGTTGACGGAGTCGCGGGCGAGGAGTGAGTAGCAGGCTTCGGGGTCGTCCTGCTCGCTGAGGAAGGCACGAAACAGGGCAACGGATCTACGAATCGAGGGGTCCTTCATGCCGCTGAAGGGGCGCGGGGAACTGCGCGACCAGCCACGACGCACCCGCAGCCGCCTCACGGCCCCCAGCCCCTCACCGCCTCCGCAGCAACAGCCCGGAACTGTCTGACGGACCGCTCCCAGCGAAAACGCGCCGCATGTTCCCGAGCCGCCTTGCCCATCAACTCCCGCCGCTCACCGGACAACGCGAGGGTGCACCAGGCAGCGGCGAACGAGGACTCCCCGCGCGCCAGCACACCCGTCTCCCCGTCCACGACGGAATCCCGAAGTCCGGGCACGTCGAAGGCGATCGTCGGCGTCTCGCGCGTGGCGGCCTCGGTCACGACCAGCCCCCACCCCTCGACCGCCGACGGATGCATCAACAGCCACGCCTCGCACAGCAGCCGATGCTTCTCGGCCTCGGAGACATGGCCTGTGAACTCCACTCCAGGACCGGCGAGTTGCTCCAGCCGCTCCCGTTCAGGCCCGTCCCCGACGATGACCAGCCGCCCGCCGGTCACGGGACGCACCCGCTCCCACAGCCGCAGCAGCAGATCGATCCGCTTGTACTCGACCAGCCGGCCCACCGCGACGAACAACGGCTCGGGCGACCGGTCGGCACGCGGCCCGGGCTCCTCGACTCCGTTGTGGACGACGCGGATACGCTCACGCTCCACCCCGATCGCCCGCAGCGCGTGCGCGGTCGACGGCGACACGGCGACCAGCAGACTCCGGTGCTGCGCACCGGTCAGCGCCCAGTGCTCCAGTCTTCGGCCGAGCCGCGCCGCGGGGGCCATCGGCCCGCCGAACCGCATCTTCCACAGGTCGGTGTGGACGTGGTTGACCAGGCACAGCGTGGGGCCGCGGTGCCACAGAGGTGCGAAGTACGGCATCCCGTTGCAGACCTCGACCAGCAGATCGCAGTCGCCGACCTGGCGGGAGAAGGCCGAGCGGGCGCGCAGAAAGTGACCGAGCTCGCCGCCCGCGGAGACGACCCGGTAGTCGCGGTACGACGCGGGACCGCCGCACAGCAGGGTGACCTGGTGACCGAGCCGGGTGAGACCGTCGGCGAGCCGGTCGACCAGGAGCTCGGAGCCCCCGGCGGCCGGGTTGCCCAGATCACGATGGGCGAGGAAAACGATTCGGCGCGGAGGTGGGGGGAGCGCCGAGGGGTGCTGCGGTGCCGGGGTGTGCGTGGCGCGCAGCGACGAAGGCACGTGCTGGGGCATGCGTGCTCCAACTCGTCTCAGGGTGCGGAACTTGAAGCGTGGGGAGGTGCTTTGTGTTCCTGTGGGGGAGGTGAGTGCTTCCTACGAGGACGGTGTGGGCGGACTGTGCTCGGGTGGGGGTGGACAGTTTTCGCCCACCCGTTCCTCATTGCTACTCACCGGGATGACAATTTCCGGGCTTATTAGAGCTGACGTCACGTCACATCGTGAGCGTGGGATCGGGCGTATCGGAAGAACCGGGATGCCGCCTCCCCCGTACCAACAAAACGGAACCGGCCACCACCAGGACGAAGCCGCCCACGGCCGCCCCGATCGGCAGCGTCACGCCGATCGCCTTCAGCTGCCCGCTGTCCCTTTTGGCCTGCTTCACGGCGTCCTTCTGCGTCGCCGTGGTGAACGCGATCTTCTCGCTGTCCAGCAGCACCACCGCGTCCTTCTTCGCGCCCGGCGCCCGCAGGGTGCGCTTCGGGCCGACCTGTGCGTAGATCACCCGGCCGGTGCGCTGGTCGACGACCAGTTCGATGCCGTGGTTGGAGTACCACTCCTCGGCGAGCACCTGCGGCTGGTTCTTCAGGCCGACGATGCTGCCCGGCACCAGTCGGGTGCCGACCTTCGCCGGGGCGACCGTGCCGGTGAACCGGTAACCCGTGTACCCCTGGACCTTCTTGGTGTCCCGGTAGGTCAGCACGACCGTCGAACCGAGGGAGTTGTCCCACCACTGGTACGAGCGTTTCTGCACGTCGAAGGGGAACTTCAGATACGCCTCGCCCTCGATGTACGGCTTCTCGCCGCAGCAGTGGACCGGCTTGGTCGTCTCGCGGTTCATCACCCAGCGGTGCGGGACGAACTCCAGCGCGTCATGCGGATCGGAGGCCGGCAGCGACTTGTCGGTGTCGACCGTCGTCGTCACGTCCCAGACCGCGTCGCCGCTGCGCTCGCTGTCCTCGACGTTGCCGCGCACCCGCTGGGTGACGGTGATCTCCTGGCCGGGCACGGTCTCGACCTTGTCGGTGTCGAAGACGCTGCCGGTGCCCTTGTAGACGGCGGTCTGGTCGATGTCGATCGGGTTCACGGCGGCCCGCGGGGTCACGTACCACGCCAGCAGGGGCGCCAGGACCAGCAGAAACGTGCCGAGTCCCAGCAGAATCAGGGAAAGTGGTGAGGCTGTACGGCGCATCCGGGCACTCCAGGGGCGTGAGGGTACGGAGTTCGGGCCGCTCTATGGGCCGGGAACCGTAGAGCCGTCTTGACGAGGTGTCAATCTCATGTCGACACTGGGGCGGACCGTCAGGGTGGAGCGCGCCGGGGTGGGGACCGCCGGAAGAGAGCCACTGAGGCCACTGAGAGGCTGACCCTGCGATGTCCAGACTGCTTGCCGCCGCGTTGACCGTCGTGGCCGCCGCCGTGCTCGCCGTGGGTGCCGCGCTCGGCATCGTCGCCCTGCTCGACGCCACGCCCGACCAGCCGAACACCCCCTTGATCACCTATGAGCAAGCGGGCCAGGGGAGTTGAGCCGTGACGGCCCGCCCGGCAACCGTCAGCTCCCGCTCGGCCTGGCTCGACGTACCGCGCCTCCAGGTGCGCCGGTTCGCCGCGATCGCCATGGCCGAGGCGCCCGAGCTCGCCGACGAGATCCTGCGCGAGATCCGCCGCGAGTACCCCCATCTGCCCGTCGTCCTCGACGAGTCCGGCGAGCCGATGGCACTCGTCGGCATCCGCCGCGCCATCGAGGTCTTCGTCCAGCACCTGGAGACCGCCGAGGGACGCCCCACCGTCCCGCCCGGCGTCTTCCAGGAGTTCGGCCGAGGCGAGGGTCTCGGCGGACGCAGCCTGGACTCGCTCCAGGCGATCTACCGCATGGGCGTACGGCTCGCCTGGCGCCGCTTCGCCGAGATCGGCCAGCGCGTCGAGATCCCGCCCCCCGCGATGTACGAACTCGTCGACGCGGGCTACGAGTACCTGGACGGCCTCGTCGACCAGTCGGTCCGCGGCTACGCGGAGGCGGCGGCCCGCCAGGCCGGTGAACGCCTACGCCTCCAACGCGGGCTGATGGAACTGCTGTTGGCGGAACGCCCGCGCGGCGGCAACCCCGACGACCTGCTCACCGAGCGCGCCGCCCGGATCGGCTGGACGCTCCCCGAGAAGGTCGCCGTCGGCGTCCTGCTGCGCCCGGCGCGGGAGGCCATGGCACCCGCGGTCGGCCAGGGTGTCCTCCTAGACATGGAGTACGAGCAGCCCCGCATGGTCGTCCCCGAACCGGACTGCGCGGGGCGCCCCGAACTCCTCCACCGCGCCCTGACCGGCTGGGCCGGCGCCATCGGCCCGCCCGTCCCGCTCGCCGACGCGGCGAAGTCGCTGCGCTGGGCGGAGGCGGCGGTGAGCCTCATGGAACGCCGACTGCTGCCGGCCGGCGAGGTCCTGTACTGCACCGAGCACACCGAGGCGCTGGTCCTTCTGCAACCGGAGGAACTCATCGACGACCTGGCCCTGCGCTGCCTGGCTCCCCTCGCCCACTGCGGCCCCACCCACGGCCGCCGCCTCGCCGAGACGTTGCTGGCCTGGCTGGAGACTCGCGGCGGTGCCCCCGAAGTAGCCACCCGCCTGGGCGTCCACCCCCAGACCGTCCGCTACCGCCTACGCCAGATCCGCGAACTCTGGGGCGCCGAGATAGACGACCCGGACCGCCGCTTCGAACTGGAACTGGTGCTGCGGGCGCAGAGGCTGCGGGGGGCGCTGGGAACGGCCGGCCGCGACTAGGTCGTGTCCGGCGGATCATGCCGCAGGCCCGGACCGTCCTACCTAGTCGCGGCCCTTGAACTCCACCGGACCCGCGTTCATCTCGATCGTGCCGTCCGGGTGCAGGACCGGGCGGCGTTCCGTCATGCGGCCGCTGTACGCCTCGATGTGCTGGATCGCCGCGCCGTCCGCCGAGGTGAAGTCGACGAGGGCGATGGCCACCCAGTAGCGGGTCTTGGTGTTCTCGAAGAGCGGGACGGTGACGTTGGAGCCGCGGCCGTCGTCCACGACGACCTGTGCGCCGAAGCTCTTGAAGGAGCCGAAGCCGTTGCTGAGGGCTGAGTAGGCGCACAGCAGGACATAGCCCTGCTGGTCCGGGCGGACGATCCGGACCGTCTCGCGGCCGGGGACCTTGGAATCGCCGTCGAGCTGGATGTAGGGCGCCTGCTGGAGCGAGCCGAGGTTCTTGTAATAGACGACGTCCGCCTTCGGGCCCTTGTCGCCCTTCTGCGGCATCTGCTTCGCGAGGCCGGTCTTCACGATCGTCCCGGGTGCCTCGGACCCGCCCCGCTGCGCCTTCGACGCCGGGACGAACAGGGCGTACAGATCGAGGTCGGCACCCCGCCGGCGCCGCTGGTCGCTGCCGCCGTCCCACTCCAGGGACACGGTGACCACCAGTTCGCGATCCTTCTTGTCCAGGCTGATCGAGACCTGGCCGCCCTTGTCGAGGCTCACCTTGCCGAGCGGGGGCTTGACGAGGCTGGTGGGAGCGGCGGCGGGCACCGGGGCCGGGGCGGTCTCCGGGGCAGGCATGGTCATCGAAGCCGGAGCCGGAGCCGGAGTCGGAGCCGGAGTCGGAGCCGGAGCCGGAGTCGGTTCCGCGGGCGCCTCGGATTCCGACACATCGATCCCGAAGTCCGTCGCCAGCCCCGCCAGCCCCTCCGCGTACCCCTGCCCGATGGCCCGCAGCTTCCAGCCCTCGCCCCGCCGGTACAGCTCGACCAGCAGGACGGCCCGCTCACCGTCGACGAGCGGCGGCTGCCGGAAGACGACGGGCTCGGACCCGTCCTGCGCGGCCTGGACGGTGACGCCCCCGACTTCCCGGAACGTGCGACGCGTGTCGTCCGGGTCGCAGCTCGCGACCAGCACCACCCGCTCCACGTCCGCGGGCAGCGCCCCCGGATCCACGGCGATCCGCTCGGGGGCGGCGGCGTCCGCGGTGAGGTGGCGGACCGCGCCGGACTCGGCGGTGGGCTGGTTGTAGAAGACGAGGTCGGCATCGGACCTGACCCTGCCGTCCACGCCGACCAGCAGGGCGCTGAGGTCCACCGGGTCGCCCGCGGAGTGCAGTTCGACGGTCAGCGGCCCCGCCCCGACCCCGGTGTTGCCGCCCTTGAGAAGTTCAGGCACAGCTACTACCCCCCACCCCGTAGATGTGACGTCACCTTGTCACATCGGACCTGGAAGGCAAGGGGGTGCGCCGAGGGACCGGCCCGTCCAGGTGGACCACCACGCTCGTGTAGAAGCGGTGCACGGCGTCGTCCACGCTGCGGATGAAGCCGGACTCGGCGTTGCCGCGGGTGCTGCCCATGCCCTTCAGGAGGGACAGCCGGAAACCGGTGATCTGCGTGCCGTTCTTGGGGAGCAGGTCCGCGGGTTCCGGGCGGAGCCTTTCCAGGGTGCCGCGCGGACCCAGGGCGTCACCCTCGACCAGGGACTCGACATGCAGATCCGCCGGTGCCTCGGCGAGGCGACGGACGAGCCGTTTGACCCAACTCAGGGGATAGCCCTGCTCGGGCGCCGGGATCTCGATGGACGTGCGCAGTCTGCCGGTCCGCAGATCGGCACCGACGGTGAGCAGGCCGGGCGCCTCGTCGACACGCAGCTGTGCCTGCAACCGCCCCTCCAGGCACAGCTGGTCGGCCAGCTGGATCCGGCGGGTGCCATGGTCGGTGCCGCGCCTGACGCGTTGCGCGGGCAGCACTTTCTGGCCCAGTTCGCCACCGAGCCTGAGGCACACCTGGCGGATGAGCCGCTCCCAGCTCTCGACGACTTCGAGGGCCCGTGGGTCGCCCTGGCAGAGGGTCTCGTCGTTGATGCCGTTGCGTACCGGCACCCAGGCGGAGCCCATGTTCTGGAAGCCGTGGCAACCGGAGTTCTCGTGCTGGAGATAGTGCAGCAGTTCCTGGAGCAGCCAGGTGCGCGCCGCGTTGCCGACCCCCTCGTGCCGGATCAGCAGCTGTGCCTGATGGGCCACCTCGGCCCAGGACAGATGCCAGAGCGCCACCTGGTGCTTGCGCCGCCGGTCGATCCTGACGTCGACCAGCGGGGTGCCCTCCAGCGCGACGTCGTTCGACAGCGTGATCACCGCTTCGTAGCCGCGCCGGGCGGCGATGTCCATGTAGGCCTGCACCTGGTCGGCCTTGAGGGCGTTGCCGTTCGTCTTGGTCTCGACGAGCGCCGTCCACAACTTGCCGGCCCGCTCGATGCGGATCACTCCGTCGGGCCGCCGGGGTGTGTCGCCGTGCGGCAGGGAGACCTCGGTGAAGGTCTCCATACGGCCGGACGGCGCGCCGAACGCGGCGGTGAGCCGTCGGCCGAACCGCGGTACCTGGGTCATCACCGACAACAGCACCGAGGTGGCGCGCATCTCCCGGTCCCGGTCGCTCTTGAGCGCGGAGAGCGGAAAGAGCCTGGCCGGACGCCAGGAGTCGTTCTCCCCCAGGGACTTCTGCGGCGCGCTGGGCGGGGCCGCCCGCTTCTTGGCGGTGCGCGGCCGGGCGGCCGGTTTGCGCGGCCTGGCCTCGTCGGTGGCGCGGCGGGGAGCCGGTACGGCGTTCAGGGTCTCGGCCGGATCCGGCGCGGGGGCCGCGTCCGAGGGAGGACCGGCCGGCTCGCCGTTCCCGGTCGGCTCCGGCGTCGCCGCGGGCGCCGTACCGCCCGCATCCTCGTCGGTGGCCTCCGCCTCGTCGTCGATGTCGACCCCGAAGTCCGTCGCGAGGCCCGCCAGCCCCGATGCGTAACCCTGGCCGACGGCTCGGAACTTCCACTCCCCACCGCGGCGGTACAGCTCGCCGAAGATGATCGCGCTCACCTTGTCGGGGTCGCCGATGGCGAAGCGGAGGAGGTTCTCGCCCACCGCGTCGGACAGGGTCACCCGCAGGTCGTCGAGTTCCCCGAAGTGCGCGTCGCCGTAGCGGCTCGCGGCGACGACTACACGGTCGACCTCGGGCGGCACCACGGTCAGGTCGAAGCTGATCCGGTCCTCGTTGCCGTCCTCGGTGGGCGTCTTGTCGAGCAGGTGCACGCTTCCGTCGGCGGCCACCGGGTTGTTGTAGAAGTAGAAGTCCGCGTCGCTGCGAACCTTGCCGTCCGGCCCCAGGAGTAAGACGGACACATCGGCGTCGCCGTCACCCGCCGGGCTGCTCCAGCCCAGGCTGACGATCACCGAACCGGTGTTCTCACTCAGCGCCGACAGGGCGGCATTGGACCCCTTGGTCATTTCGCGCACGAGATTCCCCCCAGGAACCGCATCCCCCAAGACCCGCCACGCAATGTGACGTGTCACACACGGACACAGTAGTACTGGCAGCTCGCACGCGTAGGACCATTGCCCGGTCAAACTGGTGTTGAGTAACCTGTGTTCGTCATTCCGATCGGCTGTTGAAATTTCGAACACAGCCTTACAGGCACCAAGGGAGGGGACCGGACGTGGGACGTCTCGTACCTGCCGTGACCCGGGCGCTCGACATCCTCGAGCTCTTCCTCGACGGGGACGGCACGCTCTCCGCCCCCGACATAGTGCGCAAGCTCCAGCTGCCGCGCACCACCGTGCATGAGCTGGTGACCACGCTCGCCGCGCGGTCGTACATCGTCCCGGTCCAGGGTCAGCCGGGACGCTACCGGCTCGGCGTACGTCCGTACCAGCTCGGCAGCCGCTACGCCGAGCAGCTCGACCTCGCCGCCGAGGGCCAGCAGGTCGCCCGCTCGGTCGCCGAGACCTGCGACGAGACCGTCCACGTGGCCATCCTGGAGGGCACCGACGTCATCTACATCGCGAAGGTCGACTCCACGCACGCGGTGCGCATGGTGTCCGCCGCCGGCCGCCGGCTGCCCGCCCACTGCACCTCCGTCGGCAAGATGCTGCTGGCCTCGCTGCCCGAGCCGGAGCTCAGCTCCCGTATCCCGGACGACGCCGGCCTGGCCGCGATGACTCCGAACAGCATCACCGACCCGGCCGCCCTGCGCGAGGCCCTCGCCGAGATCCGTGACCGGGGTGTCGCCGTGGAGCGCCGCGAGTCCAACCCGGACGTCTCCTGCGTGGCCGCCCCGGTCCGCGACCGCACCGGCCGGGTCGTCGCCGCGCTGTCGATCTCGGTGCCGATGATCCGCTGGAGCGAGGACCGCCGCGAGGAGCTGGAGCAGCTCGCCGCCAAGGGCGCCGTCGAGCTGTCCGAGCGCCTGGGCCACCGGAGCGTGGGATGACCTCGAAGACGTACGAGTACGAGGTCGCCGTCCGCGCCGAGGCGACCCTCGGCGAGGGCCCGACCTGGGACCCGGCGACCGGCCGGCTGCTCTGGCTGGACATCCTCGGCGCCCGCCTGCACAGCTACGACCCGGCGACGGGCCGCAGCTCGGTCCGCGTCACCGACCAGCACGTCGGCGCCGCGAAGCCACGCGCGGGCGGCGGCCTGGTGCTGAACCTCCGGGACGGCGTCGCCCTCCTGGACCCGGACGACACCTTCCGCTGGCTCCACCACGAGCCGGTGCCGGGCCGCCGCGCCAACGACGCGGCGATCGCCCCCGACGGCTCCCTCTGGGCCGGCACCATGCGCTACGACGAGGCCCCCGGCGGCGGCACCCTGTCCCGCTTCACGGCCGACGGCACGGCGGAAACGGTCCTCGACGACGTCGCGGTCAGCAACGGCACCGGCTGGAGCCCCGACGGCCGCCTCATGTACTACATCGACTCCCCGACCCGCCGCGTCGACGTCTTCGACCATGAGGCAGGCCGGGTGTCGGGCCGGCGCCCCTTCGTGGAGATCGAGGACGGCGCCGGCTTCCCCGACGGCCTCACGATCGACGCGGACGGCTGCGTATGGGTGGCCCTGTGGGACGGGGGAGCGGTACGCCGTTACACGCCGTCGGGCGCCTTGGACCGCGTCGTCACCCTGCCGACGCCGAGGGTCACGGCGTGCGCGTTCGGCGGCACGGACCTGACGGACCTGTACATCACGACGGCCAGGGTGGGGCTGGAGAGTCCCCATCCGGTGGCGGGCTCGCTCCTGGTGGTGCCGGGCGCAGGGAAAGGCCTGGAGCAACCGTCTTTCGCCGGTTGACGACTACCGAAGCCCCGCCGCCTTCAACTCCTCAGCGGTCAAGGGCGGCTCACCAAGTGTCGGCTGCAACGGCCCCACCAGCGCCGCCAACAGAACCGACGGCGCCAACAACACCTCCGCCCGCCGCTCAAGGGACGTCACGTCGGTGACCCGGCGAGCGATCCGCCCATTCCCCGTGGCCGCGTACATCAGCCGATCCACGTACGCGGCCACGAGCCGATCCCGTCCCGTGGGCCCGCTCTCCGTGGCCCCGGGATAGAACACGTCCTGCCCGGTCGCGAGATCCCACGCCGCCCCCACCGGCCGCGCCACCGCCTTCTGCACCCGACGGGACAACCCCGGCGCACCCCAGCCATGCCGGCGTACGACATCCCGAAGGATCACCGCGCTCTGCGCCCCCACGGCCAGCCCGTGCCCGTAGACGGGGTTGTAGGCGGCCAACGCGTCACCGAGGACGGTGAAGTTGTCCGGCCACGCCCGCATCCGCTCGTAGAAGTACCGCCGGTTGACGGTCGTCCGAGTGAACGCCACATCCGACAACGGCTCGGCGCGCTCAAGGAGTTGGCCGATGAGAGGGTGCCGCAACGACTCACGGGCGAAGCGCACGAAGTCGTCACCGGAGGCGTTCGCGGAGGTCGGCTCGCCGCCGCGCGTGCCGTTGAGGGTGACGATCCAGCGGCCGTTCTCGATGGGCAGCAGGAAGCCCGCGCGGCCGGGACCGTCGGCGCGCGTGTCGGACTGGACGTTGACGACGGGGAAGCCGTCACGGGCCTGTTCGGGGGCCAGGTACAGCCGGCTCGCGTAGGCGAGGCCGGAGTCGACCTCGCGCTGCTCCGGTGCCGGCAGCCCCAGCCCGGTGAGCCAGCCCGGCGTGCCCGAACCCCGCCCGCTCGCGTCGACGACCAGCCCGGCGTCGATCGTCCGCTCCCGGCCGTCGCGTTCCCGTACCCGGACCCCGGTGACCGCCTCGGCGTCGCCGACGAGCCCCAACACTTGGGTGCCGTCGAGGAGTTCGACGTGCGGGGACGCGAGGACCCGTGTGCGGAGCGTCGCGTCGAGGAGATCGCGGCCGGCGAGGATGACATGGTGGGACTCGGGCCAGCGGCGGAACCAGCCGTGTGCCGACAGCACGACCATGTCCGTGGTGACCGGTGCCCGGCGGGCCCCGGCGGCGCGGAGTTCCCCGGTGACGCCGGGCAGGAGCTCCTCCAGCGCGTGCACACCGCCCGACCACAGCATGTGGGCGTGCCGGGCCTGTGGCAGTCCCTTGCGGGGCGCGGGCCCGGCGGGCAGTGCGTCGCGCTCCACGACGACGACCCGTTCGGCGAGCCCGGCGAGCGCGGCGGCGGCGAGCATGCCGGTGTGGGATCCCCCCAGGACTACGGCGGTTCTGACGGGGGACGGAGCTTCAATCATGCGTGGACATGCTCTCTGCCGGGACGGCCGCGCGGGCGCGCACCGCCTTGATCTCCTCGGGCTTGCGCAGGGCCTGGGACACGGCCTGGATCTCCTGCAGCAGGTAAGTGGTGTCGGGGGCGTTGGTGCCGCCGGCGTCGGGGGAGCGGCGCTCGGCCTCCACGGCGTCCAGGATCGTCACCGCGGCGGCCAGGGCCTGCGCGGGGCCGGGTGCGAAGCCGAGGGCGCGGGCGGCGTCGTAGGACCGGGTGCGCAGGTCCTCGTCGAGGCGGCGGGCGAGTTGGAGGAGGGTGTCGCGGATGAACGTCTCGCGGCGGATGAGCCGCATCTCGGGGGTCGCCCGCAGACCGAGGGGTTCGCGGCCGCCGGCGACGGTCCGCATGAGGCGGGCCAGCGGGGCCAGGCCGCGATGGCGGCGGCGGACCCGCCAGCGCTCCTGGAGGTACTGGCCGGCGTGCGGCACGATGAAGCCGACCGCGACGAAGGTGGCGGCGATACAGGCGGCCGAAGGCGCCACGTTGGTGTTGAGCCAGTCCAGGTCGTGGCCCGTCCAACGGGCCACCACGGCGCTGAGTTTGGCCGCGCTGAAGAGCAGGTTGGTGGCGAAGCCGACGCCGAGGAAGCGCAGTCCCCAGCGCAGCCAGGCGTCGAGGCCGTCGGTGCGGATCCAGTTCCACACCAACCGGGACGTGATCAGGCTGGCCACGGTGTGCGCGGTCAGATAGAGGAGGATCAGCTCCCGCATGAAGGGCGTGGAGGCGTAGTACGTGTCCAGGTCCCGGATCTGTTCCACGGGGACGTCGGCGAGCGCGAACAGGATCCACAGAGCGGCGACGACGGCCGCGTAGAGGGCGACCACCCAGCGGGTCGCGCGGCGGGTCTGGGCGTGGCGTTCGGTGCGGCCGTTGCGCCAGTGCACGACCAGCAGCAGCCAGGACGCGCACAGCGCGGTGAGCAGTGAGTAGACCCAGGGCGCGGCGATGTTGGGGACGCCGGTGACACGGTTGGTCCAGGCGATGGTGGAGGGGGCCGCGAAGACGAACACCGCGCAGGCGAACAGCAGCAGCCCGCCGACGGCCCGCAGCAGCGGGTCCCGCCACAGCTTGAGGATGCTGGGCAGTTTGATCGCCAGGGCCGCGGTCAGCACGGCGGTGGGCAGCCAGAAGGAGATGTACATCCCGCTGAGGAGGTTTCCCGCGGCGAGCGTCCCGAAGGCGTCGCTCACCTCCCGGTGCCCCGGCGTCCGCGGTAGCCCAGGGACCGCTCCAGCGGTTCGAGGTGCTGCCGACCGCCGTGGCCCGACAGACAGGGCCGGAAGACGGCCGCGAGGCGGTGTCCGAAGTCGTCGGCCTCGGCCTCGTCCGTCTGCCGGGAGCCGTCACGGGCGGCGACGGTCAGGGCGTCCTTCCAGTCGGGTTCGCCGGCCAGCGCGCGTGCGGCGGCCGAGCCCACGCCGTGCCGGTGCCCGGCGTGCAGATGCCACAACTCATGCCCGAGGATGACCAGTTGCTGGACCGCCTCGGCCCGCTCCTCGACGATGATCAGATCGAAGTCCTGGAACTCGACGCACAGGCCGGTCACCTCGATCTCGTCGGGGAACCGCTCGAACCGCAGCTCCACGGGCCGTCCGCCGCGGCGCACGCTCATCGCCTCGCACAGCGCCCGGCACACCTCGCGCGCCCCGGTCGGGGGCCGCGGCGCGGCCTGTACGGCGGCGGTGAGCTCGCGCGCCAGATCGCGCATCGCGGAACCGTTTCTCGCCCGTCGCAGTGCCGCGGCGATCCGCCCCGAACTCCTGCGCGCGCCCGCGATGTCCATCGATCCCCCTTCTCACCACCGCACGGCAGTTCGTCCGAGAGTACGCGGCGGGAAGTGTCCGCGTCATGCGATCCGGCGACCGATTGTTCAAGCGGGAACGACATGGCCTGAACCGTCCCGGACAGCGTTGTCAGCAGGTGGGAACGGACTCCGCCGGTTCTGAGAATCCTGTCCGGACCATTGACTAGCAAGCGCTTCCTATCTACGGTCCCGTTCGAAGTTACGGGCGCCTTTCGAAATACCGAACAACTGACACGTTTCTCCGAACTCGGAAAGTAAGGGCAGGCAATGGGACGACCTGACCTGAATCGCAGGCAACTGCTCACCGCGGCGGGCGGACTCGCCGTCGCCGGCAGCTTCGGCTTCGCGGCGCTCGGGACGGGGGCCGACGCACTGGCCTCCGGCGCGGACACCCGCGTACGGTACTGGAACCTCTTCAGCGGTGGCGACGGCGCCAACATGATCACGATGCTGGACGCCTTCCGCAAGGAACACCCCGACATCGCGGTGAAGGACTCCACCCTCCAGTGGGGCAACCCCTTCTACACCAAGCTCGCCATGGCCGCCGCGGGCAACCGCGCCCCCGAACTGGGCGTGATGCACATGGGCCGGGTCACCGGCTTCTCGCCGGGCCGCCTCCTGGACCCCTGGGACGTGGACCTGCTCGCCAAGTACGGCGTACGGGAGCAGGACTTCAACCCCGCGCTGTGGAAGCGCGGCGTCATCGACGGCAAGCTCTACGCCCTGCCGCTCGACATCCACGTCCAGCTCTGCTTCTACCGCAAGGACGTGCTGAAGAAGGCCGGCCTGCTCGGCGACGACGGCCGCATGATTCCGGTGGGCTCCACCACCGAGTGGTTCGACGTGCTGAAGAAGGCCAAGGCGGTCCAGAAGAAGGGCCTTCAGACCATCGGCCTGTGGACCAACGACCAGAACTTCCAGTGGTGGTTCTTCGTCGCCTTCTACACCCAGCTCGGCGGCGAGTGGTTCAACGCCGAGAACACCGAGGTGCTCTTCGACCCCGACAAGGCCACCCAGGTCCTGGAGTTCCTCCGGCAGCACGTCACCGACGGCTATGTCATCCCCGGCGCCCCCACCGGCGAACAGTTCATCAACGGCGCCCCCTTCACCTGGGAGGGCAACTGGTCCGTCCCGGTCTTCTCCGGCGCCGAGCTCGACTACGGCGCCACCCCGCTGCCGCCGGTCTTCGGCAAACAGGCCACCCACGCCGAGTCGCACGCCTTCGTCCTGCCCCACCAGGCCGGCCGCGGCGGCGCCACCAACGACGGCGCCCACCAACTCGCCGCCTACGTCGTCCAGCACGCCCAGCAGTGGGCGGCCGGCGGCCACATCCCCGCCTACACGCCGACCCTCTCCACACCCGCGTACCAGAAGCTCACCCCGCAGAACGAGTACGTCAGCGCCATGGACCACCAGGCCACCGAGCCCAAGGTGTGGTTCGCGGGCTCCACCGGCGTCCTCGCCCAGGACCTCGGCCCGGTCGTCGTCTCCTCGACGATGGGCTCCGCGGGGCCCGACAAGGTCGCCCAGACCATGAAGAGCCATCTCACCAAGCTCCTCGCGTCCAAGAACCCGATGGACGGCAGGACCGCCGCGCAGGGAGGTGCGGTCGCATGACGACCAGCGCTCAGACCGTCGCCGTACCGGCCCGCGCGAAGACCGCGACCGCCGTCGCGACCGTCCGCCGCAAGCAGGGCTTCCAGCACGGCGGCTGGTTCATCGCCCCGTTCCTGGCCCTCTTCGCCCTGTTCGTGGCCTGGCCGCTGCTGCGCGGCGTCTGGCTCAGCTTCACCGACGCCAACATCTCCGGCGAGGGCGCGAACTTCGTCGGCCTCGACAACTACCGCGAGGCCCTGAACGACCAGGCGATGTGGGACGCGCTCGGCCACAGCGCCTACTTCACACTCCTCGTGGTCCCCTGCATCACGCTCCTCGCGTTCCTCCTCGCGATGCTGGCCCACCACATCGAGCGCGGCAAATGGCTGTGGCGCCTCTGCTTCTTCGCGCCCTTCCTCCTCCCCTCCACGGTCGCCGCCAACATGTGGCAGTGGCTGTTCACCCAGGGCATCGGCCTCTTCAACGAGACCTTCGGCCTCGACACCCCCTGGCTCACCGACAAGTCGTACGCCATGCTCGCCATCGTCATCACCACCCTGTGGTGGACGGTCGGCTTCAGCTTCCTGCTCTACCTCGCCGCCCTCCAGGGCATCCCCGACCACCTCTACGAGGCGGCCAAGCTGGACGGCGCCAACGCCTGGCACCGCATGGTCCACATCACCCTGCCGATGCTGCGCAACATCACCGGCCTGGTGATCGCGCTCCAGATCCTCGCCTCGCTCCAGCTCTTCGACCAGGCCGTCGTGATGATGGACTTCGGCCCCGGACCCGAGCTCTCCACCCGCTCCTTCGTCCAGTACACCCTCGAACAGGGCTTCACCAGCTACCGCGTGGGCTACGCCTCCGCGATGTCCATCATCTTCTTCGTGATCATCGCCGCCGTCGCCCTCGGCCGGATGGCGCTGCTGCGCACCCGTGAGGAGGGCACCCGATGAGCACCACCCAGGTACGGCTCAAGACCCGCAAGCCCTGGACGCCGAGCCAGATCGTCCTCACCCTGATCGGCGCGGCTGTCTCCTTCGTCTTCGTCGCCCCGATCGCCGCCGCCCTGTTCACCTCCCTCAAGTCCGAGGCGGAGGCCGCCGAGATCCCGCCGCACTGGCTGCCGAAGGTGTGGACGCTCCAGGCGTGGAAGTCCCTGTGGGAGACCGGCAACGTCAGCAACTGGTTCGTCAACTCGCTGGTCGTCTCGGTGTGCGTGACCACCATCGTGCTGATCGTGAGCGCGCTGGCCGGATACGGCTTCGCCCGCACGGAGTTCAGGGGCAAGTCCCTGCTCATGGGTGTCGTGATGTCGGGCCTGATGGTCTCCCCGGCAGTCCTCGGGGTCCCCCTCTTCACCACCGTCCAGCAGATGGGAATGGTCGACACCTACTGGGGCATGATCCTTCCCCAGTGCGCGCCCGCCGCGATGGTCTACATCCTCTACAAGTTCTTCCAGGGCATCCCGCGCGAACTCGAAGAGGCCGCCTTCATCGACGGCGCGGGCCGCTGGCGCGTCTTCTTCACCATCGTCGTCCCCCTGGCGAGGCCCTCGCTCGCGGCGGTCGGCATCTTCACCTTCATCGCCTCCTGGAACAACTTCCTGTGGCCGTACATGGTGACCAACAACCCCGACCTGATGACCATGCCGAACGGCATCGCGACCGTCATGAACTCCTACGGCATCCAGTGGGCCCAGCTCATGGCCGGCGGCCTGATGGCGGGCCTGCCCCTGATCGTCGTCTTCGTCTTCTTCCAGCGGCAGATCGTGGCGGGCGTCGCCCACACGGGATTGGCGGGACAGTGACCCTGCGCAGAAGCCTGACGGCAGTGGCCGCGGCCACGCTCCTCGCCCTCCTGCCCAACACGGCGCAGGCGACGGCGAGTTACCCCGACCCCCGCCCCATCACCGGCCAGCAGATCATCCACGACCCGACCGTCCTCAAGCTCAGGTCCGGCCAGTACGTGGCCTACTCGACCGGCGGCGTCATCGGCGCCCGCCTGTCGAAGGACGGCAAGCAGTGGGACGACGCGGGCAACGCCTTCGCCGAGCCGCCGAGCTGGTGGTACGAGTACAACGACACCGGCGACCCGTGGGCCCCCGACCTCTCCTACCGTGCGGGCAGGTACTGGCTCTACTACGCCGTCTCGTCCTGGGGCACCAACCACTCCGCGATCGGCGTAGCCACGTCCGACTCCGGCCTCCCCGGCACCTGGACCGACCACGGCAAGGTCTTCTCCTCCGAGACCACCGACTCCTGGAACGCCATCGACCCGGGCGTCGTCAAGGCCGACGGCAAGCTGTGGATGGCGTTCGGCTCGTACTGGACGGGCATCCGCATGGTCGAACTGAACCCGGTGACGGGCAAGGCGATCGAAGGAGCGACGGTCGACCACCTCGCCACCCGCCCCGACCTCCCCTACGCCGTCGAGGGCCCGTACGTCGTCAAGCACGGCCGCTACTACTACCTCTTCGCCTCCTACGACGCCTGCTGCGCCGGCGTGAACTCCACCTACAAGATCAAGGTGGGCCGCGCGACGGACGTGGAGGGCCCGTACGTCGACAGCACGGGCAAGCCGATGCTGGAGGGAGGCGGTGACCTGGTCCTGGAGGGTCACGGGAGATACGTCGGCACGGGAGGCCAGTCCGTCTTCCGCGACCATGGCCAAGACTGGCTGGCGTACCACTACTACGACGCAGAGGACAGTGGCACGCCGAAGCTAGGGCTAAACAGGCTGAGCTGGAAAAAGAACGGCTGGCCAGTCGTCCTTTAGGGGCGCGGGGAACTGCGCGACCAGCCCCCACGCACCCGCAGCCAAATCACAACCTCGAAAGGCAAGCATGAGCACCGCCCGCTTCACCCTTGACCCCGCCTTCAAGGTCGGCAAGGTCAACCCCCGTCTCTTCGGATCCTTCGTAGAACACCTCGGCCGCTGCGTCTACACCGGCATCTTCGAACCCGGCCACCCCACCGCGGACGCGGCCGGCCTCCGCCAGGACGTCCTCGAACTGGTCAGGGAACTCGGCGTCACCGCCATCCGCTACCCCGGCGGCAACTTCGTGTCGGGCTACAAGTGGGAGGACAGCGTCGGCCCGCAAGCGGAGCGCCCCCGCCGCCTCGACCTGGCCTGGCGCTCCACCGAGACCAACCAGTTCGGCCTCTCCGAGTACATCGCCTTCCTGAAGAAGGTCGGCCCCCAGGCCGAGCCGATGATGGCCATCAACCTCGGCACGCGCGGTGTCGCCGAGGCCCTCGAACTCCAGGAGTACGCCAACCACCCGGCCGGCACGGCCCTCGCCGACCTCCGCGCGGCGCACGGCGACAAGGAGCCCTTCGGCATCAGGCTCTGGTGCCTCGGCAACGAGATGGACGGTCCCTGGCAGACCGGCCACAAGACGGCCACGGAGTACGGCCGCCTCGCCGCCGAGACGGCCCGCGCGATGCGCCAGATCGACCCGAACGTCGAACTCGTCGCCTGCGGTTCCTCCAGCCAGTCGATGCCGACGTTCGCCGAGTGGGAGGCGACGGTCCTCCAGGAGACGTACGACCTCGTCGACCACATCTCCCTGCACGCCTACTACCAGCCCGAGAACGGCGACATCGACTCCTTCCTGGCCTCGGCCGTCGACATGGAGTCGTTCATCGAGAACGTGGTCGCCACCGCCGACCACATCGGCGCGAAGCTCAAGTCCAAGAAGAAGATCAACCTCTCCTTCGACGAGTGGAACGTCTGGTACATCTCGGACTGGCACGAGATCGAGAACTCCGACACGCGGGACTGGGCGGAGGCCCCCCGTCTGCTGGAGGACAACTACAGCGTCACCGACGCCGTCGTCTTCGGCTCGCTCCTCATCGCCCTGCTCCGGCACGCCGACCGTGTCACCGTCGCCTGTCTCGCGCAGCTCGTCAACGTGATCGCCCCGATCATGACCGAGCCGGGCGGCCCCGCGTGGCGGCAGACGACGTTCTTCCCGTTCGCGCAGGCCGCGCGGTACGGGCGCGGCGAGGTCCTCGACGTACGGGTCGACTCCCCGACGTACGAGACGAAGAAGTACGGCGAGACCGACCTGCTGCACGCCACCGCCGTACGCGCGGAGGACGGCTCGGTCACCGTCTTCGCCGTCAACCGCAGCCGGACGGAGGCGCTGCCCCTCGAAGTCGCCCTGAGCGGCCTGAACCTGACGACCCTCGTCGAGCACAGCGCCCTCGCCGACGCCGACCCGGACGCCCGCAACACCCTCGCCGAGCCGGAGCGGGTCGCCCCGCACGCGGTCGAGGGCACCGCCCTCACGGACGGCACCCTGAGCGCCGTACTCGAACCGCTGTCATGGAACGTGATCCGCCTGGCCTAGCGGACTATCGCTCGATGTGGACCTGCGCGGGCGGGTACGGGGACGAAGGTGTCATTCCGACGGCCCAGTACCCGCCCGCGCCGGGTACGGCAGCAAGTGCGTTCACCAGTACGGCGGTTGAGGAGACGGGCCCGCGTTCGCTCACCCAACTCCCCGCCTCCCAGCGGAGATGGTGGGAGCGGGTCTGGTCCCAGAAGTCCCAGCCCGCGATGCGGTCCGGGCCGCCGAGCCCGTCGTCGACGATCCCGGTCAGCATGCCGACCGTGAACGGGGTCGTGGCGTAGCTCCACGCGCTGCCGTCCCAGTGCCGGAGGGTGACGCCCGGGGGCTTGCCGGGCGGGCCGCCCACGCCGTAGTCGAAGCCGGTGAGCCAGATGTCGTCGTCGGCGACCGGGAGCAGCCCGGTGACAGAGGGGCGCAGGCCCGCCGGCGCGGGCAGTTCGGTCCACTCCTCGTGGTCCCAGCGGGCGATGAGCGCGCTGTCGTACACCCACACGTCCCCGGAGCGCGTCACCCGCAGGCCCGCCGGGGTGGCCGTGCTGCCGCTCGGCGGGCGGGGCAGCCACAGCCAGCCGTCCGTGTCGCCGCGCAGCAGCACACAGCCGTCGCTGGTGCGGCCCGACAGCCATACGCGGTCGTCGGCGTCGAGTGCGACGGAGGTGAGGGCCGTCCCGGAGGCCGACCGTCCGGTGAAGTCGGCCTCCTGCCAGGTCGTGCCGTCCCAGTGGAGCAGGCGGGCCACACCGGCCGCGTCGGTGCCGACGGCCCACGCGGCGCCGTACGACCCTGCGACGGAGCGCAGATAGCCGCCGGTGAGGCCGAGATGGGTGAGGTCGAGGCGGGTCCAGGTCTGGCCGTCCCACACCAGTGCGAGCGGCTTGCCGCGGGTGGAGCCGTTACGGCCCTCCTCGCCGACGGCCCAGGCGAGATCGGGGCCGGCCGCCGCAACGCCCAGGAGCTGGGCGGCGGTCGCGCAGGCGGGGGCGGGGACCGACTGCCAGTCGTGTGGGCCGGCGGCCCTGGGGACGGCGGCGGCCGTGGTGGCCCCGCTGCTCTCCGGGGCGAGACCCATGGCCGCCCCCGCCCCGAGTAACCCGCTGATGAATCGCCGTCTTCGCACGAGGTTCTCCCCCCTCAGAGGTTCACGGACGCTCTCAGACGTTCTCCACCGTCACCCCGCCCGCCGACGCGCCCAGCAGGGTCAGCCGTACGTCCTTCGGACCCGCCTCGGTCGTGCCGTCCGAAAGGACTGCCAGGGCAAGGGAGTTGCTGCCCCGGGTGCGCAGGATGCCGTTCGGCAGGGCGAAGGTGTGCTGGGGGCCGGCGTCGTTGACGTACTGGCCCATGTTCCAGCCGTTGAGGAAGATTTGCACCCGGTAGGCACGCTTCGGATCGTCTTCGAGGGTCAGTCCGACCGAGGCGTCGACGCCGGCGGGGACGGCGAGCCGGAAGCCGGTGCGGTACCAGGCGACTCCCTGACGGCGGTCGGCCCGCGGCAGCTTCACCGCGTCCCATGCCCGGTCGTCGAAGGCGGGCAGATGCCAGCCCTCCCGCTCGCCGAACAGCCCGCCGTTGTTGAGCGGCCCGCGCACGGGGTCGGCCGCTCCGGCACCCTGGAGTCGCCAACTGACGTCCGGGGAAGCCCCCTTGAAGCGGACCGACGTGAGTCCGCGGGCCGCCTTGTGGGTGTCGCGGGAGGTCTCGTCGGTGTCGTGCGCCATCCGCCGGACGAGCACGGACAGCATGTGTTCGTCCCGCGCCCGCAGCTTCTCCGGCACCTCGAAGACGGCCGTGTCCGTCCAGGTGCCCTGCCGGGCGGTCCCGGTGTCCGGCGCCGGCATCCGGTGGGTGCCGAGCGGCTTCCCGTCCAGCCAGGCCATCAACAGCCCCTGTGTTCCCGTGCTGTAGGCCAGCGAGACGGATGCGAGGTCCTCGGCGTCGGTGATCCGGCCCCGGTACCAGACGTCGCCGTAGTGGAAGCCGTAGTCGTCGGCGAAGAGGACGGGCTGTCCGTCAGGGACCGGGGTGGTGCTGAAGGAGGTCTTCTTGTCGGCCTTCACCCACGCCGAGTCGTCGAAGTCCGGTGCGGACTCCGGGTTCTCGGCCTTTCGCCGCCAGCCGTCCAGCGCGGGCAGGGTCACCGGCCCCTGCCCCTGGAGCGGCTGGAGCGCGAGGAGGCTGGCGGTGGCGCTGATCCGGGAGGCCACCGGCCGCTGGTTCCAGGTGACGTGCTCGATGCCGCGCGGCCCCCACACCTCCAGACCGGTCAACTTGGTGGTGTCGCCGGTGAGATGGACCGTGGTGTCCTGGATCCGGAGCTGCCGCACCAGCGAGGGCCCGTACACCAGCGCCGATCCGGACGGCGTCTCGTACGGCCACAGCCGCAGCGCGGTCGCGTCGTCGGCGAACAGCAGCAGCAACGGCCGGTCGGAGCCGCCGTTCTCCACCTTCACGCGGGCCAGTTCACCGACGCCGAGCGGGCAGGTCACCCGCAGCAGCCCACGGTCGTAGATCCACGCCGGTTCCGCGTCCAGCCGGGTCGCCGTGGGCTCCTCCGGGCACTCCAGGACGACCTGCGCCATGTCGCCGTACCGCCCCGCGAACACGGCGATGTCCTGCCGCCCGGCGGAGAGGAAGAACATCAGCTGGGCGGTGGCGTAGCGCAGGGTCCGCCCACCGAGCCTGAGTCGGGTGCCGAGCACCTTGGTGTCATGGGCCGCGACATTGACCGGCACCTCGATCCCGGCGCCCGGCAGCGGGGTGGAGACGGGCTTGGCGGAGTCGTTGCGCACCACGTACACCTGGGAGTCGGTGTCGCGGTTGGCCAGGTGCTCCACCTCCAGTCGCCCGCCCGGAGACCTGACGCCCTTCGCCCGGTCCAGCCTGGCGAAGTCCGGGACGGTCCGCAGCAGTTGGCCGAGCCGGTGGGCCGGCGCGAGCGCGGCGGTGGGCCGGCGCCCCGCGCCGAGGGCCGCGCCGTCGTCGTACGACGTGGTGGAGAGTCGCGGCGCGGGCAGCCAGCCCCAGGTCGTCCCGCCGTACGCCATGGGCGGGTCGGGGAAGCCGGTGAGCGGGGACCGGGGCACGGACAGGGGGACGTCGATGCCGTCGGCCCGCACCTTCCTGTGGAGGTGGGTGAGGTAGGCGGTGTCCGTGGCCTGCTCCAGCTCGTACAGCAGGACGGTGCCCTTGCCCTTGGTGTAGAGATGCCGGGCGGCGATCGCGTTCACCCGCGTCAACCACTCGTCGGCGTACGCCAGATAGGTCGCATCGGTGGTCCTGGCCCGGCCCTCGGTCGCCGTCAGCCAGCCCGGGAAGCCGCCCGCGTCGATGTCGGCGCCGAGGTGGGGACCGGGGCGCAGGACGACGTACAGCCCCGTCTCGGCGGCCGTGCGCAGGAAGCGGTCGAGGTCCCGGACGCCGGTGAAGTCGTACCGGCCGGGGGCGGGGGAGTGGTAGTTCCAGGCGACGGAGAGGCTGACGGCGTTGTAGCCGTACGCCCGCGCCTTCTCCAGCACGTCCCGCCACAGCGAGGGGCTGGGCAGCCGGAACAGATGCATCTCGCCGGGCCACAGCGTCAGCCGTCGGCCGTCGACCAGCAGGGAGTAGCGGTCGTGGCCGACCGTGTGCGCGACCCCGTCGGCGACGGGCGGAGCCGGCGGCGGCCCCGTGGGCACGACGCGGGGACCCGTCCGCGCGGGCAGCGCACCGCCGCTGCCGGCCAGCGCGAAGCCGAGCGCGGCCGTACCGGCGAGGGTGCTGAAAGTTCGTCTGCTGAGCTCCACGCGAGCGTCGCCTCCTGTTGTGCCTGCGTTTCCCGGGACGCGAGTGAGGGACCATTCTCCATGCCCGGGGCGGCACACCTCACAATGGTCCGTATGAGGATCTCGGCACGGGCGGACTACGCGGTACGAGCGGTACTGGAGCTCGCCGTACGACAGGGCGGCGGACCTGTGAAGACGCCCGTCAAGGCGGAGGCCATCGCCGTCGCGCAGGACATTCCGCACAAGTTCCTCGAAGGCATCCTCGGCGACCTGCGCCGCGGCGGGGTCGTCGACAGCAGGCGCGGCGGCAACGGCGGGTACACGCTGGCGCGGGACGCGGCGAAGATCACGGTGGCGGACGTGATCCGGACGGTCGACGGCCCGATCGTGTCGGTACGGGGCGAACGGCCCACGGGCCTCGCGTACACGGGCTCCGCCCAGCCCCTGCTGCCCCTGTGGATCGCCCTGCGCGCGAATGTGCGCCGCATCCTGGAGGGCGTGACGATCGCGGACATCGCGGCGGACGCGCTGCCGGAGCCGGTGCAGCGGCTGGCGGCGGAGCCGGCGGCCTGGGAGAACCCCTGAGTCCTTCGGGGGCGCTGCCTGTGAACGTCCTCATCCGGGTCTAAGCCTGTCCTCAGCTTGACGCCCTAGCGTCCCCTCCCGTTCATCCCTACCTCCCCGGTGGGAAAGCCAGGAAAAGACGGACGGGACGTTCCCCATGCGCACGCTGATACTGCTCGCCCTCGCGGGTCTGGGCGCCCAGCTCGTGGACGGCAGCCTCGGCATGGCCTACGGCGTGACCTCCACGACCCTGCTGCTGGCCATGGGGACGAATCCGGCCGCGGCGTCCGCGACGGTCCATCTCGCGGAGATCGGTACGACGCTGATGTCCGGCGCCAGTCACTGGCGCTTCGGCAACGTCGACTGGAAGGTCGTGGCGAAGATCGGTGTGCCGGGTGCGGTGGGCTCGTTCCTGGGCGCGACGGTCCTGTCGTCATTGTCGACGGAGCTGGCGGAGCCGGTGATGTCGCTGATCCTGCTCGGCCTCGGCCTGTACGTCATGTCCCGCTTCACCTTCCGCGGCCTCCCGAAGGACCGTCTGGGCCAGCCGCTGCGGAAGCGGTTCCTGGCACCGCTGGGCCTGGTCGCCGGTTTCCTGGACGCGACCGGCGGGGGCGGCTGGGGCCCGGTGGGCACACCCGCTCTCCTGGCCAGCGGCCGGATGGAACCCCGCAAGGTGATCGGCTCGATCGACACCAGCGAGTTCCTGGTGGCCCTGGCCGCGAGCCTCGGCTTCCTCTTCTCCCTCGGCTCCCAGGGCCTCGACTGGACCTGGGTCCTCGCCTTCCTCCTCGGCGGCCTGATCGCCGCGCCGGTCGCCGCGTGGCTGGTCCGCCTGGTCCCGCCGCGGGTGCTGGGCTCGGCGGTCGGCGGAGTCATCATCGTCACCAACGTCCGTACGCTGCTGAAGAGCGACTGGATCGGGGCGGGCGGCGGGGTGAGCGCGGCGGTGTACGTGCTGCTGTACGCGGTGTGGGCCGCCGCCCTCACGTACTCGATCCGCGCCTACCGCCGGGAGAAGGCGGCGGCGCAGACCGAGCACGCGGAAGGACGGCGGCCCGTCAGCGCATGACGGTCATCGTCAGTCGCTGTTGACGCCCACGGTGAGGGTGGCGGCGTAGCCGTCGGACACGCTGTCGCCGAGGGCGGTGAGGGTCAGCAGGCCGGAGGAGGCGCCGCCGTCGTCGTAGATGGAGTCGTTCTCCAGCAGCGTCTCCTGGGTGGTGTTCTCGGTGTACGGCGAGGTCGCCTGGACCTCGGTGTTGATGTCCTGGTCGAAGAAGAGCTGACCGGTGTGGATGATCTCGCCGCCGGTGTACGAGTCGTCGGTGAGCGTCACGTCCGTGTGCACCCGCATATGGACGTGGACGGCGCGCGAGACGTAGTGCCCCGGCCAGATGGACGTGATGCCGCACTGCCCGTTCTCGTCGGTCAGCTGACCGCCGCGCAGGAAGGTGCCGTTGTCCTCCTCGTCATGGCCGTTGCCGCCGACGAAGCCGGAGTACTCGCCGAGGGCGTCGCAGTGCCAGATCTCGACGAGCGCGTCCGCGAGGGGTGCGCAGTCGTTGCCGACGTCGACGACGGTGAAGGTGTACCGGACCTCGAAGCCTTCCTTGTCCTCCCGGATGTCCTCGCGGACGAGGGCGCCTTCGAGGGAGTACGGACCCTCGGTGACCTCGGCGTTCAGCACACAGACGCTGCTGGTGGCGGAGGCTTCGGTGGAGGCGGTGGTGGAGGCGGAGGCGGTGGTGGAGGCTCCCTTCCCGGGCTTCTTGGTCTTTGTTTTGGCAGGGTCGGCGGAGGCGATGCCGGCGACCGCGAGACCGCCGGCCACGGCGACACCGCCGCCGCCGATGAGGACACGGCGCCGTCGGACGGAGTTGTCCAGGCGGTGCCTGCCGGATTCCTGCTGCTGCTCTTCGAGCTCGTTGGGCTCGGTGTGGTTTCCCGTCATGCCGAGTGAAGTTAGGGGGCCAGCTGAAGAAATCCTTAATGTGCGGCTGTGAATGACCTGGGGACGGATTCGTCAACGGCCGCTTATGTCACCAGAGTTCAGACACTGTGAAGATGCTGTGAAAACCGCGTCTGTGAATGGCTTGAGTTCATCCTGTCGGCGGCGCCGGTCTGTCCCTACGGTCCGGGTGGCACGTCAGCCACCCCCCAACTGTTACGGAGAGACCATGACTCGTGGGCTCCTGCTGAGCGGTGCGGTAGCCGCTCTGCTCACCACGGCACTACCGGCGCAGGCCGCCACGTCGTCCGGCGGGTTCGAGGACCCGCCGCCGGACAAGATCGTCATCAAGGTGGCGACGGTGAACGGCTCGGGCTGCCCGGCCGGTACGACGGCGGTCGCCGTCTCCGAGGACAACACGGCCTTCACGGTCACCTACAGCGACTACCTCGCCCAGGCGGGCGGCGGTTCGGACCCGACCGCCTTCCGCAAGAACTGCCAACTCAACCTGATAGTCCACGTCCCGCAGGGCTTCACGTACGCCATCGCCAGCGCGGACTACCGCGGCTTCGCCGCACTCCAGTCCGGCGCGACGGGCACCCAGAGAGCCTCGTACTACTTCCAGGGCTCCCCGAACACGGCCTCCCGCTCCCACCCCTTCGCCGGCCCCTACAACGACAACTGGCAGGCGACCGACACCACCGACTGGGCCCAACTGGTCTGGGCGCCCTGCGGAGTTCAGCGCAACTTCAACATCAACACGGAGCTGAGGGTGGCGGCGGGTTCGACGTCCGCGAACAAGGTCAGCTTCATGACGATGGACTCGACGGACGGGGACATCAGCACGGTGTACCACTTGGCGTGGAAGGAGTGCCCGGAGAAGTAGCCCGGTAGGCGCGAGCGGGTGCGGCTCGGGCCGCAGGACGGTATCGCCGGAGATGGTTTCCTCGGGGATTCTCTCCGGCGATACCGTCCCGACGGGGCTCGTCACTTCCCCGGCCGGGGGACGGTTCGTGAGACGGCCTACCTGGAGGGCAAGGCCGACGGCGAGGCCCGAGGCGAGGCCAAGGGGGTTCTGTTCGTGCTGGAGGTGCGCGGCACGCGGTCTCCCTGGGACCCGCCGCCGGCAGCGGGCCCCAGGGAGGTGGGGCATCGCGGGAGGGGCTGGGTCAGACCTCCACGCCGAGGGTCAGCGTGCCGGTGTACCCGGACGACGGTGAGCTGCCGATCGCCGTCAGGGTCAGGAGGCCGGAGGAGGCACCCGCGTCGTCGTAGATCGAGTCCTGGGCCAGCGTCGTACGGGTGACCGTGTTCGCCGAGTACGGGGACAGCGCGCCCACTCTCGCCGTGATCGTCTCGTCGAAGAACAGCTGGCCGGTGTGGACCTCGTTGCCGCCCGTGAAGGAGCCGTCCGAGGTGAGGGTCACGCCCGTGTGGACCTTGACGTGGATGTGGACGCAGCGTCCCCGGTACCAACCCGGGTACACCGTGGTGATGTTGGCGACGCCGCTGGAGTTGGTGAGGACACCGCCCCGCAGGAACGTGCCGTTGTCGGCCTCGTTGTGACCGTTGTTGCCGACGTAGCCGGAGTACTCGCCGAGCGCGTCGGCGTGCCAGATCTCCACGAGGGCGTTGGGGATCGCGGCGCAGGTGTCGTCGTTGACGACGGTGAGCGCCAGCTTGAGCACGAAGCCGGTCTTGGTCTCGTGGATGTCGGAGCGGACGAGCGCGCCGTCCAGGTAGTAGGGGCCTTCGGTCATCTCCTTCGTGAGGGTGCAGACGGCCGCGGCGGCGACCGGGGCGGTGTGGTCGGCCGCGTCGGCTGTGGGGGCTTCGGGCGCGGCGACGCCTACGGCGACTGCCGCCGCCGTGGCGCCGGTTGCGATCAGAACGGTGCGGCGCCCGACCGGGGTGGGGGTTGCTTCCGAAGTGTCTGTCATGGACACGGCACCGTAGAAACGGATGCTGTCGGAGGCCTGTCAGTTAGGCAAAGCGACGGAGCGTCAAGAGGTGTGCAGGACACGGTGATCGGTCGCCGCCAAGAGGCTCTGATCTGGGCCTTCGTACGTGACTCGACGCATCGGCTGTCGACGATTCTGTTGGCGATCCCGTTTGCCGAGTCCGCGCGCCGGCCGCCCGCTCCTGGCTTACGTCAGCCGCGCGCGACGCAATGTCCGAATGCCGCCCGACGGAAACCGCGCCGCGACCGTCTCAGGCCGCGAAGTCGTTGATCAACCCCGCGATGTCGTCCCCGGTGAGGGCCTGTTGCATGGCGCTCAGCAGCGTGGCCAGCGCGGGCAGCGCGTTCTGCTCGTTGGCGAGCGCCACACTCACGTACTCCTCGTCCGGGATCAGGACCATCGCCGCCCGATAGCCGGGCAGCCGTCCGTTCAGGTACAGCTGGCCCGATGGGCCCACCGCCCACCCGAGGCCGTACGTCATGGGGTCATCGGCGCGGGTGCGCGGGCGGCGGATCTCCGCCAGCAGGGAGCGGTCGGCCAAGAGACCCTCGCCCGCCGTCAGCAGCTCCGGCACCGACGACCACAGACCCCCGCTGGGGCGCCGGGTGCGGGGGTAGGCGAGGGGCGCGAGTTCGTTCGTACCGTCCCAGCCGGGTACGGCCGTGGGCGGGATGGGGAAGCCCGTGTGCGGCAGGTTCCAGGGCGCCAGAGCGCGTTCCCGTACCGCCCGCTCGTACGTCGTACCGCTCAGGCCCGCCAGGATCGCCCCCGCCAGGAAGTAGTTGCCGTTGTAGTACGACCAACGCTCGCCGGGCGCACGGTCGTTGCCGGCCCGCACGACCAGCCGTGCGGCCTCCAGATGGGCGTCGTCCCCCTCGCCCAGCGCCTTCACCATCGCCGCGTCCACCGACTCGCGCAGGCCCGACACCTGGCCCAGGAGCTGCTCGACGGAGAGTCGGGGGTCGGCACGCCAGTCGGGGGCGAGGGCCGGCAGCAGGTCGATGGCGGGGGTGGCCGGCGGTACGCCCTTCTCCCGCAGCGTGCGGACCAGGGCCGCGGAGGTGAAGACCTTCGTCAGCGACGCGATGCGGAAGGACGACTCCGGCGCCACGCTCCCAGCCGCTCCGCGCGTCACCGTCGTACGTATCCCCGCCCGCGATGCCCCCGCCACCACCGCGGGGACGGCATCAAGACCGGTCTGCTCGTTCATCAGCTCCTGAAGATCCACGGTCAGCATGCTACTGAGGGGGCCATGGCCGGCCCCTCGTCCACAGACTTCACCCAGGAACGCTTCAGGTATGACCCCGATCCTCGTCCGTATGCACGGAAACGGACACGACCACAGCCACGGGCACCGGCCCCGCACCCCCGACGCCGAACGCAGCCGCCGCTGGTTCATGAACAAGGCGCTGCTCGCCGGTGGCGTCGCCGCGATGGCGACCATGACCGGCTGTTCGTCGGGCGCCGACGACACGGCCGCCGCCTCCAGCTCGACCGCCCCTGGTGGCGCCCCCAGCGGCATGCCCTCCGGTGGACCCGGGGGACCCGGTGGCGGTGGAGGCGGCGGCATGGGCCCTGGCGCCTCCCAGGTCAAGTACGCGGACGTCGTCGGCGTCACCACCGACGGCAAGGCGGTCGAGGACCTGTTCACGATCCACTCCACCGACGTCTCCACGGACGGACTCGTCAAGGCGGCCCAGACGTTCCTCGACGGGCTGTCCGCCAAGGAGCGCAAGTCCTGCACGTTCGACGTCGACGCCGATGAATGGACGGCGTGGAGCAATGTCGACGGCTACGACCGCAAGGGCGTCCGCATGGGCGACCTCACGGAAAAGCAGCGGAACCTCGGCTACGCGCTCCTCGGCAAGGCGCTCTCCGCCGACGGCCTCGCCCAGACGCGCGGGATCATGAAGCTCAACGCGTTCCTCGGGGACTCCAACGGCGGAAACCAGAAGACCCTGACCGAGGGGCACTACTTCTTCACCTTCATGGGCACCCCGTCGACCACGAAGCCGTGGGGCTTCCAGTACGAGGGCCATCACGTCGCCATCAACTACTTCGTCCTGGGGGACCAGGTCGTGATGACGCCGACGTTCATGGGATCCGAACCCACGACGGGGACGTACAAGGGGGAGAAGATCACCCTCTTCCGGCCGGAGACCACCGCCGGCCTCGCCATGATCCGCTCCCTCACCTCCGCCCAGCGCACCAAGGCGGTCTCCTCGCAGTCCAACGGCAACGAGGACATGAAGGCCGGCGCCGGCCAGGACAACCTCAAGCTCGCCTACGAGGGACTCAAGGGCTCCGAACTCACCTCAGCGCAGCGGAAGAAGCTGCTGGCGCTGGCGCGGGTGTACGTCGGCTACGTCAACGAGGGCCACGCCGAGGTCAGGATGACCGAGGTGGAGGACCACCTGGACGACACGTACTTCTTCTGGATGGGCGAGACGAAGGACGACTCCGCCTTCTACTACCGGATCCACAGTCCGGTCGTCCTCATCGAGTACGACGCCCAGGCCCCCCTCTTCTACAAGGGGGGCTCCGGCGGCAGCGATCCCTCCCAGGAGCACATCCACACCATCGTCCGCACACCCAACGGCGGCGACTACGGCATCGACCTGCTCAAGCTCCATCTGGAGAACGATCACTGACGGTGGGGCAGCGGACTTCAGGCCAGTTGGCCGCGCAGGCCACATGAGAAGTTCGACTGGCGACAAGCTGTGAATGTCAGGGCTGTTGACGCGCAAGTGATTCGATTCTACGGTCCGTCCGAATTGACGATCGCTGTTCGAGATCTCGGATAGCGATTCCCCCTTCCGTCAAGGAGGCCCGTGTGAGCCGCACCTCGCGCGTCCGAACCACCCTCCTCGCCCTTCCCGCCGCCGCTCTGCTCGCCCTGATCCCCTCCACCGCGTCGGCGTACCCCAACCCCGGCACGGTCACCGGCGCCACGGTCATCCACGACCCCACGATGATCCGCACCTCCGCCGGCCGCTACCTCCTCTACGGCACCGGCGGCGGCCTCGGCTACCGCACCTCGACCGACCGGATCGCCTTCACGGCGGGCAGCGACGCCTTCACCACCAAGCCCGGCTGGTGGTCCTCGTACGCCACCGAGGCCTGGGCGCCCGACATCTCGTACCACGGCGGCAAGTACCTGATGTACTACGCCGTCTCGACCTTCGGCTCCAACAAGTCGGCGATCGGGCTCGCCGGTTCGACGACCGGTCTTCCCGGCTCCTGGACCGACTACGGCGTCGTCTACACCTCCACCACCTCCAGCGACTACAACGCCATCGACCCGAACCTCTTCGTGAACGACGACGGCAAGTGGTGGCTGTCCTTCGGCAGTTGGTGGACCGGGCTGAAGATGATCCAGATCGACCCGTCGACCGGGAAGCAGCTCGCCTCCAACACCACCCGCTACTCGCTCGCGTCCCGCCCCACCGGGACCAAGGCCGTCGAGGCGCCGTACATCGTCAAGCGCAACGGCTACTACTACCTCTTCGCCTCGTACGACACCTGCTGCGCCGGCACGAGTTCGACCTACAAGGTCAAGGTCGGCCGGGCCACCAGCGTCACCGGCCCGTACTACGACAAGAGCGGCGTCGCGATGACGAACAACGGCGGCACCGCCGTCCTGGAGTCGCACGGCAGCGTCATCGGCCCCGGCGGCCAGTCGATCATGAACGACTCCGACGGCGACCTGATCGTCTACCACTACTACGACGGCAACGACAACGGCACGCCCAAGCTGGGCATCAACCTTCTGAACTGGAGCAGCGGATGGCCCGTCGCCTACTGACCCTGCTGGCCGCGCTGCTGCTCGCCCTGTCGCTCGGGCAGTCCTCCGCGAGCGCGGCCTCCGTCAGCAACCCCATCAAGGCGCAGAAAGGCGCCGACCCCTGGATCTCCTACTACAACGGCAACTACTACATGGTGACGACGAGTTGGACCAACGTCATCACCATGCGCAAGTCGACCACGCTGGCCGGGCTCGCCACCGCGCCCAACTACCAGGTGTGGACCGGCGACGCGTCCTCGCGGTGCTGCAACATCTGGGCGCCGGAGATCCACTTCCTCAACGGCAAGTGGTACCTGTACTACGTCGCCGGACAGAACGTCACCGACTACAACGCCACCCAGCGCACCCATGTCCTGGAGAGCGCGGGGACGGATCCCACCGGCCCGTACACCTACAAGAACCAGCTCAACTCCGCCTGGATGCTGGACCCGACGGTCGGCACGATCGACGGCCGGCTGTACCTCTTCGGCAGCGCGAGCGGCGGTACACAGAACCTGGTGGCGGCCAGGATGTCCAACCCGTACACCCTCGCCACCGGCTTCTCGACCATCTCCACGCCGACCTACTCCTGGGAGACGAGCGGCGGCACGGTCAACGAGGGCCCGGAGATCCTCCAGCGGGGCGGCCAGACCTACCTCATCTACTCGGCGAGCGGCTGCTGGACCCCCGACTACAAACTCGGCCAGCTCACCCTGACGGGCTCCGACCCGCTCTCCGCCTCGTCCTGGACGAAGAAGTCCACCCCCGTCTTCCAGCGCAACGACTCCGCCGGCGTCTACGGCCCCGGCCACAACGGCTTCTTCACCTCGCCGGACGGCACCGAGAACTGGATCGTCTACCACGCCAACGACTCGTCGTCCGACGGCTGCGACAACGGCCGTACGACCCGGGCCCAGAAGTTCACCTGGAACTCCGACGGCACCCCGAACCTCGGCACCCCGGTGGCACTGGGGTCGAGCATGACGGGCCCGTCCGGCGAGCCTTCGGCCACCTCCACGACGTACACCCTGACGAACCGCAACAGCGGCAAGTGCCTCGACGTCGCCGGCAGTTCGACCGCAGACGGTGCCAACGTCCAGCAGTACACCTGCAACGGCGGCAACAACCAGAAGTGGCGCGTCGAGGACCAGGGCGACGACACGAGCAGGCTCGTGAACGTGGCGAGCGGCAAGGTCCTGGACACGGCGGACTGTTCGAGTGCGGATGGCGCTGACCTACGCCAGTGGGGCTGGCTGAACAACACCTGCCAACGCTTCCGTTTCGTGGTGACGGACAGCAGCTACGTGAGGATCGTGAACGAGGCCACAGGCAAAGTGGCGGACGTAGCGAACTGCTCAACGGCGGATGCGGCAGACGTACGTCAGTGGACGTGGCTGAACAACGCGTGCCAACAGTGGAAATTGAACCCCGTGTAGGTGACGTACCCAGGGGCGCGGGGAACTGTGCGACCAGCCACAAACCGGCCGCACCCGCCCGCGCTCCTCAGGCCCCCGCAGCATTGGGCCAGGCACCACTGTTGGGCCACCCTTGAGCCGGCGCCGGCGCCAACCCATCGGTCCCCCGAACCTGCGCGGCGGTAAGCCCACCCCGAGCGGGCACCCCAGGCGGCGTAAGCCCACCCCCAGCCCCGTACGGCGACTGAACAGCGGCGGCAGGAGCAACCGGCATCGGCATGGGCATCGGCTGAGGCTGAGGAGCAACCGGCATAGGCATGGGCGCAGGCATGGGCGCCGCCGGCTGAGGGGGAGCCGCCGCCATGGCCTGCGCAGCGAGGGGCATGCCCACCCCGTTGCTCATCAGCCGGTCCACGGCCGCCGTGCCCGAGCTGTAGCTGGTCCCGGTAGCCAGCTCAGGCACGGCGGCTCCCCTCCTGGTCCCGTAGAGCACCTGTTCCATTGCGGACACCAGGCGACGGACGTCCGTCTGGGGGCGCACCACGAGACGCAGGAAGCGGCTGGACGAGCCGATCTTGTTGCCGCACTCGCGGACCAGGATCCGGTGCTCGGAGAGCAGCCGGTCCCGGACCACGGTGCCTTCGGCGCCCACGGGGAGGCGCACGAAGAGGAAGTTTCCCTGGGAGGGGTAGACGGTCAGACCGGGGAGCGCGGAGAGCTGGCTCGACATGTCGAGGCGGTCCCGGTAGACCTGCTGAAGGCTCTGCGCGTACTCGGCGCCGTGCTCCTTGAGCATGAACACCACGTACTCGGCGAAGGCGTTGAGGTTCCACTTCGGCAGCATGGAGCGGACGCGGCCGGCGAGGGCCGGGTTGGCGACCATGTAGCCGAAGCGTATGCCGTGCAGTCCGAAGTTCTTCCCGAGGCTGCGCAGCACGATGACGTTCGGCCGCAGCATGGCCTCCTGGACCACGCTCGGCTCCGCCTCCGCGTCGGCGAACTCCAGGAAGCTCTCGTCGATGACGACCAGGTCGAGGTCGGCCATCGCGTCCATGAACTGGACGATCGCATGCTTGTGGAGGAAGCCGCCGTCGGGGTTGTTGGGGTTGCAGATCACGGCCGCCCGGGTCCCCCTGGCCCGGATGAACTCGGCGTACTGGGCGAGGTCGAGGGCGAAGCCGCTGGACTCCTGGAGCGGGAACATGTCGACCCGCTTGCCGGTCTCCATGGGCTGGTCGGTCCAGCGGCCGAAGGTGGGGACGGGGATGGCGAGGGACTCGCGGACCAGCAGGTGGTCGATCCAGGTGATCAGTTCGGTGGAGCCGTTGCCCATCGCCACGGCCTGCGGCGGGAGTTGCAGGAGGTTGCAGAGCTCAGCGGTGATGGTGTCGGCGCTGGACGGGTAGTACGTGATGATGTCGCGCAGGCGGCTGGACATCTCGTCCCACATCCCCGGGGTGGGAAAGTAGGGGTTCACCGGAATACAGAAGTCGATCGGGCCTGCCCCGTCGCCGGCCGCCCGCGTCAGCGCCGCCATCGACGGGCTGTGTGCCGCGGTGCTGCGGAACAGCGAGGTGACGTTCTCGGCCATGGAACCTCCGTATGGGGCGGACCCGTTGGGGACGGCCGGGTCCGTCGTCTTTGGGTGGCCCGCGCGGGGGAGCACGGGCCGCTCATACATACGGGGGCTGGGGTGGCACTGTTCAACCGCTGAGAAATCGGTAAGAAATTGTGTGCCACCTGTGAAGGAGGGTCACGTGTGGAAGGAGTGCACGGTCGTCGACCGGTAGGTCTGCCCAGGTCGCAGCATGGTCGACGGGAAGTTCTCGTGGTTCGGGGAGTCAGGATAGTGCTGGGTCTCCAGGCACAGCGCGTCGCCCTGACGGTAGGTGCGGCCGGCCGGGCCGACCAGCGTGCCGTCGAGGAAGTTGCCCGAGTAGAACTGGAGGCCGGGCTCGGTGGAGGCGATCCGCAGGGAGCGGCCCGAGGACGGGTCGCGAAGAGCCGCGACCTCCTGCGGCTCCGCCGTGATCCCCTTGTCCAGCACCCAGTTGTGGTCGTACCCCTTGGCCGCGAGCAGCTGCGGATGCCCGGTGCGCAGATCCCGGCCGATCGGCTTCGGCTCGCGGAAGTCGAAGGGGGTGCCCGCCACCGGCGCCAGGTCACCGGTCGGGATCAGGCCGGGGTCGGTCGGTGTGAAGTGGGCCGCGGGGATGGTCAGTTCGTGATCCCCGATCGTGCCGCTGCCCTCGCCCGCGAGATTCCAGTAGGCGTGGTGGGTGAGGTTGACGATCGTGGGCTTGTCGGTGGTGGCCTCGTAGTCGATGCGCCAGTCGCCGTCGGCGGTGAGGGTGTACGTGACCTTCGCCGCCAGCGTGCCCGGGTAACCCATCTCGCCGTCGGGGGACGTGTACGACAGGTGCAGACCGACGTCGGTGCCCCGCTCGAACGGCTCGACGTCCCACACCACCGTGTCGAAGCCGGCCTCGCCGCCGTGCAGGCTGTTCTCGCCGTCGTCCACGGAGAGCTGGTACGCCGAACCGTCCAGCGTGAAGGTGCCCTTGCCGATGCGGTTGCCGTACCGGCCGATCAGCGCCCCGAAGTACGGGCTGGCGTCGACGTAGTCCTCGATGCGGGTGAAGCCCAGGGTGACGTTCGCGTACCGGCCCTGCCGGTCGGGGACCTCCAGGGACTGCACGATCCCGCCGTAGGACAGGACCTTCATCCGGGTGCCGCCGTTCTCCAGCGACCAGCGGTGGATCCGTGTCCCGTCGGCCAGTTTGCCGAAGAGTTCCTGCACCGGGTGTCTCCTCCCATGGAAAGGGCCCCGTCGTCCGACGGGGCCCGAACCGTTCGAACCGGTCTGCTACGAACCGGACTTGCGCTTGTTCCACACGTCGAACCCGACCGCGGCCAGCAGGGCGAGGCCCTTGATGACCTGCTGCCAGTCGGAGCCGACGCTGAGGAGGTTCATGCCGTTGTTCAGCACGCCGAGGACGAGACCGCCGATGATCGCACCGAGGACGGTGCCGACACCGCCGCTCATGGACGCGCCGCCGATGAACGCCGAGGCGATGGCCTCCAGTTCGTAGTTGAGGCCCGCCTTCGGGGACGCCGCGTTCAGTCGCGCGGCGATCGCGAGACCCGCCAGGGCCGCGAGCGCGCCCATGTTGAGGAAGACGAGGAAGGTGACCTTCTTGTCCTTCACACCGGACAGCTTCGCGGCCGGCAGGTTGCCGCCGATCGCGTAGATGTGCCGGCCGAAGATCGAGTTGCGCATCAGGTAGCCGTAGCCGACGACCAGCGCGCCCAGGATGAGCAGGATGATCGGGGCACCCTTGTAGCTGGCGAGCAGCATGGTGACGACGAGGATCGCCGCGACGATCGAGACGAGCTTCAGCAGGAAGATGTTCCTGGGCAGCACGTCGAGGGAGAACTCCTGCTGGCGCCCCCGGTCACGGACCTCCTGGAGGACCACGAAGACGATCAGGGCCAGGCCGAGGAGCAGCGTGATGTTGTGGTAGTTGGTGTCCGGGCCGGTCTCCGGCAGGAAGCCGTTGCCGATCTTCTGGAGGCCGCCGGGGAACGGGCCGAGGGTCTGGCCCTCAAGGAGGATCTCGGTGAAGCCGCGGAAGACCAGCATGCCCGCGAGGGTGACGATGAACGACGGTATGCCGAGATACGCGATGAGGAAGCCCTGTGCCGCACCCGCGCCCGCGCCGACCGCCAGGCTCAGCACCACGGCTATCGGCCAGGACACGTCGTGCTGGACCGTCAGTACCGCCGCGAACGCGCCCACGAACGCCGTGACCGAGCCGACCGACAGGTCGATGTGGCCCGCGATGATGACCAGCATCATGCCGATCGCGAGGATCAGGACGTAGCTGTTCTGAAGGACCAGGTTGGAGACGTTGCGCGGCAGCAGCAGGTCACCGTCGGTCCACACCGCGAACAGCGCGACGATCAGGCCGAGGGCGATCAGCATGCCGTACTGGCGCATGTTGCGCCGCAGGCCGTCCAGCATCAGCTGCAGCAGGTTGTCGCCGGAGGCGGAGCCGCTCTTGCCCGGCGGCGCCGGGGCCGGCGTCTTGGCGGTCACATCCGTGCTCATCGGGTTACCTCTTTGTCCTTGGTCATCTGGCGCATCAGCGATTCCTGCGAGGCCTCGGCACGGGAGAACTCGCCGGTCAGCCGCCCGGCGGCCATCGTGTAGATGCGGTCACACATGCCGAGCAGCTCGGGCAGCTCGGACGAGATGAAGACGACCGCCTTGCCCTGCGCGGCCAGCTGGTCGATGACGGTGTAGATCTCGTACTTGGCACCGACGTCGATGCCTCGGGTGGGTTCGTCCAGGATGAGCACCTCGGGACCGGCGAAGATCCACTTGCTGAGGACGACCTTCTGCTGGTTGCCGCCGGACAGCTTGCCCACCGGCTCGAAGACGGTCGGCGCCTTGATGTTCATGGACTTGCGGAAGCCCTCGGCGACCTTCCGCTCCTCGTGCTCGTCGACCACCCCGCGCTTGGCGACCTTGTTCAGGGCGCTGAGCGAGATGTTGCGGTTGATGGTGTCGATGAGGTTGAGGCCGTAGTGCTTGCGGTCCTCGGTGACATAGGCGATGCCGTGGTCGACCGCCTCGGCGACCGACTTGGTGCGGATCTCCTTGCCGTCCTTGAGGACCGTGCCGCCCGCGTGCCGCCCGTAGGAGCGGCCGAACACGCTCATCGCGAGCTCGGTGCGGCCCGCGCCCATCAGGCCCGCGATGCCGACGATCTCCCCGCGCCGGACATGGATCGACACGTCGTCGACGACCTTGCGCTGCTGGTCGATCGGGTGGTGCACGGTCCAGTCACGGATCTCCAGGGCCGGGGCCGCGTCCAACTCACCGTCATACGCGGTGCGTTCGGGGAAGCGGTGGTCGAGGTCGCGGCCCACCATGCCGGAGATGATCCGGTCCTCGGAGGTCTCCTCGGACTTCACGTCGAGGGTCTCGATGGTCTTGCCGTCACGGATGATCGTGACGGAGTCGGCCACCTTGCGGATCTCGTTGAGCTTGTGGGAGATGATGATCGAGGTGATGCCCTGCTTCTTCAACTCCAGGATGAGATCCAGGAGTTTGCCGCTGTCCTCGTCGTTCAGGGCGGCGGTGGGCTCGTCCAGGATCAGCAGCTTCACCTTCTTGGAGAGCGCCTTGGCGATCTCCACGAGCTGCTGCTTGCCGACACCGATGTCGGCGACCCGGGTCTCGGGGTGCTCACTGAGCCCCACCCGGCGCAGCAGCTCGCTCGCGTGCCGCAGGGTCTCGCGCCAGTCGATGAAACCGCGCGAGGCGTGCTCGTTGCCGAGGAAGATGTTCTCCGCGAGGGAGAGGTACGGCACCAGCGCCAGCTCCTGGTGGATGATGACGATGCCGTGCGCCTCGCTCGCCCGGATGTCCTTGAACTCGCAGACGTCCCCTTCGAAGAGGATCTCGCCCTCGTACGTGCCGTGCGGATGGACTCCGGAGAGCACCTTCATCAAGGTGGACTTCCCGGCGCCGTTCTCACCGCAGATGGCGTGGACCTCGCCCTGGCGGACGGTCAGCGTGACGTCCGACAGCGCTTTCACACCGGGAAAGGTCTTGACGATCGAGCGCATTTCCAGGACGGGTCCCGCCATGGTCGTGCCTTCCAATCTGGTTTCTTGCAGGCGACTACAGGACGGGGACTACTTGAGCTCGCCCTCGGTGTAGTAGCCGCCGTCGACCAGGACCTGCTTGTAGTTGCTCTTGTCGACGCTCACCGGCTTGAGCAGGTAGGCGGGGACGACCTTGGAGCCGTTGTCGTAGGTCTTGGTGTCGTTGGTCTCGGGCTTCTTGTCGTTGAGCACCGCGTCGACCATGTTGGCCGCGACCTTGGCCAGCTCGCGGGTGTCCTTGTAGACGGTCTGCGTCTGGTCGCCCGCGATGATCGACTTCACGGAGGCCAGCTCGGCGTCCTGACCGGTCAGGACCGGAAGCGGCTTGGACTTGGTGCCGTAGCCGTCGGACTTCAGCGCCGACAGGATGCCGATGGAGATGCCGTCGTACGGGGAGAGGACCGCGTCGACCCGGCCGGACTTGTAGGAGCCGGTCAGGATGTCGTCCATGCGGCGCTGGGCGGTGGCGCCGTCCCAGCGCAGGGTGGTGACCTTGTTGAGGTCGACCTGGCCCGACTTGACGACGAGCTTCTTGGAGTCGATGTACGGCTTCAGGACGCTCATCGCGCCGTTGAAGAAGTACTTGGTGTTGTTGTCGTCGTTGGAGCCGGCGAACAGCTCGATGTTGAAGGGGCCCTTGCCGGAGGCGAGGCCGAGCTTCTCGACGATGTAGTTGGCCTGGAGCTCGCCGACCTTGGAGTTGTCGAAGGAGGCGTAGTAGTCGACGTTCGGCGTGCCGAGGATCAGACGGTCGTAGGCGATGACGGGGATGCCCGCGTCCTTCGCCTCCTGGAGCACGTTGTTGAGCGACTTGTTGTCGATCGCGGCGACGATCAGCGCCTTGACGCCCTGGGTGATCAGGTTCTCGATCTGCGAGACCTGCTGGTCGGGCTCGTCCTCGCCGTAGACCAGCTTGGTCTTGTAGCCCAGCTTCTGCAGGTTGGTCTCGACGTTCTTGCCGTCGGCGATCCAGCGCTCGGAGGACTTGGTCGGCATCGCGATACCGATGGTGCCGCCCTTGGCGTCGCCCTTGCTCTCCGCGCTGCCACCCTCGCTGTCCTGGCCACAGGCGGTCAGGGAGAGGGCTAGGACGGCCGAGGTGGCTATGGCGGAGAGTGCAGCTCTGCGGTTAAGCATGATCATCATCCTTGATGTTCTAGAGACTGTGGGCGGTCCGGCGATGCGGGCGCCTGTCGGTGGTGCTGGATCGACCGAGAGAAGTTGTGTCGGAGTCTGTTCGACTACGTCGGCTTCTGTGAAGGGGCGTTGTCCGGAACGTTATGCAGGCGTTTCGAATCGCGTCAGCGCGCCCGGCAGTCTTGAGCCGAGCGGCGCCATGTCGCCGTCCGCCCCGTGCCGTGCGAGCAGGTCCAGGGCGAGCCGTCCGCGCCGCACTCTTTCCTTGGCGGTGGACAGCGTGAGCTCGCGCATGTGATGGCCGTACGGGTAGATCCCGGGAGCCTTCGACAGGCCGAACTTCAGATAGAGCGGGGCGCCGCGCCGGATCAGCTCGGCGACCTCGTACATCCGCACATAGCCGCCGAGATCGTCCGGAGCCTCGATGTACATGTCCATCGGAGCGCCCGACACCCGGCGGATCTCGGTGAGTTGATCCAGCGTCAGATCGCTGGGCACGTTGATCGAGTCACCACCGAGGTTCTCGTAGACGGCGTACGCGGCCGGGTTCACCGGACCGATCAGCGCCGACACCTTGAGCGTGGTGTCGGCCGGGATGATCCCGGCGACGCGCGCCCGGTGCAGCGTCCACAGCACGCCCTCGTCGGCCACGAGCAGGCACTTCACGCCCAACTCCGTCGCCCGCACGGCGTCTTCGACACACCCGGCGACCGCGTCGTGGCCGCGGGCACGCAGCCCGGCGCCCTTGGAGTCGGTCCGGGTGGAGCCGCCGATGTCCCAGGTGCCGCGAGGGCCGGTGAACAGGCAGAGCTCGATGTCCCGCTCGGCGGTCGCCTCCACCATCTCGGTGATCTCGGCGTCGGTGAGCATCCACACGCCGCTGCCCTGGCTGATCCGGTGGATCGGCACATCGAGCCGCGAGGACTCCTTGAGGACCACGGAGAGGGCCTCGGGCCCCTCCACGGAGGGCACTTCGGTGCGCCAGCGGCCGCCACCGGGGAAGGTGTGCGCAGAGGCGTCGGCCGGGTCGAGGGCGGGAGCGCCCAGACCGAGCGCGGCGAGCGCCTGCTCACCGGGTCGTCGGGCCGCGCTGGCGGTGGTCTCGGTCACAAGCTGTCCTTCGTGTTCGGTATTTCGGACGTGGATCGCGGCTCTGCGTGCAACAAGGCTTCGTGCAACATGGCTTAAAAAGGCGCAGGGATTTGGGTGTACGCCGGTACGAAGTCGTCAGGTACTCCGTACCGGCGTACGGCTCAGGGGGTCGTCATGGCTTCAGGAGGACCTTGCCGACCGTCGGGTCACCGGATCCGACCAGCTCGATGGCGCGCGGGAACTCCTCCAGCGGCAGCTCGTGCGTCACGAGCGGCAGCGGATCGAGCAGCCCGGCCCCGAAGACCCGCACCGTGTGCGACCAGGCGTCCGGCGGCGCCCCGAACACGGTGTGCACCTCCAGCTGGCGTACGACGAGATCGGTGGGGTCGAGTCCGTCGGCGCCCGCGGCCGGGATGCCCGTCAGGACGAGCCGGCCGCCGCGCCGGAGCAGCGAGGCCGCGGTGTTCGCGGCGGTCGCCGACCCGGCGGTCTCGATGACGACGTCGAAGTCGTCGGGCAGCTCCTGGTCCCGGGTGCGGAAGTCGGTGGCGCCGAAGGTCTTCGAGAGCTCCGCGCGGTCCGGGCGGGTGCCCACCACCAGCAGCTCCGAGGGCGAGCCCGCCCGCAGGAACTGCACCGCGAAGATCCCGAGCGTCCCCGTGCCCACCACGGCCACCCGCTCGCCGGGCCGCGCGTTCGCCTTGATCGCGGCGGCCGCGATGCACGCTGCGGGCTCCAGGAGTGCCGCCGCCGTCAGATCGGCGTCGTCCGGCAGGGCGTGCAGCAGCCGGGCCGGCAGGGTGAGCGTGGCGGCCATGGCGCCGGGCTGGGTGAACCCGGTCTCCTCGTAGCCGTCCGTGCACAGCGTGGTCTCGCCCGCGTGGCAGCGGTCGCAGACCTGGCAGTTGCGAAAGCCCTCGCCGACCACCTTCCGGCCGACCAGGGACTCCGGCACGGCCGGACCCACGGCCTCGACCGTGCCGGACCACTCGTGGCCCGGGGTCAGCGGGTAGCGGACGTACCCCTCGGGCCGGTTGCCCTGGTACACCTCGCGGTCGCTGCCGCAGATGCCGACCGCGTGGACGCGGACCAGGGCCTCGCCGGCGCCGGGCGCACGCGGGGTGTGCTCGACGAGCTCGTGCTCGCCGGGCGCCCCGACGACGACCGCGCTGCTCACTGCTCGGTGCCCTTCGGCTTGCGCTGCTCCCAGCCGTCGGCCCACAGGTCGAAGCGGGCCTGCTGCTGCGGGAACTCCGCGGCGGCGTCGACGTCCAGCTCCACGCCCAGGCCCGGCTCGTGCGACAGTTCGAAGTAGCCGTCCACGACCTGCGGGGCGCCCTTGACGACCTTCTTGATGTCGGCGTCCGCGAAGTCGTTGAAGTGCTCGAGGATCTTGAAGTTCGGCGCGGTGAAGCCGACCTGGAGCGAGGCCGCCGTCAGCACCGGGCCGCCCACGTTGTGCGGGGCGACCAGCATGTAGTGGGTCTCGGCGGTCGCGGCCAGCTTCCGGGTCTCCCAGATGCCGCCGATGTGGCCGACGTCGGGCTGGATGATGTCCACGGCCTGGCTCTCGAAGAGCTCGCGGAACTCGATCCGGTCGTGGATGCGCTCACCGGTGGCGACCGGCATCTCGACCTTGGCGGCGACCTTCTCCAGCGCCTTCAGGTTCTCCGGCGGCACCGGCTCCTCCAGCCACGCGGGCTTGAAGGGCGCCAGGTCCTTGGCCAGGCGTACGGCGGTGGCGGGGGAGAAGCGGCCGTGCATCTCCAGCATCAGCTCGGCGTCCGGGCCGATGGCGTCGCGGACGGCCTCGATGAGCGAGACGGCGTACAGGCTCTGCTCGTGGTCCAGCTCGAAGTGCCCGGTGCCGAAGGGGTCGATCTTGAGCGCCTTGTAGCCGCGCTCCATGACGCCCTGGGCGGCCTTGTGGTAGGCCTCCGGGGTGCGCTCGGTGGTGTACCAGCCGTTGGCGTACGCCTTGACCTTGTCGGTGACCTTGCCGCCGAGCAGCTGCCAGACCGGCACGCCGAGCGCCTTGCCCTTGATGTCCCAGCAGGCCATCTCGATCACGGCGATGCCGGACATCACGATCTCGCCCGCACGGCCGTAGTCGCCGTACTTCATGCGCTTGACCAGATCCTCGACAGCGAACGGGTCCGACCCGAGAATGTGGTTGGTCTTCGCCTCGTGCAGATAGCCGATGAGGGCGTCGGTGTGGCCCAGCATGCGGGTCTCGCCGACTCCGGTGAGTCCCTCGTCGGTGTGCACCTGGACGTAGGTCAGGTTGCGCCATGGCGTCCCGACCACGTGCGTGCTGATTCCCGTGATGCGCACGTCAGCTACTCCCTAGGCTCTCAAGCTTGTTGTTCGAAATTTCGGCTCACGTTCGAAATGCTGGCCCGACCGTAAGGACGTCTCGGTCGGGGTGTCAATGGGTCGGAGGGTCGAACGGCGTAACGGTCTTGATGACGTGCACATCCGTCCGGTATCTCAACTCCCGCAGCCTGCTGCGTTATTCAACCGTGACGACCTTCCCGATGCAGCCCTCTTGACCGCCATGAATTGTTAGCGCTCACAATGTGCCTCGCATTCAACCGATCGCTGACCGCCAGGAGGTGCGGCCGTGAACCACTTAGAGCTCCGGCCGCCCACCATGGCCGATGTGGCACGCCTCGCCGGGGTGTCCCACCAGACGGTGTCCCGGGTACTGGGCGATCATCCCAACGTCCGGGACGAGACACGGGCCAAGGTCCTGCGGGCGATCGAGGAGATGGGCTACCGCCGCAACTCCTCGGCCCGCGCCCTGGCCACCCGCCGCACCCGCACCCTGGGTGTGGTCGCCTCCAACACCACGCTGTACGGCCCGGCCAGCACGCTGTTCGCGCTGGAGGACGCGGCCCGGGCCGCGGGGTACACCGTCTCGACGGTCAGCCTGCACAAGCTGGCGAAGGAGACCCTGTCCGAGGCCCTGGACCACCTCAGCGACGGCGGCGTGGAGGGAGTGATCGCCCTCGCCCCGCAGCGCTCGGCGGTCGAGGCCCTGGCCGAACTCCGCCACCCCTTCCCGGTGGTGGTCGTCGGCACCGGATCCGGCGCCGAGATCCCCAGCGTCAACGTGGACCAGCAGCTCGGCGCCCGGCTCGCCACCGGGCATCTGCTGGCCGCCGGGCACCGTACGGTCTGGCACCTCGCCGGACCCGAGGACTGGCAGGAGGCCGCCGACCGGGTCACCGGCTGGCGGGCCACCCTCGAAGCGGCGGGCATCGAGCCGCCGACGCCGCTGCGGGGGGACTGGAGTCCGCTCTCGGGCTACCGGGCGGGCCAGGAACTGGCCGGCTGGGTGGGCCGTGGACTGACCGCGGTCTTCGTCGCCAACGACCAGATGGCGCTGGGGGTGTTGCGGGCGCTGCGGGAAGCGGGGGTGCGCACGCCGCAGGACGTCGCGATGGTCGGCTTCGACGACATCCCGGAGTCGGAGTTCTTCGCGCCTCCGCTCACCACCGTCCGGCAGGACTTCGCGACGGTGGGCAAGCACAGCATCGCCCTGCTGCTGGACCTCATCGAGGGCCGGGCTCCCTCCGGGGCGCCCGGAGTGGTCATCGAACCCCAACTCGTCGTCAGGGCCAGCACGGCACCCGACTGACCCGACCTCCATCAAACGTCGCAATTCGCACACCAGTGTGACCGATATTTCGAATAATGATCGACAGGCTGGACGCGGTGCGATCTGTCCTGGCTCTTCAAAGGAGAAGAACATGCTCAACAGAAGGAACTTCCTGACTGCGGCGATCGGCGTTGCGGCGGCGGGCACCCTGGCGGCCTGCGCCAAGGAGGACGACAACTCCAGCGACTCCGCGGGCAGCGGCGGCTCCAAGGCGATCACCCTCGGCTTCTCCCAGGTCGGCTCCGAGAGCGGCTGGCGCACCGCCAACAGCGACTCGGTCAAGTCCGCAGCCAAGGACGCGGGTTACACCCTGAAGTTCTCCGACGCCCAGCAGAAGCAGGAGAACCAGATCTCGGCCATCCGCAGCTACATCGCGCAGAAGGTCGACGTCATCGCCTTCTCCCCGGTGGTCGTCACCGGCTGGGACGCGGTGCTCAAGGAGGCCAAGGCCGCGAAGATCCCGGTCGTCCTCACCGACCGCTCCGTGGAGACCTCCGACGAGTCCCTGTACGTCACCCTCGTCGGCTCCGACTTCACCGACGAGGGCCGCCGCGCCGCGAAGATCCTCGAGAAGGTCATCGCCAAGGCCGGCCTCAAGGGCGACGTGAAGATCGCCCAGCTGGAGGGCACCACCGGTGCCGCCCCCGCCATCGAGCGCGCCAAGGGCTTCAAGGAGGTCATGGACGCCGACCACGCGGACGACTGGAAGATCGTCGTCACCCAGACCGGCGACTTCACCCGCGCCGGCGGCAAGCAGGTCATGGCGGCCTTCCTGCAGTCCAACCCGGACATCAACGTCCTCTACGCCCACAACGACGACATGGCCATCGGCGCCATCCAGTCCATCGAGGCGGCCGGCAAGAAGCCCGGCAAGGACATCCTCATCGTCTCGGTCGACGGCGTGAAGGACGGCTTCGTCGCCATGTCCGAGGGCAAGATCAACGCCATCGTCGAGTGCAACCCGCTCCTCGGCCCCCAGCTGATGGAGGTCGTCAAGACGGTCCACGACGGCGGCACGGTCGAGCGCTGGATCAAGACCAAGGAGGGCGACTTCATGCAGGACCAGGCAAAGGCCGCCCTCCCGAGCCGCAAGTACTGACGGGGGCGACGGCGGTGCGGCACCGGCGACTGGACAGTGCCGACCCGCGTCGACGCCGACCGGACGGCGGCGCGCTCGCCGGTTGCGGGCGCGCTGGCTGGCTGGGGGTGCGGTTGCCCTCCGGGGGTGCGGTCGCCCTCCAGGGGTGCGGTCGCCGGATGGCGGTGCGGACCGGCGAACGGCGATCGGTGCGGATCGGCGAACGGCGACCGGTACCGACCGGCCGCCCCGGGCGCCTTCCGGCCGTGGTGTCGCCCGGTCGTGGTGTCGCCCGGCGTGGAGGCCGTTGGTCGGCGGTGTCGGCGGATCGGTGGCGCCGAGGGATCGGCGGTGCTGACCGCCTCGGAGGCCACCACCGTGACGGTGGCCCCGCAGGGGCCGGCGCTCGGGGGCGTGCTGCCGTCGCGGTGCCGACCGGCGGCGGTGACTGTTGGCCGGCGGTGCCACCGAGAGTGGGTGCCGACGGATCGGCGGTGGCCGCCGACTGGAGCTGCCACCGGCCCACCGGCCCACGGTGCCGACCGGCCACGGTGCCGACCGGCCGCCGTATCGACCGGCCACGGTGCCGACCGGGCGCCGTATCGACCAACGGCCGCACACGACCAACCACCGCAGATGACCACCCGCCGCACATGACCACCGGCCGTGAATGAAAGACCGCACCACCCCCAGGGAGCCCCCGGCCCGCCGAGTACCTCTCGGTCGGCCAGGCTCCCCGCGGGGTTGGCCCCTTGGGGGCCTGAACCGAATCGACGATCCACGAGGAGCGCTGCCATGGCAGAGCCGCAGCCCGTCCTGGAGATGACGGGCATAGTCAAAGAGTTTCCGGGGGTAAGGGCTCTGTCGGGCGTCGACTTCCGGCTCTTCCCCGGCGAGATCCACGCCCTGATGGGCGAGAACGGGGCCGGGAAATCCACCCTGATCAAGGTGCTGACCGGGGTGTACACCCTGGACGGCGGCACCGTCACCCTGGACGGCAGGGCCGTGCGGATCGGCAGCCCGCTCCAGGCGCAGCAGGCCGGCATCAGCACCGTCTACCAGGAGGTCAACCTCTGCCCCAACCTCTCGGTGGCGGAGAACATCTTCATCGGCCGTGAGCCCACCCGCGCCGGCCGCATCCAGTGGAAGCGGATGCGCAAGGAGGCGGCGGAGATGGTCGACCGTCTCGGCCTCGACATCGACGTGACCGCGCCGCTGTCCTCGTACCCCCTCGCCGTACAGCAACTCGTCGCGATCGTACGGTCGGTGGGCCACGGCGACAGCGACGGCTCGGGCTCCGGCACCAAGGTCCTCGTCCTCGACGAGCCGACCTCCAGCCTCGACCGCGACGAGGTCCTCGAACTCTTCCGCCTGATGCGGCGGCTGCGCGACGAGGGCGTGGCGATCCTCTTCGTCTCCCACTTCCTCGACCAGATCTACGAGATCTGCGACCGCATGACGGTCCTGCGCAACGGCACCCTCGTCGGCGAACACCTGGTCCGCGACCTCGACCAGGTCGGCCTCATCGAGCTGATGATCGGCAAGGCCCTGGACCAGCTGGAGGAACTGCACGACCACCAACTCCACGCGGACGTCGGTGAGTCGCTGCTCACCGCGGAGGGCCTCGGCCGCACCGGCGGCATCGCGCCCTTCGACCTCGACATCAAGAAGGGTGAAGTCGTCGGTCTCGCGGGCCTGTTGGGGTCGGGGCGGACCGAACTCGCCCGGCTCCTCTTCGGCGCCGACCAGCCCGACGCCGGCAAGGTCACCATCGGCGGCAAGCAGGTCGCGATGAGCGCCCCCAACGACGCCATCGGCGCCGGCGTCGCGTTCTGCTCCGAGAACCGCAAGACCGAGGGCCTGGTCCCCGACCTGACCGTCCGCGAGAACATCATCCTCGCCCTCCAGGCGGCCCGCGGCTGGACCCGCCCCATCCCGACGGCCCAGCGCGACGAACTCGTCGCCAAGTACATCAAGGCCCTCGACATCCGCCCCGCCAACCCCGAAGCCCGCGTAGGCCAGTTGAGCGGCGGCAACCAGCAGAAGGTGCTTCTCGCCCGCTGGCTGATCACCCAGCCCAAGCTGCTGATCCTCGACGAGCCCACCCGCGGTATCGACATCGGCGCCAAGACGGAGATCCAGAAGCTGGTCGTCTCCCTCTCCGAGGACGGCATGTCGGTCCTCTACATCGCGGCCGAGCTGGAGGAGGTCCTCCGCCTCAGCCACACCATCGGCGTGCTGCGCGACCGCAAGCTCGTGGCCCGGCTCACCAACGGGCCCGAGATCACCCCCAGCAAGATCCTAGAGACCATCGCCAGCGGAGAGCAGAGCGGAGAACAGCAGTGACCCCCAACCCCCGCTGGCGAGCACTGACGCGCCACAACCTCTTCTGGCCGGTCGCGGTCCTGGTGGCCCTGCTGCTCGTCAACCTCCCCTTCACGCCCGACTTCTTCGCCATCCACATGACGGACGGCCACCTCTACGGCAGCCTCGTCTCGATCGTCCTGTTCGGCTCGCCCCTGATCCTGGTGGCGGTCGGCATGACCCTGGTCATCGCCACCGGCGGCATCGACCTCTCCGTCGGCGCGGTCGTCGCCATCACCGGCGCACTGACCTGCTCGTACATCAGCGACCAGAAGGACCAGGACGCTCTGGCCGGAGTCCTGCTGGCGATGGGCCTCGGCCTGGTCGCCGCGGTCGTCTGCGGTCTGTGGAACGGCTTCCTCGTCGCCCGCATGGGCATCCAGCCCATCATCGCGACCCTCATCATCATGGTCGCGGGTCGCGGCGTCGCCCAGCTGATCACCGACGGCCAGATCATCACCATCAACAGCGAGCCGTACAAGCTCATCGGCGGCGGCTACTGGCTGACCCTGCCGTTCTCCATCTTCGTGGTCGCCGCGGTCGTCGCCGTCACCGTCGCCCTGACCCGTCGCACCGCCCTCGGCCTGCTCGTCGAGTCGGTCGGCGGCAACGCCGAGGCCAGCCGGCTGGTCGGCATCAGGTCGATGCGCATCAAGATCATGGTGTACGTCTTCTGCGCCCTGTGCGCGGGCATCGCGGGCCTGATGGTCAGCTCCAACACCTCGGCAGCGGACGGCAACAACGCCGGCCTGTGGATCGAGCTCGACGCCATCCTCGCCGTGGTCATCGGCGGCACCTCGCTGCTCGGCGGCCGCTTCTCCATCGGCGGCACGGTGGTCGGCGCCCTGGTCATCCAGACCCTCACCACCACCATCTACACCATCGGCGTACCGACCCAGACGAACCTGGTCTTCAAGGCCGCCGTCGTCATCGTCGTCTGCCTGCTCCAGTCCCCGAAGTTCCGGGCGAAGGTCTTCGGCGCCCGCGCGAAGAAGACGCCCCCGACGGCACCGGCCGCGGTCACCACCGAGCCCGCCGCTCCCAAGATGGAGGTGTCGTGATGAGTACGACGACCAAGACCCCCACGACACCGGACCGGCCCGAAGCCCGTACGCCGTCCAAGGCGGCGCGCGTCCTGGGTGACCGCCGACTCCCCGTCCTGGTCACGGCCGCCCTGTTCCTCGCGATGTACATCGCCGGCCTCAGCCGCTACCAGAACTACGGCTTCGGCGACTCGCAGGTGTTCCTCAACCTGTTCATCGACAACGGCTATCTGCTGGTCGCCGCCGTAGGCGCCACCTTCGTCATCCTGTCCGGCGGCATCGACCTGTCCGTCGGCTCGGTGATCGGCTTCACGACGATGCTCACGGCGTGGCTGGTCCAGGACGTGGGCCTGCCGCTCCTCGTGGTCATCCCCATATCCCTGGGAGTGGGCGCGTTCGGCGGCTTCCTCATGGGCTATGTGATCCACAACTTCGAGATCCAGCCGTTCATCGTGACCCTCGCGGGCCTCTTCCTCTTCCGGGGCTTGTGCCTGGTCATCAGCAAGGAGTCGATCGCGATCAACGACTCCGCGGTGAGCAGCCTCGCCGAGACCCGGGTGTCACTGGGCGTGGGCGACCTGTCGATCGGCGCCGTGGTGGCCCTCGTCGTCCTGGCGGCCGCTTTCTACCTCCTGCACTACACCCGCTTCGGCCGCCGGATCTACGCCATCGGCGGCAACGAGCAGTCGGCCCTCCTCATGGGCCTCCCGCTGGGCGGCACGAAGATCGCGGTCTACACGATGAGCGGCTTCTGCTCCGCGCTCGCCGGTCTGCTCTTCATGCTCTACATCCAGTCCGGCGACCCGCTGCACGCGGTCGGCATGGAACTCGACGCGATCGCCGCGGTGGTCATCGGCGGCACCCTGCTGACGGGCGGCTCCGGCTATGTGCTCGGCACGCTGTTCGGTGTCCTCGTGCTCGGTCTGATCAAGAGCATCATCCAGTTCGAGGGCACGCTCAGCTCCTGGTGGACGAAGATCGCCACCGGTGTGCTGCTCTGCGCCTTCATCCTGATCCAGCGGGTGATGACGACGCGTAAGAAGGCCTGAGCGGAGCGCTGCGGCCGGTTTCGGCGGGTTGAGGGTGGATGGGTGGATCATCCTCAACTCGCCGCACCGGAACGGCCAGTTCCCCACACAACATTCACAGCTGCCTCTAGGAACGCTACGGATCGGGAACTTAATCTTCCCGCGTCATGGACTACTGCCTCCCGTGCCGACGGCACCTCAACGGCGCCCTCGCCTGCCCCGGGTGCGGCACCTCCGTAGAACAGCTCCGCGCCTACGCGACCCAGCCCGCCCAGCAGCACGCACAGCAGTACGCGCAGCAGCCGCAGCAGCCGATGGGTGACGGCGCGTACCAGGCGTACGACGGCGGATACGCGGACACCGCGTACGCAGCCGCCTCCCACACCGTCCCCGAGGCCGCTCCCGAAGCCGTGGAGAGCGACGAAGCGCCCCATGGGGAGTCGTACGCGGAGTCCCCCGAGGAGCCTCGCGAGGAGCCCGAGGTCGTCACCGGGGGCCGGGCGGCCCGCCGCCGCGCGCAGGGCCGCCGCGGCCGGGCCCCCGTCGTGGAACAGCCGGACGAGTACGACGACGAGGGCGACCTCGAGTACGACGACGAGGACGGCGACGAGGACGGCGACGGCTCCGCCGGCGCCGGAAGCCGCCGTGACCGTAAAGCCGCGGCCCATCGCCGCAGACGCCGCCGGGTGCTCCTCGTCGCCGCGGGCTTCGTGCTCGCCGCCGGCGGCCTGAGCCTCGCCGAGCTCGGCATGGACGCGCCCGGTTCCCACTCCACGCCCGCCGCGGCCGGCGACGAGTCCGCCGAGGGAGCCGCCTCGGCGGAGGCGGGCAAGACCGCCGAGCCGCTGGACGACGCGAACGCGCTCCCCTCGGCCTCCGCGTCCGCGAACACCTCGACGTCCCCGTCGGCCTCGGCCTCCGCGTCCGCCTCCGAGAAGGAGAAGGACGACAAGGACAAGGATCCCCAGTCGGCGGGGGCCACGGCCGTTCCGGGTGCCTCCACCCCGACCCCGACGGCCACCGGCCCGGCCGCGTCGGCCACGCCCACGACCGACCCGACCACGGCCGACCCGACGCCGGCTCCGTCGGAGACACCGTGCGAGCGGTTCCTGTGGTGGTGCACCTGAGCCGGTCGCCCGGCTAGGGCCTGTCCGGCGGATCATGCCGCAGACGCGGGGGCTGGCACGCCGGCGTCGATGAGGCGCCGCGGCTTTCCCGCGACCTGATCCGCCGGACAGGCCCTAGGGCGATCGCCCGACCGGGCCAATCACTCGACTGGGTGGGTCGCTTGGCTCGGCCGGTCGCTTGGCTCGGCCGGTCGCCTGGCTCGGCCGGTCGCCTGGCTCGGCCGATCGCCAGGCCGGTCTCAGGAGTTGAGCATCCGCCGCAGCAGGTCCCGCAGTGACTCCCGCTCCTCGTCCGACAGCCCGGCCAGCGGCTCACGGGCGAACCGCAGCCCCTCGCGCAGGCTCCGGGCCACGTCCCGGCCCTCGTCCGTCACCGCCGCCACCTTCACCCGCCGGTCCGCGGGGTCGGGCCGCCGCTCCACCAGGCCGCGGGTCTCCAGGCGGTCCACGATCCCGGTCACGTTCGACGGCTCGCACTTCAGCTTCTGCGCCAGCTTCCGCATGGGCAGCGGCTCCAGCGACAGCAGGCTGAGCAGCCGCGCCTGGGGGCCGGTGAGCGCGTGATCGCCGGCGGCCTCCTCGTAGTCCTCGTAGAAGCGCGCCACGACGTCACCGATCAGCTCGACGACTTCCATGGTCAGCGCGTCGGGGCGGCGGGTCTTGGGAGGAGTGGCCATGGCTCAAGACTACCCCCATTACTTGACAACCTGAAATATTCAGGAGCATGGTTGTTTCAGGTACTGAAGTAAATCGGAAAGGTTCTGTCATGATCAACCGCGAGTGGCACCTGCTCAGCCGTCCCGTCGGCTGGCCGAAGCCCGAGGACTTCGCCCTGGTCGAGGCCGAGGTGAAGCAGCCGGGTGAGGGTCAGGTGCTGGTGCGGAACAAGTACCTGTCGGTGGACCCCTACATGCGGGGCCGCATGTCGGCCGCCAAGTCCTACGTCGCCCCCTTCGAACTCGGCAAGGTCATGCAGGGCGGCGCGGTCGGCGAGGTCATCGCCTCCGGCGCCGAGAACATCGCCGTCGGCGACCACGTCCTGCACTTCGGCGGCTGGCGCGAGTACGCCACGTTCGACGCCGCGCAGGCCGTCAAGGTCGACCCGGACGCCGCGCCCCTGTCCACCTATCTCGGCGTCCTCGGCATGACCGGCCTCACCGCCTACGCCGGTCTGCTGCGCACCGCGTCCTTCAAGGAGGGCGACTCGGTCTTCGTCTCCGGCGCCGCCGGTGCCGTGGGCGGCCAGGTCGGCCAGATCGCCAGGCTCAAGGGTGCCTCGCGGGTCATCGGCTCGGCCGGCTCCGACGAGAAGGTCAAGCTCCTCGTGGAGGAGTACGGCTTCGACGCGGCCTTCAACTACAAGAACGGCCCGGTGAGCCAGCAGCTGCGCGAGGCCGCGCCGGACGGTGTCGACGTCTACTTCGACAACGTCGGCGGCGACCACCTGGAGGCGGCCATCGGCTCGCTGAACCAGGGTGGCCGGATCGCGATCTGCGGCATGATCTCGGTCTACAACAACACCGAGGCCGCTCCCGGTCCGCGCAACCTCGCCCGGCTCATCCAGACCCGCGGCCGTATCGAGGGCCTGCTGGTCGGTGACCACTACGACCTCCAGCCGCAGTTCGTCTCCGAGGTCGGCCCGTGGGTGGCGTCCGGTGCGCTCAAGTACCGCGAGACGGTCGTCGAGGGCATCGAGAACAACCTGGAGGCGTTCCTCGGGGTACTGCGGGGCGACAACACCGGAAAGATGATCGTCAAGCTCTGACGTCTTCTGTCGTTTTCCGGTATGCGGTAACTTCTTTCCGAAACCGTCGTCGATCGTGGGCGCGAGTCGCACGGCGGACCTAGGAGGAAGTACCGCATGTCCATCCAGCAGACCGACGTCCTGTACACCGCCGTCGCCACCGCCGAGAACGGCCGCGACGGCCGTGTCGCCACGGAGGACGGCCGCCTCGACGTCGTCGTGAACCCGCCGAAGGAAATGGGCGGCAGCGGCGAGGGCACCAACCCCGAGCAGCTCTTCGCGGCCGGCTACAGCGCCTGCTTCCAGGGCGCCCTGGGCGTCGTGGCCCGGCAGACCAAGGCCGACATCACCGGCTCGACCGTCACCGCGAAGGTCGGCATCGGCAGGAACGACGACGGCTTCGGGCTGATCGTGGAGATCTCGGCCCACATCCCCCACGTGGACGAGGCCACGGGCCGGGCGCTGTTGGAGCAGGCCCACCAGGTCTGCCCCTACTCGAAGGCGACCCGCGGCAACATCACGGTGACGCTGGTCTGAGGTCGCTCGTTGCGTACCCGAGAGGGCCGTACCCGTGGACGTCGGGTACGGCCCTTTTGTGCGGGGTGGGCCTGTTCCGTGGGGTGTGGTGGTTTCAGTGGGCCAGTGCTGCTGTGTGGGCCGCCCTGGCGAACTGGTTGTTTTCTGGGGCTGCCCCGCCAGGGAAGGCGAGGCGGCGGCGGGTGTAGCCGTAGGCCAGGCCGCTGCGGGGGTCGGCGAAGCCCTGGGAGCCGGCCGCGCCGCTGTGGCCGAAGGCGCCGGCGCCGAGGAATGGGTGCCAGGTGTCCGCCGTGGCCTGGAAACCCAGGCCGTAGGAGCGGTGGGCGCGGGCGATCAGGTCGTAGCCGATCGAGTGGATCTGGCCCACCTCGGCGATCGTGTCCGGCTTGAGGAGGGGCGGGCGGTCGTTCAGCTCGCTGATGGTCGCCGCGTACATGCCGGCGATACCGCGCGCCGCCGCCACTCCGCCGGCCGACGCCGGGCCCTTGGCACGTACGGTGCGGGAGTTGGCGTAGTCCACGAGGTCGCCCGCGTCCGGGACATGTGCGTTGAACGCGATCGAGGTCAGGGAGTGCGGGCCCTGCGGCGAGGCGTCGATCAGGGCCTGCTGCTCGGGGGTGGGGAGCATGGGCTGGATCGGGCGGTAGCGGGGATCGAGGGACTCCGGCAGGCCCAGGTGGAAGTCCAGGGAGTAGGGGGAGCGGATGCGCTCCTCCCACAGGTCCTGGATCGTACGGCCCGTGGCCCGGCGGACCACCTCGCCGGTGAGGGCGCCGATGACCAGCGCGTGGTAGCCGAAGGCCGTGCCGGGACGCCAGAACGGGCGCTGGTCGGCGAGGCGTTCGGCGATCACGCGGTCGTCCGCCATCTCGGCCCGGGTGAAGCCGGCGTCCAGGCCCACCAGTCCGGCCCGGTGCGCGAGCAGCTCACGGAGGGTGAGCCCGCCCTTGCCCTCGGCCGCGAACTCCGGCCAGTAGTAGGTCACCTTGCGGTCGAGTTCGAGGGTGCCGTCCTGGACCAGCAGCGCCACCACCAGATGCGCGGCGCCCTTCGTCGAGGAGAAGACGGCGTGGAGGGAGTCCGCCTCGTTGCCCTCGCCGGTCCACAGGTCGACGACCCTGCGACCGTGCACATAGGCGCACAACTGGCCCTCGTAGTCGGGGCGTTCACCGGCCACGAACGCGGCGAACTCCTCGCGCACCGCCTCGAAGCCGTCGGCGACGGTGCCGTGGATCTCCTGCGTCATCCGCTCTCCTTGACTGCTGACATGCTGAACAATGCCCTTGCCACCTGCGGGAATTCTCCCTTCGGATGGTCCCGGAAGAGAGGCTCGGTGCCGAACAGGACCGCGTGCGGACCGCTGATCACCGAGGGCTGTCCGGCCGCGGCGGAGGGTCCGCCGGTGCCGTCCTCCAGGGCGCGCCAGTGCCCGGAGAGCAAGGGGTTGCCGGTCGCGTACGACTGCTCCACGCGGACCTGCGGTCCGAGGTCGGTGAACCAGACGGGCGCGTACACGAAACCGTAACCCGGGGTGCCGGTGGTGATCGTTCCCGCGTTCACCATGCGGACCACCCCGTTCGCGTCCCCGTTGCCCTCGACGGGCTTCGCGGCCAGCAGGCCGGTGGCGGCGCTAAGTTCGGCTCCGCCGATCCCGCGTCCGACCAGGCCATGACCTCCGGAGAGGAACGTGTCGAGGGCCGTGCGGGCGGGTGTGGTCAGGCCGGCGTACTCCAGCCCCGTCGACACCATCAGCACATCCGTCGCCGACCAGTCGAACCCGGCGTTGAGGATGTCCGTCGAGACCGGCGTGACCTCGAAGTTCATCTCCCGGAGGGCGAACAGCTCACCCGGAGTGACGGCCGCGGCGACGCGCGTGCGGTGGAGCGGGGTGCTGCCCGTCAGGCGCGTGGCGTCGAAGGTGACGTCGTGGGTGCGGGCCAGGGCCGTTGCCTTCGGGCGGGCCGACGCCGGGACGATCGCCGTACTGCCGTCCGCTGTGCGTCGTACCGGAACTCCCTGCTGGAGAAGGGAGTTGAGGGCCGCGATCGCCGCCGGGTCGTCCAGGCGCAGGCTCAGGTCGCCGCGCGGGGCGACCCGGCCGACGGCCGTCGCCTCACGTACGGTGCGCAGCGGGAGGCCCGTGAGCCGCGCCGACGGCACTGCCGTCACCTCGGCGCCCCACAGCCGGCCCAGGCTCCAGCCCGAGATGTCGTACATCACCGTCACCTTGTCGCTGATGTCCCGGCCGTCCGCCAGCAGGACGTTCGCGAGGCCGCGCTTGGGCTGGTGCATGTCGACGACGTACGAGCCCTTCGCGTACGTCCGACCGGTCAGCCGGAAGGCCTTGGTGGCGCGGGTGACCCGGACGTCGTTGGCGAGGAGGTGGTCCACCAGGCGGGCGGCGGCGGTCGTGCCCGCGGGGATGACGTAGGCGCGGGGGAAGGTGGTGGTGTAGACGTCCTCCGGACCGATCCCTGGCACGCCCGGCACCGTCTTCTCGGACACCGGCACCTGCGCGGCGCCGGCCGCCCCGCGCCGGAAGACCTCGATCTGGTCGGCGACGAGTGACGTCCGGTGGGTCTGCACGAAGTCGAGCGTGGCCCGGATCGCGGCGCCCGCGACGGCCGTGTTGATGGCTGAGCGGCGGCGGAGTTCCTCGACCGGGAGGTTGGTGTAGGCCGAGTTGTTCACCTGGAGCGGGATCTCGACCGTGTGCGCGGCGACCGTGCCGTGGAAGGCCGCGTACTGCGGGGTGAAGATCGGCGGCCAGTCGTCCCAGCCCTCCTGCTGGTCCCGGAAGGGGATCTGGGCCGGGTCCACCCCGTCCTTCGCGGGCGTGTAGCCGAGGCCGTTGACGGCGGCCTCCATGCCGAGGGCGTTGGCGTAGGTGTTCTTGAGGAAGAGGTCGTACTCGTAGTTCTCGCCGTGCGGGGGAGTGGTGGGCTCGATGAGGGTGCCGTTGACGTACCCGTGCAGATCGAGCATGACGGCCGGCTGCTTGTCGATCTCGATCCGCCGCATCGCCCGTGTCTCGGGCTGGGAGGCGGTGACGAAGTCCCGGTTCAGGTCGAAGCCGTTGGCGTTCGCGCGGGTCCCGGCGATACGGCCGTCGGGGTTGGCGGTGATGTTGAAGTACAGGCGGGAACGGGTGAGCAGGTCCGCCGTGCGCCTGTCCTTGGCGGTGGCCAGCTGCTCGATGAGTTCGAGGGAGGCGTCGGTGCCCTCCCACTCGTTGCCGTGGATGTTGTTGTTGAAGTAGACGGGGGCTTTGTAACGCGCCTTGATCTCGGCCGATGTGGCGGCTGTCGCCGGGGCGTTCTCGATGAGCTCGCGCATCCGCTCCTGGGCGCGGGCCTCGCGGGCGGTCTCCGGGGCGGTCACGGTGACGAGATAGAGGCGGTGCCCGCCGGCCGACGTCCCGGTCACCTCGACACTCACCCGGTCACCGAGGGCCTGGAGCGCGTTCAGCTTCGGGGCGATGGCGTGGTAGGGGGTGAGGCCGAGCTTGAGGGACTTGTCGGCGGGGTTCTCGGGGTCGGGGGAGAGGACCTGTTCGCGCGGATAGCCGGTGATCGGGGTGCCCGTGGGGGCTTCGGTGCCGAGGGCCCGCCGGGCGGCGCTCGCCGGGGCCTGGGCGGCGCGCGCGTCGAGGGCGGGCTCGTGCCGGGTGGGGGCGGGCTCGGGGTCCGCCCCGGCCGACTGCGGGGTGAGGAGCAGGGACCCCGCCGTGGTCAGGGCGAGGGTGGCGATCAGTACGGGTCTCGCAGGGGCGGGTCTCGTGATGCGCACGGGTCGTACCTCCTCCGGGAGCTTCCTGAGATCGGTACGGCGACATGTACCTGTTCGACTCAACCGGAACAAGAGGGAGTTGGTGTCACGGATGCCCCGGATGGCGCATCCCGCCGCCCCCGGACGGGGCATGCTGAGGGCGAACGAGCCGAGGACGAGGAGAGCCACCCATGGCAACCATCCCTTCGCTCCCCAGCAGGGACGACGTGCTGCGCATGGCCCGCAGCACGACGGACATCACCGGCCAACTCCTGGACACCGCAGGCAACATCACCCGGATCGCGATCAACACCTTCGACCCGAGGGACGGTTCGGGCCAGGAGGTGCTCCGGGTCCTGCGGCGGACCACGGCCGAACTGGCGGAGGCGAGCGCGTCGCCCCAGGCGCAGGAGGCGTTCTACCGCATCGTCGACACCCTGACCCGCCTCGGCACCAGCGGCGCCCCGCTGGCCGCCCACCCCGTCAGCGCACCGGCCCAGGCCCTGCTCACCGCGCTGGGCGACAGCCTGCTGCCGGTGCTGGACGCGGTGGAACCGGCGGTGGAGGAGTTCGCGACGGCGCTCGGAGAGCTGGTGGAGGCCATGTCCCCGCTGCTGCCCGCGACGGCGGGCCTCACCGCCGGCGCCCTGCTCGCCCTCACCCCGCTGATCCGCGCGGCGGCGGACGTCCTGCGCGACTCGTCCCCCGAGCTCCGTCGTATCGCCGACGCGTCGACCGCCGCCCTGGCCCCGCTGATGCCGCTCCAGGTGGCCCTCGCCGAACGCGCGGCAGCGGCGGGAGCGGGCGTGGTCCGAGCCTCCCTCCTGCCCCTCGCCGACCTCACGGAGGCGGCCGCGGCGACGGCCAAGGCGGCCGGACCGGTGCTGGTCGCGGGCGAGGAGCTGCTGGTGGCCGGCCTGGAACACCTCCAGCCTGCCCTGCTGGCCGGTGCCTCCCGGGCGGGGCGGGTGGCGCGGGCGGCTGCGGTACGGGTGTCGGCGGCGGTGAGTCCCGCGGCGGAGCCGGGGGTGGTGGTGTCGGTGGCGGCCGTGTGAGCTCAAGGGCGGCGCACGCGACCGCGGACCTCAAGCGGGTCGCCCGATAGAGTGCGGACCATGCGCGATCTTGGGGTGGGGTTCACATATCTCCTGAAGGGCCAGCGGTGGGTGGCCCGGCACGGCAAGCAGTACGAGTTCGGGCTGATTCCGGGACTCATCACCCTCGTTCTCTACGGGGCGGCCCTGGTGTCGCTCGCGATCTGGGGCGATGACTTCGTCGGGTGGGCGACGCCGTTCGCCGACGACTGGTCGAGTCCCTGGCCGGGGCTCTTCCGCGGTCTCCTCACGGTCGTGCTGTGGGCGCTCGCCCTGCTCCTCGCGGTCCTCACCTTCACCGCGGTCACGCTCCTGATCGGCCAGCCCTTCTACGAGAGCCTGTCGGAGAAGGTCGACCGTGACGTCTCCCCGGACGGCACCGCCCCCGAGTCGAACCTCCCCCTCTGGCAGGAGCTGTGGATCTCGGCGCGCGACAGCCTCCGCATCCTCGCCCGCGCCCTGCTGTGGGGCGTCCTGCTCTTCGCCCTCGGCTTCATCCCGTTCGTCGGGCAGACGGTCGTCCCCGTCCTCGGCTTCTTCGTCACCGGCTTCTTCCTCACCGAGGAACTCGTCGCCGTCGCGATGCAGCGCCGAGGCGTCGAACTCCGTGACCGGCTCGCCCTGTTGCGCTCCCGCAGGACCCTGGTCTGGGGCTTCGGCACACCCCTGGGCCTGGCCTTCCTGGTCCCGTTCGTCGCGGTGTTCCTGATGCCGGGCGCGGTCGCGGGCGCCACCCTCATGGCCCGCGAGCTCCTGGGCGAGGAGACGCTGGACGACTCCAACGACGCAGAGGAAGTCACCTCTTGACCGAGATACTCGCCGTCGCCGTCATCACCGTCCTGGCCGTCATCGCCCCCGGCGCCGACTTCGCCATGGTCGTCCGCAACAGCTACCTCCACGGCCGCCGCACCGGTGTGCTCGCCGCGACCGGCGTCGCCGCCGGCGTCCTGGTCCACGTCACCTACACGATGCTCGGCGTGGGCCTGCTGATCGCCTCCTCCACCTTCCTGTTCACGATCATCAAGCTGGTCGGCGCGGCCTACCTGGTCTACATCGGCGTCCGCACCTTCCGCGCCCGCGGCGAGGTGGAGGTGGACCTGGAGACCCAGTCGGACCTCACCCCGCTCCAGGCCCTGCGCTCCGGCTTCCTCACCAATGTCCTCAACCCCAAGACGACCCTCTTCGTCGTCTCGACCTTCGCCCAGGTCGTCAGCCCCGGCACCCCGGTCTACCAGCAGGTGGGCTACGGGCTGTTCATGTCGCTGGCCCACCTGCTGTGGTTCGGTGTCGTCGCGGTCTTCTTCTCGCACGACCGGATGCGGACCCTGATGCTGCGCGGCCAGAAGATCCTCAACAAGGTGATCGGTTCGGTCCTGGCCGGCCTCGGCATCAGCCTCGCGTTCGCTCCGTCGCACTGACGGCGACCGTCAGGATCGCCCTCACCTGCGCGATGATGTCGAGCCGGTTCGCCACGAACTCCGGGTCGGTCACCTCGGTGGTGTTCCCCGCCCCGAACTGAAGCACGGGCGTGTGCACATGCCCGCCCGGCAGGGTGTCGTGCAGCCCGAGCCGGTCCCGCAACAGCGTGGCGCGATAGGCGATCTCGTTGGAGAGGTAGTTCCCGCCGCCCCCGGCCCGGGCCGTCGACCCCTCCGTCGGCCCGTCCGGACGGACGACAGGATCGGTCGCTCCGGCCGGTATCTCGGTCACGCTCGTGTTGTCGTAGACGGGGAACCGGCCGGTGGTCGCGGACACGATGTCCTCGTACGGCAGGGTCGTCGTCGTCCACTGCGGCTGCGAGGCCGGATCGGCCACCGGCACGGTCTCCGTCCGGCTCACGTTCTCGTTGTCCGGGAACCCGCCCCGCCAGGCGCCGTTGGTCCGCTCCACGTCGAACCGCCCGACCCGCCCCTGACTGACGGTCGTGAAGAGATCGACCTTCTTCAGACAGGGCCGCAGTGTCCGCTCGACGGTCCCGTCCGCGAAGTCCTGCCACCGCACGGGGAACATGGCGGTCTCCACCCGCGCGGGCCCGTCAGCCGTCTGGATCACCGTCCCGTCGAGCGCGAGCGCCGTCGCCCCGGACGGGTTGGAGATCCGGATGTCCCGGTCGAGGGTGAACGGATCGAACCCGGTGACGAGGACCCGCTTGTGGGGGCCCTTGGGGTAGTGGATATCGGTCTGCCCACGCGAGGTCCGCTCCAACTGGTCGAGCAGAGATACCCGTTGGGCCTCATCGAGCCCGAACTCCGGCTCCCAGCCCCGCACCTCCCTGGTCATCCCCAACCGCGCCCAGTACAGCGGCCGATCATCGTCCCGGCTCAGATCCCCACCCGCGGGCCCCCGCCCCTGCGCCCGGTCGACGGCCCGCTCCCACAGAGCCGATCCTTCGCGTACGACGATCCGGCGGGCCTGCGCATAGCTGTGCGCCGAGCCGAGCGCCCGCGCGAACTCCGGTGCCACGGAGTCGAATCCGGACCGCCGGAGAATCTCCTGCGGCACCGCGCTGCCGAGCCGCTGCTCCTCGACGGTGGCGGTGGCTGCCTGTGCCGAGTGCGGGGCGACGGTAAGCCCGGCCACCAGGGCGAATCCGAGAACGCCGATCCGAACACGTAAAGAAGTCACGGGAGTTCAGCCTCCGTATGGTGTGGGGGAGTGACCTGAGTATCCCGTGACGGAAGTGGTCTACGCCATGGGGCGCGACTTGCAAGGGCCGGCGTGCGCCAACGCCTCAAGGGGCGCGGGGCTGTATCGATTTGCGGCTCCGCCGCGTGGGCGCGACCAGCCCCCACCGACCCGCAGGTCATTCACCACGCCCACCCCCCACGATCCGCCCCACCCCTTCCCGCAACGCCCCCACGAACGCCTCCACCACCGGCGAAGGGGACCGCCCCCGCACCGTCGCCGCATACACCGCCCGCGCGAGCCCCCCGTCGTCCAACACCGGCACCAGCGCGACATCCGCCCGCACCGACCCCGCCGCCAGCGCCGGCACCAACGTCACCCCCAGCCCCGCCGCCACATACCCCTGCTTGGCCGTCCACTCGGCGACCACATGCGCGACCCGAGGCCGGAACCCCTCACGCAGGGCCGCGTCCAACAATGTCCCCTCCGGGCGCGCGCTCCCCGAGATCCACTCCGCGTCGACGAACCGCCCGAGCCGCACCGGCCCACCGCCCGCCAGCGGATGGTCGGCGGGGACGGCGACGTACAGGGACTCGTCGAGGAGATGACGAAGGTCGTACGACTCCAGCGGCGGACGGCCCGTCGTCGAGACGACCGCCAGGTCCAGATGCCCGGCACTGAGCCGCTCCAGGAGCCCGGGCGTGAGGCCCTCCTCCCGAGAGACCCGCACCTTCGGATGCCGGCCCCGGAACGCGGCCAGCGCCTGCGGCACCAGCGCCGCGTCGGCCGTCGCGAACGCCCCGAACCGCAGCCGCCCGCCCGCGAGTTCACGCAGGGACGCCAACTCGCGCCCGGCCCCGCGAAGCGCCTCGGTGACAGCCTCCGCGTACGGCACGAGGACGCGGCCGGCCTCGGTGAGCCGGACACCCCGCGGGAGCCGGTCGAAGAGCGGGGCGCCACCCAGCGCCGTCTCCAGCGAGGCGATCTGCCGGGACACCGCGGACTGGGTCCAGCCGAGGCTCCGGGCGGCGACCGTGAACGAGCCCTGCCGGGCGACCTCCAGGAACGCCCGCAGCCAGACGGTCGAGAGATCGAGCGTCTCCAATTCATGCGACTTCGGCATGACGGCCATGCTAGACATTCGCTTGTCGCATCCATCGGCCGCCGCATAGCGTCGTCGCCATGGAGCACATCGCATTCCTGGGCCTCGGACACATGGGCGCCCCCATGGCCCGCCGACTCCTCGCCGCGGGCCACCCGTTGACCGTCTGGAACCGCACCGCGGAGAAGACCGCGCCCCTCGTCGCCGACGGTGCCGTCGCGGCCACGTCGCCCGCCGACGCCGTACGGGACGCCGACGTCGTGATCACGATGCTGGCCGGGCCGCAGGCGCTCGACGCGGTCGCCGAGGCCGTGACCGGCGCCCTGCGTCCCGGCACCTGCTGGATCGACATGTCCACCGTCGGGCCCGACGCCGTACGCCGCCTCGACCGGTTCACCGGGGTCTCCGTCGTCGACGCCCCGGTCATGGGCAGCACCGACAAGGCCGGCGCGGGTACGCTCGGCATCCTCGCGGGCGGCGACACAGCCCGCGTCGAGCATGTCCTCGCCCCTCTTGGTACCGTCACCCGTACCGGCCCCCTCGGCTCCGGCGCCGCCCTCAAGCTGGTCCTCAACGCGTCCGTCATCAGTGGTATCGCCGTCGTCGCCGAGGCGCTGCGGCTCGCCGACGCGCTCGGTCTGGACGGGGAGACCACCCGGACCGCCCTCGCGAACGGCCCGCTCGCCGGAGTCGTCGCCCGCGCCTTCGCCGAGGACGTCCACTTCGACACGGCGCTCGCGGTCAAGGACCTGTCCCTGGCCGTGGACACGGTCGAACTCCCCACCACCGAGGCCGCGTTGCGGCTCTACCGGAAGATCGCCGAGCCCGGCGAGGACATCTCCCGAGCAGCCGCCCGCATCCGCACCACCCTCAGCTGAAGGAACCCCGTGAAGATCACCCTCGGCAACCCGGCCTGCGCACCCCAGCCGCTGAGCCCCTACTACTCCCAGGTCGCCCGCGTCGAACAGGCCGACGGCGGCGTCCTGTTGTTCCTCTCCGGCCAGATCGCCGACGGCGACACCCTCGCCGAGCAGAGCCGGGGTGTCTTCGAGACCATCGAGGCGCTGCTGAAGGCGCACGGCGCCACGCTCGCCGACGTCATCAACATCCGGACCTATCTGACGGACATCGGCCGCCTCGACGAATACGGCGCCGTACGACGGGAGTTCCTCACCGGCACCCCGCCCACCAGCATGACCTTCGAGGTGCCGCGCCTTTTTCGGGAGGAGGCCCAGGTCGAGGTGGAGGTCGTCGCCGCGGTGCCCGCCGTGGTGCCCGCCCCGGAGTGATCCTTCCGGGTGATACTGCCGCCCATGAAGACGACGAACCTGGGCGTGCTCTTCCTCATCGAGCTGGGCGCCCTGGCGGCCGTCGGCTACTGGGGCTTCACCCGCGCCGTGGCGACCCCGCTCACCTGGCTGTTCGGCCTCGGCGCCCCGGCCGTACTCATCGTGCTGTGGTCGCGGTTCGGTTCCCGGAAGGCCCCGTACAAGACCCGGGGTGCGGTCCGAGTCGGTTTCGAACTGCTCTGGTTCGGGGCGGGCGTGGCCGCGCTGGCCGCCGCCGGGGCCGTCGGCTGGGCCGTCGCCTTCGCTGCCGTGTGCGCGGTGAGCAAGGCCCTCGCCGTCATCTGGCGCCAGTAGCCGGGAGGTTCAGCCCTGCTCGCCCAGCAGTGTGAGGAAGTCCCGGAAGGCGCCCGGCATGTCGACCGACTCCGGGTCCAGCAGCCACTGGTACTGAAGCCCGTCCATCACCGCCACCAGCAGTGGTGCCGTGCGCTCGGGCGTCAGTCCGTTCGGCAGCAGGTCGCCGTACTCGGCGCGCAGCACCGCCGCCATGTTCTCCCGCACCTTCGCATAGCGCTCGGTGAAGTAGCCGCGTGCCGGGTGCCCTTCGGTGACGCTCTCGCCGAGCAGCGCCGAGAAGGTCTGGATGATGCCGGGCCGCATCGCGTTGTACTCCACGAGCGAGACGAGCAGATCGACCCGCCACTGGGTGTCCGGCACCGCGTCCCACTGGTCCCGCTCGGTGAGCACGGCGACCAGCAGCGCGTCCTTCGTCGGGAAGTGGTGCAGCAGCCCCTGCTGGGTCAGTCCGACCCGTTCGGCGACGGCGGCGAGGCTGGCCGCCCGGTAGCCGCGCTCGGCGATCACCTCCAGGGCCGCCCGCACGATCTCCGCGCGCCGCTCCTCGCTCCTGACCCTGGCGTTCATGAACTCACCGTACGACATGACCGTACGACGAATATAACGTAGAGGTAACGAAACCTACCGACCTACAGGTAACGGGTGCACGATGGAGGGACCGCACGGACCAGAACCCAGGAGGACCCCATGGCGGGCACCCACTCCCACACCCCGGCCGACCAGGCCCGCGAGGCGGCCGTAGAAGCCGCCCTCGGCAAGCTCGACCTGGACGCCAAGGCCCGGCTGCTCTCCGGCCAGGACATGTGGACGCTGCCCGCCCTGCCCGAGATCGGTCTGAAGTCCCTCGTGATGTCCGACGGCCCGATCGGCGTCCGGGGTGTGCGCTGGACCGCCGACGACCCGTCGATCGCACTGCCGTCCCCGACCGCCCTCGGCGCCACCTGGGACCCCGAACTCGCCCGCCGCGCAGGCGTCCTGCTCGCCCAGGAGGCCCGCCGCAAGGGCGTCCACGTGCTGCTCGCGCCGACCGTCAACCTGCACCGCTCCCCGCTCGGCGGCCGCCACTTCGAGGCCTACAGCGAGGACCCGTACCTGACCGGTCTGATCGGCTCGGGCTATGTGACCGGCGTCCAGTCCGGCGGCATCGGCACCACCGTCAAACACTTCGTCGCCAACGACGCCGAGACCGACCGCTTCACCGTCGACAACCTCGTCTCCGAACGCGCCCTGCGCGAGCTGTATCTGCGGCCCTTCGAGCTCATCGTCGAGAACGCCCACCCCTGGGGCATCATGACCGCCTACAACCAGGTCAACGGCGTCACCATGACCGAGCACCACCACCTGGTGAACGGGATCGCGCGCGGCGAGTGGGGCTTCGACGGCTACAACGTCTCCGACTGGATGGCCGCCCGCTCCACCAAGGGCGCCATCGAGGGCGGCCTCGACGTCGCCATGCCCGGCCCGCGGACCGTGTACGGCCCCGCGCTCGCCCAGGCCGTGCGGGACGGCGAGGTCGAGGAGGCCAAGGTCGACGCCGCCGTCCGCAACGTCCTGCGGCTCGCCGCCCGCGTCGGCATCCTGGCGGACGCCGAACCCGTCGTCACCGAACTCCCCGACCCCGTCGACGGCGAGGCCCTGGCCCGCGAGATCGCCCGCCGCGCCTTCGTGCTGGTCCGCAACCAAGGCGCCCTTCCGCTGAGGTCCGGGAGCGTCGCCCTCCTCGGCGCCGCCGCCCGCGACGCCCGCGTCCTCGGCGGCGGCTCCGCCACCGTCTTCCCGGCCCGCATCGTCTCCCCGCTCGACGGCCTCGGCGCGGCCCTGCCCGACCTCACGTACGCCGTCGGCGCCGACCCGAACACCGAACTCGCCGTCGCCGACAAGGGCTTCACCCTGCGCGCCGTCTGCCGGGACGCCGACGGCAACGTCCTCGGCACCGGCTCCGCGCCCAACGGCCAGATCCAGTGGATGGGCGACGACCTGCCCGAGGGCGTCACCCACGACACCCTCCACACCATCGAACTGACCGGCACCTTCACCCCGCGTGACACCGGCACCCACACCTTCGGCATCAAGGGCGTCGGCGCCTTCACCCTCACCGTCGACGGCACCACGTCCTTCGACGACCTCCAGCTCCCCGCCGACACCAGCGACCCCTTCGAGGCCTTCTTCGGCTCCCCGGTGCCCCGCGGCGAGGCCGAACTGACCGCGGGCAAACCGGTCGAGGTCTCCCTCACCCATGTCTTCCAGCTCCCCGAGGACTTCCCCTTCAAGGTCATCGCGTTCGCCCTCGCCCACCAGGAGCCGCAGCGCGACCCCGACGAGCTGATCGCCGAGGCCGTCGAGGCCGCCCGGAACGCCGACACGGCCGTCGTCGTGGTCGCCACCACCGACCGCGTCGAGTCCGAGGGCTTCGACCGCAAGGACATGCGCCTCCCCGGCCGCCAGGACGACCTGGTCCGCGCCGTCGCCGCCGCCAACCCGAACACGGTCGTGGTCGTCAACGCGGGCTCCCCGGTGGAGCTCCCGTGGCGCGACGAGGTCGCCGCCGTCCTGCTCAGCTGGTTCCCCGGCCAGGAGGGCGGCGCGGCCCTGGCGGACGTCCTCACCGGCGCCCACGAGCCCGGCGGCCGGCTCCCCACCACCTGGGGCTCCCTGGACGCCGCCCCGGTCACCCAGGTCACCCCGCAAGACGGCCGGCTCCGCTACACCGAGGACGTCTTCATCGGCTACCGCGCCTGGACGAAGGAGGGCCGCACCCCCTCGTACCCGTTCGGCCACGGCCTCGGCTACACCGACTGGGCCTACGAATCCGTCGAGGTCACCGGTACGACCGTCAGGGTCCGCGTCCGCAACACCGGCGGGCGCGCCGGCCGTGAGGTCGTCCAGGTCTACCTCGCGCCCACCGGGACGGGCGACCGCCCGGAGCGCGTCCTCGCCGGCTTCGCCGCGGTCGAGGCGGCCCCTGGCGAGACCGTCGAGGCCACGGTGGAGATCCCCCGCCGGGCCTTCGAGACCTGGAGCGAGGAGGAGGGGGCGTGGTCGTTTGTGAAGGGTTCGTACGAGATCCAGGTCGGGCGGTCGATCACGGACCGCCGACTCACCGAGACGATTAACGTCTGATCCGGGACAAGTCTCCCCATGAGCAGCCCCGGCCCGGGACCTGACACCCGGGCCGGGGCAAATGCCTTACCGGGACCTCTGCTTTCCCGGAACCTCAGCGCGTGCCGAACGCGTACACCGTCTCCGAACGGAAGACCTCGCCCGGCCGCAGGACCGTGGTCGGGAACGCGGGCTGGTTGGGGGAGTCGGGGAAGTGCTGGGTCTCCAGCGCGACACCGTCACAGGGGGCGAAGGGCTCGGGCAGATGGTCGGCGGTGTAGAGCTGGAGCCCCGGCTCGGTGGTCGAGACCGTCAGGACGCGGCCGGAGGAGGGATCGTGCAGCTCGGCGACCTCGACGGGAGTGTCCGTCACCCCCTTGTCGAGCACGAAGTTGTGGTCGTAGCCCGACCCGGTCTTGCGCCCCTCCCGGAAGTCGAACCGCCCGCCCGTCACCTCCTCCAGCACCCCCGTCGGAATCAGGTCCGCGTCCACCGGCGTGTACCGGGAGGCGGCCAGCCGCAGCTCATGACCGCCCGCGTTCCCGGACCCGGCCAGGTTGAAGTAGCTGTGGTTGGTGAGGTTGACGACGGTCGGCGCGTCCGTCGTGGCCTCGTAGGAGATCCGCAGCGCCCCGTCGGCGTCCAGCGCATAGGTCGCGGACACCTCCAGCCGCCCCGGGAACCCCTCCTCCCCGTGCGGACTGACCCGCGACAGCCGCAGCCCGTGCTCACCGACGGGCGCGACGTCCCACACCCGCTTGTCGAAGCCGCGCTCCCCGCCGTGCAGGGAGTTGGGCGCGGGGTTGAGCGCGAGGGCGTACGTCGCTCCGTCCAGCGGGAAACGCCCCCCGGCGATCCGGTTCGCGAACCGGCCGATCAGGGCGCCGAAGTAGGGCCCGGTGTGCGTGAGATAGCCGTCCAGGTCCGCGAACCCCAGCACCACGTCCGCCGTCCGCCCGTCCCGGTCGGGCACCTCCACCGACTGCACGATCCCGCCGTACGACAACACCCGCACCCGCACACCGGAGCGCTCCAGGGTCCACCGGTGAACCGGGGTGCCGTCGGGAAGTGTGCCGAAGAGTTCGTTCATGTGCGGAACTTTAGGTCACCCGGCTGTGGCGGTGACCTTCCGGTACGCCATCTCGGCCAGCCGGGCCTGCCCGTTCACACTCGGGTGGAACCAGTCCCAGTGGCTCAACTGGTCGGTGCCGAACCGGTACGCGTAGACCGCGCCGCCGTCGAAGCGGCACCGCTCGTCCTTCGCGCACACCTCCGCCAGCACCTCGTTGTACGCCTCCACCCGGTCCTGCACGGTGTCCCGCCGCTCGGTCGCCGCCGCGGCCAGATCGTCGGGGTCGCCCAGCATCGACGGGCAGATGCCCAGCTTCCACACCTGCTTGCCCAGCTCATTGGTCCGCCCCTGCGACCACAGCCGCTTCAGGTCCGGCACGCTCGCCACATACACCTGCGCCTTCGGCGCCGCGGCCCGCAGCGTGTCCATCGCCTCCTCGAACTGCGCCCGGAAGTCGGCCACCGACGTCATCGCCGCGGCGGTGTCCCGGCACGCGTCGTTGGCCCCCGCCATCACCGTCACCAACTCCGGCTTGCGCGTCGCCGCCTGCGCCATCTGCCCGGCGAGATCGGCCATCCGCGCCCCGGTCACCGCGTAGTTCCAACTGGCCGAGGCCGCCTTCGCCCGCCCCAGCAGCCGCACGGCGAGACTGTCGACCTCGGCACTGCTGCCGGTCGCCCAGGACGCCTCCGTGCAGTCCTTGAGCAGCGCACACGCGTCGAAACCCCGGGTGATGGAGTCGCCGACCGCGGCGAGGGACGCCGGGCTGCGGTCCCACAGGGACGTCGGCGACGGGGACGGCTTCGCTCTGTGCGCCGCGGCGCCGGACGGCTCCGACGCGTTGCCACCGACGGCGTCGCACCCCGCGGCGCCCAGGACGGTCGCCGTCACGACGGCGAGTACGGCACGCGAACGACGGCTTCCCATCCCCTGGTGACCTCCTCGGTCGACATGCGCTCTCCCGCGAACTTCGTCCCCCTCCATGACAACGCACGGGAGTTCCCGACCCGCTCCCGCGCAACGCCGCGGCCCGCTTCTAGCGTCCTGCCGGGTGAATGGCGGGCGTTTCACGGCATCGGGACCGACGGTACGTCACACTCCTTGCGCCACCGCACGGTAGCCTCGCCATCAACGTGGCTGCCGCCACCGCCACTCATCTCGTCCGCACAATGGTCCCGCTCTGCCCGGAGGTCCCGGTGACGACACGTGGAGTTCTGTACGTGCACTCCGCTCCGCGCGCGCTGTGCCCGCACGTCGAGTGGGCCGTCGCCGGAGTCCTCGGCACGCGCGTCAACCTCGACTGGATCCGGCAGCCCGCGGCCCCCGGCACCTGGCGCTCGGAGTTCTCCTGGCAGGGCCAGGTCGGCACCGCCTCCAAGCTCGCCTCGGCCCTCAGAGGCTGGCACCTGCTCCGCTTCGAGGTGACGGCCGAGCCCTGCTCCACCGCGGAGGGCGAGCGCTACAGCTGCACCCCCGACCTCGGCATCTTCCACGCCGTCACCGGCATCCACGGCGACATCCTCATCCCCGAGGACCGTCTGCGCGCCGCCCTGAGCCGCTCCCAGCAGGGCGAGACGGACCTGGAGGCCGAGATCGCCAAACTCCTCGGCAAGCCCTGGGACGACGAGCTGGAGCCGTTCAGGTACGCCGGTGAGGGAGCACCGGTGCGCTGGCTGCACCAGGTGGTCTAGGAATCGCGGACATGCCGAAGGGCCCCCACCGGCCGGTGGGGGCCCTTCAGTTACGTACGAACGTGTCTCACACGGTCCGGAACGCCAGCACCACGTTGTGCCCGCCGAAGCCGAACGAGTCGTTCAGCGCGGCGATACGGCCCTCCACGGGCAGCTTGCGCGCCTCCCCGCGGACGACGTCCGCGTTGGCCTCCGCCTCCGGGTCGAGGTTCTCGACGTTGATGGTCGGCGGGGCGAGACGGTGGTACAGGGCGAGAATCGCCGCGACGGACTCGACACCACCGGCGCCACCCAGCAGATGGCCCGTCATGGACTTCGTGGCGGACACCGCGAAGTGGTCGGTGTCGTCGCCGAACACCTTGCGCAGCGCCTTCAGTTCGGCCACGTCACCGGCCGGCGTCGAGGTCGCGTGCGCGTTGACGTGCACGATCTCCGCCGGGTTCAGGTCGGTGTTGTCGAGCAGGTTCTGCAGGGCGTGGGCGATGCCCCGGCCCTCCGGCTCGGGCTGCACGATGTCGTGGCCGTCGGCGGAGATGCCCTGGCCCACGGCCTCGGCGTACACGCGGGCACCGCGCTTGGCGGCGTGCTCCGCGGACTCCAGGACGATGACGCCGGCGCCCTCGCCGAGGACGAAGCCGTCGCGCGCGGTGTCGTAGGGACGCGAGGCGCCCTGCGGGTCGTCGTTGTTCTTGGACATCGCCATCATGTTGCCGAACGCGGCGATGGGCAGCGGGTGGATCGCCGCCTCCGTGCCACCCGCGACGACGACGTCGGCGCGGCCGGTGCGGATCATCTCGATGGCGTAGCCGATGGCCTCGGCGCCCGACGCGCAGGCGGACACCGGGGTGTGCACACCGGCACGCGCGCCCACGAGGAGACCCACGTTGGCGGACGGGCCGTTCGGCATGAGCATGGGGACGGTGTGCGGGGAGACGCGGCGGACGCCCTTCTCCTTCAGCACGTCGTACTGGTCGAGCAGCGTCGTGACGCCACCGATGCCGGAGGCAATGACCGCGCCGAGACGGTCGGGGTCGACGCTGCGGTCCTCACCGGCCTTGGCCTCGAACCCGGCGTCCGCCCACGCCTCCTTGGCCGCGACCAGCGCGAACTGCGCCGAGCGGTCCAGCCGGCGGGCCTGCGGCCGGGGGATGACCTCGGTCGGCTCCACGGCGACGGGCGCCGCGATACGGACGGCCTGGTCGGCCGCCCACTCCTGCTCCAGGGGCTTCACACCGGACTTGCCGGCGATCAGACCCTCCCAGGTAGAGGCTGCGTCGCCACCCAGCGGTGTGGTTGCGCCGATACCGGTGACGACCACGGTGCGATTGGTCGGGCTCACGGGAAATCTTTCTCCAAGTATCACGAGGATTCAGCGGCGCCACCGCCGGGTGGCGGGGCCTGCGCAGCCGGGCCTAAGCGGTGGCTCAGGCCTGGTGCTTGAGGATGTAGTCGGTCGCGTCGCCGACCGTCTTGAGGTTCTTGACGTCCTCGTCCGGGATCTTGACGTCGAAGCGCTCTTCGGCGGCGACGACGACCTCGACCATGGACAGCGAGTCGACGTCCAGGTCGTCGGTGAAGGACTTGTCCAGCTGGACGTCCTCGACCGGGATGCCGGCGATCTCGTTCACGATGTCGGCGAGACCGGCGACGATCTCTTCCTGAGTGGCGGCCATGTGAGGCGCTCCTTCTTCTTGATCCAGAGGGTGTGGCAGATGGTGCTTCCCGCACCGGACCAGGTGATCCGGCACGGAGTGCCTAGGGGAGGGTAACGACAGTGGCGGCGTAGACGAGACCCGCCCCGAAGCCGATGACGAGCGCGGTGTCGCCGCTCTTCGCCTCGCCGGTCGCCAGGAGCCGCTCCATCGCGAGCGGGATCGAGGCGGCCGAGGTGTTGCCGGTGGTGCGCACGTCGCGGGCGACCGTGACATGCTCCGGCAGCTTGAGAGTCTTCACCATCGAGTCGATGATCCGCTCGTTGGCCTGGTGCGGAATGAAGACGTCCAGGTCGTCCGGGCTGATTCCGGCCGCGTCCAGCGCCTGCTGGGCGACCTTCGCCATCTCGAACACGGCCCAGCGGAACACCGCTTGGCCCTCCTGCGTGATCGCAGGGAACTTGGCTACCGAGCCCTCGCGGTAGTCGGTCCACGGCACGGTCTGCTTGATCGTCTCGGACTTGTCGCCCTCGGAGCCCCAGACGGTCGGGCCGATGGCCGGCTCCTTCGCGGGACCCACGACGACCGCGCCGGCCCCGTCACCGAACAGGAAGGCCGTCGCGCGGTCCTCCAGGTCGGTCAGGTCGGACAGCCGCTCCACGCCGATGACCAGGACGTACTCCGCCGAACCCTCGACGATCATGCCCTTGGCGAGGGTCAGGCCGTAGCCGAAACCGGCGCAGCCCGCGGAGATGTCGAACGCGGCGGCCTTCCGCGTGCCCAGCTTGTCGGCGATCTCCGTCGCCACGGCCGGGGTCTGCTTGAAGTGCGAGACGGTCGAGACGATCACGCCGCCGATCTGCTCGGCTGAGATCCCGGCGTCGGCGATGGCCTTGCCTGACGCCTCGATCGACATGGCGGCGACGGTCTCCTCGTCGTTCGCCCAGTGCCGGGTCTCGATGCCGGAGCGCGAACGGATCCACTCGTCGGAGGAGTCGATCGTCTCGAGGATCACCTCGTTGGGCACGACCCGGGTCGGACGGTAGCCGCCCACGCCCATGATCCGCGCGTACGGGGCGCCCTTGCTGGGCTTGATCTTCGACATTGCTCGTTGGCTCCTTTTCAGGCGCTCTGCTCGGCGATGAGCTCGCGAGCGGCGTCGAGGTCGTCGGGGGTCTTGAGGGCCAGCGTCTTGACGCCGGGCAGCGCGCGCTTGGCGAGGCCGACCAGCGTGCCGCCGGGGGAGACCTCGATGATCGCGGTCGCGCCGAGCTCCTTGAAGGTCTCCATGCACAGGTCCCAGCGGACCGGGTTGGCGACCTGGCCGACCAGCCGTGCCAGCACCTCGGTGCCGGTGGCGACGGTCCGCCCGTCCTTGTTGGAGACGTAGGGGAGCGTCGGGTCGGCGGGCGTGACGGCCTCGGCGGCCTTCGCCAGCGCGTCGACCGCGGGCGCCATGTGGTGCGTGTGGAAGGCGCCGGCCACCTTCAGGGCGATGACCTTGCGGACGCCCTCGGGCTTGTCCTCGTTCAGCGCGGCGAGCTGCTCCAGCGTGCCGGCGGCCACGATCTGGCCCGCGCCGTTCACGTTCGCCGGCGTCAGGCCGAGTTTCTCCAGGTGCGCGACGGAGGTCTCCGGGTCGCCGCCGAGCAGCGCCGACATTCCGGTCTCGGTGACCGCGGCGGCCTCGGCCATGGCGAGCCCGCGCTTGCGTACGAGGGTCAGCGCGGCGGTGTCGTCGAGGACACCGGCGAGGGCGGCGGCGGTGAACTCACCGACGGAGTGGCCCGCGACCGCGCCCGGGGCGACGGCACCGAGTGCCGAGGCGGACAGGATCCCGGCCGCGACCAGGAGCGGCTGGGCGACAGCCGTGTCCCGGATGGCGTCCGCGTCGGCCTGTGTGCCGTAGTGGGCGAGGTCCAGGCCGATGGCGTCCGACCACGCGGCGACGCGGTCGGCGGCACCGGGGAGTTCGAGCCAGGGAGTCAGGAAGCCGGGCGTCTGGGCGCCCTGGCCGGGAGCGACGAGTACGAGCACTCTCACACTCTCTCTTGTGGACGGCCATGGCCGCCCGTGGGGACAGGGACGAAGAACACGAGGGGGTTTTGTGGACCCCCGACAAAAGGCTAGAGCGGGAGATCCCCGTCGGCCAGACGCCCCAGGATCAGCGCGATCCGCAGCGTGAACGCGGAACGTACGTCCGAAGGCGACCAGCCGGTGACGTCAGTCACACGTCGAAGCCGGTAGCGCACGGTGTTGGGATGGACGAAGAGCATCCGGGCCGCGCCTTCGAGACTGCTCGCCTGTTCGAGATAGACGGAGAGCGTCTCCAGAAGCGCCGATCCGGCCTCCTCCAGCGGTCTGTAGATCTCCTCCACCAGTTGCTCGCGAGCGCTGGGGTCACCGGCCATCGCGCGCTCCGGGAGGAGATCGTCCGCGAGGACCGGGCGCGGGGCGTCCTGCCAGGCGGAACAGGCCTTCAGCCCGGCCGCGGCGGCCTGTGCGGACCGGGTCGCGGCCAGCAGGTCGGGCACGACGGGCCCGGCGACCACCGGCCCCGCCGCATAGGGCCCGATCAGCGACTTGGCGACGGCGATCGGGTTGTCGCTGCCGCCCGCGATGACGACGAGCCGGTCCCCGAGGACACCGGTGAGCACCTGGAGCTTGGCATGCCGGGCGGCCCGCCGGATCGCCTCGACGGTCAGCTCGGAGTCCCCGTCGGGAGCGGTGCCGAGGACGACACACACATGTTCGGGAGCGTTCCAGCCGAGCGCGGCGGCGCGGCTGACCGCCCCCTCGTCGGCCTCGCCGCTGAGCACGGCGTTGACGACCAGTGACTCCAGACGCGCGTCCCAGGCACCCCGTGCCTCCGCGGCCTGGGCGTACACCTGGGCCGTGGCGAAGGCGATCTCCCGGGCGTAGACGAGGAGGGCCTCCCGCAGAATGCCCTCGTCGCCGGGAGCGGCCACCTCGTCGATGGCGGACTCCATGACCTCGATGGTGGTGCGCACCATCTCGACGGTCTGCCGCAGGGTGATCGCCCGGGTCAGCTCGCGCGGAGCGGTCCCGAAGACGTCGGTGGAGATGGCCTGCGGAGCGTCGGGATACCGGAACCACTCGGTGAAGGCCGCGATACCGGCCTGGGCGACGAGACCGATCCAGGAACGGTTCTCCGGGGGCATGGCCCGGTACCACGGCAGCGTCTCGTCCATCCGCGCGATGGCCTGCGCGGCGAGCGACCCGGACGACCTCTCCAGCCTCTTCAGGGTCGCGGAGTGCGAGTGGGCGGCGGCTGCGGCGGCTGCGGTGTTGCCGGTTTCGGGTTCGGGCACGGGACAAGACTGCCTTATCCGGACGGGAGCATGCGCTGGCGGGGTCCGGGACGGGGTCTACGGTGGGGTCCGTGATGGACGTGCGACGCGCCGACGAGCGCTATCCAGGGGGCGACCGGGCGGCCGGAATCGACTCCCGTCACGCCTTCTCCTTCGGCTCCCACTACGACCCCGACAACCTCCGCTTCGGCGCGGTGATCGCCTGCAACGAGGAGCGTCTCGCCCCCGGCGCCGGCTTCGACGAGCACCCGCACAGCCACACCGAGATCGTGACCTGGGTGGTGGAGGGCGAGCTCACGCACCGCGACAGCGCGGGCCATGAGACGAAGGTCCGCCCCGGAGACGTCCAGCGCCTGAGCTCCGCGGGCGGCGTCCGGCACGTCGAGCGCAACGACGGCGTGGAGCCGCTGACCTTCCTCCAGATGTGGCTGGCCCCCCGCGACCCCGGCGGCGACCCCTCGTACGAGATCGTCCGCGGCATCGCCGACTCCACCCCGTACGCCGTCCCCGGGGCGGCCGCGATGCTCCACGCACGGAGGCTGGGGCCGGGGGAGCGAACGGCGGTGCCCGACGCCCCGTATGTCTACGTCCATGTCGTACGCGGTGAAGTGCGGCTGGACACCGAGGAGTTGGGCCCCGGCGACGCGGCCCGGATCACCGACGCCGAGGGGCTGGACGCGGTGGCCGTGACGCGAGCCGAACTGCTGCTGTGGGAGATGGCCTAGGTCGTGTCCGCAAAGTCCCGCCTGCCGGGAGCCGCCATGCACGCACTCTCGCCGCACCGGGCACGAACCCACGTACAACCAGTACGCGGGTTCGTGCCCGGCACGCCGAGAGCAAGCACCTGACGCCGCCCGGCCCGCCCTCCGGGCGGACGACGGGACTTTACGGACACGACCTAGCGGCCGCTGATCTCGGCGAGCACGGCGTCGGTGAAGGGCGGCCACGCCTCGACCGCCCACGGCCCGAACGCCCGGTCCGTCAGCGCCACGCAGGCGGCCCCCGCGGCCGGGTCGATCCAGAGGAACGTACCGGACTGGCCGAAGTGCCCGAAGGTGCGCGGGGAGGACGAAGAGCCCGTCCAGTGCGGGGACTTGGAGTCGCGGATCTCGAAGCCGAGGCCCCAGTCGTTGGGGTTCTGGTGGCCGTAGCCCGGCAGGACACCCTTGGTGCCCGGGTACTGGACGGTCATGGCGTCGGCGACCGTGCGCGGGTCGAGCAGCCTGGGCGCCTGCACCTCGGCCGCGAACCGGACGAGATCCTCGACGGTCGACACCCCGTCCTTCGCCGGAGAGCCCTCCAGACTCGTCCCCGTCATCCCCAGCGGCTCCAGCACCGCCTGGCGCAGATACTCGGCGAAGGGGATGTCCGTCGCCTTGGCGATGTGGTCGCCGAGCTGCTCGAACCCGGCGTTGGAGTACAGCCGCCGCTCCCCGGGCGGCGCCATCACCTTGTGCTCGTCGAAGGCCAGCCCGGAGGTGTGGGCGAGCAGATGCCGAACCGTCGACCCGGCGGGTCCCGCCGCCTCGTCGAGCTCGATCGCCCCCTCCTCGTACGCGACGAGCGCCGCGTACGCCGCGAGCGGCTTGGTGACCGAGGCCAAGGGGAAGCGCCGGCCGGCCGGCCCCTGCACGCCGAGCACCGTACCGTCGGCCCGCACCACCCCCGCCGCAGCGGTGGGAACCGGCCAGTTCTCGATCAGCGCGAGGCTCTTCAACGACATGCCGCCGAGCCTAAGCGCTCAGAGCCTCAGCTCCAGCAACGGGTCGGGCTTCGGCCGGAACCCGAGAGCGTCGTACAGCGCCCTGGCCTCGACGGACGCGGTGAGCTGGACGCGCCGGACCCCGCGCTCGCGGAACCACTCCAGCAGCGCGGTCATGCCTGCACGCGCGTACCCGCGCCGCCTGGCGTCCGGGTCGGTGGCGACGCTGAAGACGAAACCGGTGACGCCCCGCGGGTTGCCAGCCTTGCCGATCCGGTACTCCACCGTCCCGCACACCAGGGCGGCCAACGTGCCCGCCCGCTCCGGGTGATCGACCACGAACGCCGCGAAGTCCCCGTCCGCCTCCGCGAGCCGTCCCGTCAGTACCGGGAGCGACTCGATGTGCCACGCTGTGGACGGATCGGCGTCCGCCATCGAGTCGATCATCACCTGGCGGAGGCGCAGCACTTCCCCGGCGTCCTCGGGCACGGCACGTCGTACGAGAGTCATGGCCCGCACGCTAGTGACCGTGCCCGGCCGACGTCCTGCGAATTCTTACCTGTTCCGCTTGCTTGGAGTGCACTCCAAGGTTTTAGCGTAAGGGTCATGACGGTGATGGAGACCACCCCGGGTACCAGGACCGACAGCTGTGCCGCCCCGCCGCACCCACACCGGCGGCCCGAGGGCCAGGACAGCTACACGATCAGCGAGGTCGTCGCCTTTACCGGCCTGTCCGCGCACACCCTGCGCTGGTACGAGCGCATCGGCCTGATGCCGCACATCGACCGCTCGCACACCGGACAGCGCCGGTACAGCAACCGCGACCTGGACTGGCTCGACCTCGTCGGCAAGCTCAGGCTCACCGGCATGCCGGTCGCCGCCATGGTGCGGTACGCGGAACTGGTGCGCGAGGGCGACCACACGTTCACCGAACGGTTCGAGCTCCTGGAGACGACCCGGCAGGACGTCCTGTCCCGGATCGCGGAACTCCAGGACACCCTCGCCGTTCTCGACCGGAAGATCAGCTTCTATGCCGACGCCGGTCACGCCTACGAAACGGAGAAAGCCGGATGAGCGACAGCACGATCCCCACCGCACGACTGGGTGCCGACGGCCCCGAGGTGGGAGTGCAGGGCCTCGGCTGCATGGGCATGAGCTTCGCCTACGGCCCCGCGGACGCGGGCGAGTCGCGGGCCACCCTGGAACGCGCCCTGGAACTGGGCGTCACGCTCTACGACACCGCGGACGCGTACGGCGCCGGGGAGAACGAGAGGTTCCTCTCCCCGTTCTTCAAGGCCCACCGCGACGAGGTCGTGATCGCCACCAAGTTCGCCCTGGCCGTCCCGCCGGACGACCCGACCCGGCGCATCATCCGCAACGACCCGCCCTACATCCGCCAGGCCGTCGAGGCCAGCCTCAGGCGCCTCGACGTCGACGTCATCGACCTCTACTACATGCACCGGCGCGATGTGAACGTCCCCATCGAGGAGACCGTCGGCGTCATGGCCGAGCTGGTCCGCGAGGGCAAGGTCAAGCACCTGGGCCTCAGCGAGGTCACCGGCACCGAACTGCGGGCGGCCCAGGGCGTCCACCCCATCGCCGCCGTCCAGTCGGAGTGGTCCCTGTTCAGCCGCGACATCGAGTCCGGCGTGGTCCCCACCGCCCGCGACCTCGGCGTCACCCTCGTCCCCTACTCCCCGCTCGGCCGCGGCTTCCTCACCGGCTCCTTCGCCAACGCCGACAAGGACCTCACCGCCGGCGACTTCCGCCGTCAACAGCCCCGCTTCACCGGCGAGAACGCGGCGGCCAACGTGGCCCTCCTGGACCCCGTCCGCACGGTCGCCGAGGCCCATGGGGCGTCGCTGGGCCAGGTCGCGCTGGCCTGGGTCCAGCAGCAGTCCCAGGTGCACGAGCTGCCGGTGATCCCGATCCCGGGCACGAGGAAGGCAAGCAGGGTGGAGGAGAACGTGGGGGCGGCAAGGATCCAACTGACGGAGGGGGACATGGCCTTGCTGGAGCCGATCGCCGGGAAGGTGGCAGGCGATCGATACGCGGACATGACGTTCACCTCTGCCGGCCGTGAGTAGAGACGCCTAAGGGCACCACCTCACAACTCGGCCAACAACTCCGCCTTCTTCACCGAGAACTCCTCATCAGTGACCAGCCCAGCCTGATGCAGCTCTCCCAGATGGCGAATCCGCTCAGCGATGTCCGCAGGGTCCCGGCGCGCCGCAGCCGGGACCACCGCGGCCGGCCCGCGTTCCCGTACCGCCGCCAGCACCGCCGCAGCGAACGGCAACGACTCGTGCACGGGCCCGTACCCCAGCCCGAACACCACCGTCGCCGGATCCTGGTCGGCCTGCGCAGGCGACACCACGTCCCCGCGGAGCAACCGCAGATGCCCCTCGAACACCTCCGGTGAGCGCCACTCCACCCCGCTCAGCTCGGAGACGGCGAAACTCTGGTCGCCCGCCTTCCACTTCGCCGACGACGCCCCCGTCCAGAACCACCGGAAGAACACGGTCTTCCCGTCGAAGGACGCCTTCCCGTCGTACGCCTTGAAAGACAGCGGCACCTCGGGCGCCGGCACCAGGAAACGATCCGCGGGTCCGTCGTCCGCGGGCAGCGAGGCCCGCAGCTCGTCGGCGTAGTACTCGGCGAGGACGGCCCGCTCGGCCGGCAGCACCAGCCGGTACGGATCGCAGCCTTCCTTCAGCTGCCCGGCTGCCGCCTCCATCAGGGGGTCGGCACCGGGGCGGGGCTCGGCGCGCAGGACGACCGTGCCGCGTTTGCCGGGGGTCAGGGTCACCCCGGACAGGGCCCGCAGGGGAATCCGACGCTCGCCCAGGGACTGGAAGAGCTTGGGTGTTCGAATACCTCGTTCGTAGCGGATGAGCACAGAGTCGGACTCGAACTCCCAGGCGGCATGAAATCCGGCCAGTACGTCACCCATGCGGCTCATCGTATGCGGCACGAGCTCCTCCGTCGCCTCCCTGCGCAGACCGCAATTCCTGCGCCTCTACGCGCGTCCGTCCGTCGTGGTGCCGGACAAACCCGCCCGGCACGCCTTGTCCGCGTCGGCGCAGTGGACCGACCGGTATGCGCCGACGCCGATGTCAGCGAAGTTCAGCAGGCTCTCGGTACCCGGCTCGAAATAGCCGCTGTGCCCCTTCGCGTCCGCCGCCGACAGCACCCGGGCCCCGAACGCGGAGGACACCGGGTCGGCTCCGTGGCCGAGCCCGCCGAGTTCCAGGTACGGCACGTCCTGGATCCAGTCGTCCGCGTCCCGCATCGCCCACACCTGCGCCGAGGTGTGCAGATGGGACGCCTTCTCGACACGCATCCCGGGACTGCCGGCCACCGCTATGTCGGCGACCCGGCCGGGCAGTTCACGTGCGGCGACCCCGCAGACCACCGAGCCGTAGCTGTGGCAGAACAGGGAGACGGGCGCGCTGCCGGGCAGCGCCCGCACCAGCGCGTTCAGCCGGATCGCACCCTCCGCCGCGCGGACGCCGGTCGCCGAGTCGAGGCCGAGTCCGCCGGGCGCGGTGTAGTCGGCCCAGGCGATCACGGCCGTACGGGTCGAGGGGCTCGCCGCCTTCTCGGCCGCGTACAGGGACTTGGCCATGCCGACCGGGGCGGAGTACTTGCGGTAGGTGCGCTGGAAGGTGAGCAGGTCGGTGTCGACGCCGGGGACGACGACCGAGATCCGCTCCGCCTTGCTGAGGCTGCCGAAGACCTCGGCGACCCGGCCCGAACCCTCCGGGTCGAAGGCGAGGATGTGCCGCTTGCCGCTCATCAACGCCTCGTAGCGGTGCATACGACGGCCCGCTTCCTGCTGCCCGTCGGGCGAGAGGCGGGGGTCGTGCATGCGTTTGCGCTCGGTCTTGCGGGCCTTGTCCAGCGCGATCCGGTTGGCGCGGTAGCGCAGCTCGACGGGTGCGCCGTTCATGTTGCCGACCGCGAGCGAGTAGCGGCGGGCGAGTGTGGCGCGCTGGGGAGCGGTGAGCGAGGCGAAGAACGCGGCGAGCCGGACGGGGGAGGCGTCCGGGTCGGGGAGGTCGTGTCCCGCTATCCGGCCGTCCTCCCAGGCGCTGAGCGAGGCCTGGAGCGGGGTGGTGGCCCGGTGGCCCTTGAGCGCGGTCCAGCCGGTGGTCGCCAGCATGACGAACACCACGGCCAGCGCGAGCAGTGCGCGCCAGACGTTGAGTTGGGGAGAGGTGTCGAAGGAAGTCACTGAAAGGACACACTAGGAGAACGAGAGGGTCTCGCGTTAACCGAGTGACGGGGATCACGTTTCGGCCGGGGTGACGATGACCTCAGTGGGTTCGCCAGTCGCCTGTGAGTGCCGGGCCCACTTGTTCGAGATACGACGCCGTCAGGGCCCGCATCGCGTCCAGGCCGAGGTCGGCGCCCGTGCTCCACCGGCGCTCGGTCACCCGCATCACCCCGCTGAAGACGGCCACCACGAGCCGTGGCCTGAGGTCCGCGTCCACATCGAGCCCCTCGCGCTCGGCGATCACCCGCGCGAGCGTCTCCTCGACCTCCATGGACCGCCGCAGATGGGCCGCGAGCAGCACCGGCGTCGACTCGACGACCTGGTACATCCGCAGGTACAGCTCCACCGGTACGACGGACTCGATGGTGTCGTTGAGCGAGTCCCAGCCCTCCACGACCGCCTGCCGCAGGGCCTCCATCGGCGCCTCGTGCGGCGGCCGGTCGCGCACCGCCTCGACGAAGTGCGCCACCGCCAGCTCCACCACCGCGAGGGCGGCCTCCTCCTTGTTGGCGAAGTACCGGAAGAAGGTGCGCTGGGAGACATCGACGGCGCCGACGATGTCGTCGACGGTCGTCTGCTCGTACCCGCGCGTGGTGAACAGTTCGAGGGCGGCCCGCAGCAGGGCCTCACGGGTGCGCTGCTTCTTGCGTTCGCGCAGGTTTTCCATGCTGTGTCAGTTACCGACTTGTGAATTGCTTTGTCAATTGTCAGTGGCTGTCACTAGCCTCGGAGCATGACTAGTCAGACCACGCTCGACAAGACGGGGCCGGGGGACGACGCGACGTCCGCCCCGTCGGCGTCACCGGCCTCGGGGCTGCGCGGCCACCCCTGGTTCACGCTCATAACCGTGGCGGTCGGCGTCATGATGGTCGCCCTCGACGGCACCATCGTCGCCATCGCCAACCCGGCCATCCAGAAGGACCTCGGCGCCACCTTCGCGCAGGTCCAGTGGATCACCAACGGGTACTTCCTCGCCCTCGCGGTCTCCCTGATCACCGCGGGCAAGCTCGGTGACCGCTTCGGCCACCGGCAGACGTTCCTGATCGGGGTCGTCGGCTTCGCCGCCGCGTCCGGTGCGATCGGGCTCTCCAGCAGCATCGCCGCGGTCGTCACCTTCCGCGTCCTCCAGGGCCTGTTCGGCGCGCTGCTCATGCCGGCCGCGCTGGGTCTGCTGCGCGCCACCTTCCCGGCCGAGAAGCTCAACATGGCCATCGGCATCTGGGGCATGGTCATCGGTGCCTCCACCGCGGGCGGCCCGATCCTCGGCGGTGTGCTGGTCGAGCACGTCAACTGGCAGTCGGTGTTCTTCATCAACGTCCCGGTCGGCCTCCTCGCCCTCGTGCTCGGGGTGCTGATCCTGCTCGACCACCGGGCCGAGAACGCCCCGCGCTCCTTCGACCTGCTCGGCATCGGCCTGCTGTCGGGCGCGATGTTCTGCCTGGTCTGGGCCCTCATCAAGGCCCCGGAGTGGGGCTGGGGCGACGGCAAGACGTGGGCGTTCATCGCCGCGTCGGTGCTGGGCTTCGCGCTCTTCGCCTTCTGGGAGACCAAGGTCGGCGAGCCGCTGATCCCCCTGGGCCTCTTCCGCTCGGTCGCCCTCTCCGCGGGCGTGGTCCTGATGGTCCTGATGGCCATCGCCTTCATGGGCGGCCTGTTCTTCGTGACGTTCTACCTCCAGAACGTCCACGGCATGAGCCCGATCGACGCGGGCCTGCACCTCCTTCCGCTCACCGGCATGATGATCGTCGGCTCCCCGCTCGCGGGCGTGCTGATCACCAAGCTGGGCCCGCGCGTCCCGCTGGCCGGCGGCATGGCGGCCACCGCGATCGCGATGTACGGCATGTCGACCCTGGAGACCGACACCGGCAGCGCCGTGATGTCCCTCTGGTTCGGCCTGCTCGGCCTCGGCCTCGCCCCGGTCATGGTCGGCGCGACCGAGGTCATCGTCGGCAACGCGCCCATGGAGCTGTCCGGGGTGGCCGGCGGTCTCCAGCAGGCGGCGATGCAGATCGGCGGCAGCCTCGGCACCGCCGTGCTCGGTGCCGTGATGGCGTCCAAGGTCGACAGCGACCTGGCCGGCAACTGGAAGGCGGCGGGGCTGCCCGAACTCACCCCGGCCGACCAGGCCAAGGCCTCCGAGGCGGTCCAGGTGGGCGTACCGCCGATCGCCAAGGGCACTCCGGAGGCGATCGCCGCGAAGATCACCGACGTCGCGCACGACACCTTCATCTCCGGCATGAGTCTGGCGTCGCTGGTCGCCGCCGGGGTGGCCGCCGCGGCGATCTTCGTCGCGCTGCTGACCAAGAGGGGCGCGAACGCGGAGGCGGGCGCGGGAGTAGGACATATCTGAGGTCTTTTGACGTCATCTGACCGGAATTCAGGGCAAATTAAGAACAACTTCCCTCATCAGAGTGAAGAGGCTAAAGATTCCTCGCCCTCGGCACGCACCGCACGTCACAGTAGGTGAAGCCCTCCGGTACGGCATGTTCCTCAGGCAAGTGCGGGACGGGTGACCGGCGTTGCGGCGCGCTGCCGGAGGGGGGCGGCGCGCCGCAAGTCCGGAGGAGGATTGGAAACTCACCCGTGGGTACTCGCCTCCTCGAACCCAACTTGCCTAGGGGTTCTGGGAGTTGTTGATGATGGCGGGCTTCGGACAAGGAACGCGCAGGCACCCCCGCTCACGTGGCCGGACGTGGTCACGGACCGGGCCGGACCGCGCGACGCTCGGAATCATCGGAGTCATCTGCGCGGTCGCGGGTTTCTTCGTGCTGGGGATCATCCTCGGCCCGGTCGCGATCGTGTGCGGATGGCTGGCCATGGGCCGCACCTGGTCGCGCTCGCGCCCGGTCACGGCCCTGGTCGCTTTCGTGTTGGGCGCCATAGACACGCTCCTGGCAGTCATCTGGCTGGCGGGGGCGGCGTCCCCGGGGAACGGCATGTTCTAGCCGGGGGAGTGAGGGAGGGCCCCTGGTCTGGTGAGCCGGGGGCCCGCCTCGGTGTCTGAGCGCTGCTGCAACTCCGCGACCTGCGCCCGCAGCGCCCGTACCTCTTCCGTCAGGGCCACGATCGCCTCCGTCTGGCGGCGTTCCTCCACGTCGTCCTTCTCGAAGCGGGCGATGAACCACGCGGCGATGTTCGCGGTGACGACACCGAGCAGGGCGATGCCGGACAGCATCAGGCCGACCGCGATCACACGGCCCAGGCCGGTGGTCGGGGCGTGGTCGCCGTACCCCACGGTCGTCATCGTCGTGAACGACCACCACACCGCGTCACCCAGCGTCCGGATGTTCCCGTTCGGTGAGTCCCGCTCCACCGAGAGGACCGCCAGGGAGCCGAACATCAGCAGCCCCACCACCGCCCCCGCGACATACGTCGTCAGCCGGATCTGCGAGGCCATCCGAGCCCTGCGCTGCACCAGCAGCAGCGTGGCGACGAGCCGCAGCAACCGCAGCGGCTGGAGGAGCGGCAGCACCACCGCCCCCAGGTCGAGCCAGTGCCGCCGTACGAACTCCCGCCGGTCCCGCGCGACCGACAGCCGTACGACGTAGTCGACGGCGAACGCCGCCCACACCACCCACTCGACGCCCGTGCACAGGGCCGCCACCTCATGGCCGGCCGAGTCGTCGACGATCGGCACGGCATAGGCGACGGCGAACAGCACCGCGAGCGCCATCAGAGGCCGCTGGGTCAGGTGTTCCCAGCGGTCCTGCGCCGAAGGTTCCTTCATGACCGCATCGTAAAGAAGCAGTAAGGGCGGTGGAGCCGTGAGGCCCCACCGCCCTTCAGCGCACAGGTGCATCAGCGCGCAACGGCAGCGCTACGCGTCGCCGCCCGCCGCCCCCGGGTCCGCCGCCGAGACGTCGAGGAGCTGGTAGCGGTCGATCGCCTGCTTCAGCGCCGACCGGTCGACCTTGCCCTCCCTCGCCAGCTCGGTCAGCACGCCCAGCACGATCGACTGCGCGTCGATGTGGAAGAAGCGGCGGGCCGCGCCCCGGGTGTCCGCGAAACCGAACCCGTCCGCGCCCAGCGACTGGTACGTGCCCGGCACCCAGCGCGCGATCTGGTCCGGCACCGCCCGCATCCAGTCGGACACGGCCACGAACGGCCCCTGCGCACCCGACAGCTTCTGCGTCACGTACGGCACGCGCTGCTCCTCCTCGGGGTGCAGCAGGTTGTGCCGCTCGACGTCGACCGCCTCGCGCCGCAGCTCGTTCCAGGAGGTCGCCGACCAGACGTCCGCCCTGACGTTCCACTCCTCGGCGAGGATCTGCTGCGCCTCGACCGCCCACGGCACCGCGACACCGGACGCCATGATCTGCGCCGGGATGGAGCCCGAAGTGCCCTCGCTGAAGCGGTGGATGCCCTTCAGGATGCCCTCGACGTCGACGTTCTCCGGCTCGGCCGGGTGCCGGATCGGCTCGTTGTAGACGGTGAGGTAGTAGAAGACGTCCTCGGCCTGCGGACCGTACATCCGGCGCAGACCGTCCTGCACGATGTGCGCGATCTCGAACCCGTACGCCGGGTCGTACGCGACACAGCCCGGGTTGGTGGAGGCGAGCAGCTGCGAGTGGCCGTCCGCGTGCTGAAGACCCTCACCGGTCAGCGTCGTACGTCCCGCGGTCGCGCCCAGGACGAAACCGCGCGCCAACTGGTCGGCCATCTGCCAGAACTGGTCGCCGGTGCGCTGGAAACCGAACATCGAGTAGAAGACGTAGACCGGGATGAGCGGCTCGCCGTGCGTGGCGTACGCCGAACCCGCCGCGATCAGCGAGGCCGTGCAGCCCGCCTCCGAGATGCCGTCGTGCAGCATCTGACCGGTCGGCGACTCCTTGTAGGCCAGGAGCAGATCACGGTCCACCGACTCGTACTGCTGGCCGAGCGGGTTGTAGATCTTCGCACTCGGGAAGAACGAGTCCATGCCGAAGGTGCGGTACTCGTCCGGCGCGATCAGCACGAACCGCTTGCCGAGTTCCTTGTCCCGCATGACGTCCTTGAGCAGTCGTACAAACGCCATGGTGGTGGCGATGGACTGCTGACCGGAACCCTTCTTCACGGTCGCGTACGTCTTGTCGTCCGGCAGCGCGAGCGGCTTGGCCCGCACCACGCGCGTGGGGACGTAACCGCCGAGGCTCTTGCGGCGGTCGTGCATGTACTGGATCTCTTCCGAGTTCCGGCCCGGGTGGTAGTACGGCGGGGCGCCGGACTCCAGCTCCTGGTCGGTGATCGGGATGTGCAGCCGGTCGCGGAAGCCCTTGAGGTCGTCGACCGTCAGCTTCTTCATCTGGTGGGTCGCGTTGCGGCCCTCGAAGTTCGGGCCCAGCGTCCAGCCCTTGACCGTCTTGGCGAGGATCACCGTCGGCTGGCCCTTGTGCGCCTTGGCCGCCGCGAACGCCGCGAAGATCTTCTTGTGGTCGTGACCACCACGCCCCAGATGCAGGATCTGGTCGTCGCTCATGTTCTCGACCATCGCCCGCAGCCGGTGGTCGTCACCGAAGAAGTGCTCGCGGATGTACGCGCCGGACTCGGTCGCGTACGTCTGGTACTGGCCGTCCGGCGTGGTGTTCATCCGGTTGACCAGCACCCCGTCGCGGTCCTGGGCCAGCAGCGGGTCCCAGGAGCGGTCCCAGACCAGCTTGACGACGTTCCAGCCGGCGCCGCGGAAGACCGACTCCAGCTCCTGGATGACCTTGCCGTTGCCGCGCACCGGGCCGTCCAGGCGCTGGAGGTTGCAGTTGACGACGAAGGTCAGGTTGTCGAGGCCCTCACGGGCGGCGATGGTCAGCTGGCCGAGCGACTCCGGCTCGTCCATCTCGCCGTCGCCGAGGAACGCCCACACATGCGACTTCGAGGTGTCGGCGATCCCGCGCGCGTGCATGTAGCGGTTCATCCGCGCCTGGTAGATCGCGCCGATCGGGCCGAGGCCCATCGACACGGTCGGGAACTCCCAGAAGTCCGGCATGAGCCGCGGGTGCGGGTAGCTGGAGAGGCCGTACGGCGCCTTCGACTTCTCCTGGCGGAACGCGTCGAGGTTCTGCTCGCTGAGCCGGTCGAGGAGGAACGCGCGGGCGTAGATGCCCGGGGAGGCGTGGCCCTGGAAGAAGACCTGGTCGCCGCCGTCGCCCTCGTCCTTGCCGCGGAAGAAGTGGTTGAAGCCCACGTCGTACAGCGAGGCCGAGGAGGCGAAGGTGGCGATGTGGCCGCCGACCCCGATGCCGGGCCGCTGGGCGCGGGAGACCATGACCGCGGCGTTCCAGCGGGTGGCGTTCAGGACCTTCCGCTCGATCTCCTCGTTGCCCGGGAAGAACGGCTCGTCCTTGGTGGCGATCGTGTTGACGTAGTCCGTGCTGCGCATCTCGGGCACGGCCACGCGCTTCTCGCGGGCTCGCTCGATCAGCCGCAGCATCAGATAGCGGGCCCGCTCCCGGCCGCGCTCGTCGACGGCGGCGTCGAGGGAGTCGAGCCACTCCTGGGTTTCCTCGGGATCGAAGTCAGGAACCTGACTCGGAAGGCCGCCAATGATGATCGGGTTGCGATCGGATCCGGAAGCCACGCTGTTCCTTACCTGTCAGAGGGCCGTATTTCTGTATGTCTGCACCGCCCCCCATCGTGTACCTCGGGGCGCGAAACGTCATCTCTACCGCGAGGTAACGAAACTGCTGCGACTGCACTCTCGAGTGTCCTCCTGGTTCACAACCACACAAAGGGGGCAGAAAGGTGTGGTGTAGGTCACTTATGGGCGGAATGGCGTGCCTGGAGTTGCGGTGACACGGCCAGGAACGTCACCGTTTCGGCGGTCTGAACGGCCGGGTACTTGCGCGATCCGTCCCGCCCGTGTGGACTACGGCCAATGCTTCGCGCACGCGCGTGGCTGAGTCATTCCCTAAGACATGATCAGGAGGCAACCCGTGAGCGCGACCGCGGACCACGCGGAGGAGCGGACGAACCCTGCCGCAAGGCTGGGGTTCCAGCCCGAGCAGGTGGTCCAGGAGATCGGCTACGACGACGACGTCGACCAGGAGCTCCGCGAGGCCATTGAGGAAGTCATCGGCGGTGAGCTGATGGACGAGGAGTACGACGACGTCGCAGACGCCGTGGTGCTGTGGTTCCGCGATGACGACGGCGACCTCACCGACGTACTGGTGGACGCCACCACGTACATCGAGGAGGGCGGCTCGATCCTGCTGCTGACGCCGAAGACCGGCCGTGACGGCTACGTCGAGCCCAGCGACATCTCCGAAGCCGCGACGACGGCGGGGCTCTCGGCCTCCAAGAGCGTCAGCGTCGGCAAGGACTGGAGCGGCAGCCGTCTGGTGACGCCGAAGGGCGCCAAGTCGAAGCGGTGACCTCCATCCGCTAGCCCCGGACGGGCTGAGCCGCGCGTCGTGCTCAGCCCGTCCGTCAGTCTGTCGTGATCACTGCGTAGGGTGGGTGTCACCCGAACAGTCCCATCCGAAAGGGATTCACGACGATGGCCATCCAGGTCGGCGAAAAGGCCCCCGACTTCGAGCTCAAGGACAACCACGGCAGGTCCGTGAAGCTGTCGGACTTCCGTGGCAGCAAGAACGTCGTCCTGCTCTTCTACCCCTTCGCCTTCACCGGGGTGTGCACCGGCGAGCTCTGCGAGCTGCGCGACAACCTGCCGCAGTTCTCCGACCGCGACACCCAGCTCCTCGCCGTCTCCAACGACTCCATCCACACCCTGCGCGTCTTCGCCGAGCAGGAGGGCCTCGAATACCCGCTGCTGAGCGACTTCTGGCCGCACGGCGAGGTCTCCCGCGCCTACGGCGTCTTCGCCGAGGACAAGGGCTGCGCGGTGCGCGGCACCTTCGTCATCGACAAGGAGGGCGTGGTCCGCTGGACCGTCGTCAACGCGCTGCCCGACGCCCGTGACCTGAACGAGTACGTGAAGGCCCTCGACGCCATCTGAGTCGGGACACCCTGTGATTGTTGGGTCCCAAGCCCTGCGTAGGGCGGGAACCCGTCACTAGGATCGACTCGTTGATCCGGTATCAAACGCATGGCGGGGCTCCCCGCCCCTGGACACCAATGGAGGACTCGTGGGAGTCAGCCTCAGCAAGGGCGGCAACGTATCGCTGACCAAGGAGGCCCCCGGCCTGACCGCGGTCATCATCGGTCTGGGCTGGGACGTCCGCACCACGACCGGTACCGACTTCGACCTGGACGCCAGCGCACTGCTGCTGAACAACTCCGGCAAGGTCAGCAGCGACGCCAACTTCGTCTTCTTCAACAACCTCAAGAGCCCCGACGGCTCGGTCGAGCACACCGGCGACAACATCACCGGTGAGGGCGAGGGCGACGACGAGCAGATCAAGGTCAACCTCGCGGCCGTCCCGGCCGACATCGAGAAGATCGTGTTCCCGGTCTCGATCTACGACGCCGAGAACCGCCAGCAGTCCTTCGGCCAGGTCCGCAACGCGTTCATCCGCGTCGTGAACCAGGCGGGCGAGGCCGAGATCGCCCGCTACGACCTCTCCGAGGACGCCTCCACCGAGACCGCCATGGTCTTCGGTGAGCTGTACCGGCACGGCGCGGAGTGGAAGTTCCGCGCCATCGGCCAGGGCTACGCCTCGGGCCTGCGCGGCATCGCGCAGGACTTCGGCGTCAACGTTTGAGACACGTCACAAGGTCTCATCGTCCGGCGCCGCACGGTTTACGTGCGGCGCCGGACGCGCAGGACCACCAGAGAAACAGCAGCACACGGGGAGGGACCACATCATGGGCGTCACGCTCGCCAAGGGGGGCAACGTCTCCCTGTCCAAGGCCGCACCCAACCTCACTCAGGTGATGATCGGGCTCGGCTGGGACGCACGCTCCACCACCGGAGCCGACTTCGACCTCGACGCCAGTGCGCTGATCTGCGCCGGTGGACGGGTCATGGGCGACGAGTGGTTCATCTTCTACAACCAGCTCAAGAGCCCCGACGGCTCGGTGGAGCACACCGGCGACAACCTCACCGGTGAGGGCGAGGGCGACGACGAGTCGATCCTGATCGACCTCTCCAAGGTGCCGGCCCAGTGCGACAAGATCGTCTTCCCGGTCTCGATCCACGACGCGGACAACCGCGGCCAGACCTTCGGCCAGGTCAGCAACGCGTTCATCCGCGTGGTGAACCAGGCCGACGGCCAGGAACTCGCCCGCTACGACCTCTCCGAGGACGCCTCCACCGAGACCGCGATGATCTTCGGCGAGGTCTACCGCTACGGCGGCGAGTGGAAGTTCCGCGCGGTCGGACAGGGGTACGCGTCCGGACTCAGGGGCATCGCCCTGGACTTCGGGGTCCACGTCTCCTGACCCGCCGGGACAAGGTCTCATAACGCGTTATGAGCAAAAGCCGGTCCCTGGTGGGCGGCGAAGGGCTCGGGACTAGACTTCGGCTTCAAAGTCTTCGTAAAGCCGAGTACGGCGCGGGGGAGACCCGTACACAAGGATTGGGTAGCCAGTGGTTCTGAAAACCTTCGGCTGGTCGTTCGCGATCACCGCGCTCGGCCTCGTCGCAGCGGTCTTCTACGGGGGGTGGGAGGCCTTCGGCATCGTCGCGATCCTCTCGGTCCTGGAGATCTCGCTGTCCTTCGACAACGCGGTGGTCAACGCCGGGATCCTGAAGAAGATGAATGCCTTCTGGCAGAAGATCTTCCTCACCGTCGGTGTCCTCATCGCCGTGTTCGGCATGCGACTGGTCTTCCCGGTCGTCATCGTCGCGATCAGCGCCAAGATGGGGCCGATCGAGGCCGTCGACCTCGCCCTCAACAACAAGGACCACTACCAGGAACTCGTCACCGACGCCCACCCGGCGATCGCCGCGTTCGGTG